>NZ_JBHJYS010000002.1:197114-656944 GCF_042270245.1 Streptomyces sp. NPDC055955
GCCGCGACGCGCTCGGCGGCGCGGCGGGCCGGCGCCGGGGGCACCCCACCCCCCGCGCGGGGGGGGGCGCTCCGCCCCCCCCCCCACGGCCCTCTAGCGTCGGGCTTTGAATCGTTTCACAACGATCGCTCGTCCAGGGAGAGACATGACCGGGTCCACAGCACACCCGGCGCGGACAGCCGCTGCCAAGGCCGTCCTGAAGCGCCAGTCGATCGAGACACCCTCCTGGGCCTACGGGAACTCGGGCACCCGCTTCAAGGTGTTCCCCCAGGCCGGCGTGCCCCGCACCCCGCGGGAGAAGCTCGACGACGCCGCGCAGGTCCACGCGTTCACCGGCGCCGCGCCGACCGTGGCGCTGCACATACCGTGGGACCGCGTCGAGGGCGGACCCGAGGGATACGCGCAGCTCGCCGCGTACGCCGAGGAACGCGGTGTGAAGCTGGGCGCGGTCAACTCCAATGTCTTCCAGGACGACGACTACAAGCTGGGCAGCGTCACCAACCCGGACCCAGCGGTGCGGCGCAAGGCCGTCGGCCACCTCCTGGAGTGCGTCGACATCATGGACGCCACCGGCTCGCGCGATCTGAAGCTGTGGTTCTCCGACGGCACCAACTACCCCGGCCAGGACGACCTCCGGGACCGCCAGGACCGGCTCGCCGAGGCGCTGCGGACCGTGTACGACCGGCTGGGCGACGACCAGCGCATGGTGCTCGAGTACAAGCTCTTCGAGCCCGCCTTCTACGCCACCGACGTGCCGGACTGGGGCACGTCGTACGCGCACTGCCTCAAGCTCGGCGAGAAGGCGCAGGTGTGTGTGGACACCGGGCATCACGCGCCGGGGACCAACATCGAGTTCATCGTCGCGTTCCTGCTGCGCGAGCAACGCCTCGGCGCGTTCGACTTCAACTCGCGCTTCTACGCAGACGACGACCTGATGGTCGGCGCGGCGGACCCCTTCCAGTTGTTCCGGATCCTGTACGAGGTGCGGCGGGGCGGCGGTCTGGAGACCGACTCCGATATCGCGTTCATGCTCGACCAGTGCCACAACATCGAGGCCAAGATCCCCGCGATCATCCGCTCGGTGATGAACGTCCAGGAGGCCACGGCCAAGGCGCTGCTCGTCGACACCGAGGCACTCGCCGCGGCCCAGCGGGAGGGCGATGTGCTGGCGGCCAACGGAGTGCTGATGGACGCGTACAACACGGACGTGCGTCCCCTACTGGAGGAGGTCAGGGAAGAACGGGGGCTCGACCCGGATCCCCTGGGGGCCTACCGGCGGTCAGGATGGCAGGAGCGGATCGTGAAGGACCGCGTCGGAGGCGTACAGGCCGGATGGGGGGCGTGAAAGGCATGACGGAGCAGCGCGCGTGCGTGAGCGAACTCCTGGCCCGTTCACACCGGTTGGGCGCGGATGCGCGCAACACGCACTACGCGGGCGGCACCACCTCGGCGAAAGGCGCGTCGACCGACCCGGTGACGAGAGATGACGTCGAACTGGTGACGCGCCCGCTGGAGGGGGCTGACGGGTCCGGTTCCGGTGACGGCCGTCGGCTCGCACGACACGGCGCCCGCGGTCGCCGCCGTCCCGTCCGCTCCCGGCGAGCGGTTCGCCTCCATCTGCACCGGCACCTGGTCGCCGACCGGTCTCGAACTCGACGCCCCCGTCCTGAGCGAGGCGAGCCGCGGGGGAACACCACCGCGTGGGCGGCCGTCGAGCGGCGCCTCGCCGAACGGTGAGGCCAGGTGTCTCCCCTCAAGGCCTCCTGCCGCGTACCCTGCACCCATCCGATGATCGATACGAAGGGGCCGCGATGCGTGTCGCACTGTTCCTGACGTGTGTCAACGACACGCTCTATCCGGACACCGGTCGTGCGGTGGTGAAACTGCTGACCAGACTGGGTGTGGACATCGACTTCCCGATGGGGCAGACCTGTTGCGGGCAGGCGCACTACAACACCGGCTACCGGCATGAGGCGGAGCCGCTCGCCCGGAAGTTCTCCGATGTATTCGGGGAGTACGACGCGATCGTGACGCCGTCGGGGTCGTGCGGGGCGATGGTGCGCGAGCTGTACCCGCGCATGGGCGAGCGGGCCCGCGCGGAGGGCCGCGGCGACGGGCTCGCGGCCGCTCTCGCGCCGGTCGTACCGAAGACGTACGAGCTGACCGAGTTCCTCGTGGACGTACTCGGTGTGACGGACGTGGGCGCCTCCTACCCGCACACGGTCACCTACCACCCGACCTGCCACGGCCTGCGCTCCCTCGGCCTCGGCGACCGCCCCTATCAACTGCTCAAGCAGGTCAGGGGACTTGAGCTGATCGAGTTGCCGGGTGCGGCGGAGTGCTGCGGGTTCGGCGGCACGTTCGCCGTGAAGAACGCGGACGTGTCGGCGGCGATGGGCGAGGACAAGGTCCGCAACGCCGCCTCGACCGGCGCCGACGTGCTGTGCGCGGCGGACAACTCGTGCCTGATGCACCTCGGCGGCACGATGTCGCGCCTCACGGTCGGCATGCGCCCCGTCCACATCGCGGAAATCCTGGCGAGCACGCAAGAGGAGCCCTGGTCATGAGCGGCACGTTCGTCGGTATGCCCGCGTTCCCGAGGGCCGCCCGCCAGGCCGTCGGTGATGCGACCCTGCGCGCCAACCTGAAGCACGCCACCCACACCATCCGCGACAAGCGGGCCAGGGCCGTGGCGGAACTCGACGACTGGGCCGCTCTGCGCGAGGCCGGCAAGCAGATCAAGGACCACACCCTGCGCCATCTCGACACCTACCTCGTGCAGGTGGAGGAGACGGTGACGGCGGCGGGCGGCACCGTGCACTGGGCCACCGACGCGGACGAGGCCAACCGGATCGTGACGCGCCTGGTGCGGGAGAGCGGCGAGTCCGAGGTGGTCAAGGTCAAGTCGATGGCCACCCAGGAGATCGGCCTCAACGAAGCACTCGAAGCAGCCGGGATCGCCGCCTACGAGACCGACCTCGCCGAACTCATCGTCCAGCTCGGCCACGACCGCCCCTCCCACATCCTCGTCCCGGCCATCCACCGCAACCGCGGCGAGATCCGCGACATCTTCACCCAAGAAATGGCCGCATGGGGCCGTCCCGCCCCCGAGGGTCTGACCGACACCCCGGCGGAGCTGGCCGAGGCAGCGCGCCTGCATCTGCGTGAGAAGTTCCTGCGCGCCAAGGTCGGCATCTCCGGCGCGAACTTCATGGTCGCCGAGACCGGCACCCTGGTCGTCGTCGAGTCCGAGGGCAACGGCCGCATGTGCCTGACCCTGCCCGAGACCCTCATCTCCGTCGTCGGCATCGAGAAGATCGTCCCCACCTGGCGCGACCTCGAAGTCTTTCTCCAGACCCTGCCCCGCTCCTCGACCGCCGAACGCATGAACCCCTACACGTCCATGTGGACCGGCACCACCGACACCGACGGACCCCAGACCTTCCACCTGGTCCTGATCGACAACGGGCGCACCGACACCCTCGCCGACGAGGTCGGCCGCCAGGCCCTGCGCTGCATCCGCTGCTCCGCCTGCCTGAATGTCTGCCCCGTCTACGAGCGGGCCGGCGGCCACGCCTACGGCTCCGTCTACCCTGGCCCCATCGGCGCCATCCTCAGCCCCCAACTGCGCGGCACAGCAAGCGAGATCGACGCCTCACTCCCCTACGCCTCCAGCCTCTGCGGCGCCTGCTACGAAGTCTGCCCCGTCGCCATCGACATCCCCGAAGTCCTCGTCCACCTGCGCGAGCGAGTGGTGCAAGGCGGACCGGCCACCCGGCAGGGCAACAGGGTGGTCCTGAAGCCGGCGAAGGGCCACGCGGCGGAGCGGGCGGCCATGCGCGCGGCCGGCTGGGCGTTCGTCCACCCCGCGGCGCTGCGCGCCGGCCAGCGCGTGGCCTCGCGCACGCGCCGCTTCCATCCCCGTACGCTCCCCGGCCCCGGCAAGGCCTGGACCGCGACCCGGGATCTGCCACAGGTCCCGGCGGAATCCTTCCGCGACTGGTGGCAGCGCACCCACGGCACGAAGGAGAACGGCAAGTGAGCAGCAGGGACATCATCCTGGGCCGGGTCCGGCGCGCGCTCGGCGAGGCACCCCGGGGCGACGCACAGGCGTCGTACGAGACGGCCGTAGACCGGGAGTACCGGCGTGAGCACGGCTCGCGGAACACGGAGGAGACCGTCGACCTGCTCGCCGAGAACCTGGCGGACTACCGGGCGATCGTGCACCGCTGCCGGGGCGAGGAGGAGCTCTCGGACCTGATCATGAGGCTGCTCGCCGCGCAGGGACCGCAGTATGTGCTCGTGCCCCCAGGCCTGCCGCCGGGGTGGATGTCCGCCGCCGATCCCACCCGGGTGCACGACCGTGCCGTGAGCACCACGCACGACTTGGACAAGGTGGGGAGCGTGGTCACCGGCTGCGCGGTCGCGGTCGCCGAGACCGGCACCATCGTCCTCGACGGCAGCCCGGACCAAGGCCGCCGCCGCATCACCCTGATCCCAGACCACCACATCTGCGTCGTCCGCGTCCCCGACCAGGTCGTCTCCTCCGTTCCCCAAGCCCTCGAGCGGCTCGACCCGACACGCCCGCTGACCTGGATCTCGGGACCCTCCGCGACCAGCGACATCGAACTCGACCGGGTCGAGGGCGTGCACGGCCCGCGCACCCTGGAGGTGGTGCTGCTGAGCGGGGAGTGACCGTCACGGTTAGCGTGAGGGAATGATCCGGTTCGACCAAGTCACCAAGCGGTACGCGGACGGCACGACGGCCGTGGACGATCTGTCCTTCGAGGTCGGCGAGGGCGAACTGGTCACCCTGGTCGGCCCGTCGGGCTGCGGGAAGACCACCACGATGATGATGGTCAACCGCCTCATCGAGCCCACGTCCGGACGGATCCTCGTCGACGGCGAGGACATCTCGAAGGTCGACCCCGTCAAGCTGCGCCGCCGCATCGGATACGTCATCCAGCAGGTCGGCCTCTTCCCGCACCGCACGATCCTCGACAACACGGCGACCGTGCCCGCGCTGATCGGCTGGAAGAAGTCCACGGCGCGCGCCCGGGCGGCCGAGCTGCTGGACCTGGTCGGGCTCGACCCGAAGCAGTACGGCTCCCGCTACCCGGAACAGCTGTCGGGCGGCCAGCGCCAGCGCGTCGGTGTGGCCCGCGCGCTCGCCGCCGACCCGCCGGTCCTCCTGATGGACGAGCCGTTCGGCGCCGTCGACCCGGTGGTCCGCGAGCAGTTGCAGGACGAGTTCCTGCGGATGCAGGCCGCCGTGCGCAAGACGGTTCTCCTGGTCACGCACGACATCGAGGAGGCCGTCAGGCTGGGCGACCGTATCGCGGTGTACGGGCAGGGCCGTATCGAGCAGTTCGACACTCCGGGTGCGGTGCTCGGCACGCCCGCGACGCCTTACGTCGCCGAGTTCGTCGGGGCCGACCGTGGTCTGAAGCGGCTCTCCGTGACGGAGATCGAGCCGGACGACCTGGACCAGCCCGCTGTGGCCCGCACCGGCGAGCCCGCCCGGCAGGCCGCCGCGCGTCTGCGTGACGAGGACACGCGCTGGGCCGTCGTCCTCGACGCGGACGGCGATCTGCACGGCTGGGTCGGCATCGACGAGTTGTCCCTCGCGGGCGAGGAGGGGCTGGTCGGCGACCTGGCCCACCGCATGAACGCCTGGGTGCCCGTGGGCGCCCCGCTCAAGCAGGCGTTCGGTGTGATGCTCCAGCACGACGCGGGCTGGGTCGCGGTCCTCGAAGGCGCCCGCTTTCTCGGCGTGCTGACCCCGGCGAAACTCCACGAGGCGCTGCGCCGCTCGGTGGACGCGGACGCCCGGGGCGTGGCGCGGGACGAGGTGAGTTTCGACTCGGTCGCCGACGCGTGATCGGCCCGCGCCTCTCACGGAAGGTCAGCTCTTGAGCAGCCCTTTCGACTCCAGGTACGAGCGCGCCACGTCCTGCGGGAGCCTGCGCCAGCTGTCCACCTGCTGGTTCATGGACGCCAGGTCCTGCGTGGTCAGTACGGAGTTCAGCGCGCCGAGGGCGTCGACGACGCGCTCACTGCCCGCGCGCGCCCGGTTGACCACCGGCACGATGTAGTCGGCGTTCTGCAGATGCCTGTCGTCGGCGAGCAGCACGAGGCCGAAGTCGGACAGGGTCGCGTCGGTCGTCGTGGTGAGCATCATCTGGTCCTTGCCGTCCTGCACCGCCTTCTTCGACTGGGTGGTGCCGACGCCCTTGGGGTCGACGCCGGTGACGTCGATGCCGTACGTCTTCCTCAGGCCCGGCTCGCAGTAGGGCCGTTGGACGCATTCGTCGCCCGCGGCGAGGCGTACCTTCAGGCCGGACGCGCCGAGGTCGCTGAGGGTCTTGAGGCGGTGCTGCTTCGCGTAGGCGGTGGTCACGGCGAAGGCGTTCTGGTCGACGGCCTTGCCGGGGTCGAGGACGGCGAGTCCGCGCGGGGCGGCGAGTCCGTGCAGGGCCTTCATGGTGGTGTCGAGGTCGGGCGATCCGACGGGCGGAGCCTTGGCGCCGTTCGTCTTGGCGTTGAGCCAGTCGGCGAAGGTCGCCGCGTATTCGGGTACGACATCGATCTGGCCGGATTCCAGGGCGGGTTCGTACAGTTCGCGGTTGGCGACGGACAGGATGTCGGTGCGGTAGCCGGCCTGCTTCAAGAGCAGGGCGTACATCTGGGCGAGCAGGTCGCTCTCGGTGAAGCCGGCCGTGCCGATGGTGAGGTGTTTGCTGTCGCCGGGTGTGGCGGTGACGGCGCCCTGGTTCTCCAGGGAGGGGCCGCCGGCGCAGGCGCCGAGCAGGAGGAGCGGCAGGAGTACGGCTGCCGCCGCGGCCCGAAGTCGTGAAGCCGCCATCAGGCCCTCTTCCGGGCCAGGGCGGGCGCGTACCGTTCGGCGAGTTCGAAGGCTCCCTCGACGAGCAGCGCGAAGGCGGCGACGAGGACGGCGCCCGCGACGACCTGCGGGGTGCTCGCCAGGTTGAATCCGGCGGTGATGATCCGGCCGAGGCCTCCGCCGCCCGCGAGGGCCGCGATCGTCGCGGTGGCGACGAGCTGCACCGCGGCGATCCGCACCCCGTTCATGATCATCGGCAGGGCGAGGGGCACCTCGACCTGGAAGAGCATCTGCCGTCCCGTCATCCCCATGCCGCGAGCGGCCTGGACGATGTCACGGTCGACTCCGCGCATCCCGACGTAGGCGTTCGTGAGCAGCGGCGGGACCGCGAAAAGGACCAGAGCGACGACCGTGGGCCCCTCTCCGAACCTGCCGAGGGGGGTGAGCAGGAGCAGCACGAGGACCGCGAAGGTGGGGACGGCGCGGCCGACGTTGGAGATGTTCACGGCGAGCGCGCCGCCCTTGCCCAGGTGGCCGAGGACGAGCGCGACGGGCAGGGCGACCAGGCAGCTGATGGCGAGGCAGACGACGGTGAGGACGAGGTGCTGGGCGAGCCGGTGCCAGATGCCGTCGTCGCCGGTCCAGTGCGCGGCGTCGGCGAGCCAGTCCCAGGCGTCGGTGAGGGTCTTCACGCGTGGCTCGCTCTCGTCCAGGGCGTGAGGATCCGCTGTACGCCGAGCAGCAGCAGGTCGGCGGCGACCGCGATGACGACGCACAGCACGGACGCGGTGAGGACCTGCGCCTTGAAGAACGTGTTCATGCCCGCGTAGATGAGGTTGCCGAGGCCGCCGTAGCCGACGATGGCGCCCACCGTGACGAGGGAGACGGCGGAGACCATGGCGATGCGCAGGCCCGCCATCGCGGCCGGCAGGGCGAGGGGCAGCTCCACCGTGAGCAGCAGTCTGACCGGCCCGTATCCCATGCCGCGCGCGGCTTGTCGGGTGTCTTCGGGGACCGCGCGCAGGCCCGCGAGGATGTTCCGCACGAGGAGGGTGAGCGAGTACAGCACGAGCCCCGCGACGACGAGGGACGCGGACAGGCCGTACGCGGGCAGCAGCAGCGAGAACATGGCGAGCGACGGGATCGTGTAGAGGATCGTCGTCAGGGCGAGGACCGGGCCCGAGGCGAGGGACCAGCGGCGGGCGACGACGGCGAGCGGCACGGCGAGCACCAGCGCGATCAGGACGGCGAGCACGGTGAGCTGGAGGTGCTGGACGATCGCGTCGAGGAGGATGTGACGGCGGGTGCTCAGGTACTCGCCGCAGATCCAGTCGTTGCGCGCCAGACAGTCGTCGGGGGGCGCGCTGCCGGCGCTCTGGGTGAGGGGTCCGCTCCATGGGGGCACTCGTCCATTGCAGTGGCAGGCGCGGACGACGGCGCGCTGGATGACCCGTACGGCGTACGGCCTCCGGGCCCGGAGCGCGGTGAGGTCAGGTGTCCTTGAAGCCGATCGACGCGTGGGTGCCGTCGCAGAAGGGCTTGTTGCGCGAGGCTCCGCAGCGGCACAGGGTCACGCGGTTGCGGACCTCGTACGGCGTGCCGTCGGCGGCGGTGACCGGGATGCCGCCGCGCACCCAGATCCCTCCGCTGACGCCCTCCTGCGGGTCCTCGATGATGCCGATGGACGGTGGGAGTTCGGGCTCGACGGGGCGCCGCTCGGCGAGGTTCCAGGCGACGAGGCGCCCTGAGGGGCAGTCGCCCGTCTCGCGTTTCACGACGTCGGCGGTGCCCTGCTCCTCGACGAGGTTCCACACCTGTCCGTCCGCGTCGCAGAACCGCGCGAAGGCGCACAGGGGCTGGGCGTCGGTGAGGGTGAGCTCGGGTCCGTCCTGTTCGTCGGCCTGTTCCAGGTAGGGCAGCCGGCTGGCGGTCTCGGTGCCGTCGAACCGTGCCCGCTCATGCCTGCCGTCGCAGAACGGCTTGTTCGCGGACTGTCCGCAGCGGCAGAGCGCGTACGTCTCCTCGGTGTCGTAGGTGCGCTGCTGCCACCACTCGACGGACTGGCCCCGCGCGTCGGTGACGATGACCAGCTGGGTGAGGGGGACTCTGCCGGTGACGAGGTACGGCCCGTTCTCCGAGACGCGTACGCCGCACGCCGAGGCGGAGTGCGGGGCGGGGTCCTGCGCGTCCGGCATGTGGGGCCCTTCCTGATCTGTGCGGCGGCCCCTCCCCCAGCCTTGCGGAGGGGGTCGCGGGGCGCCACAGGAGGGGGACCGCGCCGGTGGGACCTCGGCCTCGGTCCCGGACGGTCCGCTGCCTCGGGTACGAGGCGGTCCTGCCACGGCGCCCCCGTAAGATTCACGTTTTGCAACAGACACGAGCCCAGGGGGGCGGACCGTGAGCAGCGGATCGCGGAGCACGCAGGCCCGGACGGGGTCCGGGCGCGGCCTCGGCGGCCGGAACCGGCCCGCGAAGGTGAGTATTTCCTTCGCGGGCTTCGGCGTCGCGTCGCTCGCCGGCTTCTCCACCGGCATCGCCTGGCTGAACCCCGGCATCTTCGTCGGCATGGCCGTGCTGAGCGCCCTGATCGCCGTCCCGGCCGGCCATGTCGGCCGCTTCCGCGGGCGCCGCCTCGACGGCGAGGGGCGGCGGACGGCGCTCCTCGGCATCACGGTCGGCTGGCTGCTGCTGTTCGTGTGCGTCTTGGCCGTGCTCGCCTACATCGGCCTGATCGCGGGCCTGGCGTTCCTCGCGGACGCGTTCTGACCCCGCGCGTTCTGAGCCCGCTCCGGGCGCCGGGCTCGGGTCACGGGCGGCCGGCCTGGAGGGGGTAGTGGTCCGACAGGTTGGTGTACGTGTAGCTGGTGCCCCAACTGCTCACGGTCCAGGGCGCGGTGGTCTCCTCGACCACGTTGTTGACCCATCCGGCCGGCCGGGCGTGGCCCTGGACGTGCAGGACGTAGTCGAGGTCCTCCTTGGGCTCGCCCGGGTAGCGGTAGCTCGCGATCGAGTTGGTCTCGGTGTCGAACGAGTACGGGTGCCCGGTCCGCGAGTCGGCCCCGACGAATCCGCCGTCGGCGAGCATGGAGGCGTACTCCCCGCCGTGCGAGTCGACGTTGAGGTCGCCCGCCACCATGACCTGCTCGCCGGCCGGGATGTGCTTGGCGTCCAGGAACGACTTGATGGCCTTGAACTGGAGGCTGCGGTCCTTGACCGCCTCACCCGCCCCACACCCGGAGTCCGTGGACTGGGTGTGCGTCCCGACCACGTGCACCTTCGCGCCGTTCACGTCGAGGACGGCGTAGACGAAGCCCTTGTTGGACCACCAGTCGGAGCCGCACGCGTCCTTGTAGACGTACTGCTCCTTGTGCACGATCGGCCACTTGCTGAGCAGGGTCACGCCGCCGTCCTCGGGCGTCGTCGACGAGTAGGAGCCCCCGGTGGCGTCCCAGCCGTCCTTGGACCGCCCCACGACGGGGGTCTGGTACGGGTACTGCGCCGCCGCGTTGCTCTTCAGCGCGTCGGACGTGGTGTTGTCGAACGCCTCCTGGAGTACGACGACGTCGTTGCCCTGGAAGAACGGCGCGGCCGGGATGGCCGCCGCCCGGTGCGCCTGACCCCAGTTGGGGTAGAGATTCGTGCTCATCAGGAACGTGTTGTACGTCAGGACCTTGAGCCGGGGCGTGTCGGCGGACGCTGCCGCCGAGGCCTGCGGCGCGGTCAGGACGGCGGAGGCGGCGGCGAGGGTCACGGCGAGGGCGGTACCGGTCGTGCGGCGGGCAACGCGGGACACGTGGTCTCCCGATTCTTGTGGGGGTGTGGTGACGGACGTGAGCACGCCACATCAAAGCAGCCACAGTTACTTCCGGGTAACCACCGGGTGGCCACTTTCCGCCAAACCTTTCACCTCAATGCCCTTGCTCGAAGTCCCTTGTCGGCCACGGCCGTTGCCCAGGGGTCCGTGAGCTAGGCCTCGCGCCGCAGCCGTGCCGACAGGTGGTGCTGGAGCGGCATGCCGACGGCCTCGAGGTCGTGGGTGAACGTGAGCGTGCCGTCGTCGGTCAGCGTGTAGCGGCGGCGCGTGGCCTTGACCTCCTTGGCGGTGGGGGTGAGCGCCACCTGATCGGTGGCGAGGTCGACCGTGGTGCCGTCCGCGGTACCGACGGCGATCTCCGCGATGCCGGTCGGCTGCGTGATCAGCGCCTCCACCCGGCCGTCGGGCTGGAGCCGCCACCAGCCGCTCTCCCGGGCCGACGGCCGCAGCGGCGCACCGTCGGCGTCGAGCAGCCAGGCCCGGGCCTCGAAGCGCAGGAACGGCCGGCCGTCATGGCTGAGGACGATTTCCTGCCCGTAGGCGAAGTCCCCGTCGAGCGTGGGGTATCCGCCCTGTCCTTGTCCACGCCAGGTGCCCAGGAGGCCCAGCACGGGCGCCAGCAGCGGGTGCGGGACGGGGGCCTCCTCCGGGCCGGTGCTGTCGGGGTACGGGTGGGCCGGTGCGGGGTCGTACACGGTGCGCGCTCCTGAGGTCGTGGCCTGTGCCTCGTGCAGCCTAGGGCGTCGCCCCGGGTGAGACCCGGAGCCGTCCGCCGGCGCCGTCCACCGGAGCCGTCCATCGGACGTTTATCGTCGCCGTGTTTGATCTTCTGACGCACACGGAACGGGGAGAAGGACGCGTGCTGAACGAGACGGTTTTCCGGAGTGAGGAAGTGCCGGCGGCGGACCGTCTGGCGTACTGGGCGGAGCGGGTGGGGCGGACCCACGCGCCGGTGCGCATGACCAGCGACCACGCCGACGACTTCCGGGCCGCCCAGCGGGTCCTCGACCTCGGGGCCGTGTCCGTGTGGCCGGCCACGTTCCAGCAGTTGGTCATCCGGCGCACGCCGAAGCTGATCCGCCGCTCCGACCCGGAGCTGTTCCACCTCTCGCTCCTGGTGGGCGGGACGGGAACCGGCAGCTGGGACGGCCAGGAGGCCGTGTACCAGCCGTCCGACCTGGACATCAACGACTCCTCGGTGCCATGGGAGATCCGCACGGGCAGGGACCCGGTCACGGCCGTGGGCCTCGAACTGCCCAAGGCACTGGTGCCGCTGCCCCGAGGGGCCGACTGCCGCTCGGTCCCGAGGCGGGTGCCGGCCGGGACGGGGATCGGTGCGCTGCTCGCGCAGTTCCTGTCACAGCTGATCAGGGACACCGCCTGCTACCGGCCCTCCGACGGGCCCCGGTTCGGCGGGGTCGTGGCCGATCTGGTCACCGCGCTGTTCGCCCATGCCCTGGAGGCCGAGAACAGCCTTCCCCCGGACACGCACCGGCGTGCCCTGCTGCTGCGTATCAAGAAGTTCGCCCAGGAGCGCTTGCACGACCCGCGGCTCACGCCCGCGAACGTCGCGGCCGCGCATCACATCTCCACCAGCTATCTGCACCGGCTGTTCGAGAACGAGGAGGCCACGGTCGCCGCGTGGATCCGCCGCCAGCGCCTGGAAGCGGCCCGTCGCGACCTCGTCGATCCGGCGCTGCGCTCCTCCCCCGTCCACGCCGTCGCGGCCCGCTGGGGCTTTCCCCGGGCGGCCGACTTCAGCCGCGCGTTCCGCACCGCGTACGACATCACGCCGACGGAGTACCGGAGCCGGGCGGCCGCGGACACGTCGCCGCGTTGCTGAGCGAGTTATGTCCCCTTGTCGCCGAGTCGACAATGCCCGCTCGGCGTAATCGCCCGCGCACCCTGTTCGGGTCGGCTCGCTCCAGGCATGATCGTCACCGTCGCCCACCCGTCGGCGGTGACCGGGGCCGACGGGATTTCCTGACCCGGAGCTCCTCTTGCGCCAGCCCAATGTCGTACTGATCTGTGTGGACCAGTGGAGGGGCGACTGCCTCTCCGCTGCGGGCCACCCCGACGTCCACACCCCTCACCTGGACGAACTCGCGGGCGAAGGCGTGCGTTTCGACCGCGCCTACTCCGCGACGCCGACCTGTGTCCCCGCCCGCGTGGCCCTCTTCACCGGCCAGTCGCAGGAGCGGCACGGCCGGGTCGGTTACCGCGAGGGGGTGCCCTTCGAGCAGGTCCACCCGGTGACGCTGCCGGGCGAGTTCCGGCGCGGCGGCTACCAGACTCAGGCCGTCGGCAAGATGCACGTCTTCCCTGAGCGCGCCCGCCTCGGCTTCGACGACGTGCGGCTGCACGACGGCTATCTGCACTACGCGCGCAGGCGTCACAGCCGTAACTTCGAGTTCTTCGACGACTACGTGCCCTGGCTGCGCCGCCAGCCCGGGATGACGCCGGCCGCCGACTACGCGGACCACGGCGTCAGCTGCAACTCCATCGTCGCGCGCCCCTGGGACAAGCCCGAGGCGCTCCATCCGACGACGTGGGCGGTGACCGAGGCGATCGAGTGGCTGCCGCGCCGGGACCCCACCAAGCCGTTCTTCCTCTACCTGTCCTTCCACCGGCCGCACCATCCGTACGACCCGCCCGAGTGGGCCTTCGACCAGTACATGGCGCTCGACCCGTACGAACCCGTGGTCGGTGACTGGGTCGACGACTACGCGCCGTACCGCAAGGACGGGTATCACGAGGCCGCCGTCGGCGTGATCGATCCGCGTCTGGTCCACCGGGCGCGGGCGGGCTACTACGGGCACATGGCGCACATCGACCTGCAGATCAAGCGGTTCCGCGAGGCCCTGGTCGAGGCGGGTCTCGGTGACGACACGATGTTCTGTTTCGTGTCGGACCACGGCGAGATGATGGGCGACCACCACATGTTCCGTAAGGCACTCGGTTTCGAGGGCTCGGCGCGGGTCCCGATCCTGATGAACCTCGCGCCGTCGATGCGCGGGGACGCGGGCGGTTCGGTGGCCGACGAGGTCGTGGAACTGCGTGACGTGATGCCGACGCTGCTGGAGGCGGCGGGACTTCCGGTGCCGGACAGTGTGGACGGGCGCAGCCTGCTGCCGTTCCTGCGCGGCGAACGGCCGGACGACTGGCGGGAGTATCTGCACGGCGAGCACACCTATCTGGGGCAGTCGCTGCAGTGGGTGACCGACGGCCGGCACAAGTATCTGTGGATGTCGGGCGACGGGCACGAGCAGCTCTTCGACCTCGTCGGGGATCCGAAGGAGTTGGTGAACCTGGCGCGGCTGCCCGAGCACGCCGCGCTGCTGGAGCGCTGGCGCGGACGGCTGATCGACGCGCTGCGCGGCCGCGAGGAGGGCTTCGTGGACGGCGGCGAACTGGTGACGGGCCGGCCGGTGGTCACCGAACTGCGGCACACCCGGGAGCGCATCGCCGCCGCGACCGGGGTCGGCTGATCCCCGGCCGAGCGCTCACGGCGACTCCCCCGTAGGGCCGTTCGTTCGGATCACGCCGGGCTCGCGGGTGCCGGCACCGCGCCTCGCGGCGTTGTCGTCAGTCGCCGACGCTCCGCGTCGACTCCTTCCTCCGACCGATGCACGGCGCCGGCACCCGCTCCCTGATCCGGCCTGACCCGAACGAAAGGCCCTGGCGGGGGTCAGGCGAACCGCACCCCGAGCCCGCCGTCCACGGCCCACTCCGCCCCGGTGACGAAGGACGCGGCGTCGGACGCGAGGAAGCACACCACTTCGGCGACCTCCTCGGGGGTGCCGATCCGGCCGAGCGGATGGACGTCGAGCGCCTTGCGCTCGGCGTCCCGGTCCGGGTTCTGGTCGAAGTACTCGTCGACCAGGGCCGTCCTGATGTAACCCGGGCTGACCGCGTTGACCCGTACGCCGTGACGCGCGACCTCCAGGGCCATCGAGCGGGTCAGCCCGACGAGACCGGACTTGGCCGCCGCGTACGGGTACATGCCGGCGCAGGTCAGCTTGGCGTGCAGGGACGCGATGTTCACGATCGCCCCGCCGCCCCGCTCGATCATCGACGGCAGGGTGTGCTTCGCGCACAGGAAGGCCGCCTTCAGGTCGACGTCGAAGACCTGGTCCCACTCGGCCTCGCTCATCGCGACCGGGTCGGCGTAGACGTTGCGCCCGGCGTTGTTGACCAGGATGTCGATCGGTCCGAGCGCGTCGGCCACGTCGTTCACCGCGACCGCGACCGACTGCCCGTCCGTGACGTCGACCCGGCGGAAGGCCACGCGGGCGCCCCTGCCGGTGAGTTCGTCGCGCAGCGCCGCTCCGGCCTCCTCGTCCAGGTCGAGGAACGCCACGGCCGCGCCCTCGCGCACGGCCGTCTCGACGATCGCCCGGCCGATGCCGTGCGCCCCGCCCGTCACCAGGACCACCCGGTCCGCCAACCGCCCCATCGCCACTCCTCGTTCGCTCCGCTTGCCCGGACGCTCACCCGGCTCTCGCTCTACCCTTGACAGCTTAGCTGCTAAGTGGCGACGCTAGGTGTCGTCCCGCGCTCCCCGGCCGGGCCCCGAGACCGAAGGTGCGAACGAGTGACCTCACGCTATGTGCTCCGCCTCCAGGTGGATCCGGCCGACGATCCGAAGCAGGCCGGCGACAGGCTGCTGGCCCTGGCGCGGGTCGCGCGGGCCGAGGAGATCTGCGTATTCCTCTTCGGCATGGAGTTCAACGACGGCCACGAGAGTCTCGACCGCGTCGCGCACTGGCTGACCGCCACGCGTCCGTGGCGCACCCGGCTGCGGGCCGAAGGCGTCGCCGTGAGCCTCAACCCCGGCCACACCGTGGGCCACGGCGACTGGGCCCGCTCCCTGGAGCCGGGCCAGACGTGGCAGACGATGACCGACCAGCACGGGACGGCCGCCGCCGTGCAGGTGTGCCCGCTGGACCCGGACTGGCGCGCGCACTTCGCACAGACCCTGCGTCTCTACGCAGCCGAGGACGTCGACACGGTGTGGATCGAGGACGACATCCGGCTGCACAACCACCGCCCGCTCGACTGGGGCGGCTGCTTCTGCCCGCTCCACCTGGCCGAGTTCGCCCGCCGCACCGGGATCACGGTGACGCGCGAGGAACTCGTCGCGGCCTGCACCGCGCCCGGCGACCCGCATCCCTGGCGGGAGCAGTGGCTGGACTTCTGGGACACCACCCAGCGCGAACTCCTCGGTTCCTGGCGGGAGATACTCGGGGACCGGCTCGGCCTCATGTCCTCGCGTACGGACTCCCACGCCGCCGAGGGCCGCGACTGGGCGGCCTGGCTCGACCTCCCCGCCGTACACCGCCCGCACTTCTGGGGCTACTCCGACGGCGCCGGGCCCGAACTGCCGCGTGCGATCCAGCAGTTGGACATGCAGCGCGCGGTACAGCCCGCGGGTCTGCGCAGCTTCCCCGAGATCGAGTGCTGGCCGTACGGGCAGTGGAACAAGTCCTTCCGCCAGACGGGCGCGCAGATGTCGCTGGCCCACATCCTCGGCAGCGACGGCCTCGCGATCAGCCTCTACGACTTCCTCGGCAACCACCCCGACGACGAACCCCGCCGCGCGGTCTTCCTCGCCGAGTGGCGGGACACCTTCGACTGGCTCTCGGAGACGTTCCCCAGAGCCTTCCGTACGGTCGGCGTCGGGCTGCCCTGGTCGGAGCGGACCGGCAGGCGCACCCACACGGAGCGTGCGGGCTGGCAGTCCCTCGTCGTGCCGCACGGCTCATGGGCCGGACTGCTCGGCGCCGCGGGCCACGCCGTCACCGCCCGGGGCGGAGCGAGCGTCAACGCCCTTTCCGGGGAGGCGACTTGGGCCTTCAGCGACGCCGAACTGCGCGAGTGGCTCAGCCAGGGGTTGCTGCTCGACTCGGTCGCGGCCCGGATCCTCTTCGAGCGCGGCTACGGCCCGCTGATCGGCGTGACCGGAGCGAGGCGGTCCCCCGAGGGGCACGCCCGCGAGATCTGCACCGACCCCGCGTTCTCCCTGCGCCCCGGCTGCGCGATCTCCCTGGACACCGAGAGCTACGACCGCTCCGCCGTCGTCGCGTTCGACCCCGCGCCGGACGCGCGCGTCGCCAGCGTCGTCCGAGACCAGCTCGACCGCGAGAGGGGCAGCGGACTCGTCCTGTACGAGAACGCGCTGGCCGGCCGGGTCGCCGTCACGCCCTGGCCCGCCCACACCCCCGGCATGACCTTGATGAACGCGCAGCGCGAGGCCCAGTTGAGCGCCGTGCTCGACTGGCTGTCGCGGTGTGCGCACGCGCGGGCCACCGGGCATCCGTGGCTCGTCACACAGGCGCTGACGGACGGCACGGACTGGCGCGTCGTGGTGTGGAACTCCTCGCCGGACGAGGCCGACGACTTCCGGCTCCGGCTGCCGCAGGGCATGCCGGAACCACGCTCGGTGGTCCAGGTGACGGCCCGGGGCGAACGCCTCACCGCGGCCTGGCGCGACGGCCGCCCCCTGCTGTCGCGTCCGCTCGGGCAGTGGGAGTACGTGGTGCTGAGCAGCACACACGCCTGATTCCCGCCGTGAGACCGACGGTACGCTGGGGCCCGCCCGGCACATCCCTCGAAGGAGTTCCCACGTGGCAGTGCGCCGCACCACGCTGTTCGATCAGGTCGCCGGTGAGATCGTCGATCTGATCGAGGAGTCGGGGCTCGAGCCCGGCGACGACGTGCCCTCGGAGGGCGAACTCGCGGCCAGGTTCGGAGTCAACCGGCTCGCGGTGCGCGAGGCGATCCGCGTGCTGTCCGCCCGCGAGATCCTCGTGTCGAGCCAGGGCCGCCCGGCCCGGGTCAACGTCCCCTCGGCGCGGGTGTTCGGGCAGATCCTCCAATTCCGTCTGCGCCAGCAGTCGTTGGAGGTCGCCGACGTCCTGGACGCGCGCGGCGCGATCGAGGGGGCGCTGGCATCCCGGGCGGCGGCCCGGGTCGCGTCCGGCGAGGCCTCGGCGGACGCGGCCGGCGCCCTGCTCGACGAGATGGAGGACGCCGTCGAGGACCGCGACCGTTTCGTGGCCCTCGACCTCGCCTTCCACCACGAGATCGCCCGCATGGCCGGGAACGGCATGCTGGAACTCGTCCTGGAATCGCTCTCGGACATCCTCACCGCACACCGGCTCGCCAGCTACGAGGGGCGGTCCCGCCGGGGCGACAGCCAGCGGGCGACGATCACGGCCCACCGGCGGATCCTGGCCGCCATCGCCTCGGGCGCGCCGCAGGAAGCGGTCGCCGCCATGGCGGCCCACCTCGACGAGACGGGCGAGGATCTCGCCGTGTCCTAGGGTCTGTCGTCACATTCCCGTCGTCCGCCCGAGGGGCGGGCCCGGCGGCGTCTGGTGCGTGCGATCGCAAGGCGCCGGAGAGCCCTTGTAGCGGAGCTACCAGGGCTTTTCGGCAACGCCGCGAGCGTGCGTGCCAGACGCCGCCGGGCAGACGGGAATTTGACGACAGGCCCTAGGCACGGCCGCACACCCGGCGCCTCACATACCCACGGGCGGCTCCGGCTCCGTCTTCACGAACTCGCACCACACTGCCTTCCCTTCACCCCGCGGTTCGACGCCCCAGCAGTCCGCGACCGCGTCGACGAGCAGCAGCCCACGACCGGATGTCGCGGCCTCGCCCGGTGTGCGGCGGCGCGGGAACACGCTCGACCGGTCCTTGACCCAGAGCCGGACGCGCCGGGCCTGGCCCGGCAGCACTTCGAGGGTGATGACGGCGCCGGCCTCCGTGTGCAGGAGCGCGTTCACCATCAGCTCACCGGCGGCGAGTTCCACGTCGTCCACCACCGCGCCGAATCCCCAGTCCTCCAGGGCGCTTCGCAGCGCTGTGCGGGTCTCGGCGAGCCCCTGGGGGTCCGCGGTGTGGAGGTACTGGTGGATGCGCGGCGCGAGCGGGGTGCCCGGGTCGCGGTCCCGGCACAGGACGAGCAGCGCCGCGTCATCGGAGGTCGGCCTGATCTGCGACACCCGCTCCGACAGGTGCTCGGCGATGGCGGACGCCCCGACGGGCCCGTTGCGCACCGCTTCGGTCAGAGCCCTCACGCCTGCCGCGATGTCGCGCCCCGGATGATTGACGAGGCCGTCGGTGAACAGGACGAACGCCTCGCCGGGCAGCAGGTCGAGCCGCGTCTCCGGGTACTCCTCCTCCTCGAACTCCGTGGCCAGGCCCAGCGGGAGACCACCGCGCACGGGCGGGGTGCTGACGCGGCCGTCCGCGTGCCGGAGCACCGGTTCCATATGACCGGCCCTGATGGCCCGTACGTCTCCGGTGGCGGGGTCGACCTGGGCGTACGTGCACGTGGCGAAGCGGTCGGTGTCGAGCTCGGCGAGGAAGCGTGAGGCTCGCGCGATGACCGTGGACGGCGGGTGGCCCTCGCCCGCGAAGGCGCGCAGCGCGATGCGCAACTGCCCCATGACGGCGGCGGCCTGGGTGTCGTGGCCCTCGACGTCACCGACGACTATCCCGATCCTGCGCCGGGGCAGCGGAATCACGTCGTACCAGTCGCCGCCCACCTCCCGGCCGCTGCCAGCGGCGTGGTAGCGGGCGGCGATCTCGACGCCCGGGAACTTGGGGATGTGCTGGGGCAGCATGGTCGACTGGAGGCCCGTGGCGAAGTCGCGTTCGCCGTCGAAGAGGATGGCCCGCTGGAGGGACTGGGCGACGATGCCCGCGAGGCCGAGGCACAGGTCGCGGTCCTCGGCCGTGAACTCCTCGCGCCCGCGGAACAGCAGCGCGAGCCCCCCGACGGAGCGGGCCTGGGCGACCAGCGGCAGGAACGCGGCGGCGTCCAGTTCCAAGCGTCGCGCGTACGGGCCGAGACGCGGGAAGGTGTCGGCGAGTTCGCGCAGGGAGGTCACGAAGCGCGGGCGCTGGGTGATCACCGCCTCGGCGAGGGGCAGCGACTCGTCGAGGCGGTGCAGCTTGAGCTCGTCGAGCTCGGGCGTCGAGTCGCCTGCCAGGGCGACGAGTTGGAGGGTGTCGCCCTCGACGAGGCCGAGGACGAGTCCGTCGGCCCCGAAGAGTTCGAGGCCGCGCCCGCCGGTGAGGACGGCGGTCACGTCGGCGACGGTCATGGCCCGGGAGAAGGCGTCGGCGGTGCTCTGGAGGACGGTGGTCATCCGCTGCCATCCCGCGAGCTGTGCGGGGCTGGTCATGGCGAGCTGGGCGCGGTCCGCGTCGGCGTCCCGCACGATGCCGACCACATGCCGGGGTCTGCCGTGCTCGTCTCGGACGACCCGGCCCCGCAGATGGGTCCACTGCTCCCGGCCGTCGCGGCGCCGTACGCGGAAGTAGGCGCCGTAGGAGGAGCGTCCCGCGTGGATCGCCGCCATGGCGGCGGCGCCCAGGCGGGCACCCTCCTCGGGCGAGACGCGCGACAGCAGGGACTCGGGCCGGCCGTCGTACTCGTCGGGCCCGATGTCGTACACGGCGAGGCCCGCCGCGTCGAGCTCGAAGGTCCCCGCCGCCAGGTCCCACTCGAAGGTGCCCACGCGGTTCAGGGCAAGGCGCTCCCCCAGGCCGATCTCCGCCCTGCGCCGTCCTGCCATGCGTTCGCTCCGGAGAAGTGAGCAGGGACCCCGGTCAGCCGGCCGGGCCGGTCGCCTCCCGCGCTCCGTCCAGCCCCGTGCCGTCAACGACGGGAACCCTCCGAGCATAACTTTGGGGCCTTTGTCACGCATGTCCGGAGCGGACCCTGAGGCCCGCACCTGCTCACCGGCTTAACGGTCGTTCAATCGGCGCGAGGGGCGAGTTCCTGGCGCAGAACCCGCTTGAGGATCTTGCCACTGGGATTGCGGGGCAGCTCTTCCACGAAGTGGACGATCCGCGGCTTCTTGTACGAGGCGATGCGCTCACGTGTGAAGTCGATGAGGTCCTGCGCGGTGACCGGGCCCGTAGCGGGCCGCAGCACGACGGCGGCAGTGACGGCCTCGCCCCACTTGTCGTCCGGCGTGCCGAAGACGGCGACGTCCAGCACGGCCGGGTGGTCGGCGAGCACCGACTCGACCTCGATCGGGTACACGTTCTCACCGCCCGTGATCACCATGTCCTTCATCCGGTCGGTGATGAACAGGTAGCCGTCCTTGTCGAGATAGCCCGCGTCACCGGTCCTGAGCCAGCCGTCGGCGGTGAACAGCGCCTCGTTCTCCTCGGGCCGCTTCCAGTAGCCCGGGGTGACCTGGTGGGACCGGGTGAGGATCTCCCCCACCACCCCAGGCGCCACATGATCGCCGGTGACCGGATCCGCGATGGCCACCTCGACCTCGGGCCACACGTTGCCCGCCGAGCGCAGCAGCGCGGAGCGCGGTCCGTCCACGACGTGATCCTCGGGCAGCAGCCGCACGGCGGAGCCGGTCGTCTCGGTCAGACCGTATTTCTGGTAGAAGCCGCAGCCGAAGACCTCCATGGAGCGGCGCAGCAGGGCGGGCGTGATGGGCGAGGCCCCATAGACGATCAACTGGAGCGCGGAGAAGTCACGTTCGCGGATGTCGGGCAGTGTCGTGAGGATGTGGAGTATGGCGGGCACGAAGAACGTGTGCGTGACGCGGTGGCGCTCCATGAGCTCGACCACGGCGGACGGCACGAGGTCGGGGACCAGCACCGTATGGGCGCCCGCGGCGAGCGCGTTCACGAGCCAGCCGGTCCCGGCGATGTGAAAGACGGGCATGACGTTGAGGGAGACGGACGCGGTCGTCCAGCCCATCTCGCGCAATTGGGCTTCGCCCGCGGTGCAGTTGTTCAGCGTGAGCTGGACACCCTTGGGCAGCCCCGTGGTGCCGGAGGTGTACAGCTGAAGGAAGACCGCGTCCTCGCTCCCGGCACCCGGATCGACGTCACCGGCCGCGGCCAGCCACTTCTCGTACGTGCACTCATCCGCGTCAGCCCCGCTCTCGGTCACGAGGATGATCCCCGGCAAGGCGGCCCGCACGGCGCGTGCGCCGGGCAGGAATTCGGTCTGGGTCAGGACGATCCCGAGTTCGGCGTCCTGGGCGACCGCGACCAGCTCGGGCCCGGTCAGGCGCCAGTTCAACGGCGTGGCGACGAACCCCGCCTTGGCGCAGCCCATCAGGAGCTCGGCCGAGAGCACCCCGGGCCGGACGAGGTAGCCGACATGGGCGCCCTGCGGAAGGCCCGCCGCGAGCAGCGCCTGCGCGACACGGTTGCCGCGCCGGTCGAGCTCGGCGTAGGTCAGCGTCCGGGAACCTTCTGTCACAGCAGGGGCGCCAGGCGTGAGCGCGGCGTGCTGTCGTACGGCGTCGGGCAGGAACGGGCCCATGCGGGAGACCTCCATCGGCGTCGGCTTCGGCGAGTGGTCACAGGACAGGCGCGGACCGTGAGCATCGCGGCCCCGCAGCACGGCGTCAATGCATTGAGCGCACGCGAGCGGGCGCCGTCCGGGTGACGGCCTCCTCGACGCCCTGCGCATCGGCCTCTCGAAGCGGTAGCTGGAGGCGCCCGCCGGCGACGCAGGCCAGGACTACTCCCTTGTCCGCAGCAGCGCCTCCTGGACGACCGACGCGACGAGCTGCCCGCCCCGGTCCCAGAACTCGCCGTACGCCAGAGTGCGCCCGTCTCCCGCGAGGCGACTGCGGCAGGCGTACAGGAGCCACTCGTCGGCACGGAACGGACGGTGGAACCACATGGCGTGGTCCAGCGAGGCGAGGACGACACCGACCGGCCGCGGTTCGCCGTACGGCACGAGGGCCGTGGGGGCGAGCGGCGCGTCGGAGATGTACGCGAGGGCGCAGGCGTGCAGCGCGGGGTCGTCGGGAAGCGCTCCGACCGAGCGGAACCAGGCGAAGCGTTCGATCTCCCCCTCGTGCGGACCGACAGCGTCCGGCACCTGCCGGCACTCCACCGCCGTGCGCAGCGGATGCGTCGCCGGACGGAACGCGAAGCCGTCGTCGAGACCTTCGGGGCCCGGGACGTCCGGCATGCCCGGCTGCCGCCGACTTCCCTGCGGCTGCGGCAGTTTGAAGGACACGCTCATCGTGAGCGCCTCCTTGCCGCCCTGCGTGGCGGTCACCTGGCGCACGGAGTAGCTGCGCCCGTCCCGGACCGCGTCGGACACGTACCTCGTGGGACGTTCGGGCGTGACGGCGCGCAGGAAGTAGGCGTGCAGGGAGTGCACGGACCGGTCCTCCTCGACGGTGCGGTACGCCGCGGCCAGCGCCTGGCCCACTACGGCCCCTCCATAGGCGCGCTCCTGCGCGCGGCCACCGTGGCAGTACCCCTCGAAGACGCCCGCCCCGACGTCCTCCAGGGCAAGGCGCTCGCCCTTGCCGAGGGGGCCGAAGGGCTGTGCCTGGTCCGGAACTCCGTTGATCATTCGTTAAGTGTGTAGGCCATACACCTGCCTGTCCAGCCTCCGTGATCCTCTCCAGCCCGCACCATCGGCGCCCGGCCATGACCGGCCGTCCGGCACGCGCCAGGGGCAGGTTCGGCGACCGGATCGCCTTCGTCGACGACATCGACATGCTCCGGCTGGTCAGCCGCGCCCGCCTCCACCAGATCGTCGCGAGGTCGAACGCCGGGAGGCGGCCGCCCCTCTCGCTTGTCCACAAGGAGCACATGCGCCGAGACGACATTTGAGGTAGTCATCGATGTGAGAGAGGTAGTCATCGACGTACGAGGCGTCTGCCCACGCTCTCGCACCGCGAGAGCACGCTCCACGGCCGACCTGCAGGGCCACCGACCTGCACGCGCCGGACGGCGACCGCACCTACCGCTCATTCCCGTCTTCCACCGACAGCGAGGAAGTCGCCATGGACCGAGCCGTCACCGTGAGCCTCGTCGGCTCACCCGAGAGCCTCGCCACCGCCCGCCGGGCAGCCGACGAAGCCGAGCAGCGCAAGCTCACTCTGCGCCCGGTACACGCGTGGCCCCTGCCGGCGCCTGAACCGGCACACGCCCTGGCGGAAGGAGCCCAGAACAACCGGGCAAAGCGGCCCGTGCACCACGCCCGGGCGGAAATCCAGGCCCGCAACCCGGGCCTCACCGTCGTCGGCAACCTGGTCGCCGAGGACACCAGGACCCTGGGCCCCGTGGCCCGGGCAGCCGTCCACCACGCGCACCGTCCCGTAGACGTCGTCCCTCATGACTGACCCGAACCGACGCGCGCAGCCGCCGGCGCCGCCGCCGTCCGACAGATCCGCACCCGGGCCGGACACCGCCTCCGGGGCTCCACCGCTCCCGCCCGCGGAAGTGCGCGAGACGCACACCGCGGTGCTGTTCTTCATCGGCGACCGCGCCTACAAAGTGAAGAAGCCTGTCGACCTGGCGTTCCTCGACCACACGACCGTGGCTGGGCGACAGGCCGCATGCGAGCGGGAGGTCGCCCTCAACCGGCGCTTCGCCCCCGACGTCTACCTCGGCGTAGGGGCATTCCGCAGCCCGGACTCGGACGAGTCCGAACCTCTCGTCGTGATGCGTCGCATGCCCACCGGGCGCCGCCTCGCCGAACTCGTGAGGAAAGGCGTGGACGTCACCGACGAACTGCGCGCGGTCGCCCGCCTGCTCGCCACCCACCACGCGAGTGCGCCACGCGGTCGGGAAGTGGACGAGCAGGGCACCCGCGACGCGCTGTCCTCGCGCTGGGAGGCCAGTTTCGGCGAGGTCCGTGCCCTGTCTGCCGACGGCACGGTGCCCGACGGCGTGGCGGAGACCGAGCGGCTGGTACGCCGCTATCTCGCGGGCCGGGAACCGCTGTTCGCCATGCGCATCGAGCAAGGCCGGATGGTCGACGGCCACGGTGACCTGCTCGCCGACGACATCTTCTGCCTCGACGACGGCCCGCGCGTCCTGGACTGCCTGGAGTTCGACGACGCCCTGCGGTACGTCGACGGTCTCGACGACGCCGCCTTCCTGGCCATGGACCTGGAACAACTCGGCGCCCCACGGGCCGCGGCGTTCTTCCTCGCCGCGTACGGCGCGTACTCGGGCGACCCGGCGCCGCCGTCCCTACGACACCACTATGTCGCCTACCGCGCTTTCGTCCGCGCCAAAGTCTCCTTGATCCAGGCCCGCCAGGGCATACCCGGCGCCGAGGCGGCCGCTCGCCGGTTGGTCACCACCGCCCTGCACCACCTGCGCACCTCTGCCGTGGGCCTGACCCTCGTCGGCGGGCTCCCCGGCAGTGGGAAGTCGACGCTCGCCGGCGCCCTCTCCGATCGCCTCGGTGTCACGTTGCTCAGCAGCGACCGCCTCCGCAAGGAACTCGCGGGCATCCCGGCCGAGCAACAGGCGGCCGCCGCCTACGGGGAAGGCATCTACTCACCTGAGTGGAGCGACATGACGTACAAGGCCCTGCTCGACCGCTCGGCAACTCTGCTGTCCCGCGGCGAATCAGTGGTCCTGGACGCCACCTGGCACGACGCGCAGCAGCGGGAAGCCGCCCTGCGCATGGCCGAGCGCACGCACGCGGACCTGGTGGCCCTCCACTGCCATGTCCCGGACGACATGACGGCCGACCGCCTGGCCACCCGCGGCCGCGGCGCATCCGACGCCGACCGCGATGTGGCCGCCGCCATGGCTGCCGCGGAGTCCCCCTGGCCGGAGGCCGTCAGGATCGACACCAGCGGCCCCTTGGACGCAGCGGTCACCCAGGCGTTGTCAGCCATCCGCCCGCACGCCCACAGCCAGGCCCGGGTCTTGCTCCGCCCTTACATGGAGCCGGACTAGATCTTCATGGAGCCGGACCAGATCGCGACTCGTGCATGCCAAGACCGTCTACGCCCGTGACGTACGCGCCGGCGAGCCGGTGGGCACAGGGTTCATCCTCACCCGGCGGTCCGGCACTCCGGCACTCCGGCACTCCGGCACTCCGGCACTCCGGCACTCCGGCACTCCGGCACTCCGGCACTCCGGCACTCCGGCACATCGAACCACGTCCGGCGACGCTGAATTACGTGGCAGCGACCGCCACTTCGCGTCGGTCACCCGCATCGGCCGCATGGGCGTCACCGCTTGCATCCTCGCACCGCCGTCCAGCACCACGGCCTTCATCGGCCACGTTCTGGCGCCGCCTGCGACACCGCGGCGCCATGGAGGCGGGGGAAGAGTGGCGCCGACACCTGCCTCGGCCGCCTGGACCGTCGCTTGGTGACGAGCTCGGCCGACTCGCTCGGATCGGCACGGCACCGGGCCCCGGCCACGGGGCCACCGGCCACAGGGCCACCGGCCACAGGGAGGGGCCACGGGGAGGGGCCACGGGGAGGGGCCACCACCGGTGAGAGTGGACCATTCCGCGGCGTGCGCGAACCGACAGGCGGGAGCATCGTGCCGCACCAGGCTCAGCGCCGGCAGCCACAAAGGTGTGGTGCTCAGCCTCTTCCTCCGCTGAGGTTCCCCCACTGCGGTCCGATCTGCTTCCACTCCTCGCCCCATTCGGCCATGCGCCGCCGGATGAGCCGGTTACGGGCCACCCAGCCGGCGCCCCAGACGGCGGCAGCGACCGGTGGCGCGACAAGGGCGCAGGCCAATGCCTCCTGCAGCGCCACCTCGGCGCCCGTGGCAGGTGCAGGCACCACCCGGCCCCGCCCGTCCGTCCACACCGTGACCCGCGTGCCTGCCGGAGCCTTCGGCGAGACCTTCGCCCGGCCGGTGTGCACCGCGCCGTCCGCGTCCGTCCAGCGCACGGCCGCCCATACCCGGCCGTCGTCGTATCCCCCGGTAGTGGCCCCGGTCCCCGCCGCGTGACCAGTGAGGACAGCAGGTACGGCATGGGCCCTGGCCGCCTGCGCCGAGAAGGCCGATCCGACGGCCCGGACCACCAGTACACCCGCCAGAACTCCGGCGGCGACCACGAGCAGCCAGATGACGAGCACAAGCCAAGCCTCGACCACATCGCTGTGCCGGCGCAGCGAGTTGCGTCGCCAGCGCCACGTCAGTGAGGAGGCTTTTACAGGAAGTGTCCGTGTCATCGTCGCCGCCTCTGGTCCGGTGCCGGCCGACGCTCTGTGTCGCGAGTGTGGTCGGTGTCCGGAAGGTCGGGGTCGAGGTTCGGGCGCCGGCGCGGTCCGGTCAGGGCACGCCCGACGTACTCCACGCCCACCAGGGCTCGCGCGAGCCGTGCGGCAAGCGGGATGGGGTACGCGAGGCCACAACCCGATGGAGCATCACATCGTGCACGACGGCCGCAGTGCCCCGTTCATAGCGTCCTCCAAGGGCTCGGCTGCCGCCATCGGACTCTTTCAGGCTGCGGTTTCGTGCCGTGCGAGTCATGGGCCGAACGGTCCCGGGACGCTACCCCGTCGGTCCCTTACCGCGGCGTCCGCCGCCTCGGCCAGGGCTTCTGCTGTTTCTGAAATGAGCCGGTCGGAGCGCGCCGGGGGCCGGTCGGCCCATCCCGGAAGCTCCGGCGCCACCACAGACTGAAGAGGACGAACGGAGGCCGACCTTGCGCACACCGTTCTTCAGGCGCATCACCGCCCTGCCCACGGGACACGGCACCCGAACCGCACAGCCACGGAAGGCCCACCGCCCCGGAGCCGATCATGCCCGCATCCCAGGCCACCGTAAGTGACGTCATGTCGCACACCGCCGTCGCCGTCGGTAACGACGCCTCGTACAAGGAGATCGTCGAGCTGATGCACCAATGGAAGGTCAGTGCGCTGCCCGTGCTGGAAGGCGAGGGCCGCGTGGTGGGAGTCGTCTCGGAAGCCGACCTCCTTCCCAAGGAGGAGTTCCGACGGGAGGACCCGAAGCTGTCGGACCCGCGGGACCAGGCGTCCAAGGCCGGTGCCGTGCGGGCAGGGGAGCTCATGTCGAGCCCAGCCGTCACTGTCCGTCCCAACGCCACCCTCGCTGAAGCCGCCCGCATCATGGCCCGCGGGGGCGTCAAGCGACTGCCCGTCGTCAACAGCGTCGGCATGCTGGAAGGCGTCGTGAGCCGGGGCGACCTCCTCAAGGTGTTTCTGCGCCCGGACCAGGAGATCGAGGAGGAGATCCGCCAGGTCGTGCGCGGAGGGCCGGCGCCACCCGCACGATGGGATGTCACCGTGCTCGAAGGCGTCGCCACCCTGCACGGCCTCGTCGGTGACCGCGCCCGGGTGCCGTTGCTCGCCCGGGCGATCCGGGCCGTGGAGGGAGTTGTGGACGTCCGGATGGATCTCGAGGCTCCGAAGGCCACCGAGCTCGGGAGCTGAGGGGGCTCCTTGTCCCTGACGACGTCCCTGACGACGTCCCTGACGACGTCCCTGACGACGAGGTGGCATGCTGCCTCATCGAACGGGTGCCTCCTCGGCCTTGCTGAGACAATGGCTGCAAGGCATGGGACGAAGCAGACCGACCCTGGGACACACATGTCCGACGTGCAGGCTGCCACCACGGACGAAACCGTCGACGGACCCGTCAGGGTGTTCCTTCTCGACGACCACGAGGTCGTCCGAAGGGGGCTCCACGACCTTCTGGACGCCGAGCCCGACATCAGCGTCGTGGGCGAGGCGTCCACGGCCGAGCAGGCGCTGGCGCGCGGGCCCGCGCTGCGTCCGGACGTGGCGGTGCTCGACGTGCGGCTGCCCGACGGCGACGGCGTCACCGTCTGCCGCGAACTGCGCACCCGCATGCCCGAGCTCGCCTGTCTGATGCTCACGTCGTTCGACGACGAGGACGCTCTCCTCGACGCGATCATGGCCGGCGCCGCGGGGTACGTTCTCAAGCAGGTCAAGGGGTCCGACCTCGTCACGGCGGTGCGCACCGTGGCGACGGGCCAGTCGATGCTCGATCCCGCGACGACCGCCCGCCTCATGCACTCGCTCCGCGACCCGAACACCGCGCAGTCACCCGAGGACGTTCGGCTGGCGACCCTTTCCGAACGGGAGCACGCCGTGTTGGAACTGATCGGCGAGGGCCTCACGAACCGCCAGATCGCCAAGCGGCTCTTCCTCTCGGAGAAGACGGTCAAGAACCACATCTCCAGGCTGCTGGGCAAGCTGGGCGTCGAACGCCGCGTCCAGGCAGCCGTCATCGCGGCCCAGGCGCACGAGCATGCCGAGGCACACCAGCAGAACGAGGGCACTCACTGACCTGAAGCGGACGCCTCACCAGCGCCGGCGCCCGGACCGACAGGCACCCGCCACACGAGCCGGGTTCCGCCGTCGGTCCCCCGCCCGGCCTGTATTTCTCCGCCCAGTCGCTCGGCTCTCTCCGCAAGGTTGAGCAGGCCGCTGCGCCGGCCGTCAGCGGGCATTCCGATGCCGTCGTCGCCGACCTCGACCGTCACCACCCCCTTTTCCGCCCGGACCAGCACCTCGGCGTGCGCTGCCTGCGCGTGACGGGCGACGTTGGTCAGCGCTTCGCCGATGACGGCGATGACTTCGTCGGCCACGGCGTGCGGCACGTCGGTCTCGATCAGCCCCTCCATCCGCAGTGCCGGTGAGAAACCCAGCATGCCCGCGGCCTGGTCCATCGCCTGCACCACTCGAAGCCTGAGCGAGGCCGGTACGCCCGGAACCTCGTGCTCCCGGAGGCCGAAGATGGTCGAACGGATGATCTTGATGGTGGCGTCCAGGTCCTCGATCGCGCGGGCCAGACGCTCCGAGGCCTGCGGGTGCTCGACGAACCGCTGAGCGCTCTGCAGGGTCATGCCGGTGGCGAAGAGTCGTTGGATAGCAAGATCGTGCAGGTCACGGGCGATTCTGTCGTGGTCCTCCAACAGGCTCATCTGCTCCGCGTCCCGTCGGCGGTCGGCCAGCTCCAGGGCGAGGGCGGCCTGGTCCACGAAACCGGGCAGCGCGGCGACCTCCGCCGCCGCGAACGGAGCACGCTCGCTCGTCCGTGCCAGCATCAGGACGCCGCTCAGCTTCTCCTTGGTCCCGACGGTCACGGCAACCACGGGGCCGAAACCGTCCCAGCGCTCCGCCTGCGCGGTGACACGGCTGTCGTTCTGGACGTCCGGGACGGAGACCAGCCCGTCGGCAGCCAGGGCGACCGCCGCGAGAGTGCCTTCGCTGCTGGGCAGAACGAGGCCTCGGTGCGCTTCCGCACCCTCACCACGCGCCAGGGATCCACGCAGTTCCCCGCCCCGGCCGACCACGTAAAAGGCGCCCATATCGGCTCTGGTGATGGCACAGGCCCGCTCCAGCATGCCTTCGAGCACCTGGTGCTCCCCCGATCCGGACAGCAGCGCGCTGGTGACGTCGGAGCGGGCAGCCAGCCAGCGTTCCCTGAGCTGGACATCTTCGAACAGGCGGGCGTTCTCGATGGCGATTCCGGCCGCCACGGCCAGCGTCGACAGGACCGCCTCGTCGTCGGCGTCGAATTCCGCGCCACCGCGCTTCTCGGTCAGGTAGAGGTTGCCGAAGACGTCGTCCCGGACCCTGATCGGAACGCCGAGGAACGAATGCATCGGCGGGTGGTTGGGCGGGAAGCCGTACGACGCAGGGTGCTCCGAGAGTTCCGACAGGCGCAGCGGCTCCGGGTGTCGGATCAGTTCGCCGAGGATGCCGTGTCCGGAGGGCAGGTCGCCGATACGGGCCCTCCGCTCGTCGTCGATGCCCACGGGCAGGAATTCGGCGAGCGTCTTGCCTTCACCGATGACACCGAGGGCTCCGTACTCCGCGTCCACGAGGACCACGGCTGCCTCGACGATGCCGCGCAACACCTGGGGCAGGTCCAACTCCTGCCCCACTGACATGACCGCCTCAAGAAGCCCGTTCAGACGATCGCGGATACCGCGGATGTCGTCGATGCGCACCTGCAGTTCCTCGAGCAGCTCGTCCAACCGGAGCCGGGGGACCCTGATGGGCGCGGCCTCTGGGTTGTCCGCACTCATCGGCACCTCCAGCCGCGCACGGGGGCTTGCTTCGCACTTTCACCGTAGTACGCGCACGGGCAGGCGCCCTGCGGTGACAGCACCGCCGCAGGCAGGCGGCCCCAACCCGCCGTGGGCCCGACCACTACGTCCTTGTCACCGGCGTCGGCGTACCGCTACGTCCGTGTCCCTTTAGCCGGCGTACCGCTCGGCTTCGGTCTCAGACCTGAGGGGGCCCTGCCCTCCGTGCACGCCCGTTGGACCGGGGGCCTGGGCGCTGCTCGGCCGTCACACCACGGGGACGGTGACGACCGGGCAGTGCGCCCGGTGCAGGAGCCCGTGGACGACAGAACCGAGATGCATCCCGCTGTAGCCGCCCGTTCCCCGGCGGCCCACGACCACGGCCAGAGCGTGCTCAGCGGCCGTCGCCAGCTCCTCCACCGGATGTCCGACAAGGACCTCGTGCTTGAGCACGACGTCCGGATACTTCTCCGGCCAACCCGCGGTGGTCTCGTCCAGCATCCGCCCCTGGGACTGCGGGGCGGCCTGCGCGTCGTGGAGGCGCAACGCCGGTGGCTGCCACACGGAGATCGCGCGCAACTGTGCGCCCCGGACGTCGGCCTCCTCGTAGGCGAAGGCCAGTGCGGCCCTGGAGCATTCGCTGCCGTCGATCCCCACGACCAGGTAGGGGGGCCGCTGGGTGACGTGTTCGGCGTCTCCGACGACCACCACCGGGCAGGCGGCCTGGGCCGCCACGGGAACGACGAGAGCACCTGCGCTGAGAAACTCCTCGGTACGGCTCAAGTGACGAGAGCCGAGCACCAGCATGCGGGCTCCCTGCGAGAGCCCGCGCAGGACAGAGGCGGGCGGGCCTTCCAGGAGAGCGCCGGTCGCCTCCAGCGTCGGGTGACGGCTCCGGGCCCAGTTGAGCGCTGCTTCCAGCGCTCCTTCCCCGGCCTGCCGCTGAGCCATCTGGTGCAGCGTGCCACCGGCACGGTGGCTGTCTCGTTGCGAGGGCACCGCAACGACCAGGTGGAGTACCAGCCTCCGCCGGTGTGCCTCGTCGGCAGCCCAGGAAAGGGGCAGACGCCAGTCCCTGGCCGGGTCGAGGCCGACGACGAGTTCACGGCCTTCGCCGGTCCTTTTCACGGCTTCCTCCTGAGGTCCTGACCGTGGCGGGGAAAGAGGAGCACGGGACAGTGCGCGTGGTGCACGAGGCTGTGTGCGATGTGCCCGAGAGAGGGACCGATGTATCCGGGCGAGCGGCGACCCCCCATGACCAGCAGGTCCGCATGGTGCGACGCCTCGACGAGGACGCCGGCCACGGACATACTCTTCTCCGCGTCCGCATGGACTCCGAGTCCCGGGTGTTCCCCTCGGATCTCGTCCGTAATGGCTTTCAGCCTCTCGACGTACTCGTCGGCGATCTCCTCGATGTTGTCGAGCATGCTCACGACGTTCCCGACGGACTGGAGAGCGTTCCACACGTGGAGCAGCCGCAATGACGCCTTGCGCAGTTCGGCCTCACGCGCCGCGTACCGCGTGCACTCGAGGTCCAGCTCATCCCGGACGGCGGCGAGGACGACGCCGGCCTCGGTCCCGTCCTCAACCCCCCGGACGACGATGAGCGGGGTCCTGGCTCCTGCCGCGGTCTTGAGGCCGACGGACCCGAGCATCAGGGAATTGAACCCGCCCAGGCCCCTGTTGCCCACGACGATCGTGCCGTGGAGGCCGGCGGCCCTGTGCAGAGCGGTCACCGGGTCACGTCGGCTGAATTCGGTCGTGACGTGCAGGTCGGGATGCTCGGTGGCGATCGCCCCGGCGGTTTCCTCGAGCAGTTCGCTCCCGGCACGACGAACCCGTTCGACACTGGCCGCGGACAGATGAAACCGTCGGCCGTCGGTGTCGGCCGCGTGCACGAGGTGCAGCGGCCGACCGCGGCGTGCGGCCTCCGCGGAGGCCCACCGCACCGCGTCGCGGGCCGACTGCGATCCGTCGACGCCGACGACGACCGAGCTGGTGTCCGGATCGCGGATGGTCCCTTCCATGGGTTCCTCCTCGCCGAACGGTGGCGACAGCTCCCAGACTGGCACCGAGTTGCTCGCTTCGAGAGGGCCGCTCAGGGCCTCTTCGGGGCCGAAGGTCCTATTGGCCCGCAACGTGTCCGCGAGGCCACGGCCCGGGGCCTCCACCTCGCTCGCCGTACACAGAGAGTCACCGGTATGCCCGACCTCGGCGGGATGCGGCGAGGCAGGGCCGGTCGGCCCCGGATGGGGACGCCCGGCCCCTCCTGTCCGCCACCTGTCCGGGACGACACTGGACGTATGGCGCGCGCATCCGCGCCGGAGCTCTGGAGGACTCATGAAGCACCTGCGCACCGTCGGCGACGTCATGACGCGATCCGTCATCTCCGTCAGGAAAGGATCTCCGCTCAAGGACATCGTGCAAACCATGCGCCGATCACGAGTCAGCGCCCTGCCGGTCCTGTCCACGGACGAACGGGTCGCGGGCGTGGTCTCCGAGGCCGACCTGCTGCTCGACGCGCAGGACATGGACGAGACCCGCGCGGTGACAGCCGGACAACTGATGACCGAGCCGGCGGTCACCGTGCCCCAGGACGCCACCATCGCCAGTGCCGCCCGCCTCATGGCGCACGGCCACCTCAAGCGGCTTCCGGTGACCGACGAGGACGGCGCCCTGATCGGGATCGTCAGCCGGGGCGATCTCCTGAAGACCTATCTCCGGCCGGACGAGGACATCGCGGCCGAACTGCGCGAGATGATCACCGCACACCTCGTACCGGCGGGCGCGCCACTCGTCCACGTCCACGTGTCCGACGGCATCGTCCGGCTCGAAGGCTCCGTCCCCGACCCGAAACTCCAGGACATGCTGGTGCGTGTCGCACGCACCGTGCCGGGGGTCGTCGACGTCGTGCCCCGGCCGGGCGCGGCGATGTCCGCGTGAAGGGGGCACCATGAGGCACCGCTGCGTCGCGGACCTGATGACGCCCAGCGCCATCACCGTCCAGCCTGGTACCGCGTTCAAGGAAGTCGCCCGCCTGCTGGACGAGTTCGGCATCACCGCTCTGCCCGTCGTGGATGAGGCCGGACGCCCCGTGGGGGTCGTCTCCGAGGCCGACCTGCTGCAAAAACACGGCAGCGGCACCGCTACGGCCGCCGATCTCATGAGCGCTCCGGCCGTCACCGCCCGCCCCGGCTGGAGCGTGGTGCGTGCGGCCCGGCTGATGCGCAGGAACCAGATCAAACGCCTTCCCGTGGTCGACAGCGGGAACCACGTCATCGGCATCGTCAGCCGCAGCGATCTGATCCAGCTCTTCCTCCGCCGCGACCGCGCGATCCAGGAGGAGATCCTCGAAGACATCCTTACCCGGACGCTGCAGCTGAGCCCGTCCGCCCTGACCGTCGACGTGGCCGACGGTGTGGTGACCCTCAGCGGCAGCGTGCCCCGATCGAGCCTCGTCCCCATCGTCCTGCGGTTGTGCCAGAGCGTCGACGGAGTGGTCGACGTGGTCGATCGGCTCGCGTACGAGCAGGACGACCTGCCGGTCGACGCCCGCCCGGCTGAGGAGGAGTGAGCCATGAGACGCCGAGAAGCAGGCGCGCTGATGACCCCACCGGGAATCCACACTCAACGAGCATGACCACGCCCCCCGGAGCGCCACGATGACGCACTCGGTCAGTGCCGGGGCAGGCGGAACCACCCTTGCGTTCCCGGAGCCACGTCCATCTCGCGCCCGTCCGGCAGGACGAGGTGGAGGGGGCTCGACGACGACGGGGGCACACTGATGCCGCACCGTCCGGGCAGGAACCTGACGCGTACACCGCGGTGCCCCCGATAGCAGAAGGTGAAGGCAGCGGGAGATACGTCACCGAGTGGGACAGGGTCCATGCGAAGACCCGTCGCACAGGCCTCCAGTCCGACCACGCCCCGCTCGACGAGGTCGAGCGTTCCTCCCATGGCGCCCAGGTGGATCCCTTCGCCCGTCGTGCCGCCCTGGATGTCGGTGACGTCACTCAGCAGGGCCTCCCGGCAGAACTCCCAGGCTTTCCGGCCTTGTTGGCGGGCGAGCACCCAGCCGTGCACCACGCTGCTCAGCGTCGAACCATGGCTGGTCCGGTCGAGGTAGTAGGAGACGGTTGCCCGCCAGGTGTCGTCGTCCAGGCGGTAGCCGAGCCGGGTGAAGAGGTCGTACAGCTCCGCTGGACGGAAGAGATAGCCGAGCATGAGGGTGTCTGCCTGTTTCGACGCCTTGTAGCGGTTGACCGTGTCTCCCTCGGCTTCGAGGATCCGGTCGAGCCGGCGGATGTCGGAGTAGCGGGCCCGGTAGGACTCCCAGTCCAGTTCCTCCAGGCTTCCGTATCCCTCGAACTGGCTGATGACACCGCTGTGGAACGGCACGTGGAGACGGTGGGTGATGTCCCGCCAGCGCTCCAGGCCCTCGCCGTCGATGCCGAGCTGCCCCAGCAGTTCAGCGCGGCGGGCACCGGGCAGTTCAGCGGTGAGTTCGAGTGCGCGAGCGAGGACCCACGCGGCCGCCACGTTCGTGTAGGCGTTGTCGTCGATTCCCGGGCCATCGGCCTTCGGGTAGGCATCGTGGTACTCGTCCGGCCCCAGGACACCCCTGATCCGGTAGCGTCGCGACGCGGGATCGTAGACGGCGGCGTCAGCCCAGTAGCGGGCGATGTCGAGCAGGAGGTCGGCACCGGGTCCGTGCATGAACCCGGTGTCGCCGGTCGCCTGACCGTAACGCCAGACATTCCACGCGATGGCGGATCCGACGTGGCGCTGAAGGTGGGAGTGGTCGGGCAGCCACCTCCCGGAGCGGGGGTTGAGGTGCATCGTCTGTGTCTCTTCGCGGCCCGAACCGGCGCTCTGCCAAGGAAACATCGCACCGGCGAACCCGGATCGCCGTGCCGCGTCACGGGCCGCGGGCAGTCGGCGGTGCCGGTACATGAGCAGCGAGCGGGCCACCTCCGGAAAGTGCAGAGAGAGGTAGGGCAGGACGAAGAGCTCGTCCCAGAAGATGTGCCCCCGGTAGGCCTCTCCGTGCAGGCCCCGGGCCGGCACTCCCACGTCCAGGTCCGCGGTGAGCGGGGACAGCGTCTGCAGGAGGTGGAAGGCGTGCAGGCGCACGATGTGTCCCGTCTCTCCCGGGGTCTCCAACTCCCCCTCGGTCCACAGCCGTTCCCAGGCGGCGTGATGTGTGGTGAGCAGCGCGGGGAATCCCGGTGCTTGTGTGGCATGGTCCACGGACTCGCGCAGCGGATCCGCCGCGGGACGGTCGAGGGATGTGTACAGAGCCGCGGCTTTCACCACCATGACGGGTCGTTCCCGGGAGATCGGCAGTGTGAAGGTCTGGACGGTGGCTCTGTCGGTGCAGGACACCGCCCTGGCTCCGACGGGCAGTGAGAAGGTGCGTACCGCCAGTCCGATCCGGATCCGGGACGACGATGTCGTACAGCCCAGCCACGCCACACCTTCCGGTTCGACGCCGACGTGATGGTCGGTGAGATGACGGCCGGCGAGGGCGCGGTAGCGCTCCACGCCCGTGTTCGCCACGTCTCCGTCGAGGACGGACTCGACGACGAGCGTGCCGCTCCATCCGTACGCGCGGAACACCGTGCGCTGAGCGGCGAGGTACGGGTCACCCATGTGGACGAGTCTCGTGTGTGTGACACCGGTCCGGCGGCCCTGCGAGTCCTGGAGGAGCATGCGCCGTGTGAGGGTGCCGCGCCGCATGTCGAGGGATACCCGGCAGTGACGAACGGTGGAGTGGTCGGGTGTCAGCCACTCACCCGGCGATGCTCCCTCCGGCACGCAGCGATAGCGCAGGGCCGTCCAGTCCGGCAGGTTGACCATGTCCTCATTGGCGACCGTGGTGCCTCCCACGGACGAGACGAGCCGGTTGTAGCAGCCCGCGAGATACGTTCCCGGGGAGTGAACGGCGTCGGCCACCGTCTCGGGTGCCGAACCCCGCGTGGCGAAGCGGCCGTTGCCGAGTGTGCACAGGGCCTCGACGAGCTTTTCCTGCTTGGGGTCGTACTCGCCGAACTCCCACGTCCACGAGGCCGTCACGGCTTGTACCCGCGCAGAACGGTCGGCAGCGACGTGAGATCCGCGAGCACGAGGTCTGCCCCGCGCGCGGTGAGGCTGTCTGACATGTGTCCGTCGGGCGACCGGTCGATGCCCACGACCAGGCCGAACCTTCCGCGGCTCCCCGCCTCGACCCCGGCTGCGGCGTCCTCCACGACCGCCGTGCTCCGGGCGGCCGTGCCCAGCCGCGCCGCCGCTTCGAGGAAGAGCGCGGGATCCGGTTTGCCGGCCAGGGCGAGCCGGGCGGCGTCCCCGCCGTCCACCGACGCGTCGAAGAGATCGTCCAACCGGGCCGCTTTCAGCAGGGCGCGCGCGTGCCGGGAGGCGGAGACGGCCGCGCACCGGATGCCCTTGTGCCGCAGCTCGTTCAGCACCGGGGCGGCCTCGGGGAAGGGGGCGACGGCCCGGACGCCGATCGCCTGGGTGAAGAGCCGCTCCTTGTAGGCGGCGACCGCCCACACCGTGTCGAAGCCCGGCAGGTCATCGGGGGTGCCCCGGGGAAGGTCCAGCCCGCGGGCGGTCAGGAAGGCGAGCGCGCCGTCGAAACGGGGCTTGCCGTCGACCAGTTCACGGTATTCACGATCGGCGTCGAAGGGCCGCTGCTTCGCGCCGCGCGAAGCCCATGCGTCCAGGCAGGCGTCGAAGGCGGCTTTCCAGGCCTCCGCGTGCAGTACCGCGGAGTCGAGCAGGACCCCGTCGGTGTCGAAGACCACGGCGCGTATCGAAATCATCGATGCACCACGCGGCGGCCGGTGATCCGGCTGGGGACGACCGACATCCAGTACTTGCGGTCACCGCCCGCCCACGGCAGAGAGCGTGCTGTCGCGTTCAGCCGCCGGATCGCCTGCTCGTCGGTGACCCCGGCGGCCTCACCGACGGCCAGGACGCTCCAGCCCTGTTCCATCGCGTCGTCGATGTGGTCGACCTCGAAGGCCACACGGGCGCCGGCGGCACCGGCCAGCAGTGATTCCCACGAGGTACGGAACGCGATCTCGCTCCCGGAGACGACGTAGTTGACCGGAAAGATGACCGGACCGTCACGGGTGAACACCGCCACGCGACCGATGCCGTGCGTCGACAGCAGACGGCGGCACTCCGCCTCGCTGAGCGCGACGAGTTCGGAGTCACGTGGAGCCGGCCCCTGGCCGGGCGGTTGCTCGGTCGTCGCTCCGGTCAGTTCGGCGACGGTCGTTCCGAGCGCGTCGGCGATCCGTACGAGTGACCCGCTGCCGGGCGCCGCGGAATGCTCCTCCAGGTAGGCGATGAAGCCGGCGTCCACTCCACTGCGGCTGCCGACCTGCTGGCGGGTGAGTCCGAGTTCCTTGCGCCGGGCCGCTATCCGTCGGCCCAGGTCGGTGTGTCCGGCTTCCTGGACCTCGGCACGGACGGGCTTGGGCGTGGTGCTGGGCATGAGGTTCACATCCCCTCGTTCGGCAGGGTGACGGTGTTGTGCTGGGGGCCGCCCAGCGCCACTTTGAGGGCCCCGGTCTCGGCGGCGTGGGAGAAGACGTCGTACGCCTCCTCCATCTGTCCGAGTTCGAAGCGGTGCGTGATCAGTGGGGCGGCCGGCAGCCGCTCGGCCGCCATCATCTTCAGCAGCATCGGGGTCGAGGAGGTGTCGACGAGTCCGGTGGTGAGGGTGACGTCCTTGATCCACAGGTCTTCGAGGTGGAGGGTGGCCGGCTTGCCGTGGACACCGATGTTGGCGACGCGGCCACCAGGACGGACCATGCGCGTGCACATCTCGAAGGCCTCCGGCACGCCGACGGCCTCCATGACGACATCGGCTCCGAGCCCGTCGGTCAGGTCCTCGACGAGGCCTTCTGGCTCTTCGTCCGCGCTGACCGTCGCGTCCGCTCCGAGGGACCGGGCCGCAGCCAGCCGGGAATCGGCAAGGTCGATCGCGATGATCCGCCCGGGGCTGTACAGCTGGGCGGTGACGACAGCAGCCAGTCCGATGGGCCCCGCGCCGACCACGACCACCGTGTCTGCGGGCCGCACTCCCGCGTTCAGGACACCCACCTCGTACGACGTGGGAAAGATGTCGGCAAGAAGTACCGCGTCGTAGCTGTCGACGGCGGCGGGCAGCGGGTACACGGACAGATCGGCGAAGGGGACCCGGACGTATTCCGCCTGGGTGCCGTCGATGGTGTGGCCCAGCACCCAGCCCCCGCCTCCCCGGCACTGGCCGTAGCGCTGTTCGCGGCAGAACCGGCAGCGGCCGCAGGAGGAGATGCAGGACATCAGCACCCTGTCGCCGGGGCGGAGGGTGCCCACGTCGTCACCGGTCTCGACGACCGTGCCGACCGCCTCGTGGCCCAGGATGCGGCCCGGGGTCACCTCGGGCAGATCGCCCTTGACGATGTGAAGGTCAGTGCCGCAGATGGTGACGGCGTCCACGCGGACCACCGCGTCGGTGCGGTCCTTGATGCCCGGGTCCGGAACGTCCTGCCAGGACGTCTGTCCCGGTCCGTGGAAGACGAGTGCCTTCATGACGGGCCCTTCCCTTCTTGCTCTCCTCGTCCGGTACGGGCCTCTTCGCCCCGTCCGGTTCGGGTCACAGCCAGCCTGACTGCCCGCGGCCCGACGCGCATGGGCCGGACGGTCCCCCGCCTGGGACGGCCCGGCCCATCCCGAGCGCTGTGCGCCCTGGGACGGCGGAATCCGCGCCTGCCGGAAAGCGGCACCTCCCTGTCCGATGCGGCCGACTCCGCATCGGCCCCTTCCGCCCGCCCCGCCTCACCGCGGTTCCTGGGTGGGGTGCGGACCGTCCCCGGCGGCATGCTCGTGGTCGAGGGCGATCACGCGAGGATCCTTGTCGACTGCGGCTTCTCCCAGGGTTTCGCCGATCTGCGCCGCCGCAACCGGGATGCCGGCCGCCGTGCGTCGATCCCGGAGACGGCAGCCCGCACGCTCCGTGACCGCACCGTCCGAAAACCGGGCCGGGTCGCCGTCGTACCCCGCTCGGGCAAAGGCGTCACGGTCCGCCGACCAGGGCCGAACGGTCCCTGCGGTAGGTACCGCGAGGCCCTCCCGAAGCCGCAGCGGCAAGCCCAATCTGAGGAGGGAAAGGGCTGGAGGACGACATGAGCACGATGAGGAATCTGCTGACCGACATGTCACCGGAGGTACGCGAGGCCCTGCTCGCCCACTCGCACCATGTGGACTTCCCCGCGGGGAGCCGCATCTTCGAGGAGCACATGCGCGCCGACCGGTTCTGGATCATCGAGTACGGCACCGTCGCGCTCGACATGCATGTCCCCGGGCGCAAGGCAGCCGTCGTGGCAGCACTCGGACCCGGCGACCTGCTCGGCTGGTCCTGGATGCTCCCGCCCTACACCTGGCACCTCGGCGCCACCGCCACCCACGCCGTCGGAGCCCTGGAATTCGACGCTCGGGCCGTGCGCGAACTGTGCGCCGCGGACCCCGTAGTGGGGCGCTCCGTTGCGACGGGTGTCGCCGCGGTGATCGCCGACCGGCTGTCCGCATCTCGAAGCCGTCTGCTGGACATGTTCGGCCCCTACGCCAGCGGCCGGCCGCTCGCCGACGCTTCCTGAGGACAGAGCGATGCCCTCCACCCCGTACACCGTCGACGACGTCATGACCAGGAAAGTCATCGCCGTAGCCCTCGACGCCACGTTCAAGGAGATCGTGACCGCCATGGAACGGTGGAAGATCACCGCCTTGCCGGTCGTCAAGGGCGAGGGCCGCGTCGTCGGTGTGGTCTCGGAGGCGGATCTCCTTCCGAAGGAGGAGTTCCACGGACATCGCCCCGGCCTTGTCGAACAGATGCGGAATCTCAGCGCGACCGCCAAGGCGGGATCCACACGTGCCGAGGACCTCATGACCGCTCCCGCGATCACGGTCCATCCGGACACGGCCCTCCCTCAGGCAGCACGGCTCATGGCCGACCACCGCGTCAAGCGCCTTCCTGTGGTCGACGCCGGCGGCACGTTGAAGGGCATCGTCAGCCGCGCCGACCTCCTCAAGGTCTTCCTCCGCTCCGACGACGAACTTGCAGACGAAATTCGCCGCACGGTGGTGAACCACCTCTTTCCGATGTCCCACCACCACATCAAGGTCACCGTCACCCATGGCATCGCGACCCTGACGGGGCAGGTTCGGGACGGCCGTCTGATCCCCGTGGCAGCACGTCTCACCCGTGCTGTGGAGGGCGTCGTCGACGTGCGCTGCCGACTGGAGACCGAAGCGTCCGCGTGATCGGCCGGTGACACAGGGGTTGCCGGCCCGTCCTGGTCGGGGCTCCCGGCCGGGAGCCCCGAAACGTCAGCTCAGACGGTCGGGCGCCGACCGGGTCACTGTGCCGATCGACTTCGCCGTCTGCCCGGCCCCGCGTGGTTCACGCCGCAAAGAGGCCGTTCAACGCACCCGGCCTCGGGGTTTCAGCGGCACAGGCGGCAACTGAGGCGCAGCCAGTGGCTCCCCGTCGTACCCCTTCACCTCTCCGAACCTCGACCCGCTCATCCAGTCCTCCCGGGCCTGGGTGATGTCGTCCTGCGACCGGCCGATGAAGTTCCACCACATGATGAGCTCCTCGTCGAACGGCTCGCCGCCGAGGAGCATGAGGGACGCGTCCGACTCGGCGCGCAGGGGGAGTTCGCCGCGGCCGCAGCCCAGGTAGAGCATGGAGCCGGGCAGGACCGGGACGCCGTCGATGTGGGCCTCGCCCGACATGGACAGGACCGCGTACTCGAAGTCCGGCTCGAGGGGGACGCTGAGATCCGCGCCGCGCGTGAGGCTGAGGTCCGCTCCGACGATGGGCGTGTACGTGCTGCCGGGCGACACGGCGCCGTCGAGCTCGCCGAGGATCAGCGTCGCGCTCAGACCGGGGGCCGTGACCCTGGGCAGGTCGGCGTGGTGCTCGAAGCGGGGCTCCGTGTGGCGGTGGCTGTCGGGCAGGGCGACCCACAGCTGCGCCCCGTGCAGAAGGCGGGCGTGCGGGCGCGGGCTCTCCTCCGAGTGACTGATGGCACGCCCGGACGTCATGAGTCCCAGCTCGCGGGGCCTGATCGTCTGGAGGCTGCCCGTGGAGTCGCGGTGCAGGACCTCCCCCTCGTGCAGCCAGCTCACCGTCTGCAGTCCCATGTGGGGGTGCGGCGGCACCTGCATGCCGGGTTCGTCGGCGATGTCGTCGGGCCCGTAGTGATCGACGAAGGCCCAGGCTCCCACCATGCGGCGGCCCAGGTTCGGAAGGAGCCTGCGGACCTCGGTGGACTCGCCGAGCTTCACGCGCCGGGGGGAGAGAAGTTCTCGTACGGGCTCCGCCACGACGAAGCCCCGGCCCCCGCACACGGTCGGCTCCGCCTCGCGATCAAGATTGCTCATGGCTCACAACCTAGACCCGTCCGGGCCGTCCCGTCAGGCCCGCGTACGGGTGGACCCGCGCGCTCACCGGGAAGGAATATGCGCCGGGTCCGTGCCGTTGGGAGCGATCGAGGAGGCACCAGTGGTGAACACGACCGACTACTACACGCAGGGCACCCCGGCGGAGCGCTGGGAGCGCGCCCGGAAGTTCTTCGACGCCAAGGAGTACACGCTCGCGGCGCAGATCCTCGACGACCTCGTCGCCGAGATTCCCGAGCAGGTGGCTGCGCGGCTGCTGCTGGCCCGCGCGTACTACCACTCGGCTCAACTGGGCCGCGCCGAGGCCGAGCTGCGCACGGTCGTCGAGCGTGATCCCGTCGAGCACTACGCCCGTCTCATGCTGGGCCGCACCCTGGAGCGCCAGGGACGTCACGAGGAGGCGGGACCGCATCTGCGGATGGCGGCCGCGTTCGCGGGCGACTTCGGCGACGCGTGAGCCGTACGGCCGGGGACGCCCGAGCCGTACACCCAGGACGCGTGAGCCGTACGGCAGGGGCCGGCCGCTGGGTCGGTCGGCCCCGGATCGGCCTCGCCACGGCCCCGCCCCCGGCCTCGCTGATCTGCACCTCCGCTAGCCTGGCGGGACGATGAGCAACCGTTTCGAGACGTCATGGGGCGAGTTCGACCTCGCCCGCTTCCCCGAGGATCCCCGCGACACGCTGCGCGCATGGGATGCCGCGGACGAGTACCTGCTGCGGCATCTCGCCGACAGCGCCGCCGATCTGTCGGGGTCGGTGGTCGTGATCGGCGACCGGTGGGGCGCCCTGGCCACGGCTCTGGCCGGGCACTGCGACCGGCCGACCGCGATCTCCGACTCGTACCTCGGGCAGCGCGCGACGCGCGCCAACCTCGACCGGGCCGGCTTCGGCGAGAACGCGGTACGCCTGCTGACCACCCAGGACACCCCGCCGGAGCGGGTGGACGTGCTGCTCGTACGCGTCCCCAAGAGCCTGGCGCTTCTCGAGGACCAGCTGCACCGCATCGCGCCCGCCGTCCACGACGACACCGTGGTGATCGGCACCGGCATGGTCAAGGAGATCCACACCTCAACGCTGAAGCTGTTCGAGCGGATCATCGGCCCGACCCGCACCTCCCTCGCCGAGAAGAAGGCGCGGCTCATCTTCACGACGCCGTACCCGGCGCTCGCCCGGCCGCGGAACCCGTGGCCGCACACCTACGCCCTGCCCGACGAGGTCGGCCCCGTGTCGGGCCGGACCGTCACCAACCACGCCGGTGTGTTCTGCGCGGAGCGTCTCGACATCGGCACCCGGTTCCTGCTCCAGCACCTGCCCCGCAGCGAGGGCGCCGAGCGCGTCGTGGACCTGGGCTGCGGCAACGGCGTCGTCGGTACGGCCATGGCGCTGGAGAACCCGCGCGCCGAGATCGTGTTCACCGACGAGTCGTTCCAGGCGGTGGCGTCGGCCGAGGCGACCTACCGGGCGAACATCGACCCCTCCGAACACCCCGAGGCGAGGGCGGAGTTCCTCGTGGGCGACGGTCTCGCGGAGTTCCCGGCGGGCAGCGCGGACCTCGTCCTGAACAATCCGCCGTTCCACTCGCACCAGGCGACGACCGCCGCCACGGCCATGCGCATGTTCTCCGACGCGCGGGACGCGCTGCGTCCGGGCGGTGAGCTGTGGGTCATCGGCAACCGCCACCTCGGCTACCACGTGAAGCTGCGGCGCCTGTTCGGCAACAGCGAACTCATCGCCAGCGACCCGAAGTTCGTGGTCCTGCGCGCCGTCAAGAAGGAACGCGAGCCGCGTTCTTAGGCGCGCCGGGAGCGGACCGGGCGGGCATGGCGCGTCGCCCCACACATCGAGGAGGGGCTCAGCCCGTGACCAGTCGCGTCACCTTGATCTCTGCCGCCACGAGCCGGGCTCTGCGGGAGGCCCGGTTCGACCACGGGTGCTCGCTCGACGCGAGCGCCGCCGCACGAGCGCGGGCGGCGGGCGGCGCCCTGCCCGCGGCCGACCGGGTGTGGGTGTCCCCCACCGTGCGCTGCCGGGAGACGGCGAAGGCGCTCGGCCTCGATGCCGTCGAGGCGCCGGAGCTGGCCGGGCTCGACGTGGGCCGTTGGCGGGGCCTGACACTCGACGAGGTGAGCGCCGAGGACCCGGCCGGCATCGCCCTGTGGCTCTCCGACCTCGGTGCCGCGCCGCACGGTGGGGAGTCCGTAAGGGCTCTGTGCGAACGGGTCGCGCGCTGGCTGGAGGCGTCGGCGGAGTTCGACGGGCGGACGCTCGCCGTGGTGGAGCCGGAGGTCGCGCGGGCCGTGGCCGTCGAGATCCTCGACGCGCCCGGGCCGGCGTTCTGGCGGCTCGACGTACCGCCGCTGACGGCGACCGACGTCAGCGGGCGCTCCGGGCGGTGGAACCTTCGGCTCGGGCGGGCGCTGGGCTCTGCCGAGGACGGCGTCGAGGACTGACTTCCACCGGGTCTCGCCCTCTACCGGCTCAGCGGTGAGCAGCAACTCTCTGCCCCTACCGGCTCGGCGGTGAGCAGCAACTCTCGCCGTCGGCTCCCGGAGGAAGGCCCGTCGACTTGCGATGGCGCAGGAGCAGAGCCGAGAGCGCACACCGCAGACAGTCGGTGTCTGTCGCTCCCGCGCGTTCGCCCACCTCACCGCCGCGCCCCTCGCTCCCCCCTCGGTCCCGCAGGCCGTGGCAGCCGTGCGACGGACAGCCGACCAGTGCCTCGATCTCCCGCAGCAGCTCCTCACTCTCCTTCACCCGCTGCGCAAGGACACGTACACGGGCGCTCTGGCCGCCGATCTGCCGTCTGCCGGCGATCAGTTGCTCGTACTCCTCCAGGGTCAGCGCGACCGCCTCGCGGCCGCCGAGTGTGATGTGGCGCGGTTGGGGGTGTCTGGCCACGCGGGTCTCCGCCCTCGGAAGAAAGCGAGAGGGCCGACCGGACACTTCCGGCGGCCCTCCGCACGTGATCGCCTGCTCGGGTCTGGTGGCGCGGGTTCTCTCAGTGGGGTACGGGAGTTGCGTTGCCGGACGGGACCGTCCCGGTGCGCGGGGCGAGCTGACGCTGCGCCAACTCGCCGAAGATCAGGCCGAATCCGGTCCACAGAGTGAGCTGGATGGCGAGGGCCGAGGTGCGGAACCGCCACAGCAGCGCCGCGGGGAACTCCCTCGGTACCTCGTTGACGACCGGCAGGAACGCGTACGCGAGCCCGATCGCGAGGACGAAGCACGCGACCGCTGCCACGGTGGCGTACCAGGTGCCCAGACGGGGAGCGAGACGTTTCCCGATGATCACCGCGGCGACGGCGAGGAGCGCGCTGAGCAGCATCATCAGGAAGTACAGCGTCGTGCGCTCGCTGATGGTGCCGGGATCGCCGACGGACGGCGGGTTGGCGGGGTACTTCAGGAACGGCACGACGTACACGGCGAGCAGGGCCGTGCCGGAGAGCAGGAGGGCCGTGGCGCGCGGGGTGAAGCGGCCGACGCGGCCGAGCGCGAAGCAGTACGCGAGGGCGGCGATTCCGCCGAAGGCGACCCCGTAGAGCAGGATGCCGGTGGCGAGGCCCGCGGTGGACTGCATGCTGCGGCTGACGAGTTCGACCTCGTGATGGTGCGCGGGTGCGTGGGCCTCCTCGTAGCCGATGGCGCTGTCGACACTGGGTTCGCCGAGGAGGTAGGCGACGGCCAGGGCGAGCAGACCGGCGGCCAGGCCGGCGAGCATGCCCCGTACGAGGAGGTTTCTCACTGTTGTGGAGTTCATGAGCTGTGCGGCGTCCCTCGTCAGTGGCAGGGGAAGCCGAGCAGGTGGCGGGCGTCGTGCACCCATTCATGAACACCCTCGCCGGAGACGACGGCGGTGGCGCCCTGTTCGGCGCCGACGAAGTAGAGCAGGACCAGCATCAGGATGCCGAAGAAGGCAGCCCAAGGGGCAATCGCCTTCAGGGGCAGGGCTGCGGGAAGAACGGGGGTGGTGGCTGTCGGCTGCGCGACGGTCTGCGCCATGGCAGGACCTCCTCTGGGAGTTCGCGTCCCATCTCGGTGGTGCACAAATACGACAGCTGCGGGTCTGACTCTCGAGGCCCCGCCCGTCCGGGCTGGTGACTCGACTCACAGTGGCGCGACCGTGCCGGATTCCCACCGGCTTCCGCGTTGCCGTCGTCAATATCGGTCAGACCGTACCGCGTAAGGGGCGCACGGCCAAGACCGGGCCGCTCGCCGTGATCTTGCTCATGCTCGCCACCAGGAGGCCTGGTGCTCGGTATGGCAGTGCCGTCTCAGGGGTCGGACGCCCTCAGGAACCGGATGTACGGGCGCTCGCCCGGCTCGGCGGCCGGGAAGACGGTCGCGCGCACTCCGTAGACCCGCTCTATGAGCTCCTCGGTGAGTACGTCACCGGGGGCGCCGGCCGCGATCACACACCCCTGACGGAGCACGACGAGCTGATCGCAGTACATCGCGGCCAGGTTGAGGTCGTGCAGGGCGATGACGCTGGTGAGCCGGAGTTCCGTGAGGAGGTCGAGGAGGTCCAACTGGTGCTGGATGTCGAGGTGGTTGGTCGGTTCGTCCAAGAGGAGTTCGCGGGGCCGCTGCGCGAGGGCGCGGGCGATCTGGACACGCTGGCGCTCACCGCCGGAGAGGGTGTGCCAGTGCCGGTGCGCCCGGTCGGTGAGATCCGTGCGGGCGAGCGCGGAACGCACAGCCTCCTCGTCCTGCGCCGACGGTGGCATCCATGCCCTGCGGTGCGGGACGCGGCCCAGACGTACGACGTCCTCGACCGTCAACTCGACCTGCGTGTCGGCCTGTTGCTCGACCACGGCGACGCGGCGCGCGAAGTCCCTGCGGCCGACGGCGCTCAGCGGTGCGCCGTCCAGGGTCACGACTCCGGCCTGGGGAGAGATGATGCCGGCGAGCAGGCGCAGGAGCGTGGTCTTGCCCGAGCCGTTGGGTCCGATGAGGCCCGTGACACCTCCGGGCGCCGGGTGCACGCTCACACCGTCCAGGATGAGGTGTCCGCCGGTTTCACGGCGGACCCGGTCGGCCCGCAGCCCGTCGGCGGTTCCGTGGGTGCGCATCGTCGGAACGGTCATCGGCGCAGACTCCGGGTGCGGTGAAGGACGAGCACGAAGGCCGGTACGCCGATCAGCGAGGTCACCACGCCGACCGGCACCTCCTGCGGGTCGAGGACGGTGCGGGCGAGCGTGTCCACCCACACGAGGAAGACCGCGCCCGCCAGCGCCGTCACCGGCAGCAGCCGCGCGTGACCCGGACCCGCCAGGGCCCGCGCCGCATGCGGCAGCACCAGGCCGACGAAACCGATCGCGCCGGCCGAGCTGACCAGTGCCGCCGTGAGCAGGGCGGTCGTGCACAGCAGGAGCAGGCGGGTGCGGGCCACGTTCACGCCGAGCGACGCCGCGGCGTCCCGCCCGAACGCGAAGGCGTCGAGCGTACGAGCGTGTGCGACGCAGATCACGAGCGCCGCCACGAGCAGCGCCAGGCACATCCGCACGTCGGTCCAGCCCGCCCCGCTGAGCGAGCCGAGCAGCCAGAACAGGACGCCGCGCGTCGTCTCGGCATCCGCCGCGGTCAGTACGACGACGGAGGTGAGCGCGGAGAACAGCTGCATGGCGGCCACCCCGGACAGCACCACACGGTCGGTGGAACCGCCGAGAACCTGGCTGAGCGCCAGTACCAGCGCGAAGGAGACGACCGCGCCGAGGAAGGCGCCGCCCGAGACCGACAGGGCGCCGCCGCCGACGCCGAGTACGACGACCAGGACCGCGCCGGTCGAGGCGCCGGAGGAGACGCCGAGGACGAAGGGGTCGGCGAGCGGGTTGCGCAGCAGCGACTGCATCACGGCGCCGCACACCGCGAGCCCCGCGCCGCACACGGCGGCCAGCAACGTGCGCGGCAGCCGCAGGTTCCACACGATGCCGTCGCGGATGGGGGTCAACTCCGGTTCGGCCAGGCCGAAATGGGCGGCCACGGCCGACCAGACATCGGTCATCCCGATGTCGGCCGGGCCGATGGTGATGGCCAGGGCCACGGACACGATGAGCACCGCGAAACCGGTCGGCCAGGCGAGCACGCCACGCACCGCATGAAGCGGCTTCCCGACGGCGGGTGACGGCACGGCCTCAGGGGGCACCTCGGAGGGCGCCTCGAGGGGTGGGGACGACGCTTCCACGCTCATCCGGCGAGGCCGAACGCCCGCAGTTTCGCGGCGACTTGCTCCACGCCCTCCACCGTTCGGATCGTCGGGTTCATGGCCTGCCCACTGAGCAGCACGTACCGCTTCTTCTTCACGGCGGTCATGTTCTTGGTCACGGCGTTGGACTCGAGGAACTCGATCTTCTTGGCGGCGGATTCGGCGGTCTGCGAGCGGCGCGTGAGATCGCCGATGACGAGGACGTCCGGGTCCCGGTCGGCGACCGTCTCCCAGTTGATCTGGGGCCATTCGTCGCGGGTGTCGTCGAAGACGTTCTTCGCCCCCACCTCACGGGTGATGACGCCGGGCGCTCCGCAACAGCCCGCCATGTAGGGGGAGTCGGAGTTGGCGAACCAGTACAGGAGGGTCGTGCGGGAGGCGTCGATGCCGCCGGTCGCCTTCTTCACGCGGGCCTTGAGCGCGGAGACGAGCCGCTCGCCCCGTTCACGTACGTCGAAGACGGCGGCGAGGTCGCGGATTTCGCCGTAGACGGTCTCCATCCCGAGGGTCTTCGTGCGGGCGCCGTCGCCGCCACCGCTGTTGTCCTTGCCGACACAGTCGGAGGGCGAGAGGTAGGCCGGAACGCCCAGCTTCGCGAACTGGTCGCGTGGCGCCACTCCACCCTTGCTCAGCGTGGCGCCGAACGAGGCGGCGACGAAGTCGGGTTCGGCGTCCAGGACCTTCTCGAAGGACGGATAACGGTCGGCGAGCCGCTCGACCTTCGCGTTCTCCTTCTCCAGTCCCTTCATCACCGGGTCCGTCCAGGTTCCCGTGCCGGCCATACGGTCGCCGAGGCCGAGGGCGAGCAGGATCTCGGTCGAGCCCTGGTCGAGAGAGACGGCACGCTCGGGCGCCGCTTTCACCTCGACCCGTGCACCGCAGTTGTCGAGTACGACGGAATGGCCGGCGGCGCCCTCCTGGGCCGCGGGCGTGCGGGCGGATTCGCCGCCGCAGGCGGCCAGGACGAGCATCCCTGCGAGAGTGAGCGCGGCACGGGGTATGAGGCGGGCGGAGCCACGGCGCGTGGCGGGGTGCGCGAAGGGCACGGGGACTTCCTCGATGTCGAGGGCTCATGCGCGGAGCCCGGTCGCACGGTCTCCCCCGCCGCCCCGACCGGAGCCCGCGAAGGCTGCCAGCAGGTCTTCGGACTCGGGATCACCCGGACGGGGCGCCTTCCCGGACCGCGTGCGTCCAGTGGCCGATGCTCCGCCCGTCACCCTCACCGCTGCGCGTCAGCTCCGGATTCGCACCGGATTCCCTGACACATACCTGTCCGAGTTCCCGCAATGCGGGGCAGACGGGCATGAGTTCGACTGGCCTTGGAAAGCTACCACGGCACCCGCATGCAGAGGGCGGCCCCTTCTCGTCCGGTGTCCGCGGTGCGGGGCGGGCTCGCGCCGGACCGCACCGCGTGCGTAGGGCGACCGGTGCGGCTGGTTCCACCCGTCCACCAGACGGGAGCGTCGTAGGAGGGAACCCGGTGGGAATCCGGGACTGCCCCGCAGCGGTGAGCTGGAACGACCACCGTCACACACACCGGCCCGATGAATCGGGCTGGGAAGCGACGGCCGGCAGGTGTCCGCCCGACACCGGACGGACGGGCCCGCGAGTCCGAAGACCTGCCCGTTGCCCGTGCGTGAACCATTCGTGCGCGTGCGCAAGGGACTTGAGGCGATCCCCGCCGAGCGGCTGTGGGTCGACCCCGACTGCAGCCTGAAGTTCCGCGGCCGGCCCGAGACCCGTGCTTCTCCGGATAACCGGGTCGCGGCGGCCCGCGCGGTCCGCGGCGAACTCTCCGCGTCCTGACTCTGGATGAGACTGTCCGGGCGGGGGGCATCGTGTCTCGCCCGGACAGCCACGTGCAGGGGGACGTCCCTCAGCCGCGGTACGTCTCCAGCAGCCTCAGCCACACCTCGCTCACCGTCGGATAGGACGGGACCACGTGCCACAGGCGGTCGATGGGGACCTCTCCCGCGACGGCGACCGTCGCCGAGTGGACGAGTTCGCCGACGCCCGGACCGACGAAGGTGACGCCCAGAAGGATCTCTCGGTCGAGGTCGACGATCATGCGGGCGCGGCCGCGGTAGCCGTCGCCGTACAGCCCGGCGCCCGCCACCGAGGCGATGTCGTAGTCGACGGCGCGGACGCGGTGGCCCGCCGCCTCGGCCTCCGCGAGGGTGAGCCCGGCCGAGCCCGCCTCGGGGTCGGTGAAGACGACCTGCGGGACAGCGGAGTGGTCGGCGGTCGCCGCGTGGGCACCCCAGCGGTCCGTCTCCAGGAGCGGGACGCCCTGGGCGCGGGCGGCGATGGCCGCGCCCGCGATACGGGCCTGGTACTTGCCCTGGTGGGTGAGGAGCGCGCGACGGTTCACGTCCCCGACCGCGTACAGCCAGGTGCTGCCCTCGACCCGGAGGCTGTCGTCGACGGTGAGCCACGAGCCGGGTTCGAGGCCGACCGTCTCCAAGCCGATGTCGTCCGTGCGCGGCGCGCGGCCCGTGGCGAAAAGGATCTCGTCGGACTCCAGGGTCGAGCCGTCGTCCAACGTGGTGACGACGGTGCCGCCCTCACGGGTGACTCCCTTGACGGAAACGCCGGTCCGCACCTCCGCGCCCGCCTCGACGAGGGCCTGCCTGACCAGCTCACCGGCGAAGGGTTCCATCCGGGGCAGCAGGCCCGGTCCCCGTACGAGCACCGTGACCTGCGAGCCGAGGGCCTGCCAGGCCGTGGCCATCTCCGCGGCGACGACTCCGCCGCCCACGACGACGAGGCGGCCCGGCGCCTTCTGCGCGCTGGTGGCCTCGCGGCTCGTCCACGGCTCGACGTCGGCCAGGCCGGGGAGGTCGGGCACCGCGGCGCGCGTGCCCGTGCAGACCGCGACGGCGTGGCGGGCGGTGAGGACGTGCTCGGTGCCGTCGGGCCCGGTGACGGTGACCCGGCGGGGGCCCGCGAGGCGGCCCTTGCCCCGGTAGAGGTCGGCGCCGATGGACTCCAGCCAGCTCACCTGGCCGTCGTCCTTCCAGTGTGAGGTGTACTCATCACGGCGGGCGAGGACGGCGGGCGCGTCCAGAGGACCCTGCACGGACTCCCTCAGGCCCGGCAGGCGTCTCGCGTCGGCCTGGGCGATGACCGGGCGCAGCAGTGCCTTGCTCGGCATGCACGCCCAGTACGAGCACTCGCCCCCGACCAGTTCGCTCTCCACCACCGCGGCGCTGAGGCCCGCCGCGCGTGCCCGGTCCGCGACGTTCTCCCCGACCGGCCCGGCGCCCAGAACCACCACGTCGTATGTGTTCTCATCCGTCATGGGCCCCAGTGTGGTCGCAGGTGTGCGCCGGGGCCACACGGGTACGCGCGCGGAATACGTCCATTACCGGGACCGTTGTGTACAGCGGCTTCAGCACCGCAACCAGGAAGCAGGAAGAGGGCACATCATGAGCAGCACCACCGTTGAGCTCACCAAGGAGAACTTCGACCAGACGGTCACGGACAACGGGTTCGTGCTGATCGATTTCTGGGCGTCGTGGTGCGGGCCGTGCAAGCAGTTCGCGCCCGTCTACGAGAAGGCCGCGGAAGCCAACCCGGACCTGGTCTTCGGGAAGATCGACACGGAGGCGCAGCCGGAGCTCGCGTCGGCGTTCGGTATCCAGTCGATCCCGACGCTGATGATCGTCCGTGACCAGGTCGCCGTGTTCGCCCAGCCCGGGGCGCTTCCGCAGGAGGCCCTGGACGACGTGATCGGCCAGGCCCGGAAGCTGGACATGGACGAGGTGCGCAAGTCGATCGCCGAGCAGCAGGCCAAGGCGGGCGAGGAGGGCGCGGGCGGCGAGCAGGCCTGACGCCACCACCCCCATACCGACGGCCGCCGGGCCCGTACTCTCCGTACGGGCCCGGCGGCCGTTTCACGGTCACAGGCAGGGGGCGGGGGCGGGGGCAGAGCGGGTCGTGTGCGCGAGGCCCGAGCCGATCCGTGCGCAAGGCCCGAGCCGGTCGCGTGCGCGAGGGCGGAACGGGTCGCGTGTGGGAGTCAGAACGGATAGCCGGCCACGTCGCCGCGCACCGTCGTCCACCGGGTCTCGGTGAACGCCTCGATGTTCGCCTCGCCGCCGAAGCGGGCGCCCGTGCCGGACGCCGCGACCCCGCCGAACGGGGCGACCGCCTCGTCGTTCACCGTCTGGTCGTTGATGTGGACGATGCCGGTGGGGATGCGCTCGGCGAGGTCGAGGCCGCGCGCCGGGTCGCGGGTGACGATGCCGAGGGAGAGCCCGTACGGGCTCGCGGCGGCCAGCGCGGCCGCCTCGTCGGTGTCGGTGAAGGACCGGACGGGCGCGACGGGGCCGAAGACCTCCTCGGCGTACGCCGGGGTGCTGTCGTCGACGCCGGCGAGGACCGTCGGCCGGTAGAAGAGGTCGCGGTGCGTGCCGCCCGCGGCGAGCTTCGCCCCCGCGGCGGTGCTGGCCTCCACCAGGCCGTGGATCTTGGCGAGTTGGGCCGCGTCGATGACGGGGCCGAGGTGGACCTGGTCGCGGTGCGGGTCGCCGACGGCGAGGGAATCGGCCTTCGCGGCGAGGCGTTCGACATACTCCTCGTAGAGCGAGGCGTGGACGAGGTGGCGGCCGGTCGTCATGCAGATCTGGCCCTGGTGGAAGAAGGAGCCCCAGGCCGCGGTGGAGATGACGGCGTCGAGGTCGGCGTCCGCCAGGACGATCAGGGCGGAGTTGCCGCCCAGTTCCAGGTGCGCCCGCTTGAGGTGGCGCCCCGCGGCCTCGCCGACGGCCCGTCCCGCGCCGGTGGAGCCGGTGAAGGAGATGACGGGGACGTCCGGGTCGGCGACGAGCGCCTGCCCGGCGTCGGCCCCGCCGGGCAGGACGTGGAGGACGTCCTGTGGCAGGCCCGCGGCGGCGAGGACGGCCGCCAGGGCGAGCCCGCCGCAGACCGCGGTGCGCGGGTCCGGCTTGAGGACGACGGCGTTGCCGAGCGCGAGGGCCGGGGCGACGGAGCGGATGGAGAGAATCAGCGGGGCGTTGAACGGGGCGATGACACCGACGACACCGGCCGGGACCCGGCGTGTGTACGACAGGCGCGGCGCCTCGCTGGGCAGAACCTGGCCGGTGGGCCGGGACGCGAGGGCGGCGGCCTCGTAGCACTCCTGCGCGGCGACGTGCAGCTCGAAGTCGGCCTTGCCCGGGATGGACCCCGACTCGCGCACGAGCCAGGTGCGCAGCTCGTCGGCGTGTTCGGTGAACAGGTCGCCCGCGCGGCGCAGGACGGCGGCGCGCGCGAAGTGGGGCTGCCGGGCCCAGTCGCCCTGGGCCGCCGCTGCGGCCCTCGCCGCGGCGCGGACGTCGTCGGGGGAGGCGAGTGTGACGGTGGCGAGGCGCTCGCCCGTGGCGGGCTCCGTGACCACGTGCTCAGCGCCCGACAGCGGGCGGGCCTGCCAGGTCTTCGGGTCGAGCAGGGACATGCCGGATCTCCGATCGGTCACTGATCTTTGGGTCGGCGCGCGGGGCCGTGCGCCGACCCATGTTGTTGAGCACGCAACATCCTAGTCGCGTGGGCCCCGTGCGGCCCCGGCCCTCACGTCGACTGCCGGGCCACGACGCGAGCCCGGAGCATGTCGTGCGACTCGGTGACGACGCCCGGCTCGCGCACCAGGCGGTCGACGAGCTCGGCGAGTTCCCGCCCGGACGGCAGCTCGATACGGACCGTGCTCAGTCGGGGCCGCAGCAGCCGCCCCAGCATCAGATCGTCGGCCCCGATGACAGCAGTCTCCTCCGGGATGCCCACGCCCGCGTCCTGGAGCGCCCGCATCAGGAGCATCGCGTACTCGTCGTTGTACGCGAACACGGCGTCGAGCCCCAACTCGCCCATTTCCGGAACCAGTCGGGCCGCCGACTCCTCGTCGTACGTGAGCGGCAGCTCGAAGACCTCGGCGCCGGCGCCGAGGACCGCGTCGCGTACGCCGTCGAGGCGCGGCCGCGCGAAGTGGTCGAGGCCCTGCTCCGTCGGCAGGACGACGCCGATACGGCGCCGGCCGCGTTCGACGAGGTGGGTGCCCGCGCTCCGGCCGACCTCACGGTGGTCCATGAGCAGCGCGTGGGCGCCCTCCGCGCGCTCCGGGCCGAGCGTGATGACGGCCCTGGCGCCGGAGCGGCGGAGCACCTCGATGCCCCCGGTGCCCAGATCAGGAGGGGTGAGGACGGCGACAGGGCGCAGCTCGGCCCAGGCGCGCGCCGCGTCGTCGCCGCGCAGAGCAACGCTGCCGTACTGCACGACCGTGTAGTCGAGACGGCTCAGCGCCCACTGGAGGTCGTTGAAGAACGCGTTGTAGAGCGGTCCGGCCGGGACGCTCGGGGAGGGCATCAGGACGATGCGGGTGTGTCCGGCGCGCAGGCTGCGCGCCGCCGCGTGCGGCACATAGCCGAGCTCCTTCGCGGCCTCGTGGACGCGACGCCGGGTGGGTTCGCTGATTCTGACGGCGCTGGTGTTGTTCAGGACGTAGCTGACGGTGGCGCGCGAGACCCCGGCGAGGCGGGCGACGTCGGCGCTCGTCGGCGCCGGGCTCGGCGCGGCGGACTCCCGTGATGTGCGGGCGGACTGCGGCTTCGGTATCTGCACCATGACGCACCGCATCCTTCCAGACGGCTACGGCCGTGTTCCCGGCCGGGCATACCGGTGGGGCCCGCGACCGCCCGCGTCCGCCACGACGGGAGGGGTCCTGGGCGGTGCTCCGCTGCGGCGCGTCCGGCGCGCCGAGGTCTCGCCGCAGCGCCGGGTCGGCGCGGTCTTCGGCACGTACGACGTGGTCCTCGCCCCGACGACGGCCGCTCCCCCGCCCCACCCGCCCCGTATCGGCACGATGGCGCCACTCAACGGCCGGCGCACCGACCGGGCGATGATCGCGGCGCGCCCGAACGCGTGGCCGTGGAACGTCCTCGGCCGGCCCGGCGGAACGTGCCCGCGGGCTGCACCGGCGAGGCGCTCCCCGTCGGCGCGCAGTTGCTCGGGCCGGGGACCAGTGAGCCGCGGCCCATCTCGCCGACGGCCCAACTCGCAGCGGATCGGCGCTGGTTCGAGAAGTGGCCCCGGAACCACACGGGGTCGCGCGCCGGTTCGTGGAACGGATCAGGCCCCACGGGCGAGCACCGCCCACAAGCCCGGGTCCTCGAAGTCGAGGGCCCACAGCACCGTGTGGTGGACCCCGTAGCGCCGCAGCACGGGCAGGTGCGCCTCGGTGCCGCGCGCGTCCTGGTACCAGACCGTGCGCAGGGTGTCGCCCTCCACGTACGTGAAATGCGGAGTCTGCGAGTCGGGGTCGAGCCCGTAGGGCGCGTAGACCGCCTCGCGCAGGACCTCCGCGCCCCTCGAGGTGACGTTCCGGGCGCCCGCGTCGCTGCCCACGGCCCAGTCGCAGCCGTACGCGGGCAGGCCCATCTCGATCTTCTCCACGGGGATCTCGGCCGTGGCGCGGCGCAGGATCTCGTCGTACCAGGAGGTGGAGGAGAGCGGGCCCGGGGTGCCCGTGGCGTAGTGCAGGTTGTAGGCCATGATGCGTACGCTGTCGGCCACTTGGCCGAGGCTTCGATAGTCCCAGACGCGTCCCGTCGTGGCCGTCTTGGGGTTGACGGTGGCGAAGCACAGCTTGCCCAGCGCGTGCAGCCGGGAGCACAAGTCGCTCACGAGCGCGGTGTAGCCCGCGCCCACGGCCCGGTAGGCGGCTTCGCCGGTCGACGCGATGGACTCGTAGTCGAGGTCGACCCCGTCGTAGGCGCGGCTGCCGACGAGGTCGAGGAGTGCGTCGATGTGTTCGGCGCGGCGGTCCGGGCTGGTGAGGAGCGCCGCGAGGGCGCCGGGCTTCATCTGTTCCATCACGGTCGGTACGACCTGGATGCCGGCGGCGTGCAGCCCGTCGATGATGCGTCGCTCGCCCGCTCCGGGGTGACCGTCGACGCGGGTCGCGGACTTCGCCTCGTACCAGAAGGGGCTGACGGTGCGGAGCTGGTCGGCGTGCGCGAGGGCGTCCTGGTAGGCGCCTTCCTGATCCCAGTACGGAAGCCAGGCGGAGACGGTGCGGGGTGGTGGCGCGCCGCCGCCCCGGGCGGGGATGAGGGCGGCTCCGCACAGAGCGAGGACGGCGGCACCCGTGAGCGCGAGGAGGGGCAGGGGGCGCGGGCGCAGGCGACGTATGCGTCGTACGGCTCGGGCGGATATGTGGGTCTTCATGCGCCGAGCCTGTGTCCCACCGGCCGGGCCCGCTCTGCGGGTTGGGCCAGTCAGGGCCTAACGTGACCCGCGTGACTGCCTTCATCGATGACCCGCATGCCCACGAGCAGCCCGGCCGTGCCGGCGCCACCGCCACGGTCGAGGCCGCGCCGCGCGAGGTGGGCCGGGTGCGCACCGAGTACGCGCCCGCCCATGACGGCGATCCGGATCCCGGTGAGATCGTCTGGACGTGGGTGCCGTTCGAGGAGAACGACGGCCGCGGCAAGGACCGCCCCGTGCTCGTCGTCGCCAGGGAGGCCGCCGGCACGCTGCTCGCCGTCCAGCTGTCGAGCAAGCGGCACGACCACGACAGGGAGTGGGTGCCGATCGGCACCGGGCCGTGGGACGCCGCGGGCCGCGAGTCGTGGGTGGCGATCGACCGTGTCCTGCGGGTCCATGAGCGGGGCATGCGGCGCGAGGCCTGCGCCCTGGACCGGATGCGGTTCAACCTCGTGGTGCTGCGCCTCAGGGAGCGGTACGGCTGGCGCTGACCGCCGGCGGGGCCGCGAAGGCCCGCTCGAAGGCCGTCCTGGTCCGCGCGTGCGGCGTGCGGTCCAGGACGCCGAACACGATGTGGTCGAAACGGCCCGCGAACCGGCCGCCTTCGCCGAGGAGCGCCCGGAACGCGGCGGCGACCTGCGCCGGGTCGTTCTGGAAGACCCCGCAGCCCCAGGCGCCGAGCACGAGGCACCGGTAGCCGTGGGCCGCGGCCGTCTCCAGGACCCGCTCCGCCCGTGACGCGAGAGCACCCGCGATCTCGCCCGCCCGCTCCGGGGTGCGGCGGCGTATGACGCCCGCGTTCGGCGCGGGTGAGGTGAGGAAGCCCGCGGTGTAGGGCTCGTCCAGCAGCCGTCCGCGGTCGTCCCGGAAGACGGGGACGCCGGGTGAGTGGATGACCCGGTCCGTGTAGAAGGCGTCGCGGTTCTCGCGGTGGTGGTCGTAGAAATCGCGGGCCCGCAGCAGGCACGTGTAGAGAGCCGAGGCCCGGCACAGGGCTTCCTCCTGGGCCTGCGCGCCGTTGAGATAGCCGCCGCCGGGGTTGCGGGCCGAGGCGAAGTTCAGGACGGCGACGGGGTCCTGCCCGGCGGTGACCAGGCGGCGTGCGGCCTCCAGGCTGGACTCGGCGGTGACTTCGACGGCCGTGTCCGCGTGCCAGCCGGGCTCGGGCACCTCGACCGGAGCCGGTCCGTACGTGCGTGTCGCGTCCCGCGCGGCGGCCACCGCCGCCGCGATCGGCACGACCGCTCCGCCCGGCGCCGTGTAGCGCCCCGCCGCGACGATCTCCTCCGTCTGCTGCGCGATCCCCCGCAGGCGGGCGCTCACGCCCGCTCCCCCGTGGTCGTTCTCATGAACGCATGATGTGCGCCGGGCGACACCGCGAGCAACAGATTTTCACTCTCCGAGGGGCACTCTTGTGCGATTCGCTGTGAGGGTTTTGGGTGGTACGAGCACTGCCCCGGCCCGGCCCATCCCCGTCGAGTCGACGGCTCGGCCCCTACCAGGGACTATGAAGGCGTACGGATCAGGAGGATCCTGAACATGCCCGAAGGAGACTGTACGGAGCTCGGCACGGCGGCCCTGGTCACCGAGGCCGAGGTGGAGGCGCTGGTCCGCGGGATCTGCTTCAAGACCGGACCGCCTCGCACTGTGGGTGTCGAAGTGGAATGGCTCGTCCACGAGCCGCGCAGGCCGCGGCTCTCCCTACCACCCGAACGGCTCGACGCGGCGTACGCCGCGCTGGGCGCCCTGCCTCTCAGCTCGGCGCTCACCGTCGAACCCGGCGGCCAGCTGGAGCTGAGCTCCCTGCCCGCCGCTTCGCTCATGGACTGTGTGTCGGCCGTCTCGGCGGATCTGACAGCGGTCCGCACCGCACTCGCCGCCCGTGGTCTCGCGCTGACCGGCCTCGGCACCGATCCCTGGCGCCCGCCGCGACGGCTGCTCCACGAGCCGCGCTACGACGCCATGGAGACCTGGCTCGACCGGGCCGGGCCCGCGGGCCGCGCCATGATGTGCTCGTCGGCGTCGGTGCAGGTGTGCCTCGACGCCGGGTACGAGGAACCGGGTCCGCTCGGCCACGGCAGGCGCTGGCGGCTCTCGCATCTGCTGGGCGCCGTCCTGGTCTCGGCGTTCGCCAACTCACCGCTGCTGTGGGGGCGTCCGACCGGCTGGCGTTCCACCCGCCAGGCCGTGTGGGAGGAGATCGACCGCGGCAGGTCCGGGGCGCCGCCTCTCGACGCGGAGCCGCGCGAGGCCTGGGTCCGGCACGTCCTGGACGCGCCGGTGATGTGCGTCCGCCAGGACAGCGGTCCGTGGGCCGTGCCGGACGGCATGTCCCTGCGGACGTGGCTGCGTACCGGTGGGCCGCGGCCCGCCACGCTCGGCGACGTCGAGTACCACATCTCCACCCTCTTCCCGCCGGTGCGCCCGCGCGGCCACCTCGAACTGCGCATGATCGACGCCCAGCCCGGCGACGACGGCTGGATCGTGCCGCTCGCCGTGACGACCGCGCTGTTCGACGACCCGGAGGCCGCCGAGACCGCGTACCGCACCGTGAAGCCGCTGTCCGAACGAGCGGGTCCGCTGCCCGCGCCGCACAATCAGCTGTGGCGCGACGCTGCGCTGCTCGGCCCTTCGGACCCCGAGCTCGGCGAGGCGGCCGTGACCTGTTTCGCGGCGGCGCTCGACGCGCTGCCGAGGCTCGGCGCATCCCCCGGGGTGCTCGCCACCGTCTCCGCCTTCATGGACCGCTATGTCGTGCGGGGCCGGTGCCCCGCCGACGACGTGCTCGACCACATCGATGCCCCCGCCCCCGGGAGGACCGTCACCTCATGACCGCACAGAGCGAAGACACCGCCCCGGACCCCGCGGCGCTGCGGGAGCGCGCGCGGACCGCGCTGCTCACCGCGCGGGACCGCACGACGCTGCTCACGAGCTGTGTCGAGGGGCCCGAACTGACCGCGCAGCACTCTCCGTTGATGTCTCCGCTGGTGTGGGACCTGGCCCACATCGGCAACCAGGAGGAGCAGTGGCTCCTGCGCGCGGTCGCGGGCCGCGAGGCGATGCGCCCGGAGATCGACCCGCTGTACGACGCCTTCGAGCACCCGCGGTCCGAGCGGCCGAAGCTGCCGTTGCTGGCGCCCAAGGAGGCCCGTGGTTACGCGGCCGAGGTGCGCGGGCGCGCGCTCGACGTCCTGGAGAGCACACCGTTCCACGGCACGCGGCTCACCGAGGCGGGTTTCGCGTTCGGGATGATCGCCCAGCACGAGCAGCAGCACGACGAGACGATGCTGATCACCCACCAGCTCCGGGCGGGTGCTCCGGTGCTGACGGCGCCGGATCCCGACCCCGTCGCTCCGGCGTTTCGCGGGCCGTCCGAAGTCCTGGTGCCCGGCGGTCCGTTCACGATGGGGACGACCACCGAGCCGTGGTCGCTGGACAACGAGCGCCCCGCGCACGCGCGTCTGGTCCCGCCGTTCCACATCGACACGGCGCCGGTCACGAACGGCGCGTATCTGGCCTTCATGGACGACGGCGGCTACGACGACTCCCGCTGGTGGACGCCCGAGGGCTGGGCGCTGGTGCGGGACAACGGGCTGCGGTCGCCGCTGTTCTGGCGGCGTGAGGCCGGTCAGTGGCTGCGGCGCCGCTTCGGGGTGACCGAGGTGGTCCCGCCGGACGAGCCCGTCGTGCACGTCAGCTGGTACGAGGCCGACGCGTACGCACGCTGGGCGGGCCGACGCCTGCCCAGCGAGGCCGAGTGGGAGAAGGCGGCCCGTTTCGATCCCGCGTCGGGGCGGTCGATGCGCTACCCGTGGGGGGACGCGGACCCGACGCCGGAGCGCGCCAACCTCGGCCAGCGCCATCTGCGCCCGGCCCCGGCGGGCAGCTATCCGGCGGGGGAGTCCCCGCTGGGCGTGCGGCAGTTGATCGGCGACGTGTGGGAGTGGACGTCGAGCGATTTTCTGCCCTACCCGGGGTTCGTGGCCTTCCCGTACCGGGAGTACTCGGAGGTGTTCTTCGGCCCGGACCACAAGGTGCTGCGCGGCGGCTCGTTCGCCGTGGACGCGGTGGCGTGCCGCGGCACGTTCCGCAACTGGGACTACCCGGTGCGCCGGCAGATCTTCGCCGGCTTCCGCACCGCGCGTGACGGGGAGGGTGCCTGATGTGCCGCCATCTGGCCTACCTGGGCCCTGCGGTGCCCCTCGGCGACGTGCTCGTGGCGCCGCCCCACAGCCTGCTGCGCCAGTCCTGGGAGCCGCGGCGCCAGCGGCACGGGACCGTGAACGCCGACGGCTTCGGCGTGGGCTGGTACGCGGACACGGACCCGGTGCCCGCGCGCTATCGCAGGGCCGGGCCCATCTGGGGCGACCAGTCGTTCGCCGACCTCGCGCGGGTCGTGCGCTCGGGGGCCGTGCTCGCCGCGGTCCGTGACGCCACGCTCGGCGGTGCGGACGGTGAGGCCGCGGCGGCACCGTTCGCCTGTGGCCCGTGGCTGTTCTCCCACAACGGCGCGGTGACCGGCTGGCCCCGCTCGCTCGCCGCGCTGACCACGTCGGTGCCGCCCGTCGACCTGCTGTCCCTGGAGGCCCGCTGCGACTCGGCGTTCGTGTGGGCGCTGCTGCTGTACCGGCTGCGCTCGGGCGACGACCAGGGGCAGGCCCTCGCCGACACCGTCCTGGAGGTCGCCGAGGCCGCGCCGGGATCCCGCCTCAACCTCCTGCTGACCGACGGCGAGACGGTCACCGCGACCGCCTGGGGCGACAGCCTCTGGTGTCTCGCCGAACCCGGCCGCACCGTCGTCGCCTCCGAGCCCTACGACGACGATCCGCACTGGCACGAGGTGCCGGACCGCACCCTGCTCGCCGCGAGCCGCACCGACGTCCTGCTGACCCCGCTCAAGGAGCCCTCCGCGTGAGCCCGTACCAGCTGACCCGCACCCTGCCCGAGGACGCCACCGGCGCCGCCCTGCGCTCCGATGTCCTCACCGGCCTGACCGGCACGCCGAAGACGCTGCCGCCCAAGTGGTTCTACGACGCGCGCGGCAGCGAGCTGTTCGACGAGATCACGACCCTGCCCGAGTACTACCCGACGCGCGCCGAGCGGGAGATCCTGCTGGCCCGCTCGCAGGAGATCGCCGACGCCACCGGCGCCCGCACGCTCGTCGAGCTGGGATCCGGCTCGTCGGACAAGACCCGCCACCTGCTCGACGATCTGCCGGACCTGGAGACGTACATCCCTGTGGACGTCAGCGAGAGCGCGCTGCGGGGCGCCGCCGAGGCGCTCGGCGCCGAGCGGCCAGGGTTGCGCATCCATGCGCTGATCGCCGACTTCACGCTGGCGCTCACCCTGCCGGACGCCCCGGGGCCGCGCCTGGCCGCGTTCCTCGGCGGCACCATCGGCAACCTCCTGCCGGCCGAGCGGGCCACGTTCCTGACCGCCGTACGCGCCCTGCTGCGGCCCGGGGACATGCTGCTGCTCGGCACGGACCTGGTGAAGGACGAGTCGGTCCTCGTCGCGGCGTACGACGACGCGGCGGGCGTGACTGCCGCGTTCAACAAGAACGTGCTCGGCGTCATCAACCGCGACCTGGGCGCCGACTTCGACCCGGGCGCCTTCGAGCATGTCGCCCTGTGGGACGCGGACAACGAGTGGATCGAGATGCGGCTGCGCTCGACGGCCGCGCAGACCGTCAAGATCCCGGCGCTCGGCCTCGCGGTCGACTTCGAGGACGGGGAGGAGATCCGCACGGAGATCTCGGCGAAGTTCCGCGAGGACGGCGTGCGGGCCGAACTGGCGGGCGCGGGGCTGCGTATGACGCACTGGTGGACGGACGCGCAGAACCGCTTCGCGCTCTCCCTCAGCCGCGTCGACTGACGGCCGGGGTGCCCGGGGCGGGGCGGGTCACGGCCCGCTGGCGTCCAGCTCCTTGGTGATCCGGCGGGAAGCCGCCCTGGCCTCCTCGGCCGGGGCGGCCCCGGCGAGCACCTTCGACATGTACGCCTTGATCGGGTTGTCGGCCTCGACCTTCGCCCACAGCGGGGACACGGGCGTGGCCCGGCCGCGTGCGGCGCCGGCCGCCATGGCGGCCACGCCCGGCTCGTCGGCGACGGCGTCGCTCAGCGTCGTCTTGTTGGGCACGTAGTTCATGGTCCTGGCGAGGTCCTTCTGCCATTTCTCGCCGGCCAGAGCCTTGACGACCGCGACGGCTCCGTCGCGGTCGTCGGTGTTCTCGGGCACGACCAGGTCGGAGCCGCCGGTGAAGACGGACCCCGGCTTGGCCGCTGTCTTGCCCGGGATCGGGAAGAAGCCCAGCTTTCCCTTGAGTTCGGGGTTCTGCTCCTCGACGGCCTGGGCGACGCCCGGCACGGCGACGATCTGGCCGACGTCGCCCTTCGCGAACTCCCCCGACTGCGGCGGGTGTTCCTCGTCGGCGTCCTTGGGACCCCGGCCGAGGGCCTGGAGCTGCCGGTAGAACTCCATGCCGCGCAGCGCCGCCGGTGACTGGAGGCTGCCCTCCCAGATGCCGCCGTCCTCCGTGGCGAGGTCGCCGCCCTCGTCCCAGATGAATCCGGCGAGTGTGTACCAGTCCTGGCCGGCGAGGTAGATGCCCTGGTCACCGCGGGTGTTCAGGCGCCGCGTGACGTCGAGCCACTCGGCGCGGGTGCGGGGTGGCCGCTTGATGCCCGCCTTCGCGAACAGGTCCTTGTTGTAGATCACCACCCGGTTGGCCGCGTACCAGGGGATGCCGTACTGGCGTGAGTGGAACATGCCGGGTTCGGCGAGTCCGGGCAGCCAGTCCTCCATGCCGAAGTCGCGCGCGGACTCCAGGCTGAGGTCGAGCAGTCCGCCCTCGTCGACGTACTGGGGGACCTGGGTGTTGCCGACCTCGATGACGTCGGGAGCCGGTCCGTCCGCCGCGTCCTTGCTCGCCGGGTCGCCCTGCGCCCGGCCCAGGGCCGCGCTCACCTTCTCGCCGATGCCGGTCCACTCCTGGATGCGGATGTCCAGGCGCAGGCCGGGGTTCTTGTCCTCGAAGCTCTTCGTGAACCGCTTCAGGAACGCGTCCGAGGCGCTGTCCTTCATCAGCCAGACGGTCACCGTGCGCTGCTCGTCGCCCCCGCCCGGCAGATAGGCGCAGCCCGAGAGCAGCGAGGCGGACACGAGGGCGAGGGGGATGAGGGACGCGGCGGTGCGGCGGTGCTTCACGTAGGTCACTTTCTGCCTGCGGACAGGGAGGGGCGGCCCGACGTGGGGGTGAGCGTGACGCTCGCACGGGTGTGGCTGGATTTTGGTATGGACCATTCTGGCGGTCAAGGGGGTGACGGCAGGTAAGTCGAACATCTGCCCTCTCGCTCGCGGTCCGCGGTGACCTGAGGCACCGTGGAGAGGACGTCCACCGCACGGGCCGAGGAGGCCTCCATGTCCGATCACACGTACCGGGTCACAGAGATCGTCGGCACCTCCCAGGAGGGGGTCGACCAGGCCATCCGCAACGGCATCGCCCGCGCCTCCCAGACCCTGCGCGGCCTGGACTGGTTCGAGGTGTGCCAGGTACGCGGCCACATCGAGAACGGGCAGATCGAGCACTACCAGGTCGGCCTGAAGGTCGGCTTCCGGCTGGAGGACGAGGCCTGACGGCGCGCGCCGGGCCCCCTCAGGTCCGGTCCGACCCGCGTGGCGGGCCCGCCCAGGTCCGGTCCGACCCGCGTGGCGGGCCCCCTCAGGTCCGGTCCCGAACCCGCGTGGGGGCCCGCTCAGGTCCGGCCCTCGCGCTCCTGGGCGTCCTTCAGCGCCTCGGACCCGCTCGCCCACCGGGCGCGTACGACGGTGAAGCCCGCCCGTTCGGCCTCGTCGCACACGAGCTCGTCGTCGTCGACCAGCATGCGGACCTCGCGGTCGCGGGAGAGCGTGCGCAACATCTCCAGTTTGGTGCGGCGCGCGGGCCTGCGGTCGTCGTTGCGGCGCATCCGGACGCGCCCTTCGGGCAGGCCCTGTTCGGCCAGCCAGGCCACGGTGTCGGCGCGGCAGCGCTCCGGCCTGCCCGTGAGGTAGACGACCTCGCACTCGAGGGCGCTCTCCCGCGCCAGCTCGACGCCGCGCGCGAGCGGCGGATCGTCCGGCGCGGCCGCGAAGAACGCCGGCCAGTCGCGCGGGCTGCGCTCCAGGAAGCGCTGGCGGTGAGCCGTGTCGGCGAGGGTGTTGTCGAGGTCGAAGACCGCGAGAGGTCGTGTGTCCTGGGCCATGGATTCCAGCCTAAGGACGGCCCGGCCCAGCGGTGCGGGAATCCTGACATCGCCACGACGTTGAACCAAGGCGTGAGCACCGTGATCGCAACGACCCGCTTCTCCGTCCTGGACCGCTCCCGCACCCGAGAGGGCCACACCGGTCCGGACGCGCTGCGTGACACCGTCGCGCTCGCCCAGGACCTGGAGCGCCTGGGCTACCACCGGGTCTGGGTCTCCGAGCACCACGGCGTGCCGGGCGTCGCCGGCTCCGCGCCCACCGTGCTCGCGGCGGCGATCGCGTCGGCCACGCGGACGATCCGCGTGGGCACCGGCGGCGTGATGCTGCCCAACCACCAGCCTCTGCTCGTGGCCGAGCAGTTCGGGGTCCTGGAGTCCCTGTTCCCGGGCCGGATCGACATGGGCCTGGGCCGTTCCGTCGGGTTCACCGACGGCGTCCGCAAGGCGCTGGGCCGGGACAAGGACGATGCGGACGACTTCGCGGCACAGCTCGACGAACTCCTCGCGTTCTTCACCGGTACGTCGGCCACGCGCGTCCACGCCCGCCCGTCGGAAGGCCTCACGGTGCCGCCGTTCGTGCTCGCGATGGGCGAGGGCGCCTCGATCGCCGCACACGCGGGCCTGCCCATGGTGATCGGCGACTTCCGGAACCGGGAGAAGATGCTGCGCGGCATCGACCGATACCGCGCCGAGTTCCGCCCGTCGGCCTGGGCCGCAGAGCCGTACGTGGTGATCTCCGGGACCGTCGCCGTGGCCGGCAGCGAGCCGGAGGCCCGCCGGCTGCTGATGCCCGAGGCCTGGTCGATGGCGTACGCGCGCACCCACGGCACGTTCCCTCCACTGCCGCCCGCCGAACGCGTCACGGCCGGGGAGATGACCGCCAAGGAGCGCGAGCTGTACGAGTCCGGGCTGCAGGGGCACATCGTGGGCACGGAGCAGCAGGTCACGGCCGGCCTGGAGACCGTGATCAATGACAGCGGGGCGCAGGAAGTACTGGTCACGACCAGTACGTACGACCGCGAGGGGCTGTTGGAGTCGTACCGGAGGCTGGCCCGGGTCGCGCACCTGACCGCGGCCTAGAATCGTGGGGTTTGCCCCGGCCGCCGGCTGGCCGGGCCCTCACCGCCGTACACCCTGGAGCCGCATCGCATGCCCCCTGTGTCCGACACCGCCACGCCCGACCCCCGCCACGACGGCTTCGTGCGGGTGCGCGGGGCCCGCGAGCACAATCTGCGCGGGGTCGACGTGGACATCCCCCGGGACGTCCTCGCGGTGTTCACGGGGGTGTCCGGCTCGGGCAAGTCCTCGCTCGCGTTCGGCACGATCTACGCGGAGGCGCAGCGCCGCTACTTCGAGTCGGTGGCTCCGTACGCGCGCCGCCTCATCCACCAGATCGGCGCCCCCAAGGTCTCCGGGATCACGGGTCTGCCGCCGGCGGTGTCGCTGCAGCAGAGCCGTTCGGCGCCGACGTCCCGGTCGTCGGTCGGCACGGTGACGACACTGTCGAACTCCCTGCGGATGCTCTTCTCACGCGCGGGCACCTATCCGCAGGGCGCCGAGCGGCTCGACTCGGACGCGTTCTCGCCGAACACGGCGGCGGGCGCCTGCCCCGAATGTCACGGCCTGGGCCGGGTCCACCGCACCACCGAGGAACTCCTCGTCCCCGATCCGTCGCTGTCGATCCGCGACGGCGCGATCGCCGCCTGGCCCGGCGCCTGGCAGGGCAAGAACCTGCGCGACATCCTCGACGCGCTCGGACACGACGTGGACCGCCCCTGGCGGGAACTGGCACAGGCGGACCGCGACTGGATCCTGTTCACGGACGAGCAGCCCGTGGTCACGGTGCACCCGGTGCGCGACGCGGAGCGCATCCAACGCCCCTACCAGGGCACGTACATGAGCGCGAACCGCTATGTGCTGAAGACGTTCTCCGACTCGAAGAGCCAGACGCTGCGCGCGAAGGCGGAGAAGTTCCTGGACAGCGCCCCGTGCCCCGCGTGCGGGGGTGCGCGGCTGCGGGCGGAGGCCCTGGCGGTGACGTTCGAGGGCCGCACGATCGCGGAGCTGGCCCGGCTGCCACTGGCGGAGCTGGCCGGGATCCTCGCCGCCGGCGAGGACGCCTCACAGACGGCCCGGGTGCTCACGGACGACCTGCGGGCGCGGATCGCGACGGTCACGGAGCTCGGCCTCGGCTATCTCGGCCTCGACCGGCCGACCCCGACCCTCTCGGCGGGCGAGCTGCAACGCCTGCGCCTGGCCACGCAGTTGAGGTCCGGCCTGTTCGGTGTCGTGTACGTGCTGGACGAGCCGTCGGCGGGGCTGCATCCGGCGGACACCGAGTCACTGCTGACCGTCCTCGACCGGCTGAAGTCTGCGGGCAACTCGGTGTTCGTGGTCGAGCACCACCTGGACGTGATGCGACGAGCGGACTGGCTGGTCGACGTGGGCCCGCGGGCCGGGGAGCACGGCGGGCAGGTGCTGCACAGCGGCCCCGTGGACGGCCTGCGCGACGTCGCGGACTCGGCGACGGCCCGCTTCCTCTTCGACGACTCCCCCGCGCCCGAGCGTCGGGTGCGCGCACCCCAGGGCTGGTTGAAGGTCGGTCCGGTGACACGGCACAACTTGCGGGACGTGCACGCACAGTTCCCGCTCGGCGCGTTCACGGCCGTCACGGGCGTCTCCGGGTCCGGCAAGTCCACCCTGATCGGCGAGATCTCGGAGGAGGTCGAGGGGGTCGGGCGTCTCGTGGTCGTGGACCAGAGGCCGATCGGACGCACGCCCCGCTCCAACCTGGCCACGTACACCGGCCTGTTCGACGTCGTGCGGAAGGTCTTCGCGGGCACCGAGGAAGCGCGGGCACGCGGATACGGCGTGGGCCGGTTCTCGTTCAACGTGGCCGGCGGGCGCTGCGAGACGTGCCAGGGCGAGGGCTTCGTCAGTGTCGAACTCCTCTTCCTGCCGAGCACGTACGCGCCGTGCCCGGACTGCGCGGGCGCGCGCTACAACCCCGAGACGCTCGAAGTGACGTACCGAGGGCGCACCGTCGCGGAAGTGCTCGACCTGACCGTGGAGGCCGCGGCCGGGTTCTTCACGGCGGCGGACGACGACGCGGCCCGGCCCGTGCTGCGCAGTCTGGACACGCTGCTCGACGTGGGCCTCGGCTACCTCCGGCTCGGCCAGCCGGCCACCGAGCTCTCCGGCGGCGAGGCCCAGCGCATCAAGCTGGCGAGCGAGTTGCAGCGGGTGCGGCGCGGCCACACCCTCTATCTCCTCGACGAGCCGACGACCGGCCTGCACCCGGCCGACGTGGAGGTGCTGCTGCGCCAGCTGCACGGCCTGGTCGACGCGGGCCACACGGTCGTGGTCGTCGAGCACGACATGGCAGTGGTGGCCGGCGCCGACTGGGTCGTGGACATGGGGCCCGGGGGCGGCGACGAGGGCGGGCAGGTCGTCGTCGCGGGCCCGCCGCGCGCCGTGGCCGACGCGCCCGGCAGCCGCACCGCCCCCTATCTGGCGCGGCTACTGAGCCGCTGACCGGAGCCGGCCCTTGGCCAGCTTCCCGGTCGGCGTGCGCGGCAGTTCGTCCACGAACACCACCTCCCGGGGCACCTTGTAGTGCGCGATGCGCTCGCGCACGTACGCGATCAGCTCACGTCCCAGCTCCTCTTCCCCCAAGGCTCCTTCGGCCCGCTGCACCACGGCGCGCACGGACTCCCCCATCTCCTCGTCGGGCACACCGATGACGGCCACATCGGCGACCGAGGGGTGCAGGACGAGACAGTCCTCGATCTCCTGGGGGTAGATGTTGACACCGCCGGAGATGATCGTGAACGCCGTGCGGTCGGTGAGATACAGGTAGCCGTCCTCGTCGACGTGACCGATGTCGCCGGTGGTGGTCCAGTTGGGGTGGTCGGGGTGCTGGGCCTCGCGGGTCCGGTCGTCGTCGCGGTGGTACCGGAAGGGCAGCTCGTCGCGCTCGAAGTAGACGACGCCGGTCTCGCCGGGAGGCAGCACCTTCCCCTCCCCGTCACAGATGCGCAGCTCCCCCAGGAGCCCGGCGCACCCGACCGAACCCGGCTTGCGCAGCCATTCCTCCGGGCCGATGAAGGTGATCCCGTTCCCCTCGGTCGACGAGTAGTACTCGTACAGCACCGGCCCCCACCACTCCATCATCCGCCGCTTCACCTCGGCCGGGCAGGGCGCGGCGGCGTGGATGGCGACCTTCATCGACGAGGTGTCGGCGCTCTCCCGCACCGCCTCCGGCAGCTTGAGCATGCGCACGAACATGGTCGGCACCCACTGGCTGTGCGTGACACGATGCCGCTCGATCGCCTCCAACGCCTTCTGCGCGTCGAAGGACTTCATCAGCACGACCGTCCCGCCGGTCGCCGTGACCGTGCCGCAGAACCGCAGCGGCGCGGCATGGTAGAGGGGCGCCGGGCACAGGTACACCGTGTCCTCACCGAAGCCGTACATGGGCTGGAAGAGCAGCTGGTACGTGCTCGGGTCGGTCCGGATGTCCCCGTCGGGCAGCGTGGGTTCGATGCCCTTGGGGCGACCGGTCGTGCCGGACGAGTAGAGCATGTCGGCGCCGCGCGGCTGGACGGGCGGCGGCTCGGCGGACGCGGCCCGCAGCGCTGCGTCGTACGTGCCGTCGTCGAAGCCGAGCCGGTGCGTCACCTCGGGCACCGACTCGGCAACCCGGCGAGCGAGTTCCCCGAGCGTCCCATCGGCGACGATCAGCGCGCGAGCGCCGCAGTCCCGCACGATGTACGCGGCTTCCTCGGCGGTCAGATGGTGATTGACGGCGGTCAGGTACAGGCCCGAACGCATGGCTGCCCAGTAGACCTCCATGACCCGCGGGTCATTGTCGGCGAGCAGCGCCACATGATCACCTCTGCGCAGCCCCACGCCGCGCAGATGATCGGCGAGCCGCAGCGAATTCTCTTCCAACTGCCCATAGGTGAGTGCGGTGTCGCCGTCAGCCATGACGACGGCCGGCCTGGCTGGGTCGTACGCTCCCGGATACATGTAGCGACGTTACGCCGCCGACGTGACAGTGCGTCAGGGGCGTGCGGCGATCAGTCGGGCACGCCGTCCAGCAGGTCCGCGCCGCTCTGCGCGTGCGGACGCCAGTAGCTCCAGCGCTCGTCGGCCTCGACGACAGCGGTCAGTGCCTGCGCCGGTGTCACGGCATCCCTGCCGAGCACCTCGCGAACGGTCACGACCGCGGCCCGCAGGCCCACCAGACCGGCCGACGACAAGTGCCCACAGCCGCCGCGGGCGCGATCGGATCCGAGGCGCCGACCCGCTCCACGAGCGGCGCGAGCCAGCGTGCCCAGCGGTCGTACGCCGGGGCTTCGGCATCGCGCTCAGCGCGGGTGCCGCTCTCGCGGTGCGGCGCCACGCGCCTCCCCGTCGCGGGTCACGATCATGCCGGGAAGCGTACAAGGGGGCTCCGGCAACGCGATGACGGGACCGAGGGTTTGAGCACCACTCCCGGTCCCGCCCACCCCGCGCTGGTCGCGGGACGCCTATCGCCGCATCGATCGGTGGATCAGCGGCTCACCTTGCGCGTCGCGCGCAGCCACTCCTTGTTCATGGCCGCGATCGACGGCAGCGGGATCCCCTTCGGGCACGCCGTCGCGCACTCGCCGGTCAGCGTGCAGCCGCCGAAGCCCTCGGCGTCCATCTGCCCGACCATGTCGAGGACGCGGGTCTCGCGCTCGGGCGCGCCCTGCGGCAGGACGTTGAGATGGTTGACCTTCGCCGAGGTGAACAGCATCGCGGAGCCGTTCGGGCAGGCCGCCACGCACGCGCCGCAGCCGATGCACTCGGCGTGCTCGAACGCGAAGTCCGCGTCGGGCTTGGGCACGGGTGTCGCGTGTGCCTCGGGCGCGGCCCCGGTCGGCGCGCTGATGTAGCCGCCGGCCTGGATGATCCGGTCGAAGGCGGTGCGGTCGACGACGAGGTCCTTCACCACGGGGAAGGCGGAGGCGCGCCACGGCTCGATGTCGATGGTGTCGCCGTCCTGGAAGGACCGCATGTGCAGCTGGCAGGTCGTGGTCCGCTCGGGGCCGTGCGCGTCGCCGTTGATGACGAGGGAGCAGGCCCCGCAGATGCCCTCACGGCAGTCGTGGTCGAACGCGACGGGGTCGTCGCCCTTGAGGATGAGCTCCTCGTTGAGCGTGTCGAGCATCTCCAGGAACGACATGTCCTGCGAGATTCCGTCCACGTCGTACGTGGACATGGCGCCTTCGGCGTCGGCGTTCTTCTGGCGCCAGACGCGCAGGGTGAGCTTCATGCGTAGCTCCGCTGAGTGGGGTGGACGTACTCGAAGACGAGGTCTTCCTTGTGCAGGACGGGGGCGTCGCCGGTGGCGGTGAACTCCCAGGCGGCCGCGTAGGAGAACTCCTCGTCACGGCGGGCGGCCTCGCCGTCCGGGGTCTGGGACTCCTCGCGGAAGTGGCCTCCGCAGGACTCGGCGCGGTGCAGGGCGTCGAGGCACATGAGCTCGGCGAGCTCCAGGTAGTCGACGATGCGGTTGGCCTTCTCCAGCGACTGGTTGAACTCCTCGCCGGTGCCCGGCACCTTGATGCGGCGCCAGAACTCCTCGCGGATCTGCGGGATCCGGTCGAGGGCCTTGCGCAGGCCTTCTTCCGTACGGGCCATGCCGCAGAACTCCCACATGAGTTCGCCGAGTTCACGGTGGAAGGAGTCGGGGGTGCGGTCGCCGTCGACGGCGAGGAGGAGGTTGATCCGGTCCTCGGTCTCGGCCAGCACCTCCTGGACGACGGGGTGTCCGGCGCTCACCTCGTCGCGGTGCGGGTTGCGCGCGAGGTAGTCGTTGATGGTCGACGGAAGCACGAAGTAGCCGTCGGCCAGGCCCTGCATGAGCGCGCTCGCGCCCAGGCGGTTGGCGCCGTGGTCGGAGAAGTTGGCCTCGCCGACCGCGAACAGGCCCGGGATCGTGGTCTGGAGGTCGTAGTCGACCCACAGGCCGCCCATCGTGTAGTGCACGGCGGGGTAGATGCGCATGGGCACCTCGTACGGGTTCTCCGCGGTGATCCGCGCGTACATGTCGAAGAGGTTGCCGTACTTCTCCTCGACGGCCTTCTTGCCCATGCGGCTGATGGCGTCGGCGAAGTCCAGGTACACGCCCTGGCCGCCGGGGCCCACGCCCCTGCCCTCGTCGCACACGTTCTTCGCGGCGCGCGAGGCGATGTCACGGGGCACGAGGTTGCCGAAGGAGGGGTAGATGCGCTCCAGGTAGTAGTCGCGCTCGTCCTCGGGGATCTTGTTCGGCGGGCGGTCGTCGCCCTTGGCCTTGGGGACCCAGATCCGGCCGTCGTTGCGCAGCGACTCACTCATCAGCGTCAGCTTCGACTGGTGGTCGCCGGTGCGCGGGATGCAGGTGGGGTGGATCTGGGTGAAGCAGGGGTTGGCGAAGTAGGCGCCGCGCCGGTGCGCCCGCCACACGGCGGTCGCGTTGGAGTTCATGGCGTTCGTCGACAGGTAGAAGACGTTGCCGTAGCCGCCGGACGCGAGGACGACGGCGTCGGCGAAGTACGTGTCGATCTTCCCGGTGATCAGGTCGCGGGCGACGATGCCGCGGGCCTTGCCGTCGACGACGATCACGTCGAGCATCTCGGTGCGCGCGTGCATCTCGATGTTCCCGGCGGCGATCTGCCGGGACAGCGCCTGGTAGGCGCCGAGGAGGAGCTGCTGGCCCGTCTGGCCGCGGGCGTAGAACGTGCGGGAGACCTGGACGCCGCCGAAGGAGCGGGTGTCGAGGAGGCCGCCGTACTCGCGGGCGAACGGGACGCCCTGCGCGACGCACTGGTCGATGATCTCGACGGAGATCTGCGCGAGGCGGTGGACGTTCGACTCGCGGGCGCGGAAGTCGCCGCCCTTGACCGTGTCGTAGAACAGGCGGTGGACGGAGTCGCCGTCGTTGCGGTAGTTCTTCGCGGCGTTGATGCCGCCCTGCGCGGCGATCGAGTGGGCGCGGCGCGGGGAGTCCTGATAGCAGAACTGGACGACGTGGTAGCCCTGTTCGGCGAGCGTGGCGCCCGCGGAGCCGCCGGCCAGGCCGGTGCCGACCACGATCACGGTGTGCTTGCGGCGGTTGGCCGGGTTGACCAGCTTCGCCTCGAAGCGGCGGGTGTCCCAGCGCTCGTTGACGGGGCCCTCGGGGGCCTTGGTGTCGACGACCGGCTCACCGGTCGCGTACTCCGCGTAGGAATTCATGGGTCAGCTCACCACTCCGGTCATGACGCCCACGGGTACGGCGATGAAGCCGGCCGTGAGCAGCAGCGCGAGAACATTGGCGATGGTCTTCAGGACGCGGTCGCGGGTCGCGTTGCCCACGCCGAGGGTCTGGGCCGCGCTCCAGAAGCCGTGCTGGACGTGCAGGCCGAGTGCGAGCATCGCGGCGATGTAGACGACGTTGCCGTACCAGGTGGAGAAGGTGTCGATCACGTTCTGGTACGGGTGGCCCGGCTGGAAGCCTCCCGGGTGCGCGGTGCCGGTCGTCAGGTCGAGGATGTGCCACACGATGAACAGCGCGAGGATGATGCCGCCCCAGCGCATGGTGCGCGTGGCGTAGCTCGAACGGGCCTTCTTGTGCACGTACTTGGCCGGGCGGGCCTTGATGTCGCGGCGGCTCAGCTGGTACGCGGACGTGGCGTGCGCGACGACGGCGGCCACGAGCACGACGCGGACGAGCCACAGCGTCCACTCGTAGTGCATGAACGGCTCACCGACGGTGCGCAGCCAGTGGGCGTAGTGGTTGAACTCGCCCGACCCGAAGAAGATCTTCAGGTTGCCGATCATGTGGACGACCAAGTAGAGCAGCATGATCAGGCCGCTCACGGCCATCACTGTCTTCTTGCCGACGGACGAGTCCCAGAGCGTACGCGTCATGGACGGCCGTCGGTCCGTCCGTGTTGCCAGAGCCATGTCCTGCACGCTAGGGCCGAAGGGCCCGATCGGTCCAAGACATGGTACGGCTCATTTCCATAGGCATGGACTATCGACCGACTACTGTGAGGGTCATGCAGTTCCAGCAGCTCCAGTACTTTGTCGCGGTCGCCGAGACCCGGCACTTCACCCGGGCGGCCGAAGTGGTCCATGTCGCCCAGCCGTCGCTGTCCCAGCAGATCCGGTCCCTGGAGCGGGAGCTGGGCGCCGATCTCTTCCTGCGGGCCCGCGGGAACATCACGCTCACCGACGCGGGTGAGGCGCTCCTTCCGCTGGCCCGCCGCATCCTCGCCGACGCGGACACGGCCCGGCAGGAGGTGCACGAGCTGGCGCAGCTCAAGAGCGGCCGGGTCCGCCTCGGCGCCACGCCCTCACTGTGCACGGGCCTGCTGCCCGACGTGCTGCGCACCTTCCACGACCGGTATCCCGGCATCCGCCTCATGATCGAGGAGGGCGGCTCCCACGACCTCGTACGCGAACTCGCGCGCGGAGCGCTCGATCTGGCGCTCGTGGTGCTGCCGCTGCCCGCGCCGGCGCCCGCGCTGACGACCGTGGAGCTGCTGCGTGAGGACCTGGTGGTGGTCTCGTCGCCGGACGCTCCGCGGCCCGGACGGGGGCGGTCCGTACGCATTTCCGATCTTGAGGGTGAGCGACTTGTGATGTTCCGGCACGGCTACGACCTGCGGGAACTGACCGTCGCCGCTTGCCGGGCGGAGGGGTTCGAGCCGGATTTCGCCGTGGAGGGCGGCGAGATGGACGCGGTGCTGGGGTTCGTGCGGGCGGGGCTCGGGGTGGCGGTCGTGCCGCACATGGTCGCGACGCGGGTGGGGGCCGATCTGCGAGTGACTCCGCTGGCCCGTCCCGGGCTGCACCGGACCATTGCGCTGGCCCATCGCAGCGATGTGGCTCCGCCTCGGGCCGCGCGGGAGCTTCAGCGGATGTTGTTGGAGAGGTGACGTGTCGGTGCCGGGTTGTTGTGTGCGGGTCGTCTTTGGGGGATCGCGCAGTTCCCCGCGCCCCTGATCGTGGGGGCTGAGGCCGGATTCCAGGTGCGGCATGCCGTCGCTTTTTGCGCCGTTCCCCGCGCCCCTGATCGTGGGGGCTGAGGCCGGATTCCAGGTGCGGCATGCCGTCGTATTTTGCGCCGTTCCCCGCGCCCCTGGCCGTGGGGGCTGAGGCCGGATTCCGAGTGCGGCATGTCGTCGCTTATTGCGCAGTTCCCCGCGCCCCTGAACATCCGCCCCCTGAACGTCCGCGCCGTTCCCCGCGCCCCTGAACATCCGCCCCCTGAACGTCCGCCCCCTGATCGTCCACCCCCCGCGCCTCTGAACGTCCGCGCCGCTCCCCGCGCCCCTGAGCGTGGGGCTGAGGGGCCTTGGTTACTCGGGGCGTCTTGATGTCAGGCAGTACGTCGTGGCCGATGGGTCCTGTAGGACCAGCCAGTGGGTGCCCCTCGACCGGAGCGTCGCGCCCAGCGATTCGTGCCAGGTGCGCGTTGCCTCGATGTCCGTGCAGGCCAAGTCCAGGTGGGCGCCTGTGGGGCGGGGGGTCGTGAGGCGTTGCAGCAAGATGCGTACCGGGAGTTCCGCCGGGGGGCGGATCGTGTGGAATTCCGGGAGCGTGCCCGGCGCCGCGGTCCATCCGGTGAAGACCGTCCAGAAGTCGATCTCCGCGTCGTACACCGCCGGGGCCAGGTCCACGCACACCTGGTCCAGGCGGCTCGTCGACCCGTCGGGGGCCGTGACGGGGGCGGGGCGCCGGTGCTCGCCGGACCACGGGACCAGGCAGAACGGCTGGCCGCCGGGTGAGCGCAGGACCTCCAGGCCGTCCTCCGCGTGGACGGGTGTCGCCCCGAGGCGGCGCGCCAGGCCCGCCGTCCGAGCGAGGTCGTCCACCGCGAAGTCCAGGTGGGCGCCTGCCGGGCCGGTGACCGCCTGCGCCTTCAGGTACGGATCGGCCGAGTCGTCCGGCAGCAGCGTCGCGAACTCGTCGCGGTCGCCCCGGTGCGCGGACAGCCGCGTCCCCGTGACCCGCGTCCAGAAGTCGCAGGTCGCCCCGAAGTGGGCCTCCGGCCGGTCGACGAAGGCGTACACCCAGCGGATCACCCGGCCCTCACCCCGTCGCGTCGCACAGGGCGAGCTCGTGCAGACGGTCCGGCGGGCCCGGGCGGGCGTAGTACCAGCCCTGCGCGGTGTCGCAGCCCAGGTCGCGCAGCTGCTCGGCCTGTGCGCCCGTCTCCACGCCCTCCACCGTGACCGAGAGGTCGAGGCTGTGCGCGAGCCCGACGATGCCCTCGACGATCTTCAGGTCGACGGGGTCGGCGGGGAACCGCTGCATGCCCTGTGTGAAGGAGCGGTCCAGCTTGAGGACGCTCACCGGGAGCCGGCGCAGGTTCGCGAGGTTCGAGTAGCCCGTGCCGAAGTCGTCGAGCGCGATGTCCACGCCCATCTCGGCGAGCCGCCGCAGCGGCTTCAGGAGGTCGTCGTCCGCGCCGATCAGGGCGGACTCGGTGACTTCGAGGCAGAGCGCGCCGGGTTCGAGTCCGAAGCGCTCCAGGATGTCGACGGTGTCGGAGACGAGGCCCGGGTGGGTGAGCTGCATCGGCGACAGGTTCACATTGATGCGCAGGGGGCCGGCGTCCTCGTGACGCTCCTGCCAGACCCGGGCCTGGCGCACGGACTCCTCCAGGACCCAGCGCCCGAGCGGCACGATGAGGCCGGTGTCCTCGGCGAGCGGGATGAACTGGTCGGGCCCGAGCACACCGTGCTGCGGATGCAGCCACCTCACGAGCGCCTCGGCGCCCCGCACGATGCCGTCGCCGAGATGCACGAGCGGCTGGTACTCGATGAAGAACTCGGCGCGCTCCAGGGCCGCGGGCAGCGCGTTCGTGAGGCCGTGGCGCGTGATGGCGCGCGCGTCGGCCTCGGGGTCGGCGAGTTCGTAGCGGTTGCCGCCCGCCGACTTGGCCCGGTACATGGTGATGTCGGCGCTGCGCAGCACCTCCGCGGGGCTGCGCTCGCCCGCCGCGGGCCCTTCCACGATGCCGATGGAGCCGCGCACGGTCAGCTCGCGCCCGTCGATGCGGATGGGGGTCGCCAGCGCGTGCATGATGCGTCCGGCGAGCTCGTCGACCTCGGCCGCGGTGTCACGGCCGGTGGTCAGCGCGACGAACTCGTCGCCGCCGAGCCTCGCCACCATCTCGCCGGGCGCGGTGGCGCAGCCCTGGAGCCGGTCGGCGACCTCGACGAGGAGCCGGTCGCCCGCCGCGTGTCCGAGGCTGTCGTTGATGGTCTTGAAGCCGTCGAGGTCGAGGTAGCACAGGCCGAAGCGCATGCCGTCGCCGGCCGCGAGCGCCTTCTCCAGGCGCTCGAAGAACAGCGTCCTGTTGGGGAGCCCGGTGAGCGCGTCGTGGGTCGCCTCGTAGCGCAGCCGCAGGTTCAGGAGGCGGCGCTCGGTGGTGTCCTCCACCAGTGCCAGCTGGTACTGCGGCACTCCGTCGGCGTCCCGCAGGAGGGAGACGGTCAGGTTCGTCCACAGGGCGGTGCCGTCGGGGCGGTAGAACGCCTTCTCCACGCGGTAGTGCTCGCGCTCGCCGCGGACCAGCTCCTCGTACAGGCGCCACACGTGCGGGGCGTCGTCGGGGTGGGTCCACTCGACGACGTTGCGGCCGCGCACCAGGTTCTCGGCGCCGCCGAACATGCGCACCAGCGCGTCGTTGGCCTCGAGGACCGTGCCCTCGAGGTCGGCTATGCCGATGCCGATGGCCGCGCCGTGGAAGACCGCGCGGAACCGGGCCTCGCTCGCGTGAAGCGCCTCGGCGACGGCGCTGCGCGCGCTGAGCGCCGCCCGGGAGATGGCCTCCTGCTCGACGAGGGTCCGCTCGCGCAGGGCCTGGGCGAAGCCGGCCGCGACGGAGTGCTGGAGCCGGGCGCAGCGGGCCCGCAGCTCTTCCTCGCGCCGGTCCTCGTCGGGACGGCAGTACAGGACGAGGTAGGCGTCGACGACGTCGAGGGTGCGGGTGAGCGCCTCGGGGTCGGTGCAGTGCACGCCGATGAGGGCCGCGCCGACGGCCTGGGCCGCGGGAGCGTCCAGGTTCCGCTCGCCGAGCGCGTCCCGCAACCGCCGTGCGAGCGGCATGAGTTCCTGCTCGAACTCGACCCGGGTCAGGGAGGTCGCCGTCACCGGGAAGATCGCCCGGCTCCAGATGGTGGCGAACCTGCGGAGTCTGCCCTCGGGCCCGTCCGCTTCGCCGCTCACGCCTTGCGCCCCACGCCGGCGCAGCCCGAGAAGGCATATGGATCCTCGTCCGAGGGCGCGCTCTCCGGCCGCCAGTCGGGCATCTGCACGAGTCCGGGCTCCACCATCTCGTATCCCTCGAAGAACCGCGCGATCTCCTCGCGCGAGCGCATGATCAGCGGGTTGCGGATGTTCTTGTACACGTCGACCGTGCCGGCGGCGCGCGCGGCGGGGACGGGGATGCCCTCGTACGCGGCGTGCGTGACGATCAGGAGGCTGCCGGGCGCGAGGGCGTCCCGCAGTTCGGCGACGGCGCTCTGCGGGTCGTCGGCGTCCTCGACGAAGTGCAGGACGGCGACGAGGAGCAGGGCGACCGGCTTGTCCAGGTCGAGGAGTTCACCGACCTCGGGTGCCGCGAGGATCTCCCGGGGCTTGCGCAGGTCGGCGGTCACGACGGCCGCGCGGTCGTTGCCGTCCAGGACGGCCCGGCTGTGCGCGACGGCGACCGGGTCGTGGTCGACGTACACGACGCGCGCTTCGGGATCGGCTGCCTGGGCCACCTCGTGGACGTTGCCAAAGGTGGGGATTCCGGAGCCGATGTCCAGGAACTGGGTGACGCCCTCCTGAACCGCGTAACGCACCGCCCGGCGCATGAAGGCGCGATTCGCCTGCATGATCTTCGGGAGCCCCGGCAGGAACTCCATCGCCTTGCGGGCCGCCTCCCGGTCCACCTCGAAGTTGTGCGAACCGCCCAGGTAGTAGTCGTAGATCCGGGACACGCTGGGCACCGAGATGTCGATGCCCTGAGGGGCCCAGGCGGGACGCTCCATCAATGTCTCCAAGGCGTAGGCGAGCCGGTGTTCGAGCTGAGGCTACTGATCGCCCGCCAATGGAGCGAGTCAAAACGGAAATTGACCGTCCGTTCTCGGTCACTGCCTCCGGCAAGTGCCGAATGGCAATGATCCGAAATCACCCCGAAACCCTCTCTGTTGCAACGGAAAAGAACCGGCCTGTTCCCTCCGCGTGATCACGGAGGGAACAGACCGGCGATTCGCCAAATCCGTCGCAGACTCTACGCGGTGCCCCTACTTGGGCGCTCCCACGGGCTTTCCCTCGGGCGAAGCGGCGTACCAAGTTCCACCCACACCCTGCCCATTGGTGTCGCCGGGCTTCTTGTCGCCGGAGTAGGTGTAGACCGGCCAGCAGTTGATCGTCTGCTGCTTGCCGCCGTCGGGGCGGTTGTACGTCATGAAGCCCTTCTTGAGGATGCCCTTGGTGTCGTTCTTCGCCACGGGCGCGACGGCCGGCCAGTTCTCCGCGCAGGTGTCGACGCAGTTCGACTTGATGGGCCAGGCCGAGTCCTTGAGGAACCGGTAGACAGTCATTCCGTTCTTGTCGACGACGATCTCGCCGAGTTTCGGGTCCTTGCGCGTGGACAGACCTGCCAGGTCGGCGGGCTGCGCGGCGGCGGGACTCGCCTTCTTGCCGTCGGGTCCGGCGGCGTACCAGACACCCCCGACCCCCTGCCCCTTCGCGTCGCCCGGCTTGGTGTCCATGGCGTACCGGTACATGGGCCAGCCGTCGACCGTGAGCTGCTTGGTGCCGTCGGCCGCGGTCACCTCACCGAGCAGCGACTGGTCGACTCCGGGCGCGGGCTCGGCGCCGTCCGCGGGCACCACGGGCCAGGCCTTGAGGCAGGCCTCGTCGCAGTTCGACTTGGGCGGCTGCGCGGTGTCCTTGTCGAAGCGGTACATCGTGAAGCCCGCGCTGTCCGTGAGGACCTGGCCGAGCTTCTTGCTGTCCCAGGTGGCGAGCTGCCCCGCCGGCTTCGCCTTGGTCGCCCCCGCGTCCTTCGCGTCCCCGTAGCCGTCCCCGCTGCCGTACGCGTCGCCGTTGCCGTATCCGCCCTGCGCCGGGGCGGCCTTGCCCACGGACTGGCCCTGGGACTGATAGCCCTGGTCCTGACCGCACGCCGTCGTCAGCGCCAGCAGGGCCGCAGCTGTCGCTACGAGTGAGGCGTTCCGCCAGGTATTCATTGCCAACTCCCGCTGTCTGCTTGGGTGTTGCGCGATCCCGGAAGGGGCCGCACATGGCCCTAGGTACGCGCGGCGACGGCGGATGTGTTCAACGGGGCCGGAAAATTCTTTCGGGCGGCGGGGGCGCGGGACGCATCCGGCGCGGAGCACGCGTGCGCTCCGGTGGCCGCGGGCAAACCTGGCGCCCCCCATCTCCCCACCTTCGGACCAATCCCCTTCGGCCGTGGCGTGACGGCGCCTCCCGCCGCCCATGATCTCCGTCGTGTACGGATCCAGAGGGGCCAGGTCGACCCTGGTCACACGGGTGGTGGCGGTGCTCGCGCTGGCCTGGCTGATGGGCTCGCCCGCGGCCGGCGCCACCGCGGCCGCGCTGACCCCGGCCGACAACTGCGCGTACGCCTCGATCGGCAAGGGCGGCGACGTGACAGCCCGCGCCGGGGACGGCGTCGTGTGCCGGGCGGGCCCCGTCAAGCCACCGCCGCGCAAGCCCGCGCCACCCCCGGCCCCCAAGCCACCGCCCCCACCGCCGCCTCCTCCCCCACCGCCACCTCCCCCACCCCCTCCTCCTCCGCCACCACCTCCGCCGCCCGTGAAGGCACCGCCGCCGCCCGCGCCGAAGCCGACGGTGCGCCCCAAACCCTCGCCGACGCCGGTGAGTTACCCCGCCTACCGCCCCGCGCCCCGCAAGGCGCCGCCGCGCGGCGGGCCGTCCCTGGTCTCGCTCACCCTGCTCATCACCGCGCCCGCGGTGCTCGCCGTAGCCGCGCTGCGCCCGCGCTGACCGCCCGGAGGTACCGATGTCGGAATGGCTTGTTCTCACCCTCGCGATGGTGGTCGTGTGCGCGGTCGTGCTCGCCGTGACGGTCCTTCAGCAGCGCAGGATCGGTGACGACGACGATCCGAGCGAGACCCCGGACGTCATCGAGTACATGACGATGATGATCGGTGTGGTGTACGCGATCGTCCTGGGTCTCGCCATCGCGGGTGTCTGGGAGGGCCGCAGCGCCGCCCAGGACCATGTGCGCAACGAGGCGCAGGCCCTGCACGAGGTCCATGAACGCGTCCGCGTCTACCCGACCGCGGTCAGGGACCGCATCCGCGCGGATGTCGACACCTATGTCAGCCATGTCGTCACCACCGAGTGGCGCACGATGAAGAACCAGGGCCATCTCACCGCCGAGGGAACCCGGCTCCTCGACAAGGTGCGCCACGACGTCACCGACTACCAGCCGAAGACCGACTTCGAGGCGCAGGCCTACCAGCCGCTGCTCGACCAGATCACCGCCGCGGACGACGCCCGCAACGCGCGCGCGGACTCCACCGGCGCCACGATGCCGGGCGTCGTGTGGTTCGGCCTCATCACGGGAGGACTCGTCACGATCGGCATGGTCTTCGCCCTCCAGATCCGCCGGACGGCACGCGAGCTGATCCTCGCCGGGCTCTTCTCGGCGCTGATCGCGTTCCTGCTCTTCCTGGTCTGGGACCTCGACGCGCCCTACAGCCGTGGGGTCGCGGCCACCGTGGAGCCGTTCCTCATGCTGTTCCCGCACGCCGGGGGATGACGCCGGCGGGCCGCGCTCACCCCCGGGTCAGCGCGGCCCGCCGAGCGCCAGCCCCTGCTCGGCCAGCGCCTCGCCGAGGACCCGCAACGCCTTGGGACCCATCCCGTGCAGCGCCCGCAACTCGTTCACGGGCACGTCCGCGAGCTGGGCGAGTTCCGTGTATCCGGCCCCGTTCAGCGCACGCAGCGCCGGAGCGCCGATCCCGCGCGGAAATCCGGTGGACGCCGTGCCGTCCGTCATCGCTGCCTGCCTCTCCCGGTGGGGCGCGGGCTGCGCCCGGCGTCCCCGCGACGCACTCTGGTGCCATGACTGCCTGGCACACCCCTATCGTCGTACACCCTCCCGCACCCGAGGGAGGGCGGCACGTCACCGTGCGGGGGCGGGCCGTCGGGCTCGCGCACAGCGACCATGACCTGATCCGGCTGCTGCGCTCGGCGGGGCTCGGCGAGTCCGACATGACGCTCGACGATCCCCATCTGGTCGAATGGCGCGGCGCGGGCCCACACGTATGGCACACGGCGGGACCCGACAAGCCGTCACCGCACCACCCTGTCGCCTGACCGGCGCACACCGACGCCCCGTTCGCCCCGCCCAGTTCGCGGCCGGCCCGGTCCGCACCCCATCTTTTTGGCATCGCCGATGGAATTCCGCAGGGGCTGACACTTCCGCAGGTCTCGCACTGTCAGGATTTCTTGACGCCACTGACCCGTACGGTGTACCGCATTCCTGGCCGCCACCCGTTTGCACTTGCGCTGTCGCCCGCCGCGTGCGTCGCGCTTAGCGTTTTCGTAAGCGCAACTGTCGCGGTCTCGCCGCCGCGTCGAGAGGGGTGAACGAATGTCTTCGTCCCAGCCGGCCGACGAGGAGGGCCAGCAGAAGAAGCGCGCGCCGTGGGGCGTGATCGCGCTCGTAATGCTCACCGGAATCGCCCTGATCCGCAATGGAGCGGGGGAATTCGACCTCGGTCCCCCGCAGCCTGCCTCCGCGGCGGCAGGGGATCTCACCCCGTCCGGCGCGAAGGCGCCGAAGCCGTTGCCGTTCTCCGTGGCGGACCGGGTGCGGATCCCGGCGATCCAGGTGGATGCCCCGGTCATGCCCGTAGGGGTCGATCGGGACGGCTGGGTGGACGCCCCGCCGCCCGAGGACCCGAATCTCGCGGGCTGGTTCACCGGTGGAGTGACGCCGGGCGAGAAGGGCACCGCCGTCATCGTCGGCCATGTCGACAACGCGCAGGGTCCCGCGGTCTTCTACGGCCTCGGCTCGCTCAAAAAGGGAAATCGCGTCCAGGTCGTGCGCAAGGACAAGAAGACCGCCGTGTTCGAGATCTACGGCATCGAGGTCTTCAAGAAGGCGAATTTCCCGGGAACCCGCGTGTACGGCAGTAAGGGAGCACCCGAACTGCGGGTGATCACGTGCGGCGGCGGATTCTCCAAGGAGAACGGCTACGACGGGAATGTCGTCGTCTTCGCCCGCCTGGTCGAGGTGCGCTGACCCGGCGGGCGAAAGCCCGGCTCAGACTCCCGGGCGCCTGGGCAGCGTGATGCGGTAGCCCGAGTCGAGGAGTTCCGGCAGACAGGTGCGCAGGGCGGCAACAACCTGGGAGCGGTTGCCGCCCGCGTCATGGCCGAGGACCACCACGCCGGGGGCCGCCCCGTCCCGGACCGCCCGGACGATGGAGCGGGTGCCCGGCTCGGCCCAGTCGTTGCTGTCGACGGTCCACGCGAGGGGTTCCATGCCGAGGTCGGCGCCGATGCGGAACACGTTGCGGTTCCAGGCGCCGTACGGCGCGCGGAACCAGGCGGGCGACTCGCCGATCGTGTCGTCGACGATCTCGCAGGTCCGCCCGATCTCGGAGCGCACAGCCGAGCACGGCATCTTGGTCAGGAGCGGGTGCGTCCAGGTGTGGTTGCCGATGATGTGCCCGTCGTCGGCCATCTCGCGCAGCAGGTCCTTGTTCCACTCGACCTGTTCCCCACAGACGAAGAACATGACCCGGACGTCGTGCTCACGCAACGTCCGCAGGATGTGCGGGGTGTAGAGCGGATCGGGTCCGTCGTCGAAGGTGAGGACCATGCTCCCGTCGTGGGCGTCCATCCGCAGGATCGGCTCGTGCCGTACCGGCAACCGGGTGGACACCGCGGGTGGCGGACCGTATCCGGCCAAGGGCTGGAGGCGGTCCGTGGACGGCCGCGTCGCCTTCGCGGCCTGTGATCCCGCGGCAGGCGCGCTCGGGGCGCGGCCGGTGCAGCCGGCGCCGAGGCCGAGGAGCGCCGCACCGTGGAACAGTGCCCGCCGCCCTGGATTGCTCTGGTCCGGTTTCATGACCAATGCGTCGCACGGCGCCCGAGGCGGGTCGTATTCCAACACCGCGCCGCCTGGCGCAAGCACCCGATGGGACCAGCGACGCCCGAGGCGGGCCGGCACGGATTCGCTCGCCCCCAGCGCCTGCGGGACCTGGGGTTTCCGCTAGCCTCACCGCTGTGAACGCACAGCAGCCACACCAGTTCGAACGCGGTACGGACGGCCCCAAGGTGATCGTGGTCGGGGTGGACGGCTCCGACTCCTCGCTGCGCGCCGCGTCCTACGCCGGAGGCCTCGCGCGCCGTCAGCGCGCACTCCTCGCCGTCGTCTACATCCAGCCCGTCATGGCCGCCGGCGCCGCGCTCGGCGTCCCCGTGGCCGACACCACGGACGAGATCGCCGAGGGTCTGATCGCCGAGATCAGGGAGGCGGCGGAGCGGGTGAAGGACATATACGAGGTGCGCTGGGAGTTCCACACCTTCCGAGGCGACCCGTACAACGGCCTGGTGACCGCCGCCGACGAACTGAAGGCGGACGCCGTGGTCGTCGGCGCGTCCGAGCAGGCGGGACACCGCATCGTCGGGTCGGTCGCGATCCGGCTGGTGAAAGCCGGACGCTGGCCCGTCACCGTGGTCCCGTAACCACCCGACCCGCACACTCCACGGGGCGCGCCGTCTTCCTCAGCCGTCGCGACTGGGCCATCATGATCGACCGTCAGCCGATCGCCGTCCGCGAAGAGGTGGATCCCATGGCCGGTCTCAGAGGGCTTCGGATGGGGCAAGGCGTACTGCGCCGCAAACCCATCGAAAGGATCGAGGAGACGGAGGGCGGCGGCGCGCAGCAGCTCACCCGCTCCCTCGGTCTGTGGCAGCTGACCGCGATCGGTGTCGGCGGCATCATCGGCGCCGGCATCTTCACCCTCGCGGGCACGGTCGCCAACGAAACGGCGGGGCCCTCGGTCCTGGTCTCGTTCCTCATCGCGGGCGTCGCGAGCGCGTGCGCCGCGCTGTCGTACGCGGAGTTCGCCGGCCTCATCCCGAAGGCCGGATCCGCCTACACGTACGGGTACGCGGTCCTCGGCGAGCTGGTCGGCTGGTTCATCGGCTGGGACCTGCTCCTGGAGTACACGGCGATCGTCGCGGTCGTCGCCATCGGCATCTCGGGCTACTTCAGCTTCCTGCTCGGCGAGATGGGGCTCGATCTGCCGCACTGGATGCTGGGCGCGCCGGGCACCGGCGACGGCCACAAGGTCGACCTGTTCGCCGCGCTGCTGTGCCTGCTCATCGCGTATCTGCTGACGCTCGGCATCAAGAACGCGGCGCGCTTCGAGACCGTCGTGGTGGTCCTGAAGGTCCTGGTGGTGCTCCTCGTCATCGGCGTGGGCTTCTTCCACATCGACACGGACAACTACACGCCGTTCTTCCCGTTCGGCATCAGCGGCACGTTCACCGGCGCGGCCACCGTCTTCTTCGCGGTCTTCGGGTACGACGCCATGTCGACGGCCGCCGAGGAGTCCAAGGACGCGCAGCACCACATGCCGAAGGCGATCCTCTACTCGCTCGCGATCTCGATGGTCCTGTACGTGCTGGCCTGCCTGGTCCTGACCGGCATGCAGAACTATCAGCACATCGACCCGGAGAGCGGCTTCTCGACGGCGTTCAAGTCGGTGGGTCTGAGCGGTCTCGCCAATGTCATCGCGGTGGGCGCGATCATCGGCATCCTCACGGTGATGTTCACCTTCATGCTGGGTGTCACCCGCGTGTGGTTCTCGATGAGCCGCGACGGGCTGCTGCCCAAGTGGTTCGCGAAGACCCACCCGACCCGGCACGTGCCGACGCGCGTGACGTGGATCGTCGGGTGCGCGTCGGCCGTCATCGCCGGCTTCCTGCCGATCGGGGAGGCGGCCGAGCTGACCAACATCGGCATCCTGCTCGCGTTCGTCGTGGTGTGCATCGCGGTGATCGTGCTGCGCTACAGGCAGCCCGACCTGCCCCGCACGTTCCGCACGCCCGCCATGCCGCTGGTGCCCGCGCTCGGGGTCGTCTTCTCGATCTGGCTCATCACCTTCCTGCAGTGGCAGACCTGGGTGCGGTTCGCCGTGTGGTTCGCCGTCGGGCTCGTCATCTACTTCGGCTACTCGTACAAGCGGTCGGAGCTGGCGAAGACGGAGCCGCTGCCGAAGTCCTGACCGCTACCGGCCCATCGTCAGGCCGTCCTTGGCCGCACCGCGGCTGAGGACGGCCTCACTGATCCGGTCGCGGACGTCGGCCAGGCCGAGGCCGTCGTGGATGGACTGGCTGACGTTGATCACGCGACGCGAGCCGAGGTTGAACCACTGCGGGATGAACTCGGCCTTGCGCACCTCCCAGCGCCCGCCGGGCCGCTCGGGCGGCGCGAAGGTGAAGCGGCCGATGGTGCCCTCGTTGCCGCGCACGTCCTGGGCGCCCTCGTCGTTGACCATCTCGCCGGCGATCTGGTCGCCCATGCCGTAGACCACCCAGGTGCCGTTGACCTTCTCGTACGCCTGCGGGACGTGCGTGCGCGTGCCGAGAATCAGGTCGATGTCGGGGCGGCCGCCCGTGCGCGACGCGGTGAGCTCGTCGCCGAGGCGCAGCTGGTCCTCGTCCGGCTCCTCCTGCCACTCGGTGCCCCAGTTCAGGGAGAGGACGACCACGTCCGCGCCCGCCTTCCGGGCCGCCCGCGCGTCCTTCACGATCCTCTGACGGTCGATCATGTTCACGGCCCACGGGCGTCCTTTGGGCAGCGGGAGGCCGTTGGTGTCGTACGTGTACGCGAGGTGGGCGACCTTGGCGCCACCGGCGCGCAGCCACGCGGGGCTGCTGCTCTCGGCGGCGGTGCGGGCCGAGCCCGTGTGGCGCAGGCCCACGCCGTCCATGGCGTCGAGCGTGCGGTCGATACCGGCGGCGCCGTCGTCGAGGGCGTGGTCCGAGGCCGTGGAGCAGGCGTCGTAGCCCGTGTCGCGCAGCCCCTCGGCGACCTCGGGCGGGGACTTGAAGGCCGGGGCGCCGGTGTAGTGGCCGCCGGCGCCGTAGATCGTCTCCATGTGACAGATCGCGAGATCCGCCTTGGAGACGACCGGCTTCACGGCGGACAGCATCGGCGCGAAGTCGTATCCGTCGCCGCTCGCGTCGGTCTTCGCCTGCTTGATGATCGACGCGTGCGGCAGTACGTCACCGGAGGCGACCAGCGTGAAGCCGCGCTGCCCGTCGGTGGCGCCGCCGGCGGCCGACGGCGCCGGGGTGCCGGTGCGGTGAGGGGCCGCGCGGCGGGTGCCGTCCTCGGGCGCGGAGCAGCCCGCGCCCGCCGCGATCAGGGCGATGGCCAGGACCGCCGCGCCCTGCCGTGCGTGCCGTGCGCGATGCGCGCTCCGGGTGGGCCCCGTGTGCCTTGTGCCGCGTCTGCGGTGCGTCATCGATCAAGCTCCCGATTCGGTGCATAAGGTCATTTTTGACATAGGCATAGACGTACGGGCATCCGGTCGAGTCAAGGCTCCATACCGCCGCAGTCCCCGGAACGGCGGCACCTCCCGTGGCAGTCGGCCCCGTTCACCGCACCGCTCGCCGACCGCATCGACCGCCCGTCGCAGACCGCTGCCCACGCTCTGGGCGTGAGCCGCACGCTGCGCTGCCATACGGCCATGACGACCGCCATGAAGACCGAAGGACCCGACCGCACGGCAGAACATGTGCTGGCCGAGCTCCAGCGCGAGCACGGCAGGCCGCTTCTCTCCTTCCTCCTGCGGCTGTGCGACGGCGACCGGCAGCGGGCGGAAGACCTGGTCCAGGAGACGTTCGTACGCGCCTGGCAGCATCCGGAGGCGCTGCGCGCCGACTACGAGTCCGTGCGGCCGTGGCTGTTCACCGTCGGCCGCAGGCTCGCCATAGACGCCCGGCGCGCGCGGCTCGCCCGGCCCCCGGAGATAGGCGGCGCGGTCGTGGAGAGCGCGCGGATCTGCGCCGACCACGCGGAGCGCTCGGCGGCCGCGCTCGATGTCCGCGAGGCCGTGGCGACGCTCAGCCCGGAGCACCGGGCGGTGCTCCTCCACGTGTACTTCCGGGGCGCCTCCGTGGCCGAGGCCGCCGCGGCGCTCGGAATCCCGCCCGGTACCGTGAAGTCCCGCGCGTACTATGCGCTGCGCGCGCTGCGCAGGGTGCTCCCGGGCTATGAGGCCGACACGGCCGGCCCGCATTGAAACCGGACAACAGGTCAAGCCTCGGCAAAGCGCCTTGCCCGGCGCCCCGGTCCTCGATTGAGTAATCCGCTGTCCTCCCCTGCCCCGTCGGGCGCGAGGGCCCGGGGGCGGGCGAAGCGCACGGACCGGAGGAAGGCAGGAAGGGATGTTGCACGGGAGCAAGGAGGGCACATCGGGCGCCGGCGGCGGCGAACTGACGGTGCCGATGGCATGGCTGTACGCCGAGTACATCGCCGATGAGCTGCTGCGCACCGGTGATCTGATGCCGCCCACGTCCTTCGAGTTCCGGGCCGGGCGCGACGCACTCGCACTGACGATCTTCCTGTCGGACACGGACGGCGAGCTGTCCGGCATCCGGGTCGTGTCCCAGCTGGAGACCTGGCTGTCGCTGACCGCGTACGACCAGCCGTGGCAGTACTGGGTGCGGGAGCACATGGCGCGCCTCGCCGCGCAGGCGCGCGATGAGAACAGACCTTCGCCGGACCTCGAACTGGCCGAGGCCGCGTGGCGGTGGCTGGAGGAGACGGAGTTGCTCGCGCCCGATCTGGACTCCGTGCCGGGCCGCGGGCGCCTGCCCGAGCAGGACGACGACGGGCCGCAGGTGTGGACCCCGGCGTGGCAGCTGGGGCTGCCGCTGGGCCATCTGGCGATCCATCTGTTCTGAGGCCCCTGCGGCCGCTGCGCCCCTACTCCACCTCGACACCCGAGGAGTGCACGCCCGCGCGGTACTTGGGGATCCGCACGGTGATCTTCATGCCCGCGCCGGTGCCGGTCTCGATGACGAGGCCGTAGTCGTCGCCGAACACCTGTCTGAGCCGCTCGTCGACGTTCGACAGGCCGATCCCGGTCGAGGTGCCGCCCTCGCCGCGCAGGATCGCGCGCAGCTCGCCCGGGTCCATGCCGACCCCGTCGTCCTCGATGACGACCTCCGCCTCGGCGCCCGCGTCCCGGGCGCCGATCGTGATGCGGCTGCCGGTGACGGCGCCCTCCAGGCCGTGTTTCACGGCGTTCTCGACCAGGGGCTGCAGGCACAGGAAGGGCAGCGCCACCGGCAGTACCTCGGGCGCGATCTGGAGCGTGACCGAGAGCCGGTCGCCGAACCGGGCCCGGACCAGGGCCAGGTACTGGTCGATCGAGTGCAGCTCGTCGGCGAGCGTGGTGAAGTCACCGTGCCGGCGGAACGAGTAGCGGATGAAGTCGGCGAACTCCAGGAGGAGTTCACGGGCCCGCTCGGGGTCGGTGCGGACGAACGAGGCGATGGCTGCGAGCGAGTTGAAGATGAAGTGCGGCGAGATCTGCGCGCGCAGCGCCTTGATCTCCGCCTCGATGAGCCGGGTGCGGGAGCGGTCGAGTTCGGCCAGCTCCAGCTGTACGGAGATCCAGCGGGCGACCTCGTCGGCGGCCCGGGCGAGGACGGCCGACTCGCGGGGCGCGTAGGCGACGAGGGCGCCGAGCACGCGTCCGTCGGTGACGATCGGCGCGGCCACGGCCCAGCGCAGCGGGCAGTCGACGGCACCGCATCCGCAGCCGAACGCGGCGCTGCGCCCGGTGGTGAGCAGCCCCTCCAGATGTCCCATGACCTGCTTGCCGTGCTGATCCCCCGCGCCGTCCCAGGCGAGGACGGCGGTGCGGTTGGTGAGGCAGAGCGCGTCGGTGCCGAGGAGCGTGCGCAGCCTGCGGGCCGATCTGCGGGCCGATTCCTCGGTGAGTCCGGCCCGCAGGGGCGGCGCGGCGAGCGAGGCGGTGTGCAGGGTGTCGAAGGTGGCCCGCTCCACGGGCGTGCCCACGTCGCTGCGGCCGCCGGGGTGCGCGGTGCGCCGGCCGAGGACGAAGCCTCCGGCGAGGAGGAGGGGGCACAGGGCGAGGAGCACGGCGGTGGCGGTCACGGGCGGGCTCCCGGCTCGCTCGTGGTGATCGTCCCGCGTGTGCTGAGCGACTCCGGGAGGTGCAGTCGCGTCATCGTGGCGCTGGTGTGCGGCGGCACGGAGTCCTGGGTGGCGAGCGACACGAGGATCATGGCGAGGAAGCCGACCGGCACCGACCACACGGCGGGCCAGGCGAGCAGGGTGTGCAGCCAGCCGCCTTGCGCGACGCCGGCGACGGTCAGGGTGACCGCGACGAGTGCGGAGCCGCCGCCGAGGAGCAGTCCGGCCCGCGCGCCGGGCGGGGTGAGCCGCCGCCACCAGATCCCGAGGACGAGCAGGGGGCAGAACGAGGACGCGGACACCGCGAACGCCATCCCGACGGCGTCCGCCACCGGCACCCCGCTGACCAGGAGCGCCCCGCCCAGCGGCACGGTCATCGCGAGGAGTGTCGCCAGGCGGAAGTGCCGTACGCCGCGGGCCGGCAGGACGTCCTGGCTGAGCACGCCGGCGACGGCCATCGTCAGACCCGAGGCGGTCGACAGGAACGCGGCGAAGGCGCCGCCCGCCACCAGCGCGCCGAGCAGGTCCCCGCCGAGCCCGCCGACGGCCCGCCCCGGCAGGAGCAGGACGGCGGCGTCGGCGTCCTGGGTGGCGCTCAGCTCGGGCGCGTACAGGCTGCCGAGCCAGCCGTAGACGGGCGGCAGGCAGTAGAAGAGACCGATGAGGGCGAGCACGGCGACCGTGGTGCGGCGGGCCGCGCGGCCGTTCGGGCTGGTGTAGAAGCGGACAACGACGTGGGGCAGGCCCATCGTGCCGAGGAACGTGGCGACGATCAGGCCGTACGTCGCGTACAGCGGGTGGTCCGCGCGGCTGGTGGCGAGGGGCTGCCCGGAGCCCGCGCCGGACCAGGGCAGGCCGTCCGCGGCCGGCGGGGCGCCGCCGTCGCCGTGCCAGGCGAGGACCAGGAAGAACGCGGGTACGAGCAGCGCGGTCAGCTTCAGCCAGTACTGGAAGGCCTGGACGAAGGTGATGGAGCGCATGCCGCCCGCGGCGACGGCGAGGACGACGACGGCGGCGACGAGCGCCCCGCCGAACCAGCGCGGTGCCCCCGTGAGGATCTGCAACGTGAGTCCCGCGCCCTGGAGTTGGGGCAGGAGGTAGAGCCAGCCCGCGCCGACCACGAGCATGCTGACGACCCTGCGGACGCTGCGGGACTCCAGGCGGCCCTCGGCGAAGTCGGGCAGTGTGTAGGCGCCGGAGCGGCGCAGCGGGGCCGCGACGAACACGAGCAGGACGAGGTATCCGGCGGTGTACCCCACGGGGTACCAGAGCATGTCGGGGCCGTGCACGAGCAGGAGTCCGGCGACGCCGAGGAAGGAGGCGGCGGAGAGGTACTCGCCGCTGATGGCGGCGGCGTTGAGGCCGGGTCCCACGGTGCGTGAGGCGACGTAGAAGTCGGAGGTGGTGCGGGAGATGCGCAGGCCGAAACCGCCGATGAGGACCGTGGCCAGGACGACCACGGTCACGGCGGATATCGCGTACGCCTCGTTCACGGCGCCCCGTGGCGGTCGCGCACGGCCCGGCCGTGCACGAGGCGCGCGAAGTCGCGTTCGTTGCGCTCGGCTCTGCGTACGTACCACCAGGCGATGAGGACGAGGACCGGGTAGCAGCCGAAGCCGAGGACGATCCAGACGACGGTGGTGTTGCGCAGGGCGTCGAAGAAGAGGGGCAGGGTCACCACGGGCAGCGCGAGGACCGCGAACGCGGTGAGTCCCGTGCGCAGTTGACTGCGCATCAGGGAGCGGACGTAGGCCGCGCCCAGCGTCGTCTGTTCGTCGATCTCCCACTGGGTGGGGTGGCCGGGCAGCCGGCGCACCGCGCGCGGCTCGCCGGTCACGACCTCGCGGCGGGGTGCGGGCTCAGCGCTGGCGGACACGGCCGGAGTGTAGGCGGGGGTTCCTGCCGAGCGGAAGGGGTCGGCGGGTATCGGCCCAGGTCACGCGGTTTGCGGTCAGCCGCCCGCGCGCCGCATGAGCAGTTCGCGCACACGGCTCGCGTGGCGGCGGCTCACGGCGAGTTCGGCGTCGCCTATCCGCACGCTCATGCCTCCTCCGTCGAGGCGGAGTTCGTCGATGCGGTGCAGGGCGACGAGGTGGCTGCGGTGGATCCGGACGAACCCGTACGGCTGCCAGCGTTCCTCCAGGGTGGTCAGCGGTATGCGCACGAGGTGGCTGGCGTCGGCGGTGTGCAGGCGCGCGTAGTCGCCCTGGGCCTCGGCGTAGGCGATGTCGGCGACGGCCACGAGGCGGGTGACACCGCCGAGTTCGACGGGGATCCGGTCGGCGGAGAGGTCCAGCGCGGGCCTGGCGACGGCGGCCTGTTCGGCGACGCGCCGCACGGCCTCCGCGAGGCGTTCCCTGCGTACGGGCTTGAGGACGTAGTCGACGGCTTTCAGGTCGAAGGCCTGCACGGCGAAGTCCTCGTGGGCGGTGACGAAGACGATCATCGGCGGCTTGGCGAACCCGGCGAGGAGCCGCGCCACGTCGAGGCCCGTGAGCCCGGCCATCTGGATGTCGAGGAAGAGCACGTCGATGGCGTTGGCGTCGTCGCCTCCCGCGTCGAGGGCGCGGCCGATGCGGCGCAGTGCCTCGTTCGCGTCGGTGGCTCCCTCGGCGGCGCGCACCCGTGGGTCGGCCCGCAACAGGTAGAGCAGCTCGGCGAGTGCGGGTTCCTCGTCGTCGACGGCCAGTACGCGCAGCATGCGGCTGGAGTGTAGGTGGTTGTCCCGTGGTGGCCAATCCTGGTGGGACTTGAGTGATTCGGCGGCCGGTTGCGTACGGGAGGGCGAGCGGCACACACCGTCCGGTCAGAGGTCAGACACGTACGACGCGAGGAACGGCATGAGGTCCCTGGATCGGCATCGCGACGTCGGCGCCTACGCGCTGGGCGTCCTCGACGAGGCGGACCGGTTCCGCTTCGAGGACCATCTCGGGCAGTGTCCCCGGTGCGTGGCGCGGGTCGGTGAATTCGGGTCCACCACGGCGGCGCTCGCGCTGTACGCGCGGGCGACGCCGCCCGCCGTGGAGACCGTGGCCGAGGCGGGTCCCCTGCTCCTGGACGGACTGCTCTCGCGGATGGAGCGGGTGCGCCGGGCGGGGCGCAGGCGGTGGCTGTGCGCGACCGCGGCGGCGGTCGTGCTCGCCGTGGCGGGGCCGGGTGTCGTGGTCCTGGGCGGATCCGGCGACGGCGCCGTGCGCCTGGACGCACGGGACGCGCGGAGCGGGGTCTCGGCGTCGGTGACGGCGTCCGGCCGCGAGTGGGGCACCGCGGTGGGGATCGAGGTCCGTGACGCGGGTGGTCCCCGTGTGTGCGAGCTGGTGGCCGTCGGCAAGGACGGTTCACGGCAGACGGTGACGACGTGGGCCGCGCGGGCCCATGACGCCACGGCGACCACGACACAGAGCGCGGTGGCGCTCCGTCCGCAGGAGATCGCCCGCTTCGAGGTGCGGACCACGGACGGAACGCGTCTGGTGACCATCCCTATGCGATGAAACCCCATTCCTGGTGAGCGACTTGCCACGGCCCCCACGGGCGGTCACTTCAGGAGCTTCGACATCCTGCGGTCCGCGAGCGGCTTGCCGCCCGTCTGACAGGTCGCGCAGTACTGGAGCGACGAGTCGTGGAAGGAGACCTCACGGATCGTGTCGCCGCACACCGGGCACTTCTCGCCCGCTCTGCCGTGTACCCGCAGCCCGCTCTTCTTCTCGGCCTTGAGCCGCCCGGCCGCGACGCCGCGGGAGCGCTCGACGGCCTCGGTCAGCGTGTCGCGCAGGGCCTTGTACAGGACGGACACGTCGTCGGCGGTCAGGCTCGACGCGAGCTTGAAGGGGGACATCTTCGCGGCGTGCAGGATCTCGTCGCTGTAAGCGTTCCCGATGCCCGCGATGAGGCTCTGGTCGCGAAGCGCCCCCTTGATCTGCCGACGCTCGCCGTTCAGGAGGGCCGCCAGACGCGCCTCGTCGAAGCCGTCGGCGAGCGGGTCGGGGCCGAGTCTCGCGATGCCGGGGACCTCGGCCGGGTCGTGGACGACGTACACCGCGAGGCTCTTCTGGGTGCCCGCCTCGGTGAGGTCGAAGCCCTCCCCGTCCTCCAGGGCGACACGCAGGGCGAGCGGTCCTTTGCCGGGGCGCGGCAGCCCGTCGGGGAGCCGGTCCTTCCAGTGGAGCCAGCCCGCGCGGGCGAGGTGCGTGACGAGGTGCAGTCCGTCCGCGTCGAGGTCGAGGAACTTGCCGTGCCGCGTCACGCCCGTGACCGTGCGGCCCTCCAGGGCGGCGGGCGGCGGGTCGTACGTCTTCAGGACGCTCACGGCGACGGGCAGGACGCGGACGATCTCGTGCCCCACCAGATGCTCGGTGAGGAAGTCCGTCAGCGCTTCGACCTCGGGAAGTTCCGGCATACGTCCAGAGTGCCACCGGGCACCGACAGCGCCAGGTGAGCCGCCACCGCGTCTGAGGTCAGTCCCTGGCCGGCACCACGAACTCGCACCACACGCACTTGCCGCTCCCCCGCGCCTCCACGCCCCACACGTCCGCGAGCCGGTCCACGAGGAGCAGGCCGCGCCCGGAGACACCCTCCTCGCCCGCCTCGCGCCGGCGCGGGAGCGCGCTGGAGGTGTCCTCGACGTCCACGCGCAGCCTGCGGTCGGACGCGGTGATCACGCGGAGGGTGACGATCGCGGGGCCGTCGGTGTGCATCAGCGCGTTGGTGATCATCTCGTCGGCGACGAGCTCGATCTCGTCCGCCCGCCCGCCCGCGCCCCAGGCCCGGACGGCGGCCCTGATCATGTGCCGGGCCTCTCTCAGGGCCTCGGGGTCGTTCGGCGCGACGTGCTGCTGGAGGCGGCCGCCGGACTGGGGCGCGCCGATGCCGCGGCGGCGCAGCAGGAGCAGGGCGACGTCGTCGTCGCCGCCGCGTTCGTCGACGCTCTCGCACAGCAGGTCGCCGAGGTCTCCCAGGTCGTGGGGGCCGGTGCCGACGAGGGCCGTGAGGGCCTGCAGTCCGTCGTCGAGGTCGGTGCCGGGCTGCTCGACCAGGCCGTCGGTGCACAGGACCAGCGCCTGGCCGGGGTCGAGTTCGACCGTCCCGACCGGGTATTCGAGCCGGCCGAACTCGGCGGAGAGGCCGAGCGGCAGGCCGCCGTCGACGGGCAGTCTGCGGCAGGTCCCGTCGGTGAGGCGCAGCAGCGGGTCCAGGTGTCCGGCGCGCACGAGCTGGACGACCCCGGTCGACAGGTCGGCCTCCGCGTACAGGCAGGTCGCGAACCGCTCGGTGTCGAGTTCGTGGAGGAAGACGGAGGCGCGGGCCATGACGGTGGCGGGCGTGTGGCCCTCGGCGGCGTACGCGCGCAGCACGATGCGCAGCTGTCCCATGACGGCGGCGGCGTGGGTGTCGTGTCCCTGGACGTCGCCGATGACGGCGCCGACGCGGCCGCCGGGCAGCGGGATCACGTCGTACCAGTCGCCTCCGATGTCGCGACCGAGGGCGGCCGAGCGGTAGCGGACGGCGATGTCGGCCCCGGAGACGGCGGGGATGGTGCGGGGCAGCATGGCCTGCTGGAGTCCCTGGGCGAGGTCCTTCTCCTGCTCGTAGAACATCGCGCGCTGCAGGCTCTGGGCGATGCTGCTGCCGAGGGCGACCAGGACGTTGCGCTCGTCTTCGGTGAAGCCGCGTTTGTCGGTGTAGAGCAGGCCGAGCGCACCGATGGGGCGGGCCTGGGCGATGAGCGGCAGGTACGCCGCGGCCGTGATCTCGAGCTGGGTGATGTGCGGCCACAGCAGCGGGTAGGACCGGGCGAAGTCGCCGGGGGAATCGATGAAGCGGGGATTGAGGGTGCGCACGACGTCGCCCATGGGGTAGGGCTCGTCGATCCGCGTGACCTTGGTGCCGGGCACGAAGCTGCCCTCGGGGCCGTCGGCGACCAGGTGGATGCGGCCCGCCTTGACGAGGCCCATGACGAGGCTGGTCGCGCCGAGGTGCTGCAGGCCGTGACTGTCCTTGAGGACGTCGATGACGTCCTGGACGGTGCGGGCGTGCGCCAGGGCGGCGGTGGTGCCCTGGACGACGCTGGTCTGGCGGCGGCGCAGGGCGTCCTGTTCGCGGCGGGCCGTGCTGTCGCCGAGTTCCTGGGTGGCGTCGCGGACGATGCCGACGATGCGGCGCGGGCGGCCGGTGTCGTCGCGCCTGACGTAGCCCTGGGTGTGGGTCCAGCGCATCCTGCCGTCGCGGCATTTGATCCGGAAGTAGGCGCCGTAGTTCTCGTCGCTGCCCTTGAGGGCCGTGGAGACGATTTCGTCGAGGCGGGTGGCCTCGGTCGGGGGGATGCGGATGTCGAGCGACTCGGGGCGCCCGTCGTACTCGTCGGGGCGCACGTCGAAGATCTCGTGGGCCTTGGCGTCCATGTGCATCAGGCCGGTGTCGAGGTCCCAGTCGAAGCTGCCGATGCCCAGGTGGTCCCCGAACTCGGCGAGGAAGCAGCAGGCGGCGCCCCCTGTCGCCCTGCCGCAGTGCGTGCAGTCGATCGGCTCCCCGCCCCCCGTACCAGCGGCTTCCATGGGGCCACGCTAGGCGCAGCGGGAATCACTCGCATGCGGGGCAGTGCGTACTCCGCACGGGCTCGGGCGCGCCTCGGCCGTCCTCGGAGCATCCGGGAGCGCGCCGGTGGCCGCCTGCGCGGCCGCCACCGGCGCGCTTCGCCGGGAGAGGGCCCGTCAGCCGGCGATGACGTTGGTGGCGGCCGGCACGTCGGGGATGAGGCCGTTGCCGTCGGGCTGGTCGGGGCTGTCGGGGACGGTGTCCGGGCCGAGGTCGCTGGAGCCGTCGCTGGGAGGCGCCTGTGTGGGGGCGCCGGTGTCGGTGCCGCCGGGCGCGGTGGTCGGCGGACCGGCGGGCTCGGAGGCCGGTGCCGACTCCTGTGAGGAGGGCGGCTGCGACGGCGCGGGGCTGGCGCTGCCGGAGGACTCCGACGGGCCGGTGCTGCTCGTGCTGCTGCTCGAGCTCGGCGACGTGGACGACTGCGGGGGCGACGTGGTGCTCCCGGAGGGCTGGGGCTTCGGCATCGGGGGCGGCGGTACGCGCTTGTCGTGCTGCCCGTCGTCACCGACCTTCCGCTCGATCCAGGTGTTGTCGGTGATGTTCACGATGACGATGTTCTTGATGACCTGCGGGGCCGGCGTGACGACCACGACCTCCGTGGGCCGGTAGCCGGACCACTGCTCTCCCTGGGTGTTCGGCGTCCCCTTGAACGCGACGGGCGGGCCCAGCGGGTTGCCGCACGCACACCGCACCCGGGGCATCCCCCGGTCGTCGACGAGGACGGCGGTTCCGGCCTGGAGCACCGACTGGTAGCTCGTCGCCTCCCCGGAGCGGTAGCCGTGGTTGGTGACGCGGGTGTCGGTGCGCAGGACGACGGGCGTGAGACCGCGCAGGAAGCCGGGGACGGAAGCAGTGGAGATGCCTTCGGCGTCGGCGAAGGCGCGTTCCTTGGCCTGGTCCGAGGTGAGGTAGGTGACCTGCTTCTCTACGTCGCAGCTTCCGGCGGACCGCGTGCCGCCGTAGAGGCCCGGGGTCGCGCCGTCGACGGAGTGCATGCCCTGCGTACCCGCGGTGGCGGTGCCGGTCGGGGACGGCGGCTGCGGCGTTCGGGTGACGGGTGCGGGGGTCTCGGTGGTCTGGGCGGTGGAGTCGGTGAACGGGTCGGGACCCGTCTCGGCCACGGGCTGGAGGAACAGCTCCCCCTTGCCCTCCGACGCGCTGTTGCCGTTGCCCCCCGAGCATCCGGCGATCAGGAGCACGGCGGACATCGCAGAGGCAGTGACGAAGGTCCTGGTGACTGAGCGCACCGTGTTCTCCCGCCTGCAGATGGGCACTTTGCCTCATTGTTTGCGGAGAAATCGGGCATCTCGCAAGCGCAATACCGTCCCGCACGCGCATTGCGCTCACCCTCCGTCACACTGGAGGGGTGGAGTGGTTCAGCTCGCCCGGGTACTGGCTCGGCCGCCTGATCTTCCAGCGCGGTCTGGCGGCGCTGTACCTCGTGGCCTTCGTCGGGGCGGCTCTGCAGTTCCGGGCGCTGATCGGCGAGCGCGGGATGCTGCCCATTCCGCGCTATCTGGCACGGATGCCGTGGCGACAGGCGCCGACGCTGTTCAGGGCGTACTACTCGGACCGGTTCTTCGCGGGTGTCGCCTGGGGCGGGGCCGCGGTGTCGGCCGCGCTCGTCGCGGGCCTCGCCGACCGGGTGCCCCTGGGAGCGGCCATGGCGCTGTGGGTGGTGCCATGGGTGCTCTATCTGTCGATCGTGAACGTCGGGCAGACCTGGTACGCGTTCGGCTGGGAGTCACTCCTGCTGGAGGTCGGCTTCCTCGCCGTCTTCCTCGGCAACGAACGGGTGGCCCCACCGCTGCTCGTACTGCTGCTCCTGCGCTGGGTCCTCTTCCGCGTCGAATTCGGGGCGGGCATGATCAAGATGCGCGGCGACGAGTGCTGGCGGAAGCTGACGTGCCTCTACTACCACCATGAGACACAGCCGATGCCGGGGCCGCTGAGCTGGTTCTTCCACCGGCTTCCGCGCCCCCTGCACCGCGTCGAGGCCGGGGCCAACCACGTGACCCAACTCGTCGTGCCCGTGCTCCTGTTCACCCCGCAGCCCATCGCGACGGTCGCCGCCTGCCTGATGATCCTCACCCAGCTGTGGCTCGTCCTGTCGGGCAACTTCTCGTGGCTGAACTGGCTGACGATCCTGCTCGCCGTGACAGCGGTGGACTTCTCCCTCCTGCGCGAGCCGCCGCACCCGGCCGCCGCCCCGCTCTGGTACGAGTGCGTCGTCATCGCCCTCACCGCACTCGTCGTCGCGCTCAGCTACCACCCGGCACGCAACCTGCTGACCCGGCGCCAGTCCATGAACCGCACCTACGATTCCCTGCACCTCGTCAACGCGTACGGCGCCTTCGGATCCGTCGGGCGCATCCGGCACGAGATCGTCATCGAGGGCACGGCCGACCCGGTGCCGCGCGAGGACTCTCTCTGGCTGGTCTACGAGTTCAGGGGCAAACCGGGCGATCCGCGGCACTGGCCACGCCAGTTCGCCCCCTACCATCTGCGGCTCGACTGGCTGATGTGGTTCGCGGCGCTCTCCCCCATGTACGCGGAGTCCTGGTTCGGAGGCCTGGTGGAGCGCCTCCTGACCGGCGACCGTGACACGCTGCGGCTCCTGCGCCGCTCCCCCTTCCCCGCCGATGCCCCGCCCTTGTACGTCCGGGCCCGGCTCTACCGCTATCGCTTCACCACGTGGCGCGAGTTGCGGGCGACGGGAGCCTGCTGGGAGCGGACGTACGTACGCCAGTTCCTGGGGCCGACGCGGCTCGCCGGCTCCCGGATTCAGAGTCCGTAGACGCGGGTCGCCGTACCGCCGAAGACCGCGTCACGCTCCGCAGCCGTCAGCGACCCGGTCAATTCCTTCGCCGCTTCCATGACCTGTTCGTAGGTCGCGGCGAGGCTGCACACCGGCCAGTCCGAGCCGAACATGAGACGGTCGGGACCGAACGCCTCCAGGACCGTGTCGGCGTACGGCCGCAGCGCCCCCGGCGTCCAGGTCGCCCAGTCGGCCTCGGTGACCAGGCCGGAGAGTTTGCAGACCGTGTTGGGGAGGGCCGCCAGCGCGCGCACGTCGTCGGCCCAGGGCTCGGTCGCGCCCGACGCGATGGGCGGCTTGCCGCAGTGGTCGAGGACGAAGGTGAGGCCGGGCAGAGCGGCGGCCGCCGCGGCGCAGGCGGGGAGCTGGTGCGGCAGGACCACGAGGTCGTAGACCAGGCCGGCGTCGGCGACGGCCTCGAGGCCCCGGCGCACGTCGGGCCGCAGGAGCCACTCGGGGTCGGGTTCGCCCTGGACCTGGTGGCGGATGCCCTTCAGGTGTCGCCCGCCCGGGAGTGCGGCGAGCCGGGCAAGGGCGTCGTCGATGTCCGGGCGCGTGAGGTCGGCCCAGCCGACCACTGCGGCCACGAGTTCGCTGTCGTGCGCGAGGGCGAGGAACTCCGGGGTCTCCTCCTCGACGGTGACGGTCTGTACGAGGACGGTGGCCGTGACACCGGACTTGCGCGCCAGGGGGGTCAGGTCGTCCAGCGTGAAGTTCCGGTGGATCGGGGCGAGTTGCTCGCCGGTGATCCAGTCCTGGTCGCGCACGGAGAGGTCCCAGACGTGGTGGTGCGCGTCGACGATCGCGGGCATCACAGCTCCCAGACGACGGGCAGGCCCGCGTCGGCGCCGTCGGCCGAGTAGTCGTGGACGACGTCGAGGAGTTCGGCCATGCGGGCCTGCCAGGCGATGTTCACCGGCAGCTTGTCCAGCTCGGCGAGCATGCGGGCGTAGTCCTCGCACTCCAGGACGTGGAACAGGTCGGTCCCGCTGCGCCATATGGTCCATGACGTGGCACCGGCCGCGCGGATGGCGTTTCGCAGTTCGTCCGGGACCTCGCGATGGGCGGCCTCGTACGCCTCGACGCGGTCGGCGCGGACCTTGGTGTGCAGGGCGATTCTCATGCGTGCTCCTCTCCGGGTACGGGGACGTCGTCGGCAAGGAGTCCCGCGGCGCGGGCGTCCTTCCAGAACGCGGTCGGCACGGTGACGCCGAACTGCCGTGCGGCGTCGTGGACTTCGTGCGGCGAACGGGTGCCGACCAGCACGCTAGCCACCGCCGGGTGCCCGAAGGGGAAGGCGAGGGCGGCCGCCCGCAGGGTGATGCCGTGTCGCTGCGCCATGCCCTTCAACCGGTAGGCCCGGTCGAGGACTTCGCGGGGTGCCGCCGCGTAGTCGTACGTCGCGCCGGGCCGCGGGTCGGCGAGGAGGCCGGAGTTGAACACGCCGCCGACGACGACCGACGTGCCGCGCGCCTGTGCCTCGGGCAGCAGTTCCGTCAGCGCCCCTTGGTCGAGCAGGGTGTAGCGGCCCGCGCACAGGACGGCGTCCACGTCAGTGTCACGGACGAACCGGGTGAGCATCGCCGCCTGGTTCATCCCGGCGCCGATCGCCCCGACGACGCCCTCGGCGCGCAGTCGCTCGAGCGCCGGGTAGGCCTCGCGGAACGCCTGCTCGCCGTGGTCGTCCGGGTCGTGCAGGTGGACGACGTCGACGCGGTCGAGGCCCAGCCGCGTCAGGCTGTCCTCCAGGGAGCGGCGCACCCCGTCCGCGCTGAAGTCCCAGACCCGGCGGTGTGTGGCGGGCACGGCGAACCCGTTCTCCAGGTCGTCGCCCCCGCTCTCCCCGGCCGGTACGAGGAGGCGTCCCGCCTTGGTGGAGACGGTGTACGCCGACCGGTCCCGGGCCGCGAGTGCCTCGCCGAGGCGCCGCTCGGACAGGCCGATGCCGTAGTGGGGTGCCGTGTCGAAGTAGCGGATGCCCGCGTCCCAGGCCGCGTCGACGGCGGCCCGGGCCTGTTCGTCGGTGACGGGCGTGTACAGGTTGCCGATGCCGGCGGCGCCGAAGGACAGCTCGGTGACGTCGACGCCGCTTCGGCCCAGGGTGCGGGTACGCATGGCGCTCACTGGCCCGCGGGGCGCAGCCGCAGTCCCTGCATCCCGCCGTCGACGGCCAGGGCGGTGCCCGTGGTGGCGCCGGACAGTGGGCTCGCCAAGTACGCGACGGCGCCCGCGACTTCGACCGCGGTGACGAGGCGGCCCGTGGGCTGACGGGATGCGAGGGCCGCGCGCTCGGCGGCCGGGTCTGCGGCGGCGGACAGCAGCCGGCCGACCCATGGGGTGTCCACGGTCCCCGGGTTGACGCAGTTGACCCGTATCCCTTCGCGGACGTGGTCGGCGGCCATGGCGAGCGTCAGGGAGTGCACGGCGCCCTTCGACGCCGAGTACAGGGCGCGCTGCGGGAGGCCGGCCGTCGCGGCGATGGAGCAGGTGTTGACGATCGCCGCGTTCGCGGAGTCCCTCAGGTGGGGCAGGGCGGCGCGTGTGGTGCGGACGATGCCGAGGACGTTGACGTCGAGGACGCGGTGCCACTGGTCGTCGTCGTTGTCCTCGACGGTGCCCTGGGCGCCGATGCCCGCGTTGTTGACGAGGACGTCGAGGCCGCCGAGGTCCGCCACGGCGGCGGCCACGGCGGCGCGGACGGAGGCGTCGTCGCTGACGTCGGCGGTGTAGCCGCGCAGCGGCTTGTCGACGCTGCCCGGGTCGAGGTCGAGCACGGCGACGCTCGCGCCGCGGGCGGCGAGGAGTTCGGCGGTGGCCCGGCCGATCCCGGACGCTCCGCCGGTGACGAGGGCCTTGAGCCCCGCGAAGTCCTGCACGTCGCTGGCGTCGGTCATGCCGCTGCACCCTTCTGGTCGGTGGCGCCCTGCCGGGCGAGGTCGGCGGCCCAGAAGGAGCCGTCGGGGTAGGTGTACTGCGCGATGGACTCGGGTCGCATCGCGGCGGAGAAGCCGGGCGCGGTGGGCGCCGTGTAGTGGCCGTCGCGCATCACGACGGGGTCGATGAAGTGGCCGTGCAGATGGTCGACGTACTCGATCACGCGGTCCTGCGTGGTGCCCGCGACGGCGACGTAGTCGAACATCGAGAGGTGCTGGACGAGTTCGCACAGGCCGACGCCGCCCGCGTGCGGGCAGACGGGGACCCCGAACTTCGCGGCGAGCAGCAGGATGGCGAGGTTCTCGTTGACGCCGCCGACGCGGGCCGCGTCGATCTGCAGGATGTCGATGGCGCCGGCCTGGAGGAGCTGCTTGAAGATGATGCGGTTCTGGACGTGCTCGCCGGTGGCGACCTTCACGGGCGCTACGGCCCTGCGGATCGCGGCGTGGCCGAGGACGTCGTCGGGGCTGGTGGGCTCCTCCACCCAGTACGGGTCGAACTCGGCGAGCGCCTTGGTCCACTCGATGGCCTCGCCGACGTTCCAGCGCTGGTTGGCGTCGATCGCCATGCGGATGTCCGGGCCGATCACCGAGCGGGCGGTGCGGCAGCGCCGGATGTCGTCGGCGAGGTCCGCGCCGACCTTCAGCTTGATCTGCCGAAAGCCGTCGGCGACGGCCTGCCGAGCGAGTCGGCCGAGCTTCTCGTCGGAGTAGCCGAGCCAGCCGGGTGAGGTGGTGTAGCCGGGGAAGCCGCGCTCGCGCAGGGCGCTCTCGCGCTCCGCCGCGCCCTCACGGCCCGATCTGAGGAGCGCGAGGGCGTCGTCGGGGGTGAGCGCGTCGGCGATGTAGCGGAAGTCGATCTGCGAGACGAGCCACTCGGGCGTCGCGTCGGCCAGGAACTGCCACAGTGGTTTGCGGGCGCGCTTGGCCGCCAGGTCCCACACGGCGTTGACGACGGCACCGATCGCCATGTGCATCACGCCCTTCTCGGGGCCGAGCCAGCGGAGCTGGCTGTCGCCGATCAGGTCACGGTTCAACGTCCCCGGGTCGGCGCACAGTTCGTCGGTCTCCCGGCCGACGACATGGTGCCGCAGGGCGTCGATCGCGGCGACCTGGACATCGTTGCCACGACCGATGGTGAACGTGAATCCGTGTCCCTCGACTCCGTCGGCGGCGTCGGTGCGGAGCACGACGTAGGCGGCGGAGTAGTCGGGGTCCGGGTTCATGGCGTCGGATCCGTCCAGCTCCCTTGAGGTGGGGAACCGGATGTCGTAGGTGTCGACCGCGGTGATTCGGGCGGCAGTTGGAGACACGGGTGGCCTTTCTTGCTGAGGCGGGGGGTCAGTCCTGGGCGCGGCCGGTCGTCACACGGGCGATCATCAGGGCGAGGAGGATGATGCCGCCGTAGATGGCCTGGATCCAGAACGACGGAACCTGGGCGAGGGTCAGCAGGTTCTGGACGACACCGAGCAGCAGGACGCCGGTGAGCGCGCCGAACATGGTGCCCTTGCCGCCGTCGAGGCTGATGCCGCCGATGACCGCCGCCGCGAACACGGTGAAGATCATGTTGTTGCCCTGGTTGGCGCTGATCGCGCCGACGTAGCCGGTCTGCATGATCCCGCCGACCGAGGCGAGGACGCCCGCGACGACGAACACGCCGAGCATCACGCGCTCGACGCGGATTCCCGCCGCGCGTGCGGCGTCGGCGTTGCCGCCGATCGCGTACAGGGCGCGGCCGATCCGGTGGTACTTCAGGATGAGGCCCACCACGCCGAAGGCGACGGCGGCCAGCCATACGGACATCGGGATGCGCAGGAACGTCGTGGTGGCGAGGGAGAAGAACGCGTCGGGCATCCCGAACAGCGTCTTGCCCTTGGTCGCGCCGACGAGCAGTCCGCGCAGGACGATCAGCATCGCCAGCGTCACGATGAAGGCGTTGAGCTTGAACTTCACAACGAGGATGCCGTTGAAGGCCCCGATCGCCGCGCCCACGACGAGGATCGCGAGCAGGGCGAGCACGGTCGGGAACTCGGTGCCGAATCCGGACTGGGAGACCGGCAGGACGAGCAGGGCGCCGACGGCGGGCGCGATGCCGACCACCGACTCCAGGGACAGGTCGAACTTGCCCGTGATCAGGACGAGCGACTCGGCGAGGACGACCATCGCGAGGGCGGCGGACGCGCCGAGGATGGAGATCAGGTTGCGTTCGGTGAGGAACGAGTCGTTGACGACCGCTCCGAGAACCATGAGTAGCAACAGGGCTGGCACGAGGGCGAGTTCGCGTGCCCGGCGCAGCAGGACGTTCTTCGCGGAGCCCTTGCCGGGCAGCCGTACGGGGGTGGCTGGTGAGGCCGACGGGGCCTTGGTGTCAGCCATGGTCCACTCCTTCGATGGAGGCGATCAGCTCGTGGTCGTTCCAGCCGGCCGCGTGCTCGGCGACGACCTTCCCGTGGAAGAGGACGAGGACCCGGTCGCAGCGGCGCAGGTCGTCGAGCTCGTCGGAGACGACGAGGACCGCGGTGCCGTCCTCGCGTGCGCTGTCCATGCGGGACAGCAGGGACTCCTTGGACTTCACGTCGACGCCCGCGGTGGGGTTGATGAGGACGAGGAGGCGGGGGTCGGAGGCGAGGGCGCGGGCCATGACGACCTTCTGGGCGTTGCCGCCGGAGAGGTCGGACACGGGCTGGTCGGGGCCCTCCGCGTGGATGTCGAGGCGGTCGATCAGGTCGGCGGCGAAGCGGCGCTTGCGGTCGGTGCCGACGAAGCCGTGGCGGCCCAGGCGCCCCAGGACGCTCATGGTGGCGTTGTCGCCGATGGTCATGCCGGTGACGAGTCCTTGGTCGTGCCGGTCGCGCGGCACGCAGCCGACGCCGGCGGCGAGGGCGGCGCCGACATCGCCGAACGGCAGCTTGCTGCCGTCGAGTCGGGCCGTTCCGGCGGTCGGCGTGTGCAGTCCGGCGAACGCCTCGGCGAGCTGGATCTTGCCGCTGCCGCTGGATCCGGCGAGTCCGACGACCTCGCCGCTGCGGATGGTCAGGTCGACGTCGTGGTAGGCCTCCGAGGTGAGGCCGCGCGCGTCGAGGAGGACGGTGGCGTCGGGCTCGTGTTCCACGGCGGCGCGGGCGGCCGCGCGTTCCTCCGCGATGACCTCGCCGGCCATCGCCTCCACCAGGGCGGCGCGCGGAAGTTCCGCGACGGGTGCCGTGGTGATCCAGCGGGCGTCGCGCAGCACGGTGACCGTCTGGCAGACCTCGTACACCTCCTGGAGGTGGTGCGAGATGAACAGGAACGTGACGCCGGATTCCTGGAGGGCCCGCATGCGCGTGAAGAGGCGCTCGATCTCCCGGTTGTCGAGCTGCGCGGTGGGCTCGTCGAGGACGATGAAGCGGGCGCCGCCGCTCAACGCCCGGGCGATCTCCACCATTTGGCGGTCCTCGACCTTGAGCTCGGCGGTCCTGGCGTCGGGGTCTACGTGGATGTCCCAGGTGTCGAGGACCTGCGCGGCCTCCTCCTGGAGCTTGCGCCAGGAGAAGAAGCCGCGGCGGCTGCCGGGCTGCCGGTTGATGAAGAGGTTCTCGGCGACGGTGAGTTCGGGTACGACGGTCGGCTTCTGGTAGACGCAGGCGACCTTGGCGCGCCAGGCGTCGCGGTCGCTGAGCGGGGGCGCGGGCTCGCCGTCGAACAGGAGGGTGCCGGCGTCCGGTGCCTGGAGGCCGGTGAGAACCGTGACCAGGGTGGACTTGCCGGCGCCGTTGCGGCCCACGAGGGCGTGGGACTCGCCGGGCAGGACGGTCAGGCGACCGTCCTGCAGGGCGACCGTGGGACCGTACCGCTTGGCGATGCCCGACGCCTCGACCAGCGGCCTGACCGCCGGCGTGGTTGTCGTCGAGGTGCTCATTTGACCGTGTTTCCCCAGAGCTTCGGGTCGTCGACGTTGTCCTTGGTGACGAGCGGCGCGGGCAGCTGGTCCTCGAGGATGCCGCTGGGCAGCTTGACGATCTCCGAGTCGTGGTCGGTGGGACCGGGCTTGAACGTCTTCCCCTGCATCGCCGCCTTGATGTAGTACATGCCGTACTTGGCGTAGGCGTCGGCGGGCTGGGAGACGGTCGCGTCGATCTGGCCCTTGCGGATGGCGGCGAACTCCTGCGGGATGCCGTCGTTCGAGACGATCGTGATGTGGCCCTTCTCGCCGGTCTTCTTCAGCAGGCCCTTGGACTTGAGGGTCTGCAGGGTGGGCGCGAGGTAGACGCCGCCCGCCTGCATGTAGATGCCCTTGATGTCGGGGTTGGCGTTGAGGAGGGTGTCCAGCTTGGACGCGGCGGTGTCGGACTCCCACTTGGCGGGGATCTCCAGGACCTTGAGGTCCGGGTACTTCTTCTTGACGCAGTCGCGGAAGGCCTGCGAGCGCTCGCGGCCGTTGACGGAGGCGAGGTCGCCCATGATCTGGACGACCTTGCCCGTCTTGACCTGCTGGCCGAGGTACTCGCAGGCCTTCTCGCCGTACGCGACGTTGTTGGCGCGTACGACCATGGCGACCTTGCCCTTCTCGGGCGCGACGTCCACGGCGACGACGGGGACGCCCTTGCGCTCGGCCTGGTCGAGGCCGGCGGAGATCGCGGCGCTGTCGAGGGGCGCGACGACGAGGCCCTTGACGCCCTGGTTGAGCTGGTTGTTGATGTCCGTGATCTGCTGCGAGGGGTCACTGTTGGAGTTGACGGTCTTGAGCGCGTCCACGCTCTCGGACTTCGCCATCTTCGGCACGTAGTCGTTGTACGACTGCCAGAACGGCGAGGTGAGCAGGGGCAGGATGACCCCGACCTTGCCCTTTCCGTCGCCGCCGCCCTTGCCGCCGGAGGCGACGTCGTCCTTCGTGCTGCCGCACGCGGAGAGCACCAGGGCGGCGCAAGCGGCGACCGCCGCCGCGCCGACGATCCGCGACCTGTTCCGCTTGCGCACTGTTCTGCCGGCCATCTGACGGCTCCTCATCGAGCGAGATCGAGCGACTTCTGGTACCTGATGGCGGAAATATTTATCAGACCACTTGGCGGCCACAACACCCCTCGTCGCCAACTTTTCCGTGTTTCAAGCCGTAGTGGTCGGACCACATCTCTGGCTAGACTGCGGCGCATCCGGCATATTGAGGAGCGTCCGTGGAACAGACCGCCCCGCAGAAGGGCACCGTGACGCAGCGGGCCATCGAGCAGATCAAGGCGATGATCGGCGAGGGACTGCTCGAGCCGGGCCAGCGGCTGCCCACGGAGCGCGACCTGGCCACCCAGCTCGGCATCTCGCGCAGCTCCATGCGCGAGGCGATCAGGGCACTCACGGTCCTCGGCGTGCTGGAGGCGCGGCACGGATCCGGTATCTACGTCACGCAGCTGAACGCCGGGGATCTCCTGGAGACCTTCGGCGTCGTCGCGGATCTCTCGCGCGGCGCGCGTCTCGTGGAGCTGATGGAGGTGCGCCGCGTGCTCGAGTCGACCGCGACCGCGCTGGCTGCCGCGCGCATCACACCGGAGCAACTCGCCGAGGTGGAGCTGCACCTGGCGGCGATGGCGGCGACGGACGACCCCGAGGAGATCCTCTCCCACGACCTCGCCTTCCACCGGGCGATCGCCACGGCCGCGGGCAACGACACGATGGCCGCGATCCTGGAGGGGCTGTCGTCACGGACCTTCCGGGCCCGCGTGTGGCGCGGTTACCAGGAAGAGGGCGCCTTCGAGCGCACGGGCCGCGAGCACGCCCGCATCCACCGCGCGCTGGTCGCCCGTGATCCGGAGGCGGCGCGCGCCGCGGCGGCGGCCCATGTGGGCGAGGTCGAGGCTTGGATGCGCAGCCAGCTCGACGCCGAACCGGCCTGACCACGCCCCGCACGAGGGAGGGTCAGCGCGGCGCCTGTGCCGCGAGCGCGGAGAGGAGCAGTTCCAGCGCCGTCCCGAAGGAGCTCTGCGCCATGAGGGGCAAGTGCTGGCGGACGGCGTCGAGTTGGGGGTACGTCTCCGCCGGGAGCGACTGGTACGTGTCCGTCCAGGCGCCGTGGTCCTGGGCGCGCCGCTCGGGCGGCAGTGCCAGATGGGAGGCGTCCAGGGCCGCGTGCCCGAGCGCCGTGTCCACGAACGCCGCGTAGAACCGCACGGCCGTGGCCGCGTCGAAGCCCGCGCTCCGCAGCAGCCCGATGCCCGTCTCCACCGCTCTGACCTCGTTGATGCGACGCGTCACCCGGTACGCCGCCATGGCGGCGATCCGGGGGTGCTCGCTGTAGGCCCGATGGATCCGTCGCCCCATGCTCCGCAGGTCCGCGACCCAGTCGCCGCCAGGCGTGAAGCCGGCCATGCTCTCGCCGATGATCCGGTCGGCGACGGCGAGGAGCAGGTCGTCCGTGTTGTGGAAGTAGCGGTAGACCGCGCTCGGGTCGCAGCCGAGCGCGGTGCCCAGCCTGCGCACGCTCAGCGCGTCGGGCCCGTGCTGGCCGACCAGGCGCAGGGCGCAGTCGACGATCAGCTCACCGGAGAGCAGCACCCCCGACTTGGTCGGCTTGCGGCGCCGCCGCTCCACCGGAATCCGTCCTTCGGTCATACCCCGATCCCCTTCCGTGCGCGCGGCCCGTTCGCCTTATGTCAACACCATTGACGCAACATTGACAAGGCCTGTTTGATCGCACCCTCCCTCCCCTCCTCCGGTTTCAGGAGTGTCCGAATGAGCAGCGAACCCCCTGGCCTGCGCCGTTCCCTCGGTGTCGTCGACGGCGTCGCCATCGCCGCGTCCAGTACCGCGGCCACCACCAGCATCGGGATCGGCATGGGCGCGCTCGCCGCGACGGTGGGCCTCCAGGCCCCGGCGATCCTGCTGGTGGCGTTCCTCCCCATCCTGGGCATCGCCTCCGCCTACGCCCGCCTCAACCGCTCCGAGCCGAACATGGGCAGCGGCTATGTGTGGGTCGGCAAGTCGCTCGGCCCGTGGCCCGGCTTCATCACGGGCTGGGTCACCCTGGTCGGCACGGTGATCTTCATGGCGTACACCAGCGCCGTGACCGGATCGGTCTTCCTCCAGTTCGCGAACAAGGCCGGCTGGCACCACGCCCTCGGATTCACGCTGGACCCGAACTCGACGGCCCTGAGCACAGTGGTCGGCCTCCTGGTGCTGGCCGTCGTGACGTACACGGCGATCACCGGCGTCCGCAAGGCCACCCGGCTCCAGACCTGGCTGCTCGTCTTCGAATACGCGGTCCTGCTGGCGTTCTGCGGCTGGGCCCTGATCTCGGGCAGCCACGCCTTCCACTGGTCGTGGCTGAACCCCTTCGCGATCCACGACGGCACGGCCTTCGCCCAGGGTCTCGTCCTCGCGGTGTTCTTCTTCTGGGGCTGGGACGCGGCGTTCAGCGTCACGGAGGAGACGAAGAACGTGCGCGACGCCGGCCGGGGCGGCTTCATCGCGCTGTTCACGATGCTCGCGATGTTCCTCTACGGCGCCGTGGCCTTCCAGCGCGAGATGAGCCTGCCCGAGCTGGTCGCCCAGGGCCCGCAGGGCCTGACGTATCTGGGCGCGAAGCTGGCCGACGAGCCGTGGGCGACGCTTCCGCTGCTCGCGCTGATGTTCTCCGCGGTGGCCTCGCTCCAGTCGAGCGTCATCCCGACGGCCCGCGGCCTCCTCGCCATGGGCCGCGACCGCACGATGGGCCAGGTATGGACCCGCGTCAGCCCGCGTTACGGGTCCCCCGCCCTGGGCACCGTCCTCATCATGTCGATCTCCGCCGCGGTCTCCGCACTGGCACTGGCCATCCCCAAGCTCAACGAGATGATCCTCGCCGCCGTCAACTCCATCGGCCTGGTCGTCGCCTTGTACTACGGCCTGACGGCACTCGCCTGCGCGGTCCGCTTCCGCGCCGCCCTGCGCGGCCCGCTGTCCGGTGCGCTGCGCGCGGTCGTGGCGCCCGGGGTCAGCGCCCTCGCGCTCCTCGGGATCGGCGTCTACCTCGCCCGCTCGTACGTGACGATGAGCGACAGCTTCGAACTCAGCCCCGACAACGGGTGGTTCATGCTGTCCGTACCGCTCGCCATCGTCGCGTCCGGCCTGGTGATGGCCGCGTACGCCAAGTACGTGCGCCGCTCCCCGTACTTCGTCAAGGGCGGTGCCACCGCTCCCGAGACCGTCACCCTGACCGCCGAACCTTCCTGACAAGGCCCGTTCCCTCACTCACCGCAAGGAGTCACGTCCCATGCCCGACACCGCCCCCGCCGACCTGGTCTTCACCGGCGGCCCGGTCCACACCCTCTCCCCCGCCCGGTCACGCGCGACCTCGGTCGCCGTACGCGGCGAGCGGATCGTCGCCGTGGGCCACGACGAGGTACGCGAACTCGTCGGTCCGGCCACCGAAGTGGTGGACCTGAAGGGCAAGTTGCTCATCCCCGGCTTCCAGGACGCGCACGCGCACCCGGTCGGCGGCGGCCTGGAGCTCGGCCAGTGCGACCTGAGCGGCGCGACGACCCTCGACGAGTACCGGCGCCGCATCTCCGACTACGCGCAGGCGCACCCAGACACCGAGTGGATCACCGGCGGCGGCTGGTCCATGGAGGCGTTCCCCGGCGGCCTGCCCACGGCCGCCGAGCTGGACGCCCTCGTGCCCGACCGCCCGGCCTACCTCGTCAACCGCGACCACCACGGCGCCTGGGTCAACTCCCGCGCCCTGCGAGCCGCCGGGATCGACTCCGGCACCCCCGACCCCGCCGACGGCCGCATCGAGCGCGACGCCGACGGGGCGCCGACGGGCATGCTCCAGGAGGGCGCGGCCAACCTGATCGGACGGCTGCTGCCGCCCGTCACGCTGGAGCAGCGGATCACGGGCCTGCTGCGGGCCCAGGCCCTGATGCACTCCCTCGGCGTCACCGCGTGGCAGGACGCCCTCCTCGGCGAGCACGCCAACCTCACCGACCCCACGGACGCGTATCTCGCGACCGCCGCGGACGGGCGCCTCACCGCGCGGGTCGTCGGCTCGCTGTGGTGGGACCGTGCGCGCGGCACCGAGCAGATCGACGAGCTCGTGGCGCGTCGCGCGGCCGGCACGCGCGGGCGGCTGCGCTGCACGACGGTGAAGATCATGCAGGACGGCGTGGCCGAGAACGGGACGGCGGCCCTCCTCGGCCCCTACCTGGACGGCTGCGGCTGCGCCTCCGACAACAGCGGCATCAGCTTCGTCCCGCCGCTCGACCTCCAGAAGTACGTGACCGAGCTCGACGCGCGCGGCTTCCAGGTGCACTTCCACGCCCTCGGCGACCGGGCGGTGCGCGAGGCACTCGACGCCGTCGAGGCGGCGCGCGCCGCCAACGGGCGCACCGACACGCGTCCGCACCTCGCCCATCTCCAGGTGGTCCACCCCGACGACATCGGCCGGTTCAGGGAGCTGGGCGCGACGGCGAACATGCAGGCGCTGTGGGCGGCGCACGAGCCTCAGATGGACGATCTGACGATCCCGTTCCTCGGCCCCGAGCGCAGCGCGTGGCAGTACCCGTTCGGTGATCTCCAGCGTTCGGGGGCGACGCTCGCGGCGGGCAGCGACTGGCCGGTCAGCAGCCCGGACCCGATCGAGGCCATCCATGTCGCGGTCAACCGCGTCCTGCCCGACGCGGCGCCCGGCACGCCGGTGTTCCTGCCGCAGCAGAGGATCGGCCTGGACGCGGCGCTCACTGCGTACACGGCGGGCAGCGCGTACGTGAACCACCTGGACGACGTGACGGGCTCGATCACGGCGGGGCGCCTCGCCGACCTGGTGGTGCTCGACCGGGACCCGTTCGCGGCGCCCACGGAAGAGATCGGCGCGACGCGCGTCCTGGAGACGTTCGTGGGCGGCGAGCGGGTGTACGCCGCCCGGTGACCGCTTCCTACACGTCCGCCGCACACCGGAAACCGCAGTTCCCGCTGCTGGAGTCCGGTGTGTTGGCGGTGCGGGCGGCCACGCGGTAGCGGTTGCAGTACGAGTCGTGGCACATGTACGAGCCGCCGCGCATCACGCGCGTGTCGCCCTCGGCGGGGCCGCGCGGATCGATGAGGGGCGCGGCCGGGTGGTCCGTGGTGAACCGGTCGGCGACCCACTCCCACACGTTGCCGACGGTGTTGTGCAGGCCGTAGGCGTTGGGCCGGTAGGCGTCGACGGGCGCCGTGCCGGTGTGGCCGTCCTCGCCCGTGTTCACGACGGGGAACTCGCCCTGCCAGATGTTGCAGCGCCAGTGGCCGCGCGGGGTCAGCTCGTCGCCCCACGGATAGCGGGCCTGGTCGAGGCCGCCGCGGGCCGCGTACTCCCACTCGGCCTCGGTGGGCAGCCGCTTGCCCGCCCAGGCGGCGTAGGCGCTCGCGTCGTCCCAGCTGACGTGGATCACCGGGTGCCGCGACCGGTCCCCGATCCCGGAGCCGGGTCCCTCGGGCGCGCGCCAGGTCGCGCCCTCGACACCCCGCCACCAGGGGGTGCCGGCGGGTGCGGGTGTGGCACGGGCGAGGCGCGGGTCGAGGAAGCCGGCGAAGACGTACGACCAGCCGAACCGCTCGGCGGCGGTCACGAAGCCGGTGTCCTTGACGAACGTAGCGAACTGGGCGTTCGTGACGGCGTGCTCGTCGATCCGGAAGGGGCCGACGGTGACCTCACGGACCGGGCTCTCACCGTCGCCGGGGTTGGCCCGGTCGTCCTCGTTGCCCATGCGGAACGTGCCGCCGGGCAGGGTCACCATGCCCTTGCCGGAGGCGCGCCGGGCCGTCGGGGCGAGCGGCACGGGCCGCGGCTCGCCGCCGTCTTCGCGGCGCGCGGCGCAGCAAGCCTTCGGGGTCACGTCTTCCGCAGTCATGATTCCGCCTCGTACACGCACTGGACCGATCCGGCCGATCCTCGCACGCGTGGGGCGGCCCGCGTCCGGCGGGCCGCCCCACGCACCTTCTCCCGGCTCAGACCCGGGAGCGGTACAGCCCGAACCGGGCGATATGCGGTCCGGTGCGTGCCTGGGTGACCCGCAGGCGCCACTCACGGGCCGTCACCGGTGCGGGCAGGACCAGGACGCGGCTCGCGCCGATCGTCCCGGCCCGCGCCACCTCCGTCCAGGCACCGGCGGACTTCGCCTCGACGACGAACTGCTCCACCTGCTGGCCGTGCCGGATGTCCTCGGCAAGCCGGATCCGGTCGACCTGCCGGGCGGTGCGCAGGTCGACGGTGCGGGTGCCCGCGCCATCGTCGCGCACGCGGGCGCCGTCCGCCAGGTCCTCGGGCAGCTCGCGGTCGATGCGCTCGCGGAACTCCTTGAGCCGCGCCACGTCCGCCGCGGGCAGCAGCCCGTCGGTGTCCGGCGGGATGTTGAGCAGCAGCACGGAGTTGCGCCCCACGGACCGGAACCAGATGTCGGCCAACTGGTCGACGGTCTTGGGCTGTTGGTCCGCGTGGTAGAACCAGCCGGGCCTGATGGACACGTCGCACTCGGCGGGCCACCACTGGAGGTACTGGGCCACGGAGCGCGACTGCGCGAGCGCGTCCCGGCTGCCCTGGTCCGGCGCGTCGTAGCGCAGGGCGTAGTCGACGCTTCCGTTGCCCGAGTCCTTGACCGGGACGACGCTCCACTCGTCCTCGCGCGCCAGTCCGCCCTCGTTGCCCACCCAGCGCACGTCCGGTCCGCGCACGGCCATGGTGGCGCCGGGGGCGAGCGCGCGGATCACCGTGTACCAGCTGTCCCAGTCGTACGTCTCGACCTTCTCCGGCGGGATGCGGCCCTGCGCGCCGTCGAACCACACCTCGTCGACGGGGCCGTACTCGGTGAGCACCTCGTAGAGCTGGTTGAGCATGTGGGCGCCGTAGTCCGTCGCGTCGAGCGTGAACGTGCGCGGGTCGCCGCCTGCCCGGTCGTCGCCGTCCACGAGCGTGGGGATGGTACGGGCGGACCGCTCGCTGCCGTTGGCGTAGACGCCGTCGAGATACTGGTTCTCGTCCGCGGGCGAGATGTAGACGCCGACCTTGATGCCGTGCTTGCGCATGGAGTCGGCGAAGGAGCGCAGCACGTCCCCGTCACCGCCGCGCCAACTGCTCGACGCGACACTGTGCTTGGTGTAGCGGGACGGGTAGAGGACGAAGCCGTCGTGGTGCTTGACCGTGAGGATGGCGAGCTTGAATCCGCCGTCGCGCAGCGCGCGTGCCCACTGGTCGGTGTCGAGGCCCGTCGGCTGGAAGACGTTCGGGTCCTCGTCGCCGGTGCCCCATTCGAGGCCGGTGAAGGTGTTCACGCCGAAGTGCAGGAAGGCGGTCTTCTCCAGGCTCTGCCAGGCGATCTGACGCTTCGTCGGGCGCACACGGGAGGCTTTGGCGACCAGTTCCTGCGGGGAGTCCGTGGCGCTGACGGGGATGCGGTAATGGGGTTCTGCCGCGGTGGCGGCGGTCGCCGCCGGGGCGGCCAGGGCGAGGGAGTTGCTCGAGGCTGCCACGGCCGTGGTCGTGGCGGCGGCCAGGAAGAGTCGTCTGCTGACGGTCATCTGCGGGTGGGGTCCCTTCGGGTCAGCGCTGGGTCAGCGTCCAGATGGTCGGCGTCTGCTGGTCGGGCGGGTTCTGCACGAGACGTCCGTCGGATGTCGCGTCCAGGGTCATGCGGGTGAGTGCGTTGGTGAGCACGTAGCCATGGCCGGAGCGGGAGGCCTGCCAGCGCTGAAGGGTGTTCTTCGCGTCGCAGGTCTCCTGCGTGACCGCGGAGCCGGGCTGCAGCGGCACGTTCAGGGTGAGCTTTCCGCTGCGGGTCTCCAGGCAGCTGCCGGTCTCGGTCGACCGGAGGGTCAGATAGCCGTCCGGGGTGCGGGTGACCTCGAAGCCGGCCGCCTGAGTGCGGTGGCGCGTGTCGGCGAGGGTGTAGTTGCCGTCGGCGACGGGCTGCCGTGTCAGGTCCCGCTGTCCGGGTGCCCGGCCGACGGCCTCCGCCCGTGCGGTGAAGCCGGCGTACGTCGCGTCGGGGTGCGGGTCGCTCCACGTCGTCTGCGCGATGTGGCTCAGGGGCAGCCGGGCCGCCTGCGCGACCTCGTTCTCCGTCTCGCCGCGCCCGTTGTCGGGCCACAGGCTGATCTTGGCGCCGGTGATGCCCTCGCGCGAGGCGAGCTTCTCGCCCTCGAAGCTGCGCGGGTCCCACTGCTCGTCGTAGAGCTTGTGCGTATCGGTGTGGAAGCCGCCGCGCACGAGGTAGAGGGAGTAGGCGGCGTTCATCACGGGGTACCCCTGCGCGATCAGCTCACTGGGCTTCACCTTGACGCCGAGCCAGTGCTCGACGGTCGTACCGGCCGTCACCGGGACGGTGTTGGCGCCGGTCAGGCCGTCGTTCCAGATGCGCAGCCGCTTGCCCTTGCTCGCCGCGTAGGCGTCGACGCGGTTGACGAAGTCGATGAACGCGTCCTGGGGCGTGGCGTTCTCGCCGTACTTCTTCTTCGCGTACGCGGCGATCTGCGGGTACTTGGCGAAGTCCGAGCCGAGCATGTACTCGTCGGCGCCCATGTGCCACCACTTGGCGGGGAACACCTCGCCGTACTCGTCGATGAGGCTCTTGTAGTAGTCGAAGGCCGCGGGTGCGGTGATGTCGAGGCGGGACGGCTGCGGCTTGCCGTCGGAGTCGGTGAGCTGGAGGTCGGGGCGGTTCTCGATCCAGGGGTCCATGTGGCCCGGGGAGTTGATCTCCGGAACGATGGTGACGTGGTACTTCTCGCCGAGCGCGACGAGGCGGCGGATCTCGCTCTTGGTGTAGTACCCCCAGGTGTTGGCCTCGGGGTGGCGGTCGCTCTTCACCTTCAGTTCGACGAGCAGCTGGTTGAGCTTGTGGTACGCCATGTCGCGCACCAGGTTCTCCATCCAGTCCGTGGAGATGTGCACGTAGCAGGCGCAGACGCCGACGCCGCGTTCCTTGTACCGGGGCACGTCGACGGTGCGTCCGGCCGGCACCCGGTCGTTCTGGGCGAGGAGTTGGAGGAGGGTGCGGGTGCCGTAGAACGCTCCCGCCTCGGCCGCTCCGGTGATCTCCAGCCGCTGCCCGGCGCGGAGTTCGTAGCCCTCGGCGCCCAGGGATCCGCTCCGTGACGGCTCGACGTCGACCACGATGTCGCCGGTACGGGACGGACCGCCGGTGACCGGCACGGTGCCCTTGCCCGCGGCGTGCAGGTCATCGGCGAGGGTGGCGGCGACGCGGCGCGAGGCGGCGTCGTGCGCGACCAGGCGCGCTCCGGGGCCGTAGGAGTAAGTGCCGTGCCCAGGGGTCCAGTTGGTGAGGCTCGGCAAGGTCTGGGGCACGGGGTCCTGGGATGCCGCCCGCGCCAGGGGGGCCGGTGCCGCGAGCAGCAGGAAGGCCGCTACGGTGCCGATCAGTCGGTGTCTGCGACGCCGGGGCGCCGTGGTGGAGCTCGGATCCGTCATGAGATCCGATGATTCAAGCCCTTCGGCGGGGGTGTCAATGGATCCTTCCCAGCAACTGCTTGGACATCTCGCAAAACTCATCGGATGAATCAGCGGTCTGGGCGCTGCCGAACACACGGCGGGCGGCGGACCCTCAGGCCCACCGCCCGCCGCTGCTCGCGCACGGGTCACCCGGGCAGGTCTCAGCCCTTCCACTCCACCTTGAACACCCACACGTGCTCGCCCGCCGCGCGCGCCGCCGCCGGCACGTCCACGACGAACGAGCCGCCCGTGGTACGCCAGTTGAGCGGTCGGTCGTGGCCGAGCAGCGTGACCTTGTCGCCGGGCCGGACCGGGACGGCCGCTTCGACGGTGAGCTGCGCGCCCGGCTCGGCGAGCGAGTGGATGTAGAACGCCTTGTTCGGCCTGACCGTGAACCGCAGGTCCTCGCCGAGCTGGGCCATCCGCGACCAGTAGGTGGTGTCGTAGATGGCCTCACCGTTGGTCTTGAGCCAGTGGCCCGTCTCGCGCAGCCGGGTCTGCATGATCTCCGGGATGGTGCCGTCGGCACGCGGTCCGATGTCGAGGAGGAAGTTGCCGTTCTTCGACACGATGTCGACGAGGCTGTGCACCACCTCTTCGGTGCTCATGTAGCGGTCGTCGGGCGTCTCGGCGTTGTAGCCGTAGCTGTACGGGTCGAGTCCGCGGCTCGACTCCCACTTCGCGACGACGGTGTTGTCGTACGTCGTGTACTCGGGCGTCGTGAAGTCGTGGAAGCCGATCCCGGAGCGGTTGTTGACGGCGACCTCGTAGGGCTTCGGGCGGTTCTTGCCGTGGTTGAAGAACTCGGCGAGAACGTGGTGCGAGTCGTTGACGCCGCCGATGTCGCACCACAGGAGCTGCGGGTCGTAGTCGTGGATCAGCTCCAGCATCTGCGGGGCCTGGAAACCCTTCACATAGTCCTTGCCGGACGTGTAGCCGGTGTAGGGGACGGGCTCCAGCGTGTACGGGTTGCGCGGGGCGTGCCCCATCCACGGGTTGTCCGGGTTGAACCACTCGGGCATGGAGAAGTACAGGCCGCGGTGCAGCTCGGGTGTGTAGCGGCGGGACGCGTCGAAGAGCTCCTTGATGATGTCCCGCTCGGGGCCCATCTTCACGGAGTTGCGGTCCGACAGCTTGGTGTCCCAGAGCGCGAAGCCCTCGTGGTGCTTGGAGGTGAGGACGTGGTACTGGGCGCCCGCGTCCCGGAACAGCTCGACCCACGCGCGCGGGTCCCACTTCTTCGCGGTGAACATCGGGATGAAGTCGTCGTACGCGAAGTCCTCGCCGTACGCGGCCTTGTGGTGGGCGTACGTCGGGTTGTTCGGGTCCTGCATCTGGTCCCAGTACCACTCGGCGTACTGCTTGCCGACCGGCGCCCACGCGGGCACCGAGTAGACGCCCCAGTGGATGAAGATGCCGAACTTCGCGGAGTGGAACCAGTACGGGGCCTGGTGGCCGGAGAGCGACGCGTCGGTCGGCTCGTAGTCGGGGACGCCGAGCGTGAGCTTCCTGGAGCTGGCCGCGGCCCGGCGCCCGCGCCCGGTGGCGACGACCTTGCCGTCCTGGACGGTGCCGGGCGCGGTGCCCGCGCGGTTGCGGATGCCGACGCGGACGCGGGCCTGCTCCCCCGGGGCGAGGCGCGTGACGCGGGCGGGCTCGACGGTGCGCGCGCCGGGCACGTCGACGCTGACGGTGAGGGCGTCGGCGGTGACGATGCCGACGGTGCCCGCGTTCACGACGGTCGCCTCGACGCTCTGCGCGCCGGTCGACTCCAGGAGCGAGAACGTGGAGTGCGCGTCGCGCAGCGCCAGCGCCCGGCCCTGCGCGGCCGGCTGGAGCGAGAGCGCGAAGACGTGCAGGGCGGTCTTGCCGGCCTCGGCCGGGTTGAGCTTCGGCAGGGTGATCGCGACGGCCTCGCGCTGCGGGTCGAGGGGGACCTCACTGGTGCCGATGCCGACGCGGTTGCCGTCCTTGGTGCCGTCGGGCTTGTAACGGTAGGGGGCGGAGAGCTGCCCGCCGGAGGAGTACCAGTCCGCCCCACCGAGTCCGGCGCTCGTGGTGGAGCCGTCGGCGTAGTGGACGGTCGCGCTGCCGGACGCGTTGCCGTAGCTGCCGGCGGTCAGGAACAGAGCGGACAGATAGCGGCCCTTGGGGAGGTCGACGCGCTGGCCCATGGCCACGATGTTGTTCTTCGCGCCCGCCGCCGACGACGGGAAGGCGTAGGCGATCCCGTCGAGTTCGACCGGCCCTGCGGGCAGTTCCTCGCCGGGGAAGGTGTAGCCGCTGCCGTCGAAGTCGCCTCCGCGGGCGGCCGAGGTGTCGACACCGTCGTTGTCGAAGTGGGCGTCGAGCGGAACGGGCACCGGGTCGGGGACGGGTCCCCAGACGGTGTCCGCGGGCGCGGTCCCGGCGGTGGCCGCCGCGCCGGACGCGGCCGCGGGGCCTGCGGCGGCGAGCGGTACTGCGGCCGCGGCTGCCACGGCCGCGGCCGTCCCGAGGACCTGGCGTCTTGGGTACGAACTCATACTCAGCACTCCCTGATGCGGCTCAAGGCTGGGCATTCATCGGAGGTCTGATGATGGTGGGGGTCCGTGAGCGCGTCAATGGGCCGCGCAGAGGCGGTAGTTGAGAGAGTGATCCGATGACCGCGCGTCGACGCCGGGCTCGGAGCGACGCCCGCAACGAATGTCCGAAAACGGCCGTCTGTCAGCGCGTGCGAAGAAGGCGCGAAACCGGTCTCCGGGCCCCTGGCGCCGCCGGGGGCCGACGCGTCACAGCGCGCGGTACATGATGTGCAGCCCCACCCGGCCGTGCCGGGCGTGCTCGTACGCGTCCGGAACCGTGCCCAGGATCGTGAAACCGAGGGAGGTCCACAGGCCGACGGCGGGGTTGGTCTCGACGACCGCGTTGAACACCATGGCGCGGTAGCCGTCCGCCTTCGCGCGCTCCAGGACGTGCTCGGCGAGGGCGCGGCCGATGCCGCGGCCACCGTGGGCGGGGTCGACCATGAAGCCCGCGTTCGCGATGCCGGCGGCGGGACCGCCGTAGTTCGGCGCGACGTAGGCCGAGCTGACAACAGCGCCGTCCACCTCGGCGACATACACACGCTTGCCCGGACCCATCCACAGGGTCCGGGCCTGCGCCTCGGGGGTGCCCGGATCCCAGGCGTACGTCTCGCGGGATCCGACGATCTGCCGCCAGAACGGCCAGATCTGCGCCCAGTCCTTGTCCTCCGCGTCCCTGATCAGCATGTACGTGAGTCTGGCACGAGGCCGCTCAGGGACGGATACGGGGCCGGCGGCCGGTCAGTCCACGCTGGGGAGGATATGGGGCTCCGCGAGGTCGTCCTCGTAGCCCGCGAGCCTGATCGGGGCCGAGCGGGCCCAGACGTCGAGGCTGCCCAGCTTCTCGGGCCGCCGTCCCGCGCGCTCCGCGCGTTCCCGGGGGCGCTGCTCGCTCTTCGTCTTCTCTGGTGTCACCGCGCACTCCTTGTGTGTCGGGTAACCCTGGCCGGCGCGTCCGCCCCGGCGTTCCCGTCGGGCGTCCGGCGCCCGGTCGGGCCTGGTTTCGATACCGGTTCGGGCGCGGTGGCGCCGGTTTTCTGCATGGGCGACCCTGGATGAGGCCGTCCCGCGACGGACCACGGGTACTGGTAGGACCACGTTGTGCTGTACGTCGGCTACAGACAGAGTAACCATATGAGCAGGGTCCTGCTCGATGGGGCCGAAACCAGAGAGACGGCTGGGAGTCGCCGGGGATTCATTCGGCCACCGGCGACATGACACCCGACTGGGCGACGACGAGGGCCTCTCGTTCGGATCAGGCCGGACCTGAGAGCGGTGACAGGGACCCGAGCCCGGCATGATCCGAACAAAATGCTCTAGGTGGGGTCCGGCCGGGCCGTGTTGATCGTTCGCCCCGGATCGTCGGTCGACTCGGCCGACGGCTGCGAGGTCACATCGGGCGAACCGGAAGGCTCGGCGGGCCTCGGAGCGGGCGGCAGCACGCCTCCCGGGGGCGGCGGTCCGGTGGGGCTGGCGGTGGCGCTCCCCGCGGCCTCGTTCGCGATGGCGTCGAAGTCCACGTCGCCCGTGTTCTCCAGCATCGTGATGTGGTCGAGGACGGTCTGGTTGGCGTCGGTGGCCAGCTCCCGGACAAGCGTGTTGCGCGTGGTGTGGCGGACCTGGGCGATCAGGGCGAAGACCTTGCCGTGGGAGTCGCGCAGCAGGTTGGCGAACTTGTTCTCGTAGTCCTTGCCGCTCGCGGCGGTCAGCTCGTTGAGCCAGCCCTGCTGCTGCGGGTTGGGCTGGTTCGGCAGCTCCACCCCGAGCCGGCCCGCGACCGAGCGGACACGCTTGTCGAGGTCGGTGTGGCCGACGACGAGGTGGTCGCCCGCCATCCTGATCGCCTGCGTCGGCGCCCGCTCCAGGGCCTGCTGGCCGGCCGGTATCTCCCAGAGCCCGGCGAGCCGCACCTTGACCAGGAAGTCCCGGTCGGTGGCCGACAGGGGACCCCACTGGGTGGCCACGCTGCCCGCGTTCAGGTTGGCCGCCCCGGTGCCCGAGCGGTCGGCGTACGACCAGATCGGAAAGGCGAGTGCGCCCAGGGTGGCGACCAGGGCGGCGAAGATGAGCGCGGTCCCGTTGATGCGTCGCAAGCAGTCCTCCCGATACCGGCGTCAACTCGCCGCGGGGGCGAGCTACTTGTTGGTACGGGAGGGTACGGACGTGATGGGCGTGGCGTTCAGACTTTCGCGCCCCCTTTTTTTGGACCTACCCCCAGAGGGCGTCGGCGAGTGCGGCTCCCGTGAAGGCGGCGCCCAGACCGGCGGCGACGCTCGCGGCCACGTTGGCCACGGCGTAGAGCCGCGCCCCGTCCTCGCCGAGGCGGAGGGTCTCGTACGAGAACGTCGAGTACGTGGTCAGTGCCCCGCACAGACCCGTACCGATGAGCAGTTGCACCCGCGACGAAGCGGCCCCCGCGGCGACGGCGCCGGTGAGCAGGCCGAGCACTAGGCAGCCGCAGACGTTCACCGTGAACGTCCCCCACGGGAAGACACTGTCGTGACGGGTCTGCACGGCCCGGTCGGTGAGATAGCGCAAGGGTGCGCCGACCATCGCGCCGGCGATCACCAGGAGCCAGTTCACGCTCGCGCTTCGCCCTTCTCCCGGCCCACGTACCGGATGACCTCGCAGTCGTCGAGCATGACCAGACCCTGCGACACCAGCTCGTCCAGCTCCGGCAGGAACGCCCGGACCCGCGCCTCGGTGTCGACGATCACGACGGCCACCGGCAGGTCCTCGCTGAGCGAGAGCAGCCGCGAGGTGTGAATCAGGGACGACGCCCCGAACCCCTCGATGCCACGGAAGACGCTCGCCCCCGCGAGCCCCGCCTTGTGCGCCCGGTGCACGATCTCGCTGTACAGGGGCTTGCGATGCCACGTGTGGCTCTCCCCGACGAAGACCGTCAGTCGCAGGGCACGCCCGGTCAGTCGTGTCATCGCTTCCTCCACGCCAGTACGCGGCGCGTCAGCGCCACTCCGAGCCCCACGGCCGCGAACGCCGCCAGGAGCGTCGCCGCGAGACAGGCCAGGCCCGTGCGGACCCGGCCGCCGTCCACCAGGCGCTGGATGTCCACCGCGTACGTCGAGAACGTGGTGAAGCCGCCCAGGACGCCGGTGCCGAAGAACGGCCGCACCAGGCGGTGCGCCGCCCACACATCGGTGATGATCACCATGAACACGCCGATCACGAAACAGCCGAGCGCGTTCACCCACATCGTCGTCCAGGGAAACGCCCCGGGCGACGTGGGCCACAGGAGCGCGGCGCCGTAGCGGGCGCAGGCACCCACGGCGCCGCCGAGCGAGACGACCGCCACGATCGGGCCCTGTGCGCGCAGGGTCGCACGCCTGCGGGCCGGTGCGCGCAGATCGACGTCCGGATCACGGGGTTCGTCCACCGCCGGGGACTGCCCACCTGCCATCCGTACCCGTCTCCTTCTCGGCCCCGGCGCCGCGCCACCACTGAAGATCACTGTCTGCGGTCAGCCTATCGCCGGTCCGGACGCGCCGTTAATGTCCCGTTGTCCGCGGCGAAAGATGGCCATGGTCTCCTGCCGGAACACCGGCATACGGTCCCAGGGAGGAGTCGCGCATGACACGGGTCGAGCTGCGCAGCGTCGACGAGCTGATGGATCTCCTGCACGCCTGCCGCGGCGCGTGGGACACCCCCGACCGCAGCGGCGACCCCGTCGACCTGCACGACCACGCGCTGCAGACCGCCGCGCTGCTGCGTCGCGGCCACCCCAGCGACAAGGAGCTCCAGCTCGCCGGGCTCGTCCACGACATAGGCCACCTGCTGCGCCCCGGCGACGACGCGGGTCACGCGGACACGGCGGCGGCCGCGGTGCGGGGGCTGCTCGGGGAGCGGGTCGCGCGCCTGGTGCAGCTGCACGTCCCGGCCAAGCGCTACCTGGCGGCATCGGACCCGGCGCGCGGTCTGTCGCCGCAGAGCGCGCTGACGCTGCAGACGCAGGGCGGGCCCATGACGCCCGAGGAGGCGGCGGCGTTCGCCCATGACCCGCTGGCCGACGATGCGGTGACGCTACGTCAGGCGGACGACGCGGGCAAGGTGGTGGGCCTCGACGCCGGGGTCATGGAGGACTGGCGGCCGGTGATGGAGCTGGTGGCGCAGGCGCATCGGTCCACCAACTTCACACCATCCCTACATGGTTGACATGTCTGACTGACGCTCCGTCATGAGACGGTACGGCCCATGACTTCGGAGCTCTCGCTGGAAGGCAGGGTCGCCGTCGTGACCGGGGGGTCGCGGGGCATCGGCCGGGCCGTCGCCGTGGCGCTCGCGGGTGCCGGGGCGCGGGTGTGTGTGACGGCGCGCGATCCGGACGGGGTCCGCGAGACCGTCGCCGCGCTGACGAAGAGCGGCGCCGACGCCACGGGGCTGGCCGGGTCCGTCGCGGATCCCGCGCATCTGTGGGAGCTGACGGAGCGGGCGCTCGACGCGTACGGCCGGCTCGACATCCTGGTGAACAACGCCGCCACCAACGAACCGTACGGGCCGCTGATGGAGGCGGATCCGAAGGCCTGGCGCGAGGCGTTCACCGTCAACGTGGAAGCGCCGCTACGGCTGGTGCAGTGCGCCTGGCGGGCCTGGATGTCGGAGCACGGCGGAGCCGTGGTGAACATCTGCACCGAGGGCGCCGGGCACGTCGGCCCCCGCGTCGGCGCCTACGGCACCAGCAAGGCGGCGCTGCTGCATCTGACGCAGCAACTCGCGGGCGAACTGGCCCCGCTGGTGCGGGTCAACTCCGTCTCGCCCGGGCTCGTCCGCACGGAGATGGCGCGCTTCGTGTGGGAGCACGCCGAGGAGTCCGTGGCGACGGGGCTGCCGCTGGGCCGGATCGGGGAGCCTGAGGACGTGGCCCGGGCGGTGCGCTGGCTGGTGTCGGACGAGGCGGCCTGGGTGACGGGCGCCGACCTCCTGGTGGACGGCGGAACCAGGGTCAGAGCCGCGTCGCCGGGCCTGACCGATGCCGTCCACCAGCAGCTCCGTCAGCGGCTGCCGGGCATGCCCGAGGACCTTTCTTGATCTTCCCGTCGTCCGCCCGGAGGGCGGGCCCCATGGGTCGGTCGGGAAGGTGAAGACAGGCCCTGTGGGGCGTTACCACTTGCCGGGCGCGTAGTCCTTCAGGAAGACGCCGTACAGGTCCTCGCCGGCCTCGCCGCGGACGACCGGGTCGTAGACGCGGGCGGCGCCGTCGATCAGGTCGAGGGGGGCGTGGAAGCCCTCGTCGGCGAGGCGCAGCTTGTCGTAGTGCGGGCGCTCGTCGGTGATCCAGCCCGTGTCGACCGAGGTCATGAGGATGCCGTCGGACTGGAACATCTCCTGGGCGCTGGTCCGCGTCACCATGTTCATGGCGGCCTTCGCGGCGTTCGTGTTCGGGTGGCCCGCGCCCTTGTAGCCGCGGCCGAAGACGCCTTCCATCGCCGAGACGTTCACGACGTAGGCGCGTCCGCTCGACGCCTTCTTCGCGGCGTCGGCCATCGCCGGGCGCAGCGCGCTGATCAGGATGAACGGCGCCGTGTAGTTGCACAGCTGGGTCTCGAGGAGTTCCACCGGGGAGATCTGCTCGATGGTCTGCACCCAGGTGTTGCTCTCGACGACGTCCGGGACGAGGCCGCCCGCGTCGATGGCGCTGCCGTCGCGGTGCCGGGCGATGCTGGCGTTGCCCGCGACCAGGGCGAGGTCGGCGACCTTCTGGGCGTCGATGCCGGAGATACCGGCGGGCAGCGCGGTCAGACCGTCGACCGCGCCGGAGTTGAACGCGCCGATGACGTGGTGGGCGGGCAGCTCACCGGCCGGCAGCGGGGCGCTCTCGCCCTCGACGAGGGCCGCGTACGCGGAGGGCAGCCGGCGCACGGTCTGCGTCGCGTTGTTGATGAGGATGTCCAGCGGGCCCTGCTCGGCGACCTGCTCGGCCAGGGCCACGGCCTGGGCCGGGTCCCGCAGGTCGATGCCGACGACCTCGAGGCGGTCCATCCAGTCCGCCGAGTCGTCCATCGCCTTGAAGCGGCGGATGGCGTCCTTGGGGAACCGCGTCGTGATCGTCGTGTGCGCGCCGTCACGCAGCAGGCGCAGCGCGATGTACATGCCGATCTTGGCGCGGCCGCCGGTGAGCAGGGCGCGCTTGCCGGAGAGGTCGGCGCGGATGTCGCGCTTGGCGCGGTTCACGGTGGCGCACTCGGGACAGAGCTGGTGGTAGAAGTAGTCGACCTCGACGTAGCGGGCCTTGCAGGTGTAGCAGGAGCGGGGGCGCTGGAGTATCCCCGCGAGCTTGCCTTCCTGGACCTGCGAGGACGGCAGGAGGCCCTCGGTCTCGTCGTCGATGCGCTCGGCGGAGCCGGTCGCGGTCGCCTCGGTGACGGCCTTGTCGTGGGCGGTCTTCGCGGCGCGGCGCTCCTGGCGACGGCGCTGCTTCACGGTGCGGTAGACACCGGCCGTGGCCCGTCGGACCTGGATCGCGTCGGGGTGGTCGACATCCAGCTTGTCGAGTTCGTCGAGCACGCTCAGGCAGACGGCGAGCCGCTCGGGGTCGATCCCGGGGCCGAACGAATCCTGCGACACCACCGTGGCGTCGGTGGCGCCCATCGGGCTGTCCTCTGTCGTCGTCATCGCCGCTGCGTTCCTCGCGTCACTCGGACCGCGGCGTGCTGTGAGTGACCGCGGATACTCCCAAAAGGCGGAACCTTACAGCGTGCTGTCGACACTCCGCCAAGTGGGTAGTTTATCCCGCTCCGGGACCGGGCCGGGAACGCCGGTCCTGGGCCTCGGTCCGGTACGGCGGCTCACGCAGGGCGAACCGGGACAGGGCCACGACCAGGGCGCGACGCCCGTGTGGCGGAAGACACGTGACCGTTGAGCGGGGGCATCGCGCCCGCCGCCCTGGCAGCCACCCCTTGCCTCCTACAACCATCCCCTGTCCCGGGCGTACCACCCCAGCTGGATGCGTGAGTCGGTGCCCGCCAGGTCCATCAGGCGGCGGATGCGGCGCTGCACGGTGCGGCGGCCGAGGCCCGTGTGGTGGGCGGCGGAGGCGTCCGTGTGCCCGGCGAGCAGCAGGGCGAGCAGTCTGCGGTCCTCCTCGTCGGGGAGTTCGTCGGCCGTGGCGGGGCTCGGCGTGAGCCGGCCCGCGCCGTCTTCGCGCAGGCGCACCGCACGCTCCCACTGCAGCTCGAAGAGTGTGATCAGGGAGGTGAGCAGCCCGCCGGGGCGCACTAGCAGGACCCCGTCCCCGTCGCCCCCGCTCGCGTCGAGCTGGACGACGGCGAGGTCGTCGTCGGTGATGAGCAGCTTGCAGGGCAGCTCGGGTGTGAACCGGATCTCCTGGCCCCGGTCGAGGGAGGCCCGGATCTCCTGGGGCGCCCCGGCTTCGTTGAGGACGGCGCGCTCGATGACCAGACGTTCGCGGACGCCGCGCCGGCTGAGATCCGCCTCGTCGGCGTCGCTGGTGTCCTGGACACCGATGACGGCGAAGGGCGGCTTGGCGAAGAAGCGGACGTCGCCGCGGGCCCCGCGCAGCCGGTGCTGGATGAGGCGCCCGACGCGCTCGCGTCCCCGCACCACTTCGAGGGCCGGGCCGGCGGTCGCGGTGCGCCTGCGGAAGATCTCGGTGAGCTCCTCCACCCCGGCCCTGGCCCGGAGTACGGCGCGCTCCTGGGTCAGCACCAGTTCGGTGAGGGCGAGTTGGGGTGATACGGCCGTGAGCAGACCGTCGGCCTCGTCGGCGAGTCCGAGGGCGCGGAGCCGGACGGCGGCCGGGTCGGGGCCCGCGTCCGCGGGCCCTTCTTCGACGAGGCGCCGGTAGAGCTTCTCCTCGTCGGCGTCGAGGCCGAGCCCGCCGAGCGATCCTGGTGCGTCGGTCATGCACCGATCATCGCTCAGCGGGCCCGGTCCTGATCAAGGGCCGGAATCAGCCCTGCTCACCGCACCACATGTCGGGGCAGCCCGAGTTGTAGGCGTCGGTCAGGGTTTCGGTGAGTGCGGCCCCGGAAGTGTCCGTGGCTGTGGTGCGCAGCGACACCTTGGCCGTACCGGCGGCCGGGACCGTCACCTTCCAGCGCCCTTGGTCACCGCGCACCACGGCGGCCCGGTGCCAGGTGGCGCCGTCGGTGGCGTACCAGACCTTGAGCGAGGTGACGGGCCTGGCCCCCTTCGCGGCGCCGACCGTGTAGGTCAAGTCGTCCTTCGCTCCCACCGAGTCGGTACCGCTGAGCGGCAGGTCGTAGTCGAGGTCGACGAGCCGGGCGGGCGTGGCTCGTGCCGCATGGCCCGAGCGCAGACGCCACTCGCTGGTGACGCGGGTGCCGAGCTGCCAGGTGACAGGGTCGCCGCCGTCCCGCCGGGCGTCGACGGTGAGGCGGTACCAGCGGTCGCCGCGCGGCAGGTCGAACACGGCCTGGCCCGGGCGGTCGTTCCTGTCGACGACGGTGCCGTCGTCGGCGGCGAGGACCGTGGTTCCCTGGTCGGCCTGGGGCGCGTACTCGGACTGGTGCCCGGCCGCGTCGGAGAACACCGGGAGGGCGACCCGGAGTTTGTCGCCGTCACGCACGACGGAGCTGTCGCCGGGCGCCGGGTTGAAGGGCGCCGACATCCAGTCGTCGGCGTAGGTGCGGCCCGCTGCGTACACGGTGGGCGCGGTCAGCAGGGTGCCCAGCGGGAACACGGCGTCGCCGACGTCGTACTGGTAGTGGAAGGTCGCCGTGGTCCACGGCACGCCCGGCGTGACGTAGACGTCCTGCGTGGCGGGCACCCGGTAGCGCGCCATCTGCTGCACGAGCCGCAGGCCGTGCCAGGTCGTCCAGGCGTACAGGCCCTTGGGGTCGCCCGGGTAGCCGTGGGTGCGCTCGGTGGTGCGGATACGGGCGAGGTCCGCCCGGCGGTCGTACCAGTCGGCGCCCGCGGGGATCGCACCGTCGCTCTTGTGGAAGAGGAAGTACGCGGTCGGCGAGGTGTCGACGCCGTCGACGGTCAGCGTCAGCGGGCCCTGGGCGAGCCGGTCCTTCAGCAACGGCATCGACTCCGCGTTCACGGCTGCGATCGGCGTCGGTTTGTACACCGACAGGCCGTAGCCCTGGTACAGGATCAGGGCGACGCCCGCGTCGGTGAGCTTCTGGTAGATCGGGTTGTTGACCGAGGGCGAGGACTTCGTGGGCTGCCACAGCACGATCGCGCCCTTGAGGTCCTTGCCGGCGAGCTCCTCGTCCGTGCCGCCGCCGATGTCGGTCACCGTGCCGGTGACGCTTCCCGTCCAGCGGTAGATGCTGTACTGCGACAGCTGGAGCCCGAGGTCCCCGGGCTTTCCGCCGGGTTCGTGCGCGTCGATCTCACGCTGCTGCCAGGATGTGCCGCCGAACAGCATCAGTCCGTCGTAGGTCTCCCCTTCAGGGGTCGGCACCACCTGCACCGCGTACGGTCCCGCGGCGCTGGTGGCGACAAGGCCGGTGTCGGCGCCGCCGAGCGAGGAGACGAGGCCGGTCGCGCCGCTGGTGGTGGTGCGCACTCCCGCGTCGTCGACGCCCATGCGTACGGGCTTGGCGCCGTCGGTCGACAGCCGCACGGTGGCGCTCTCGCCGAGGGTGACGTGCCGGACGGAGTGAATCGCGGTCAGGCCGACGACGGTCCTGCCGACCTTGTCGTACTCCCAGGTGCTGACGAGAAGTCGGTAACTGCCGCGCGGGAGCGTCTCGTTGCGCGATCCGGTGCCACTGACGCCGGTGAGCAGGGAGTCGCCGGTCTTCTCGTTCTGGACGACGACGGTGGTCGAGGTGTCTTCGGCGCCCTCGCGCGGGGCGGGCCCGGTGAGGGTGAGGACTCCGGACTCGTCCGCGGCCGTCACGGACACGGGGACGCTCACCTGCCCCTTGCCGGGCCAGTCGGCGACGACGTGCCCGCCGAACGAGGCACCCGCGCCCACCTGCGCGAGGGCGAGGCGCACCGTGGTGGTGGCGGTGCCGCGGGCCGGGACGGTGACGCTCCCCTGACCGGGACTCACCAGGTCGCTGTCGGAGGTGACGTGGAGGCGGACCGCTTTGCCGGTCGTGTTCGTCCAGGTGATCTCGCGGGTCTCGTCACTGCCCGACGCGCGGGCCGCGAGCGTGGCGGGTGCGGCCGTCACCTCGGCGTCCAGGGACGCGGGTACGTCGACGAGCCCGCCGCCCGTCTCGTCGACGGTGGTGCCCCGCACGTCGGACGCCGCGCCGACCAGGGCCGACTTCAGCTGCTGTCCGGTCCAGGACGGGTGCTTCTGCTTGAGCAGCGCCGCCGCGCCCGCGACATGGGGCGTCGCCATCGACGTGCCGGACAGGGACGCGTACGAGGAGCTGACCGCGGCGTCGCCGAGGGTGCCGGCGGCGCGGGCCGCGACGATGGAGCTGCCCGGCGCGGCGATCTCCGGCTTGACCGCCCAGCGGCCCTCGCGGGGGCCGCGCGACGAGAAGGACGACAGGGCCCCGGACTTGGTGACGGAGCCCACGGTGAGGGCCTCGTCCGCGGCGCCGGGCGCGCCGATCGTGCGGTCGCCGGTGTTGCCCGCGGCGATGACGAAGAGGGTGCCGTGCTCGCGGGAGATGCGGTCGACGGCCGCGGACATCGCGTCGGTGCCGTCCGAAGCGCTGTTCGCGCCGAGGCTCATGGAGACGATGCCGGCGCCCTGGTCGGCCGCCCACTCCATGCCGGCGATGATCCAGGAGTCGTAGCCGCGGCCGCTGTTGTCGAGGACCTTGCCCTCGACGAGGTCGGCGCCGGGGGCGACGCCCGCGTACCGGCCGCTCGATGCCGCGCCCGTCCCTGCGACGATCGACGAGACGTGGGTGCCGTGGCCATGGTGGTCCTGAACGCCCTCACCGTCCTCGGTGAAGTCCTGTTCGGCGACCACCCGGCCCTTGAGGTCGGGGTGTCCCTTGTCGTAGCCGGTGTCCAGGACCGCGACTTTGACGCCCTTGCCGGTGGCGCCGCGCCGGTGGGCCTCGTCGGCACCGATCTGCGGCACGGACTCGTCGAGGTCGGCCTTCACCCGTCCGTCGAGCCACACCTTGCCGATGCCGGCGGACCGGGCGGCGGTCGAGGTGGTGGCGAGCTGCTCCCAGACGGCGCCCGCGTTCTTCTTCGGTACGGAGAGCACGGCGGCCCGCGCGGTGTCGAACCGGTCGGCCACGCGCGCGTGCTCGGGCGCCCGGGGCCCGCCCGCGACGGACGGCGCGTCGCCGACGACAAGGCGCAGTGCGCTCGTGTCGCCGTCGCCGTACCCCGACGCCACGAGCTCGGTCACGTCGAAGAGCCGCTGGTCGACGTGTCCGCGCTCGATCTGCTCGGCGGCGTCGATCGGGACGGCGTACTCGTGGCCGTCGACGTGGTGGCGCGTGAAGCCCATGCCCTCGCGCCCCTCGCCGGGCACGATCCGCTCGATCTGGAGCGAGTTGCCGCTGCCGCTGTAGGTGACGACGTCGCCGGTGAGGAGAGTGACGGTGCGGCCGCCGGTCGGGGTCGCCCGGGCGCCCGGGTCGGCGAAGACGGGCGCGTCCCCGGCGGCGGTCGCGGGTATCGCCGCGCCGACGAGCAGGGCGGCGAGCACCGAGGCGCCCGCCGCCGACCATCTGCCGCGCCGTGCGGACCGCTTCGCGCCGCGTGGCGAACCGGCCGTGGAGCCGGCTCCGTCTGCCGATCCGGGCCTGTCTGCGGAACCGGGTCTTTGTGCCGATACGGGCCTGTCTGTGGAACCGGGTCTTTGCGTCGAGCTGGGTATCGGGGGCCGCGCAGAGGGCACTTGCCACGAAGAGGGCACTGTCCAACTCCCTTGTCCACCTGGTCGGATGGACGGAAGGATGGCAGCGCGTGGGCCCGTGCGGGGCGCCCGGAGCGGGCGGAAAGGCGCCGTGGCGCCAAGCCGCCACGCGCCGGGCGCCCCGCCCGTGTCAGACGGGCCGCTCCTCCACCTCGCAGGCCCGCACGAGGGCCGCGAGTTCCTCTCGGATGCCGGTCGCGAGTACCTCCAGGTCGGGGACCGCGGCCGCGTCGGCGACCAGGCCGTAGTGCACACGCCCCCGGTACGTGGACACGGCCACGGCGAGGGACTGGCCCTGGGCCAGCGGAGCGAGCGGGTAGACCTCGGTGAGCGGGCAGCCGCCGAGCCGCAGGCCGAGACTCGGCAGCGGCACGCTGGTGACCAGGATGTCGAACAGGAGCCGGGCCGCGTGGGCGACGACGGGCCCGCCGATCAGATGACCGAGCGGCGGCACATGGTCGGCGAGCAGGGCCACGGCACCGGCGCCGCGCTGGGGGCCCGCGTCCTTGTTGTGGTCCATGGCCGTGCGGACGGAGCGCAGCCGGGCAAGCGGGTCGCCCTCGTCGACCGGCAGCTTCACCAGGTAGCCGGAGAGCCGGTTGCCCTGGGGATGGGCCGTACGGGGACGGCGCCGCGAGACGGGGATCAAGGCTCGCGGGCGCACTCCGTCGCTGCCGTTGCCGCGCTCGTCGAGCCAGCGCCGCAGGGCCCCGGCCACGACGGCGATGAGGACGTCGTTGACGGTGCCTCCGACCGTCTTGCGGACCCGGTGCACATCGTCGAGTTCCAGGACGACGCCCTCCGTGCGGCGGGTGCCCGTGGCGTTCGAGGAGAAGGCGGCCGAGGTGTGCACGTCCCACGTGGCGCGGACGACGGAGGTGCCGATGTCGAGGGCGGTGACGGCGCTGGAGGCGCTGTCCCGCAGGAGGCCGGGCAGCTTGCGCGGGTCGAGGTCGCCGAGCCGGACGTCACGCATGCCGGGAAACGGCAGCCGGAGCCCGCGGGGCGGCTCGGCGGCGGGCGTCGTCCGGGAGACAGGCAGGTCCATCGGGTCCATCACCCCGGCGGCGAGCGTCAGCGCCCGCAGTCCGTCGGCCAGCGCGTGGTGGAACTTGAACAGGACGGCGAACGAGGTGCCGTCCGCGCCGGGCAGGACATGTGCCTCCCACGGGGGCCTCGCCCGGTCGAGGGGCCGCTCCATCAGGGCACCGGCCGCCGCGTGGAAGTCCGCGGTGGGCTCGTTGAGCCGTACGTGGTCGAGCGGGTCGAAGTCGGGTACGGGCACACGCGCCGCGCCGCCCACGGGGATCCGTACCCCTTGGATGCGCATCCGCAGTCCGGGGACGGCGGGGGCCCGGGCGGCGAGAAGCTCCAGCGCGTGCTGGGCGTCGCCCGGCGACCCCGCGGCGAACACCCCCAACGCGCCCAGGTGCATCGGGTGTTCGGCGGTCTCGATGTTCCAGAACGCCAGGTCCAGTGGGGCGAGGAGGTCCGGGCTCGGCGCGGGCCGGGAGTGCTGGGACTGCTGAGAGTTCACTGGGGCCGCTCTCGCATCGACGACGGGGAAAAGCAGTCAACCGCTCTCCGGTGATTACGGTCAAGTACGATCAAGCTACACACAGTAAACAACAGATTAAGACCCGCCCCTTCAATGAAGGGGCGGGTCTCGTGGTGCGGGTGGGGCGTGTGGTGCCGCTACTTCAGCGCCGGCGGCGCCGCGTCCGCCGAAGTGCCCCAGGTGGAGGGCTTGTCGCCGACCGTGAAGGACAGCTCCCGCAGCCCTCGGATGTCGTCCGTCGTCAGATACGTCTTGCCCAAAGCGGTTCCGTCGGTGTGCGCCGACTGGATGTACCGCGCCGAGTCCGACGTCCCCGGAGCCTTCACCGTGAGGCGGCCCTTCGGGTAGTAGCGCCGGTCGAGCGTCACGTCCACCCGTTCGAAGACCGGGGTCGACAGGCCCCAGGTGTCCGTGCCGGGCTGGACCGGGAAGATTCCGATCGACGACAGGACGTTCCAGGCGGACATGGTCCCGAGGTCGTCGTTTCCGGTCATGCCGGTGGGGGCGTCGGTGAAGAGCGTGAGCGCCGCGTGCACGACGTCGGTCGTCTTCCAGGGCTGACCGGTCGAGAGGTACGTGTAGGGCGCGATCAGGTCGGGCTCGTTCTGCGGGTTGTACTTGTCCGCGTTGTAGTAGGCGTACGGACCGTTGACCCACACCTCACGGGCGGTCTTCGCGGGGTCCTGCACCAGCTGGTCGTACGCGAAGAACGAGTCGAGCCGGTCGTTGGCCGCCTTGGTGCCGCCGATCAGGCCGACCATGCCGGGCAGGTCCTGCGGGACGAGCCACTGGTACTGCCAGGACGTGCCCTCGTGGAAGCCCTCGCTCTGGGCGGGGTCGGCCGGGCCGGTGAAGGCGCCCGCCGCGTCCCGCGCCCGGAAGAAGCCGGTCGAACTGTCGAAGATCTTCCGGTAGTTCTGCGCCCGCTGCGTGTACCGTGCCGCGTCGTCCTTGTGGCCCAGGTCCTTCGCCATCTGACCGAGCATCGCGTCGGACAGCGCGTACTCCAGGGTCGCGGAGGCGCCGTGGTCGTAGTCGGAGTCGCCCGGCTTCACATGCGCGCGGTCCTTGATGTACGGCGCGAAGCCGTCCGCGATGTACTCCTTGTTGGCCTCACGGCCGACCGGCGCGGAGTCGGCGGGCGGGACCCCGTCGGCGTTCTTCTTCAGCGCGCGGTACGCCTGCTCCTCGTAGCCCTTGAGCAGACGCTGCTGGTAGGCGTTGGTCAAGAACGGGGTGACCGGGTCACCGGTCATGATGTTCGTCTCGACCGTGCCGTAGCCCCACTTGGGCAGCCAGCCGCTCTCCTCGTCGATCTTGATGACGGAGATCGCCATGTCGCGGGACTCACTCGGCGCGAGCAGCGAAAGCAGCTGGGCCTGCGTGCGGTAGGTGTCCCACAGGGACCAGTTCTGGTAGTACGTGTAGCCCTTGGCCCGGTGGATCTTCTGGTCCCAGCCGGTGTAGCGGCCGTCGACGTCGCTGCCGATGTTCGGCGCGAGGAACGAGCGGTACAGGGACGAGTAGAAGGTGCGGCGGAGCGTGTCGCTGCCGCCCTGGGCCGCGACGTCGTCGAGCCGGTCCTCCCACGCGGCCTGCGCGGCGTGCTCGACGCGGTCGTAGGAACGGCCGCCCTCGGAACGGAGGTTGAGCGCCGCGCCCTTCGCGTCGACATACGATATCGCCGTGGTCGCCTCGACGCTGCGGTCCTTGGAGGTGTCGAAGCGCACGAACGCGCCGCTGCGCTCACCGCCGGCCGTCGACTCCTTCGAGCCCTCGGTGACCGCGTCGCCCTTCCACGTGCCCGAGGTCGTGAACGGCCGGTCGAAACGGGTGATCGTGTAGACCGTGTACGGCTTGGTGTCCTGGCAGAAGCCACTGCCCGTGATGGCCGTGCGGACGGTGCGGTTGTCGAGGATCTCGACCTTGGTGTTCAGGGTCTTGTGCAGCGACTGGCCGGCGTTGATGAGGACATTGGCCTTGTCGGTGGCGGGGAACGTGTAGCGCTGCACGCCCGTCCGCTTCGTCGCGGTCAGCTCGGCCTCGATGCCCGTCTTCAGGGCGACCTTGTACGAGCCCGGGCTCGCCTTCTCGTCGTCGTGGCTGAACTCGGCCGCGTACTTCGCGTAGTCGGTCGACGTGATGTCGCCGGTCGTGGGCAGCACCGGCAGGTCGCCGCCGAGGCCGCAGCCGACGCCGGACAGGTGCACGGTGGAGAAGCCGCGGATGTGGTTCTGGGAGTAGTCGTAGCCCGTGTTGTGCCCCGTGTCGGGCGAGAACTGCACCATGCCGAAGGGCACGGCCGCGCCCGGGTAGGTATTGCCCTCGTTCTCGGTGCCGATGAACGGGTTGACCAGATCGGTGAGCCGGCCCTCGTCGGAGGCCGCGGCCGCCTGGGCCGAGGGCACGGCGAGCGCACCACCCAGGAGCGCGGCCGCCGCCACCGCCGTCCCCGCTCCGCGCAGCCGTTGGGTCCATCTCATGGCGAGACCGCCTCCTCGAGTCATAGACAACGTTGTCAAATCGCAGCGCGGTCATTCTTCTGTCGCTTGCGTGTACTCGTCAAGGGACATGACAGCGGGAGCCTGCGGCCGAGGCACGGCACAGGCACCCGCCGACGCGATGTCAGGGACGTTCAGGCCAGGACCTGTCGGCCCTTGCCCAGCGCGATCACCCCGCCCTTCGACACGGTGTACAGCTCGGCGTCCCGCTCCGGATTGACGCCGATGGTCGCACCGGGCGGGACGTCCACGTTCTTGTCGAGTACGGCTCCACGCACCACGGCACCCCGGCCGATCCGGACGTTGTCGTGCAGGACCGAACCCTGGACGACGGCGCCCTCCTCGACGGTCACGCCCGGCGACAGGACGGAACGCGTCACCTGGCCGCGGATCACGCAGCCCGGGCTGACGATCGACTGGCCCGCGATGCCGCCCGCACAGAACTTCGCGGGCGGCAGCTGCCCGGGGTGCGTGTAGATGGGCCAGCGCCGGTTGTCGAGGTTGAAGGCGGGCTTGTCCGAGAGCAGGTCGAGGTGAGCCTCGTAGTACGCGTCGAGGGTGCCGACGTCCCGCCAGTAGCCGTGCTCGTGGGGCGTCTCACCGGGGACGTGGTTGCCGTCGAAGTCGTAGAGCTGGGCGACGCCGCGCTCGGTGAGCATCGGCAGGATCGAACCACCCATGTCATGCACCGAGTCGGGCGTCTCGGAATCCTGCTGCAACGCGTCGATGAGTGTCTTCGTGGTGAAGACGTAGTTGCCCATGGAGGCGAACACCTGATGCGGCGAGCCGGGGATGCCCGGCGGGTCGGCAGGCTTCTCCAGGAACCGGTCCACGCGCGTGCCGTCACCGGCCGGCGTGATGATCCCGAACGACGAGGCGTCCACACGGGGTACACGGATGCCCGCCACCGTGACACCCGCGCCGCTCTCGATGTGCTGCTGGAGCATCTGCCGCGGATCCATGCGATAGACGTGATCGGCGCCGAACACCGCTATGTAGTCGGGCTGTTCGTCCTGAACCAGATTCAGGGACTGGAGAATGGCGTCCGCGCTGCCGAGGTACCAGCGCGGGCCGAGGCGCTGCTGGGCCGGGACGGGCGTGACGTAGTTGCCGAGCAGGCTCGACATGCGCCAGGTCGTCGTGACGTGCCGGTCGAGCGAGTGCGACTTGTACTGGGTCAGGACGCAGATGCGCAGGATGTCGGCGTTGACGAGGTTGGACAGGACGAAGTCGACGAGGCGGTACGTGCCGCCGAAGGTGACCGCCGGTTTCGCCCGGTCGGCGGTGAGTGGCAGCAGGCGCTTGCCCTCCCCGCCCGCCAGTACGATCCCGAGCACCGAAGGTCCACCGCGCATCCCAGCCCCCAGCTTCGCCTTGAGGATCCAATTGGCCTTGTTGACGGACTACTTCACCTTCTGGACGGACTACTTCGCCTTGAGGATCTCGTCGTACACATCGACCGTGCGCCGGGCCACGGTGTCCCAGCCGAACTCGCGCTCCGAGCGCTCACGTCCGGCGGCGCCCATGCGCGACGCCTCCGCGGGGTCGGCCACCAGCCGGTTCAGGGCCTGCGCGAGCCCGCTCTCGAACGCCCGCGGATCCCGCTCCTCGTAGGGCACGAGAAGGCCGGTCGTCCCGTCGGCGACGACCTCGGGGATGCCGCCGACGGCGGAGGCAACGACCGCGGTGCCGCACGCCATCGCCTCCAGGTTCACGATGCCGAGGGGTTCGTACACCGATGGGCACACGAACGCCCTCGCGTGAGTGAGGAGTTGGACCACCTCGGTGCGGGGCAGCATCTGCGGGATCCAGTGGACACCGTTCCTCAGGGTGCGCAACTCGTCCACGAGGGTGCGGAATTCACGCCCGATGGCAGGAGTGTCGGGGGCCCCTGCGCACAGGACCAGCTGCGCCGACGGGTCCAACTCCTTGGCCGCCCTCAGCAGATGGGGAACGCCCTTCTGCCGGGTGATGCGTCCGACGAAGACGATGTACGGGCGCTCCTGGTCGACACCGATGCGGGCGAGGACGTCCGTGGCGGGGTCGGGACGGTAGAGGGCGGAGTCGATGCCGTTGTGGACGACGCGGACCCTCGCCGGGTCGATCGCCGGATAGCAGGCCAGGATGTCGTCGCGCATGGCTCCTGAGACGGCGATGACCGCGTCGGCCGCCTCCACGGCGGTGCGCTCGGCCCAGCTCGACAGGGCGTATCCGCCCCCGAGTTGCTCGGCCTTCCAGGGGCGCAGCGGTTCGAGCGAGTGCGCGGTCACGATGTGCGGGACGCCGTGGAGCAGCTTGCCCAGATGGCCCGCCAGATTGGCGTACCAGGTGTGGGAGTGGACGAGTTCGCGGCCTTCGAGCGCGGCGGCGATGGACAGGTCCACGGAGAAGGTGCGCAGGGCGTCGTTCGCCCCGTCGAGCGCCTGCCAGGCGCGGTGCCTGCGCAGCCCCTCGGCTCCGCCCTCGCCCCAGGTGTGCACATCGAGGTCGACGAGGGAGCGTAACTCCCTTGCGAGGAACTCGACATGGACGCCCGCGCCGCCGTAGACGTCCGGCGGGTACTCCCGGGTCAGCAGCCCCACTCTCATGCAGCACCCCCGTCGTCCGTAGCGTGCCCGGCCGCGCACCTTCATGGTCACTCAGAAGCGGCCGGTGGGGAAGAGTGCTGCGGCGGCCGCTCGAAGCAGCAGTCGCCGCAGAGGCCGCCGCCCGGGGTGCGGTAGATGAGGCAGCAGCTCGTGCGGCGGAAGGCGGTGCCGGTGCGGGTGCCGGTCGCGGCGAGGCGGGGGTCCTCGAAGAGTTCCGTGGTCAGGAGGCGGGCGCGGGCGGCGACGTCGGGGCGCCCCGCGCGGCGCGCCCAGCGGCTGATCTCGCGGGACGCGCCGGTGAGCGCGGATCCGGCGTTGCCGCGCAGCAGCGGGGCCGCTACGCGGTAGCGGGCGCGCAGTGCGGCCGACAGCGGTGCCAGGTGGCGGTCGAGTACGAGCTCCGCGATGTGTGTGCTGTCGGCGGGGAGCTGTCCGGTACCGGCGAGGAACAGGTCGTCGGGCGCACTGGCGTCGGGGTTCCAGTGCAGCAGCGCGGGGTCGAGGTCCGGGACGCGCTCGAAGAGGGCGGCGCTGCCGAGTGACAGCGACCACAGGCGCGCCGCGAGTCCGAGTTGGGTGACGGACACGGCGACGCGTGGTTCGGGCACGGAGAGTGCCCGCGCGACCTTCTCGACGCGGTACGCGAGAGGGTCGCGGACCGGTGCGCCGCTCTGATAGGCGCGCGCCAGCGTCGGTAGATCACTCTCCTCGTCCTTCTTGTCGCGCAGAGCGAAGAAACCGCCGAGGGAACCGAGTTCGCGCAGGTCGATGTGGGCTGTCACGGCCTCAGTACAGCAAGTAGGCGTCCGCAGGTCACGGGCGGGGTGCACCTCGTGTCCCCCACCGGGTGGAGACCTCGGGGCGGGTCGTACTCCATCGGCAGTAGGACCCAATGCGTGCTCAGGTACGACGACGTGGGCGCCGGAAAGAGAGATCGTAGAGGTATGGAAACCGACCGTTCGCCGCGCCACGGGATGCGCTGCCGCACTGTGAGGAGCGGCCGATGAGCGCACTCACGCTGGCCGTGCTCCTCTCCCTCGTCTCCGCGGTCGCGTACGCGGGCGGCGCGATCCTCCAGGAGCGGGTCGCGGTCTCCACGCCCCAGCACGCGTACGCGCCGCTGCGCCGCCCGGCGTGGTGGTGCGCGGTGGCGCTCAACGGTCTGGGCGCGCTCCTGCATGTGGCGGCCTTGGCGTACGGTCCGCTGAGCTTGGTCCAGCCCTTGGGCGCGCTGACGATCGTGTTCGCGCTGCCGATGGCGGCGCTCTTCGTGCATCGCAAGGCCGGGGCGACTGCCTGGCGTGGTGCGATCATGGCCGCGGTGGGTCTGGCCGGTCTGCTCTCTCTCACGGGGTCGGCGTCCGAGCAGTCCCTCGAAGGCGCGGAGCGGCTGATGGTCGCTCTCGTGACGGCCGGTACGGTCCTCGCTCTGATGATGCTCGCCCATGCCGTGCACCGGCACCCCGTCGTGCGCAGCATCCTGCTCGCGGGCGGGGCCGGTGTCGCGTTCGGCATCGCATCCGTGTTCACGAAGTCCGTGGCGGTGGAGTGGGCGGAGGACGGGACGTTCGCCCAGTTCTCGAGCTTCCTGGTGATAGCGGCGCTCGCCACGTCCGGGATGCTTTTGTCCCAGGCGTCGTACCGCGGTGCGGGGCTCGCGGCTCCGCTCGCCACGGTGACCGTCGTGAACCCGGTGGTCGCGGCGGCGGTCGGTCTCACCCTGTTCGGCGAGTCGTTCCGGTACGGCACGACGGGGACCGTCCTCGCGCTCGCGTGCGGTGTCGTCGCCGCGGGCGGCCTGATCCTGCTGACGACGGAGCGGATCAGCGGGTCGCGCAAGGTGGCCGGCGAGTCGGTCGTCGCTGCGCTGCCCTCTCAGCCCGCGCCCACGTCACCGCGCGTCCTCACCGACGGCGAGCCGCTGGTCCGGCGCGTCGAGGCGCCCGCGCTGGAGGCCGGTCCCCGAGGCCGGAAGGGCAAGGCCGGCCCCTATGACGAGTGGTACAGCCCTCGCGACGAACGCATCAAATCCTGACGCCGTGCGCCCGCAGATACGCCAGCGGGTCGATGTCGGAACCGAAGCCGGGCCCCGTCCGCACCTCGAAGTGCAGATGCGGGCCCGTGCTGTTGCCGGTGGAGCCGGAGCGGGCGATGCGCTGGCCGGCCACGACCCGCTGTCCCGCCTTCACGCTGAGCGCCGAGAGATGGCCGTACTGGCTGTACTTGCCGTCCGCGTGCCGGATCACGACCTCGTACCCGTAAGGGCCGCCCCAGCCCGCGGAGACGACGTGGCCCGCGGCGATGGCCTTGACGGTGGTTCCGGTGGACACGGCGAAGTCGACGCCCGTGTGGTAGCCCTTCGACCAGGAGGAACCGGCGGCGTGGTAGGGGGTGCCGATGCTGGCCGAGACGGGGGCGGTGACGTCGTGGGACGTGACCGGCTTCTCGGTCCGTGGCCGGGTGGCGGTGGCCGTACCGGTCTTCTCGGCGGGGGCGGTGTCCCGTTTCTGGTCGCTCCTGCTGCCGGTCTTCTCGTGTTTCTGGGTGGGCTTCTCGGCGTGCCGTTCGCGCTTCTGCGGGGCGGTCGGACCGCCGGGCTTCGCCGACGGGTGCAGGACGAGCCGCTGTCCCGGGAGGATGAGGTCGGGGTCCGAGCCGATGGTGCGGCGGTTGTCCTCGTACAACGTCCGCCAGCCGCCCGGTACTTCGCGGGCGTCGGCGATGCCGGAAAGGGTGTCGCCGCCGATCACCGTGTACATCTGGGCCGTGCCCGCCGTCGACTGGGGTGTGACCTCGGGCTTGACGTCTTTCACGGTCCGCTGGGGCTTTTGGCGGACGGTTTCGGTGTGCGGTCCGGGGGTGTCGCCGTCGCGGGTGAGGCCGGCGCGGGCCGAGCAGTCCGGCCAGGCGCCGGGACCCTGCCCGTCGAGGACTTTCTCGGCGACGGCGATCTGCTGGTTCCTGGTGGCGCGGTCGGCGCGAGCCGCGTAGGCGGTGCCGCCGTACGCCTCCCAGGTGGACTGCGTGAACTGGAGCCCGCCGAAGTAGCCGTTGCCGGAGTTGATGCTCCAGTTGCCGCTCGACTCGCAGGCCGCGACCTTGTTCCAGGTGTCCGCGTCGGCGGCGTGCGCCGGGCCCGCGCCGATGAGTGGGATCGCCATCCCCGCGCTGCCCGCCGTGACGGTGAGCGACGCCCGGTTGATCCGGTTCGGCTGATACCGGCGATGCCGACCGCGTACGGCCATGGAAGCCCCCTCAGACACACGTCAGAAGCGGCAAGCTAGCCGCTCCGGCACACTCGTGACAAGACCCGCACAGGGTCGACACGGGCCGCCAAGAGGGGCCAAGGGGGCGTTTTCCAGGCGCAGTTCGCGGATCAGCCGCGCAACCGCGCGGGCAGCCAGTCGAGTTGGGCGGCCTGCTGGAAGGGACCGCCGCCCTCGTGGTCGTTGAAGGAGTACACCTCGATCTTCTTGTCCTGGCCGGCGTAGGAGTTGAACGCTGCGAAGACCGTGGAGGGCGGGCAGGTCTGGTCCTCCAGCGCCACGGAGAAGAGGGCGGGCGCGGTGCCGCGCGCCGCGAAGTGCACGCCGTCGAAATAGGACAGCGTGCGGAAGACCTGCTCGTCGGCGCCTATGTGCGCCTTCAGGTACAGGGCTATCTCGCGGTACGGGTGGCGTTCGGTGAGGGTGGCCGCGCGGGGGAACTGGCACAGGAACGGCACGTCGGGTGCGATGGCGACGAGGTCGGGCACGAGGCCGCCGACCGCGATCGTGATGCCGCCGCCCTGGCTGCCGCCGAGGGCGGCCACGCGCGACGCGTCGACCAGGGGGTGCGAACGGGCCGCCTCGACGGCGCGCACGGCGTCGGTGAAGACGCGCCGGTAGAAGTACTCGTGCGGGTCCTCGATGCCGCGCGTCATGAAGCCGGAGTGCGCGGGTCCGCTGCCGACGGGGTCGGGGGTGTCGCCCACCCGGCCGCCGGAGCCCTGGCCGCGGGTGTCCATGATGAAGTGCGCGAAGCCGGCCGCGGCCCACATCAGGTTCGTGTGGGGCAGGCCGCGCCCGCCTCCGTACCCGATGTACTCGACGACCGCGGGCAGCGGCCCGGCCGTCCCCGCCGGCAGGACGAGCCAGCCCTTGACCGGATGCCCGCCGAACCCGGCGTACGTAACATCGAAGACGTCCACCGCGGACAGCGGCACGTCGACCGGGACGAAGCGCGCGTCGAGGTCGTACTCACGCGCCTCGGCCAGGGTCTTCTCCCAGAACGCGTCGAAGTCCTCGGGCTGCGGCAACGTCGGCCGGTAGGACCGCAGTTCGTCGAGCGGCAGGTCGAAATGAGGCACGGGCAGCTCCTTCTCCGTAGAGACATCCGTCGGCTTCCGCAGCGCGTCCTGCGGGCTCGACAGGGCGTCGCAGCGTCACGGTACGCCTCACCGCGCTACAAATGAACAAGAACGATCACCTCCCTACGTCAGGAGCGACAGGCATGAGCAAGTCAGCCCAGATCGGTGTCACGGGGCTCGCTGTCATGGGGCGCAATCTCGCCCGGAACTTCGCCAGGAACGGCTACACGGTCGCCCTGCACAACCGCACCGCGTCCCGCACGCACGACCTCGTGGCGGAGTTCGGCGGCGAGGGCGAGTTCGTCCCCACCGAGACCGCGGAGGAGTTCGTGGCGGCGCTGGAACGGCCGCGCCGCCTGGTGATCATGGTCAAGGCCGGTGACCCCACGGACGCGGTGATTGAGGAGTTCGCGCCGCTCCTGGAGCCCGGCGACATGATCGTCGACGGCGGTAACGCGCACTTCGCGGACACCCGGCGCCGCGAGCGCGAACTGCGTGAGCGCGGCATCCACTTCGTCGGTACGGGCGTCTCCGGCGGCGAGGAGGGCGCGCTGAACGGGCCGAGCATCATGCCGGGCGGCAGCAAGGAGTCGTACGCGGCGCTCGGCCCCATGCTGGAGAAGATCTCCGCGAAGGCCAAGGACGGCGCCCCGTGCGTGACGCACGTGGGCCCGGACGGCGCCGGCCACTTCGTGAAGATGGTCCACAACGGCATCGAGTACGCCGACATGCAGCTCATCGGCGAGGCCTACCAGCTCCTGCGCGACGTGGCGGGCTACTCCCCCGCGCAGATCGCCGACATCTTCCGGAAGTGGAACACGGGCCGGCTCGACTCGTATCTGATCGAGATCACGGCCGAGGTCCTGTCGCACGTGGACGCCGCGACGGGCAAGCCCTTCGTGGACGTCGTCGTCGACGAGGCGGAGCAGAAGGGCACGGGACGCTGGACGGTGCAGATCGCCCTCGACCTGGGCGTCCCGGTGTCGGGCATCGCCGAGGCCGTCTTCGCGCGCTCGCTCTCCGGCCACGCGGACCTGCGCGCCGCCTCGAAGGACCTGGCGGGCCCGACGCCGACGGCACTGAGCGAGCCGGAGGCGGCGGCGTTCGCCGACCGGGTCGAGCAGGCCCTGTACGCGTCGAAGATCGTGTCGTACACGCAGGGCTTCCACGAGATCGCGGCGGGCAGCGAGGCGTACGGCTGGGACATCGACCTGGGTGCCGTCGCCTCGATCTGGCGCGGCGGCTGCATCATCCGGGCCGCGTTCCTGGACCGGATCACCGCCGCGTACGACGCCCGGCCCGACCTGCCGAGCCTCCTGGCGGACAAGACGTTCGCGCAGGAGATCGGCGCGGCGCAGGACGACTGGCGTGCCGTCCTGGTCGCCGCGACGGTCGAGGGCGTCCCCGCACCCGGCTTCGCCGCCGCACTCGCGTACTACGACGCGCTGCGCGCCGACCGCCTCCCGGCCGCGCTCACGCAGGGCCAGCGGGACTTCTTCGGCGCCCACACCTACCGCCGCACGGACCGCGAGGGCGCGTTCCACACGCTGTGGGGCGGCGACCGGTCCGAGGTGTCGGCATAAGGCCTTGCCGCTGCCGAACATGTGCCCTACGCCTCCGCCCTTCAGGGTGGAGGCGTAGGGCATCCGGCCCGTTGCGGCCCGGAGGGGCCGGGGCGCAGTGGCACGGCCAGGATCGCCTTGTCCGACAACGGAGTTGTCGGACCTGCCTCCGGACGGGCGGAAGTCAGCTCTGCGGAGGCCTTGCAGGACCGGCCCTCACCGGTCGGCAGAGGCCCGTGAAACAGGAACCCAAGGTGGTACGGCGTAGCAGTACGGACCGGAATTCCCTGCCCTCGGGCAGGGGGACGTCAAATGGGTGAAGGCTCCGGCTCGGGCGGCGCCGGATCCGGGTCGGGGTTCGGCGGGCCCGGGGACGGCGGAGGCGGCGAGGGCCGCGGCGTGGGACCCGGGCCGGGCGACGGAGGCGTCGGGACCGGGGCCGGGAACGGCCCGGGATCGGGGACGTCGGGCCCCGGCGTCGGCGGGGTGACGGGATCGGGGAAGGGATGCGTCATCGATTCCTCCTGGGGGGTCGGAGGCCGACCGCGCTCCAGAGGGGACGCGGCCGGTCCCTGCCACTGTCTCCCGGCACGCGTGCCCACGCCCGCCGGGTCCACACACCGCCCCGGCCGGCTCCTCAGCCCTTGGTACGAGTGAGGCGTACGACGGGAATGTCCCGGTCGGTCTTCTTCTGGTAGTCCGCGTACGGGGCGAAGATCTCCACGAGGTGGGGCCACACCCTGGCCTTTTCCTCCGGGGAGAGGGTCTCGGCGCGCGCGGTGAACCGCTCCGTCTCGACGCGCAGCCGCACGTCCGGGTTGGCCTCCAGATTCAGGTACCACTCGGGGTGCTGGTCGGCGCCGCCCTTCGAGGCGACGATCAGGTAGTCGTCGCCGTCACGGTCGTAGATCAGGACCGTGCGGCGCCACTGCCCGGTGCGACGCCCCTGGTAGTCGAGCAACAGGCAGGGCGCGCTCATCGGGCCCGGGATCGTGGTGCCCTCCGTGCCGCCGGACTCCTCGTAGAGGCGCGCCTGCTCGGCGACCCAGCCCGTGGGGCTGATCACGACGTCGGTGCCGGTCTCGTCCTGGGCCATCTGGCTCTCCTCGTTCCGCTCAAGCCGGTGTCTCTCGGTACGGACTCGGCTCAGCGTAGGCCGTGTTGTCCGCCGCCGCGCGCAAGCCGGGGCGGGGACTGGCGAGGACGGGGACCGTCGCGGTGGTCCGGTCGGCGGCGGGCGCCATGGAGGCCTGGGCGAGCACGACGACGTCGACCTCGGTGAGGGCGTCCACGGCGGCGGCCACGAGGTCCCGGTAACCGTCCCTGTCACCGGCCTCGAAACGCTCCCAGGCCCCTGCCACCAGCACCGTGCGTACGTCGACGGGGCGGCCGGCGCGGGCGGCCTCCTCCTCGACGAGAGCGACGGTCGGCGCGATGGTGCTCTCCAGCGCGGCGACCACGGCGACGGTCCGTCCCGCCTCGACCGCGGCGGCGGCCATCGGCCGGTCCACGCGCAGGACGGGGACGCCGACGACGGCGGACTGGGCCTCGGCGACGCCACCGATGGTCGAGCAGGTGCAGAGCACGGCGTCCGCCCCGTCGGCCACGGCGGTTTCGAGCAGGGCGCGCACGTCGTCCTCGACGGCGTCGGGCCCGGCGTCCCTGGCCCGTTCCAGCAGACTCTCGTCCACGAGGTGGACCAGGGCGAGGCCGGGGTGGTCGCTGTCGCGCAGGGCGTCGAAGACCGGGACGTGGACCGGTGAGGTGTGCAGAAGAGCGAGGCTCATGCGGTCACCACTTCGACGGGTCGTCGGCGAGCGCGCGCCGCGCGGCGTCCATCAGCTCGGGCGAGGCGACGGGGGCCTCTCCGGGGTGACGCGCGGCCCACTCCACCACGAACGGGCACAGGGGCGCGACGGCGACGCTCTCGCGGGCGGCGATGGCGTACAGCTCACGGGCCATCGATCCCGCGATGCCCCGGCCCTCGTACTCGTGCTCCACGACGGTGTGCACCGGCACGAGGGCCCTCTCGGGTGTGTCGAGGACGAAGTACTCGATGTACCCGAAGACGGCGCCTTCGGGCTCTCCCGCCGCACCGGCCACGAGGAGACCCTTGTCCCGTTCGTCGCGGATCTCGATGTCGCTCATGGGGGTCTCCTCGCGTCTGCTGCGGGACGGTCAGCCGCTGGCCGCCGGCACCGCTTGGGGGCTGCGCTCCGTGTCCCCGCCGGGAACCGGCTCGGACGGGTCGGCGCCCAGGGCCACGATCCGGTTCTCCCGGTCCACGTGCACGACCTGGGGCCGCAGCGCACGCGCCTCGGCGTCGTCGACCTGAGCGTAACTGATGATGATCACGAGGTCCCCGGGATGCACGAGATGGGCCGCGGCCCCGTTGATCCCGATGACACCGCTCCCCCGCTCACCCTCGATGACGTACGTCTCCAGGCGGGCGCCGTTGTCGATGTCGACGATGTGAACGAGCTCGCCGGGCAGCAGGTCTGCGGCGTCGAGAAGGTCACGGTCGATGGTGACGGACCCGACGTAGTGCAGGTCGGCCTGGGTGACGGTGGCGCGGTGGATCTTGGACTTGAACATGGTGCGCAGCATTCAGCACTCCCGAAATTCGCTCCCTGCCCGCTTTTTGCAGGTCAAGGGCCTGCTGCACTCTACACCGGCACGCGTCGGACTCGAAGGGGCTCGTCCCGCGCCGAGTTCGGGGGCGGGACGGGTCTTCTCCGTCCAACTCACGGCAGGCAGCCGCCCGGTGGCCCCTCGCCCGCCGCCGCACGCGGATCGGGCGCTCAGATCACGTGTTCCGGCCCCGCGCCCGGGTCAGCTGCTTCAGTTCGATGATGGTCGCGACGGCGCGCAGCCAATCGGCCGCGGTGTCGTCGGCGGCGATGCCGCCCGCGAGTTCGGTGCCGGCCCGCAGCCAGTCCTGCGCGAGGACGGCCGCCTCCCGGCGGGGCAGGGGCTCGGGCAGCTCCGCGGCGCGGGCGAGTCCGCCGGCGCGCACGGTGTCGGCGAGGAAGGCGACGGAACGCGGCTCGGTGCCGAGGCGGTCGAGGACGACCGCTGCGGCCGCGGCGCCGTCGCCGAACAGGGCGGTGCGCCGGGTGCCGGGCGGGGCCGTGAGGCCGTAACGCAGCAGGACGGTGATGTCGAGCTGGGCCAGCTCGTCGTCCGTGCGGTCAGGGGGGTACGGGGCGTCGTCGTTCATGGCGGGGCCTCGGGTGTCTCGTCTCATCTGACCGGTCCGCTGCGGCTCAGTCGACGGTGACGGTGTAGGTGATGCGCTCGGGAGCTTTGGAGGGGGTGGCCGTCCCCGTGGTCGGGCCGGCGGAGGGTCCCGTTGTTTCGGGGGGCCGGGTGGAGGTGTTGCCCTGGCAGGTGGTGAAGGTGCAGTGCAGCAGCGTGAACCGGGTGGACCCTTTGCCCTTGGCCTCGAAGGTGAAGGTGAGTCTGCCGCCGGCGCCGGCCGCCGGTTCGTCGCCGGAGTCCGACGCGTAGTCCCGGCCGCGGCTGACCAGCACCGAGCTGTCGGGCTCGGGGTCGACCAGATACCAGTACTCGCGGGTGGAGGCGTTCTGGTCGACGGTGAGCGTGAAGCGCTCGCCCGGCTCGGCCGTGATGCTGGTGTCCTTCACCGAGTGGCGCGTGGCGCCCGACGGGTGGCTCGCGGTGCTCGTGGAACCGCCGGCCGGTTCGCCGGTGCCCGAGCCGCAGCCCGTGGCGAGAGCGAGGAGCGCGGTCGCCGCGATCACGGCACCGCCCCCGCTACCGCGGAAGATAGACGCTGTACGCATTGGGGAGATCACTGGTGGAAGCCTTGCCCATGTGGCCGTTGATGAAGTCGTCCTCGCTGACCCAGGTGGTCTGACCCCAGGGGTTGTACACCTGAAGCTTGTCACCCTCCTGGGCAATGATGGTCATCGCGTGGGCGCCCTCCTTGCCCGAGACGTCGACCGGCACCGGACGCCCCTCCGCCACCGACTTCTCGACTTCGGTGAGGACCGCCCTGCGGTCGTCGGCACTGTTCAGGTCCTGGCGCTGGTAGTCGGTGCCGGTGGCGCTGCCGACGGCGGTGTCGTTGATCCGTTCCTGCCCCTCGGGCCCCATGCCGCCCCAGTTCTTGCCGCCGTCGCCCTCGGTGTGCAGCCTGTGCTGTTCGGCCACCAGGCGCTGCTTGAAGGCATCGGGGTCGTCCTGCTGTCCGTCGGGGCCGCCGGTGAGGTCGAGCGCGTAGAGGGGGTCGACCATGGCCCGGGAGGTGACGGTGGACGAGGCCACGCACGTGCCCTCGGAGCCGTCGCCGCCCTGGATCCACCGCTGGCCGTCGAAGGTGACGTAGTCCTTGTTGTTGTTGGAGCCGTCCGGTGCCAGGCCCTCGTCGTTCATGCTGTCGGCTTCGGTGACCACGGGAGTCAGGTGCCGGCGCAGCCAGTCGGGGTCCTTGCCGTGGATCTTGCCCTGGAACGTCTCTATCTCGGCGACGCTGTGGCCGGCGGCCAGCGCCTTCATCAGGTAGGCCCGCTCCTGCGGGCTGTCCGACTTCGCCAGCATCCGCTCCATGGCGGTCTCGTCGTCGAGGTTCAGCTGGTCCATGCGGGTCGACGCGCGCGCCAGGTCCCCGGCCGTGAGGATCTCGTTCAGCTCGGTGTCGGCGCCCGCGACGCCGGTGTCGGCGAGCATCAGCTTGTCGACTGCGGTGAGTTCGCTGGTCTCCATCTTCCCGGCCCGTGCCTCGGCGGCCCACTTGTTCAGGTCCCGGGCCGCGACACGGGTGGCCTCCTGGGCGTCGGAGACGGCGGCGTGCATCAGGTCGACCGCGTACGAGCCGAAGTGGGCGGCGTTCTTGCGGTCCCACTCCTCCTCGTCGTTCTCGTGCAGGTCGTCGAAGAAACCGTCCTTGCCGCCGAGCATCTTCTTCTGCTCCAGCAGCTGACCGCGCCCCTGCTCGTCCTTGCGCTGCGCGGCACCGATCGCGTCGGCCAGCGTCAGCAGCACCGACGCGCACCCCTGGAACGCCTCGCTCATCTGGGTCACGGACCGCCCGGCGGCGTTCACCACGTCGGAGGCGAGGACGCTCGTGTCGCCGACCCACACCTCCGGAAGACCCTTGCGGGCCACCCGGTCGACCTGATCGAAGACACTGCCGACCTGGTCGAGCTGGCCGCGGTAGAGACTTGCCAGACCCTCCAACACGCCCTGGTCGCCGCCCGGTTCAGGCACCGAGAGGGCATCGTCGAGCAGGTCGAGCAGCTCGTTCTTGCTTCCGGCGCCGAGGATCTTCTTGGACAGCCCGGCGAGCCACGCGAGGCGGAAAGAAGGAGAGTTGAGGGGAGAAGTGAAGAAAGACACCGGCCCGTCCCTCAGTAACCCGACAGGGCCGAGGCGCGCCCGCCCTGCGTCGCGGTGTCGGTGAGGCTGCTCGCGCCGGCGACGGGGACACTGTCCGCGCGCGTCTTCACCAGGCCGTCGGTGCCGTGGTACGTCTTCTTGGCCAACTGCACCTTGCTGCCAAGTTCGTGCAACGCCGACGCGAGTGTCTTGGCCTCCGCCTCCCAGGCCTTGACGAACGCGTTCAGCGCCGACGCGGCGTCGTCGCCGCCGACATCGTCGTACGAGTAACTCGTGCGGGACTTGACCGCCGAGCTGACGCCGTCCATGTCCGTCCCGGCGTCGTCGAGTTGCTGGGCCTGGCCGGTCATACCCGCCTTGACCTGGTAGCCGTCCGAGCCCACCGCGCCTCCCCCGTATGCGTGCGATCGCGACCGCGGGCAGGCTAACACGCACGTTTATACGAACGATCACACGACGTCCGCCACACACACCTCCTCCACATCACCCGTGCTGCGGCATGCCTGGGTACTCATCCCGGACCGGGCGATCGGTGGCAACTCGTCCTCGTGTGCGGCGTGTTCGGGGGAGCGGACGACCACCCTTTCGCGGACGTACTCCGTCGCCTTGACTCGCGTCACGATGTCGTCAGGCGTGGGGCCTGCACCACGCAGAGGGCTGCGCACCCCTGGCCGGGCGAGGGACCGAACTCACGGCTCCGGGAACAGGTCCAGCGGTACGTCCTGCCCCAGTCCGATCTCGGCCCAGATCGTCTTGCCCTGGCGGTCGTAGCGCGTGCCCCACATGGTGGTCAGCTGCGCCACCAGGAAGAGGCCCCGCCCTCCTTCGTCCTCTTCGCCGGCGTTGCGGAGATGTGGAGAGGTGTGGCGCCCGTCCGAGATCTCGCAGATCAGTGTGCGGTCGACGTCCCGGAGCAGGCGCAGGGAGACAGGGGGGCGGCCGTGTCGGATGGCGTTGGTGACGAGTTCGCTCACGACCAGTTCCAAGACGAACGTCGCCTCGTGCAGCCCCCAGTCCTCCAGCTTCTCCCGGACGAGTGCCCGGACTTTGGCCACTTCGGCCGGGTCGGAGGCGACATCCCAGGTGGCCACGCTGTCGACGGGGAAGGCGTGGACGCGCACCAGCAGCAGCGCGGCATCGTCGTCGGCGCATCCCTGGGCACACAGGGAGACGACCTCGTCGCACGCTTTCTGCAGGGATCCGGCCGAGGCGTCCAGGGCGCCGCACAAGTCCGCGATTCCCTCGTCCACGTCGCGGCCGCGCGCCTTGACGATTCCGTCGGTGAACAGGGCGAGCACCGTGCCCTCGGCGAACTCGAACTCCACGCTCTCGAAGGGCAGCCCGCCGACGCCCAGCGGGGGGCCGGTGGGCAGGTCGAGCGGTTCGGCCTGCCGGGCGCCTGGCCCGCGGCCGGTGGCGACCGGCGGGAGGTGGCCCGCGCCGGCCATCGCGCAGGTGCGGGAGGTGGGGTCGTACACGGCGTAGAGGCAGGTCGCCCCGAGCGCCCTGTCCGTCCCCTCTTCGCCGGGCGTCCGGTGGATGCCGACTCGTGCCTGACCCACCAAGTCGTCCAGCCGGGTCAGGAGTTCGTCCGGTGGCAGGTCCAGGGCGGCAAGCGCCCTCACGCTCGTGCGCAGCCGTCCCATGGTGGCCGCGGCGTCCACCCCGTGCCCCACCACGTCGCCGACCACCAGGCCGACGCGGGCGCCCGACAGCGGAATCACGTCGTACCAGTCGCCGCCGACTCCGAGCGGGCCGGTGGTGGGGATGTAGCGGTGCGCGAGCTCGATGCCACTCGGCTGCGGCAGTTCTCGCGGGAGGAGGTCGCGCTGCAGTTTCAGTGCGGTGGTGTGCTCGCGGACGTAGCGGCGTGCGTTGTCCACGCACACGGCGGTGCGCGATGCCAGTTCTTCGGCGAGGGCGCGGTCCTCTTCGGCGAACGGTGCACGGGGCGGCTGCCGCAGGAGGGTGACCGTGCCGAGTGTGGTGCCACCCAGGAGCAGCGGCACGGCCAGCAGGCGTTGCTGCCCGGTCGTCTGCCCACTGTCGATGACACCCAGCAGCGCGTCACTGTGCGCGACGGACGGGGCGCTCCTGGTGCGCTCCGCCATGAGCCGCAGTCCCGTCGGCGCGCCGGAGGTGGAGGGCGGGGCCACTTCGCCGGCCAGGACCGAGTCCGCGACCTCGATGCGTACGGAGTCGGCGAGATCCGGGACCACGAGCCCGGCGAGTTCCTCCGCCGTTTTCGCGACGTCGAGCGTGGTGCCGATCCCGCTGGCCCGGCTGAGCAGTGCCAGGCGCGTCTGTGCCTCGTAGCGATCGGTGACATCGACGGACGCCTCGCAGACGCCGAGGGGGTGGCCCGCCTCGTCCTGCAGGCGGAAGTACGAGCACGAGTAGACCCGGTGGTACGCGCAGGTGGCGGGGGTGGGGCCGCGCCAGTGGACGTCGAGCACGGCTTGGCCGGTGCGCAGCACTTCCTCCAGTACTTCCTCGGTCTCGTGGTAACCCGGAGGGGACAGGATGGTGCCGTGCGGATAGAGCACGCTGTTGGCTTGGCCCTCCCATGCACCGGCGTGCCAGCCCATGACCTGCTGCACGACGTCGTTGGCCCAGTTGAGGTGGGCGTCGGGGCCGTAGACGCTGAGCCCCACGGGAGCCTGTGTGAAGAGCCCGGACAGCATGGACTGGTCGGTCACCCACTCCTGATAGCGGTCGCTCGCCGCCGCCATCACGACCCAGGCCGGTCTCCCTCGGTCCTGCTCCACCGGAAAGACGCGCAGGACGGACTCCACGAGCGCCCCGTCCGGGCGTCGAACGGTGCGTCGCTCGGTCCGGGCGTTCCCGGACGCCGTCACCCCCGCTGCCTCGAAGCCGTGCAGCGTGTCACTCGGGGTCCGAACGTCCCGCAGCACCTCGCTCACCGGGCGACCGAGCACTTCTCGGGTGTCGGCGCCGTAGAGATTGCGGGCTCCAGGATTCCAGCCGGTCACTCGCCCCTGCGCATCCAGCACGATCATCGCTGCTGTGGTCGTGTCGAAAGGGTTCTGATGACCGGTCTCGCATGATGCGTGCATCGTGGCCATGCGACCTGCCCAGTACGGGAACGTCTGCATTCCAGGCTACGCCCGGCCTCCGCGGCACGCCTTGGTCCCGGTCGCCGTCACCGCGACCGCCACCGCGACGTCGACCGTGACCACGACCACGCGATGTCGAGCCCGTGTGTTTGCCGGCTGGGGAACGCCGTCTCCGTCTGAGGCGGATCCAGAAGTGGATCACTGCCCGGAACATCGTCGGCGAGAGTTCGCCGAATGAGCGTGACAGGCCCCACCCGGCCCCCTGTCCCCTGTCCCCTGTCCCCTGTCCCCTGTCCCCCGGGAAGGAACGCGGGCGTCAGCCCGTCGTCAGGGCGAAGATGAGGATGGTCAGACCCCAGCACAGGGCCACGAGTGCGGCGCCCGCCACGTCGACGCTCACGGTGCGGGTCCGGCCGGGGCGGAGCCAGAAGGCCAGGGCGCGGTTCACGAGGGGCATGAGCAGCCAGGTCAGAATGCTGACGCTCAGTATGTTGCTGAAGAACAGGCCGAGGTATCCGGGGATGCCCAGGACGTTGAATTCATGACCGACGGTCAGATTCAGGACCATGACGGTGGGATAGAGCGCCAGCACGACGGTCATGGCCTGTTTCCAGTTGGGTGGGACCTCCTCGCCCTCGTCCGAGCCGAATCGGAACCAGCCGCCGAACGCCGTCCCCACCTTGCGGACGTCGTAGGACGCGAAGTACTCACGGCCTTCTTTCAGGAGCTGTTCCCTGCGGCTTGAGTCCAGCCAGGCGTCCAGATGTTCACGGGTGTCGTAGCGGAAAACGACCACCCAATGGTCCTGGATTCCCTCGACGGGCCGGAAGAATTCGGTTCCCATGAAGCCGGGGAATTTCTCCTGCTCTTTAAGTACCTTTTCCTGCCAGCGCTCGAATTCCTCTTCCCTGCCCGAACGCACGTCGTGAGAGATGACGGCCGTGACCCCCTTTACCCGGTCGGGCTCGTCGATGCGGCCGCCGGCGAGGACCTCATGGGTCGGGGCGCCGTCCAGCAGCCCACGGCCTTCGGCCAGTAGGTCCCGGCGTGCGGTCGAATCCAGCCACGCGGCGAGCTGGTCCGTGCCGGCGAAGCGGAACACCACGACCCATTCGTGTTCCTCGCCCAATCCGGGGGGATAGGTTTCCGTCCCCTCGAATCCGTCGAAGTCCCGAACGGCCCGGTTCACCTTCTCCTGCCACCGGTCGTACTCCTCATCGAAACCTTCCCGTACCTTCTGGGAGGTCACGACGGTGGCAGTGCCGCTTGCACGGATACCCATACGGCGTAGTCTAGTTCACAGGGAATTCCGACGACACTTGAATTCTCACGACGCTCGGGGGATGTCCGTCGCACGATCACCGCGCGAGAGGTCAGTCGCCCATGGACCTCAACACCATCACGGAAGTCGTCCGGCGCCCGCTCGACCGGCCCGGTGCGGACTGGCGTGAGGGCGACGCGTGGCTCGCGGGTGGTACGTGGCTCTTCTCCGTGGAGCAGCCGGACCTGCGTCGACTGGTCGACCTGACGGCGTTGGGCTGGGATCCCCTCGTTCCGAGCCACGCGGGGCTCGAGATCGGTGCGACGTGCACCATTCGCGAGCTCTATTCCTTTGCTTATCCGAAGGACTGGATCGCGGGCGCTCTTTTCTCGAAAAGCTGCGAAGCCTTCTTGTCCTCGTTCAAGGTATGGAATTCCGCGACCGTCGGCGGAAATATCTGCCTTTCTCTGCCCGCCGGCCCCATGATCACGCTGACGGTCGCGCTGGAGGCCCGCTACGAGCTGTGGGCCCCCGACGGGTCCCCGCGCACCGTCGACGCTCTCGACTTCGTGACCGGCGACCATGAGAACGTGCTCGGCCCCGGCGAGATCCTGCGGCGCATCGACATTCCGGTCCACGCCCTGAGGAAACGCGCCGTACACCGCCGTTTCACACTGACCCGTCTCGGCCGCTCGACGGTCTTCCTCGTCGGTACGCAGACACCGGGCACGAGCGACCTGTTGCTCACCGTCACCGCCGGCACGACACGGCCTGTGCGCATGGCGTTCAGTGCCATGCCCGATGCCTCGACGCTGCGGCAGAGCATCGACGCCGTCCCCGCCGGCCTCTGGTTCGCGGATGCCAATGGGACCCCGGATCACCGCCGCCATCTGACGAAGCACTTCGCCGAAGAGATTCGGCGCGAACTGTCGGCCGGTGACCTGCCATGACGTACGTCGTGAACGGCAGGAGTTTCGACGAGGAGCCGGGCGCCGGGCAGTGCCTGCGGACTTTCCTGCGCTCGCTCGGGCACACCGGCGTCAAGAAGGGGTGCGACGCGGGCGATTGCGGCGCGTGCACGGTGTGGCTGGACGGCAATCCGGTGCACAGTTGCATCACTCCCGCGTTCCGCGCGCAGGGCCATGAGGTGACCACGATCGAGGGGCTCGGGTCGCCGGGTCGGCTGCATCCCGTGCAGCGGCAGTTCCGTGATGCGCCGGGGTTCCAGTGCGGTTTCTGCACCGCGGGGATGATCATGACCTCGGCGACCTTCACCGAGGCGCAGAAGGCGGATCTGCCTCGCGCGCTGAAGGGCAACCTCTGCCGCTGCACCGGCTACCGGGCCACCGAGGACGCGGTGAAGGGCGTCGTCGGCATCGAGGCCGCCGCGCCGGGAAAGGCCGTCGGGACGAGCGTCGGCGCGCCGGCGGGCGACGACGTGGTGACCGGGCGCGCCGAGTTCACGATGGACACCCACATCGAAGGGCTGCTGCACCTCAAAGTGGTGCACTCGCCGTACGCGCACGCACGGATCGTGTCGATCGACAAAAGTGCCGCGCTGGCGGTGCCGGGCGTCCATCGCGTCTACACCTGGCAGGACGTGCCGCGCAGGCGGTTCTCCACGGCGATCCACACCGACCACCTCGTCGATCCGGACGACACCTACATCCTCGACGACACGGTCCGCTTCAGAGGCCAGCGCGTCGCCGCGGTCGTGGCCGACACGGTCGGCGCGGCGGAGGAGGGCTGCCGAAGGGTCGAGGTGGAGTACGAGGAGCTGCCGGCGGTGTTCGACCCCGAGGCCGCGATGGCCGACGGTGCTCCCCAACTGCACCGTACGGACGACCCGTTCGTCCGCGATTGCGCCCACAACATCCTGCTGGAGATCCATTCGGACATCGGTGACGTCGAAGCGGGGTTCGCCGAGGCGGACGTGATCCATGAAGGAACGTATACGTCACCCCGTGTGCAGCACGCGCATCTCGAGACGCACGGCTCCATCGCCTGGGTGGAGAACGGCCGGTTGAACGTGCGCACCAGTTCGCAGTCGCCGTCGATCGCGAAGGTCAAGCTCGCGCATCTCTTCGCGCTGCGCCCGGACCAGCTCCGCGTGTTCTGCAAGCGGGTCGGTGGCGGATTCGGCGGCAAGCAGGAGGTCATCTCGGAGGACCTGGCGGCGCTCGCCGCCCTGGACACCGGGCGGCCCGTCTGCTTCGAGTACACCCGCGAGGAGGAGTTCACGACGGCTTCGCCGCGGCACCCGATGAAGCTGACGGTCAGACTCGGCGCGAAGGCGGACGGCACGCTGACGTCCCTCCAGGTCCGCAATGTGTCGAACACGGGCGCCTACGGCAACCACGGCGGCGAGACCCTGTACGCGGGCGGTGCCGCCGTCATGATCTACCGATGCCCCAACAAGAAGTACGACGGGTACTCCGTCTACACCAACACCGTGCCGAGCGGCGCGCTGCGCGGTTACGGGATGACGCAGCCGGCGTTCGCCGTGGAATCGGCGATGGACGAACTGGCCCGCGCCCTGCACCTCGACCCGCTCGAACTGCGACGGCGCAACATCGTACGGCCGGGCGACCCGCTCGTCGCCCTGCACGACGGCCCCGACGACGTGATGTTCAACGAGGACGGTCTCGGCAAGTGCATCGATCTCGTGGGTCACGCCCTGGCCCGTACGGGCAACGACCCGCCGCCCGGACCCGGTTGGCTGGTGGGGACCGGGGTCGCGAGTTCCCTGCACGAGACCGCGCCCCCGACCGAGCACCTCTCCGAGGCCTGGGTCACGCTCGGCGACGACCTCGTGTACGAACTGGCCGTCGGCACGGTCGAGTTCGGCGAGGGCACGTCGACCGCGCACGTCCAGATCGCGGCCAACCAACTGGGGACGACGCCTTCGCGCATTCGCCTCGTGCAGTCGGACACCGACCGCACGGGATTCGACACCGGCGCGTTCGCGAGCGCGGGACTCTTCGTGGCGGGCAACGCCGTGCTCCGGGCGGCCAACGCCGTACGCGACCGCATCCTCGAATTCGCCGCCGCGCGCACCGGCGTCCACGTGGTCATGTGCTCGTTGGGCGACGGGGAGGTCGTCTGCGGGGACCAGCACGTGCCGCTGGCCGAACTCGTCGCGCTGGCCCGCGCGCGCGGAATCCGGTTCACCGCCGCGCGCAAGGCCTACGGGTCGCCTCGAAGCGTCGTGTCCAACACGCAGGGCTTCAAGATCGCGGTGCACCAGGTGACGGGCGAGATCCGCATCCTCCACAGCGTTCAGGCCACCGACGCGGCCGTCGTGATCAACCCGGCGCAGGTCCGGGGTCAGGTGGAGGGCGGGGTGGCCCAGGGCATCGGCTTCGCGCTGACCGAGAACTACCAGGTCGACGCGGGCGGAGCCATGGCCAACCCGAATCTGCGCAACTACCGCATCCCCACCTACGCCGACGTCCCGCGCACGGAACTGCTCCTGGTGAAGTCGGCGGATTCCTTCGGCCCCATGGGGTCGAAGGGTATGGCGGAATGCTGCATCAACCCGGTGGCCCCCGCACTGGCGAACGCGCTCCACGACGCCACCGGCGTCCGCTTCCGCGCACTGCCCCTGACGCCGGAGCGCATCTACAGCCGGCTCAAGGAGAACCGGTCGATCCGGGCGACCTGAGGCCCGCCTTCATCCAGGAACCGGGGCAGCATCCCGCGCTCATGGAACCCCGGCGGCAGCATCAGTCCCCACGAGGCCGGGGGGCCGGAAGCGTCCGTCCCAGGCGGGCCAGCGGGGACAGCGCCATCAGCAGCGGTGACAGCAGCATCCCCGCCGCCGTCACCGCGAGGCTGAGGCGCAGCCCCCACTCGGCCGCGAGGAATCCGCCGACCAGGGAGCCGAGCGGGGTCAGGCCCATGCCGACGAAGGTGATGGTCGCCGCTGCCCGGCCCTGCATGCCGTCCGGGGTCAGGGCCTGCCGGACACCCATCACGGTGACGTTCACCAACTGGCCGAAGGTCCCGAACACGAGGCTGACCGCGACGAGGGCGATGACCGTACCCGCGGAGGACCCGTGCAGCGCGGGCACGAACAGGAACGCGCCGTCCCCGAGTGCCGCCGCGGACACGAGCACCACGCCGTGTCCGAACCGGCCCGGCAGGCGGGCGGCCAGCAGCGAGCCGAGGAGCGCACCCGGCCCCGTGGCCGCGAGCGCGAGACCGACCTCCGTGCCGGACAGGTGCAGTTCCCGTGGCAGGAAGAGCAGATAGACGGTCATCGTCGCCGCCAGCGAGAACTGGAAGGCGGCCGAGGCGAGGCACACGGCCCGCAGCGAGGTGTCGCCGGTGACGAAGCTGAGGCCCTCGCGGATCCGCCGCCAGACCCTCGGGGGGCGTTGCGAGGACGGTTGAGCGGGCTCCTGGAGTTCTCGTCGATCCGATCGCTCTCGCAGGGGCTCTTGGACCGGCTCGTCGCGGCGGATCCGTCGGATCGACAGGAACGACAGCGCGAAGAGGAGGGCGCCGGACGCGGCGGCGATCGGCGCCGTCAGGAGGGAGACCAGCGCCCCGCCGAGTGCGGGGCCGGCGATCTGGGCTGCGGAGCGGCTGCCCTCCAGCGCGCTGTTGCCCCGCACCAGCTGATCGCGTGCTGCGAGCCGTACGAGAGAGGCCTGGTAGGCGACGTCGAAGAACACGGAGAGGGTCCCGACGGCGAAGGCGGTCACGAGCAGAGCGGGCAGGCCGAGCGCGCCGAGGAGCCCTGCCGCGGCGGCGGCGCCCAGGGCCAGGGCCCGGCCCATGTCCGCCAGCACCATCACCGTGCGGGTGCGCCATCTGTCCACCCACGCGCCCACCAGGAGCGAGAGCAGCAGGACCGGCGCCTGGCCGACCGCGCGCAGGACGCCGAGCTCACCGGCGCCGGCGCCGAGCGTCAGCACGGCACAGAGCGGCAGCACCACCAGAGTGGTGTGTTCGCCGAGTTGGGAGACCGTCTGGCCCACCCAGAGTCGGCGGAAGTCGGGGTCCCGCCACAGGCTGGGGGAAGCGGGTCGGCCGGAAGCGGGTCCCGCGGAGACACCGGAGGAATCAGGAGACGCAGACGAAGCGGAGGACGTGGAGGGCACAGCGATCCCTTGTGGTGAGGACGACGAGGCCCGCCACCGGACGCGCGGAAGGCGCACCGGCGTTCAGGCAGGAGAGAGCTCGCTGTGCCACGTGACAAGGGCAGCACGCGATGACGGGCCGATCATGGCCTGCGGCGTCACAGCGTGCGCGTACGACCGGGCATGCCTCACTCCTTGGGTTGCTCGCCACTCCTCTTGAGTTGCTCGCCGCCCCGACACTAGCCCGTACCGAGGGAGAGCCACATGGGAAAAATCGTGATCAGCGAGAACGTCTCGCTCGACGGGGTCGTCCAGGACCCGACCGGCGACGAGGGCTTCAGGCGCGGGGGCTGGTTCGACCGGATGGCGGACAGGGACCGGGTGGAGTGGACCAAGGTCGAGTTCGACGAGGCACTCGCCACGCAGGCACTGCTGCTCGGCCGGCGGACCTACGAGTGGTTCGCGGCCCGGTGGCCGTCCCGGACCGGCGCGTGGGCGGAGCGGCTGAACGCCCTGCCCAAGTACGTCGTGTCCTCGACCCTCGTCGACCCCGAGTGGAACAACTCCACGGTCCTCGACGGCGAGGTGGTCGACGCGGTCTCGAAGCTGAAGGAGGAGCTGGACGGGGACATCGTCGTCTATGCCAGCCGCCGGCTCGTGCGCACCCTGCTCGAGCACGGTCTGGCCGACGAGCTGCGGCTGATCGTCCACCCGGTCGTGCTGGGGGCCGGCGAGCGCCTCTTCGGCGAGACGGGCCCCGAGCTGTCGCTGCGCCTGGTCGACACCCGCGCCGTCGGCGACGGCCTCGCGGCGCTCACGTACGGGATCGTGCGGGAAGCCCAGGACGCGGGCTGAGTCCGGGGCGCCCCGCGGTGCGCCGCGCCACCTCCGCGGTCACGATGAGGGAGGCGTCACAGAAGACGGCGTCACAAAGGGACCCTCCCCCTTTGCATAATCATTCTCTTGGATGCATACTCTTCCTATGTCTAAGGTTCTTACCTCCCTTCCCGCCGGCGAGCGCGTCGGCATCGCCTTCTCGGGCGGCCTCGACACCTCCGTCGCGGTCGCGTGGATGCGCGACAAGGGTGCCGTCCCGTGCACCTACACCGCCGACATCGGCCAGTACGACGAGCCCGACATCGCGTCGGTGCCCGGCCGTGCCAAGACCTACGGTGCCGAGATCGCGCGCCTGGTCGACTGCCGTGCGGCGCTCGTGGAGGAGGGCCTGGCCGCGCTCGCGTGCGGCGCGTTCCACATCCGCTCGGGCGGCCGCGCCTACTTCAACACGACGCCGCTGGGCCGTGCCGTCACCGGCACCCTGCTGGTACGGGCGATGCTCGAGGACAACGTCCAGATCTGGGGCGACGGCTCGACGTTCAAGGGCAACGACATCGAGCGGTTCTACCGTTACGGCCTGCTGGCCAACCCGCACCTGCGCATCTACAAGCCGTGGCTCGACGCCGACTTCGTGACGGAGCTGGGCGGCCGCAAGGAGATGTCGGAGTGGCTGGTCTCCCACGACCTGCCGTACCGCGACAGCACGGAGAAGGCGTACTCGACCGACGCCAACATCTGGGGCGCCACCCACGAGGCCAAGACGCTGGAGCACCTCGACACCGGCGTCGAGACCGTTCAGCCGATCATGGGCGTGCGGTTCTGGGACCCGTCGGTGGAGATCGCCGCCGAGGACGTGACGATCGGCTTCGAGCAGGGCCGCCCGGTGACGATCAACGGCAAGGCGTTCGCCTCCGCCGTCGACCTGGTCATGGAGGCGAACGCGATCGGCGGCCGCCACGGCATGGGCATGTCCGACCAGATCGAGAACCGGATCATCGAGGCGAAGAGCCGCGGCATCTACGAGGCCCCGGGCATGGCGCTGCTGCACGCCGCGTACGAGCGTCTCGTGAACGCGATCCACAACGAGGACACCCTCGCCCAGTACCACAATGAGGGCCGGCGCCTCGGGCGCCTCATGTACGAGGGCCGCTGGCTGGACCCGCAGGCGCTGATGGTCCGCGAGTCGCTCCAGCGCTGGGTCGGCTCGGCCGTCACCGGCGAGGTGACGCTGCGGCTGCGGCGCGGTGAGGACTACTCGATCCTCAACACCACCGGCCCGGCGTTCAGCTACCACCCGGACAAGCTGTCGATGGAGCGCACCGAGGACTCGGCGTTCGGCCCGGTGGACCGGATCGGCCAGCTCACCATGCGCAACCTCGACATCGCCGACTCGCGCGCCCGCCTCGAGCAGTACGCGGGCCTCGGCATCGTCGGCACGACGCACCCCGAGCTGATCGGCGCCGCGCAGGCGGCGGCGACCGGCCTGATCGGCGCGATGCCGGAGGGTGGCGCCGAGGTCATCGCCTCCCGTGGCGAGGTCTCCGAGGACGACGAGCTCCTGGACCGCGCCGCGATGGAGTCCGGCACCGACTAGCCCCGACGGACAGGGCGTATGTGAGGAGGAGGGGGTGGCCGCTGGCGGCCACCCCCTCCTCCTCGCTGATTTCCTAGGCGGCTTCCACCACGTCCGCCGGGTTCGCGAACTGTGTGCGGTACAGCTCCGCGTACCGGCCCTCCTCGGCCAGGAGCGTCTCGTGGGTGCCGCGCTCCACGATGTGGCCGTCCTCGACCACCAGGATCTGGTCGGCGGACCTGATCGTGGACAGGCGGTGGGCGATCACGACAGCGGTACGGCCTTCGAGCGCCTCGGCGAGCGCTTCCTGCACGGCTGCTTCGGACGTGTTGTCCAGGTGGGCGGTCGCCTCGTCGAGGATGACGACGCGCTGCCGGGCGAGGAGGAGGCGGGCGATCGTCATGCGCTGGCGCTCGCCGCCGGAGAGGCGGTAGCCGCGCTCGCCGACGACGGTGTCGAGGCCGTCGGGCAGTGAGTGGACCAGGTCCTCCAGGCGGGAGCGGCGCAGGACGTCCCACAGGTCGTCCTCGCTCGCGCCGGGCCTGGCCAGGAGGAGGTTGGCGCGGACCGTGTCGTGGAAGAGGTGTCCGTCCTGGGTGACCATGCCGAGGGTCTCGCGCAGGGATACGGCGGTCAGGTCGCGGACGTCGACCCCTCCGATGCGTACGGCGCCCTCGTCGGTGTCGTAGAGGCGGGGCATGAGCTGGGCGACGGTCGACTTGCCGGCTCCGGAGGTGCCGACGAGGGCGACGGTCTGGCCGGGTTCGGCGCGGAACGAGATGCCGTGCAGGACCTCTGCGCCCCCGCGGGTGTCGAGCGAGGCGACCTCCTCGAGGGAGGCGAGGGAGACCTTGTCGGCGGACGGGTAGCCGAAGCGGACGTCCTCGAACTCCACGGCGACCGGCCCCTCGGGCACTTCCCGGGCGTCCGGCTTCTCGTCGATCAGCGGCTTGAGGTCGAGCACCTCGAAGACCCGCTCGAAGCTGACGAGGGCGCTCATGACCTCGACGCGGGCCCCGGCCAGGGAGGTCAGGGGCGCGTAGAGGCGGGTGAGGAGCAGGGCGAGGGAGACGACGGCGCCCGCGTCGAGGGTGCCCTCGATGGCGAAGTAACCGCCCAGGCCGTAGACGAGCGCGAGGGCCAGGGCCGAGACAAGCGTGAGGGCGGTGATGAACGCGGACTGCGCCATGGCCGTGCGGACGCCGATGTCGCGGACGCGGGATGCGCGGGCGGCGAACTCGGCGGACTCGTCTCCGGGTCGGCCGAACAGCTTGATCAGCGTGGCGCCGGGCGCCGAGAACCGCTCGGTCATCCGGGTGCCCATGGCCGCGTTGTGGGCGGCCGCCTCGCGCTGGAGCCGGGCCATGCGCGTGCCCATGCGCCGCGCGGGCACCACGAACACGGGCAGGAGCACCAGGGCGAGGAGGGTGATCTGCCAGGACAGCGTGAGCATGACGACGAGGGTCAGGAGCAGGGTCACGACGTTGCCGACGACGCCGGAGAGCGTGTTGCTGAACGCTCTCTGGGCGCCGATCACATCGTTGTTGAGTCGGCTGACGAGGGCTCCGGTGCGCGTCCGCGTGAAGAAGGCGACCGGCATGCGCTGCACGTGGTCGAAGACGGCCGTGCGCAGGTCGAGGATCAGGCCCTCGCCGAGGTTGGCCGAGAGCCAGCGGGCGAGGATGCCGAGGCCCGCCTCCGCGACCGCGATCACGGCGATGAGGAGGGCGAGGCGGACGACTTTGCCGTCGTCCTTGCCGGCGACGATGGTGTTGACGACGCTCCCCGCGAGGACCGGGGTCGCCACGGCGGTCAGCGCGGTGACCACGCTCAGGACGACGAACTGGGCGATCCGGCGCCGGTGCGGTCGCGCGAAGGCGGCGATGCGGCGGAGGGTGGCGGGGGCGAAAGGTCTGGTGTCCTGCTGGGCGTTCATGACGCTGTGCAGCTGCGTCCACGCCGTGGTCTCCATGCTCATGGAGTAGACGGTAAGACCTCAAGCAAAGTTGAGGTCAACACGGATGGATTTTTCGATGCCCGCGGACCCCCTGGGAGGGGCGCGTCCGACGTGCCACAGTGATCGCCACTCAATGACGATCACTTAGGAGGACCCGGGATGCCGGTCCGCGTCGAGCGCCGAGGGCATGTCACCACGGTCGTACTGTCCCGCCCCGAGGTCCGCAACGCGGTCGACGGGCCCACGGCCGCCGAACTCGCTGCCGCGTTCAAGGAGTTCGACGCCGACGCATCCGCCCGCGTGGCGGTGCTCTGGGGCGAGGGAGGCACGTTCTGCGCGGGCGCCGACCTCAAGGCCATCGGCACGGAGCGCGGCAACCGGGTCGCCGAGGAGGGCGACGGGCCGATGGGCCCGACCCGCCTGCGGCTGTCCAAGCCGGTGATCGCCGCCGTGAGCGGGCACGCGGTGGCCGGCGGTCTCGAACTGGCGCTCTGGTGCGATCTGCGGGTCGCCGAGGAGGACGCCGTGTTCGGGGTGTTCTGCCGGCGCTGGGGCGTGCCCCTCATCGACGGCGGCACGGTGCGACTGCCGCGGCTCATCGGCGAGAGCCGCGCCATGGACCTGATCCTGACGGGCCGCCCGGTGCCCGCCCCGGAGGCCTACGCGATGGGGCTCGCCAACCGGCTCGTGCCGCCGGGCCGGGCGCGTGCCGAGGCCGAGGAGCTCGCGGAGCAGATCGCGGGATTCCCTCAGGCGTGCATGCGCGGCGACCGCGCCTCCGTTCTGGACCAGGCGGGCCAGGGCGAGGAGGCAGCCATGGCGGGTGAACTGCGCTACGGGACAGCAGTGCTGGAGGAGAGCCTGAAGGGGGCCGCGCGGTTCGCGTCGGGGGCGGGGCGGCACGGGTCGTTCACCGAATAGCGACCCGACGCCGCACCCGCACCCGCACCCGCACCCGCACCCGGCGAACGGTCAGCCGGAGGTGTGCAGCGGCACCGTCAGCTGCTTCAGCCATGTGCCGGTGGTGAAGTCGCGCGCCTTGATGACGACCGAGCGGAGGCCCACCTCGACCTGGAGGCCCTGGTTGAAGGCGCCGCCGAGCGAGACCTCGCCGCCCTTGCCGTCGTCCATCCACCCGACCTGTACGGCGGCGGTGTTGACGACCGTGAACCCTTCGAGGTTTCCGGTGCCGGGGACGACGCGGCGCACCACCCAGTCGGACAGGTTGAGGTCCCAGTGGGTGTGCCCGGAGAACAGGAACACGTCCTTGTGGCGGCCCAGGATCGACAGGAGCCGGTCGGGCTGGAGGTAGTCGCTCATGTAGAGCTTGTTGTGCGTGCCCGAAACGGTGTTGGGCAGCGGGTGGTGGGTCAGGACCATGACGGGACGGCGGCGCCGAGCCCAGTACGCGAGCCGGTCCTCGAGCCACGCGAACTGCTCGTCGCTGATCCACACCTCGTCCCACAGCTTCGCGTCGTGGTAGTGGGAGTAGCGCTCGGTGCCGAGGCTGAGGACCGGCACGCCGCCGAACGAGGTCTCCGAGTAGACCTTGCCCCGCTGCGCGAACGTGTAGAAGCTGCGGAAGAGGGAGTCCTCGGTGGTGCCGTTGGGCCAGGTCGCCTGGGCGAGGGTGTTCGGGTCGCTGTACTTCGGCACGTAGAACTCGTGGTTGCCGATGGCCCACGCCACGTTCTTGGGGTGCGGGTGCTTGTCCAGGGTCTGGCGGACGGCCGCGTACTCGAAGTCGTAGCCGCGCGGGGTGATGTCGCCGGCTATGCCGAGGCCCGCGCTGCCGGGGTTGACCGAGTGCAGGTCGTCGAGCGCCTTGCCGAAGTCCGTCAGGTCACCCTGGATGTCACTGATGATGTTGAACCGCACGATCCCGCCGTCGCCCTGGCGCTGGGCCGCGGGCTCGGCGGCGGGTGCGGCGTCGGCCACGGGCGCGGACACCAGGGAACCGGTCGCGGCGAGCGCGCCGCCGGCGAGCGTCGCGCGCCCGGTCGTGGCCATGAACGATCTGCGATCCATCGGTATTGCCTCCAAAACGACTGCCCCCGTCTACGGGTGGTTGGTCGCCCCGAGCGTCGCGGGTCGCCATGGCCTGCCGACGTACCGGAGATGACCGGCACCTTAAGACTGGTCTAGCCCAGTTATCTTTTCGAGACATGACCGCGGTCCAGGCGCCTTGACGTCGCTTCAGCCCAGTTCGAGGGTGGTGACGCCGAAGATCCTTTCCTGGGCGAGCGGCCGGACGGGGCCGGTGTACATGCGGGCCGTGGCGAACCCTGGGGTCAGGCCGTACGCCTCGGCGAGCGCTACGGCGGCCGGGTTGGATTCGGGCACGTCCACGGCGACCGGGGCCCGGCCGACCGTGGCGAGCAGGGCGTCGAAGAGCGCGCGGGCGTCCTGCGGGGTGTCCGCGAACAGCGGGCCGACACGGAAGGTCTCGCGGCCCGGGCGGATGACGCCATAGCCGGTGACCCGTCCGTCCACGACGCGGGCGAGCGCGCGATGCCCGTCACCGGCGAGCCAGGAGGCGAGGAAGCGGGGGCGCTCCGCGGGGTAACAGGCACTGTCGTACAGGGCGATGGACTTGAGGCCGCCCGCCTCGGCGACGGGGATGACGGTGCCCGGCGCGACATCGCCAGGGGCCGGGCGCGGGGCCTCCGGCACTCCCGTGTAGCGGACGGTCGCGTGGGCGAGCTCGAAGCCGGACTTGCGGTAGTTGTCCTGCTGGGCGGGGACGCCGTCGAGGCCGACCGTCCTGCTGCCGGCGTGCGCGAGACCCGCCTTCCAGGTGGCGATGCCGTAGCCGCGGCCGCGCAGGTCGGGCCGTACGAGGTAGAAGCCGAGGAAGGCGTAGTCGTCGCCGTAGTTGACCACGGAGATAGCGGAGACCGGCTCGCCGCCGATCCGGCCGATGAAGAAGCCGTCGGGATCCTGGGCGAAGAAGCTGCGGGCGTCGGCGAGGCCCGGGTTCCAGCCCTCTTCCGCCGCCCAGCCGCTGACGACGGCCCAGTCGTCGAGCGTGGCCCGGGTGATGTCGAGCCGCTCGGGCACCTCGGGGGTGCCGGCGGTCGGGTGGTCGCCGGAGGTGTGGGGGTCCGGTCGCGTCATCGTCGCCTCTCCGTTCCTGCGCGGCGCACCCTTGCCCGCCGCCCTTGATCCATGCCGATCCCATCCTTCCCGATCACCTCCCTCCGCCGCGACCACTGAGGCACGATGATCGGACACCTGGCCGAACCGAGCCTCTTCACAAGGGAGTTGCCGCATGGGGGAGATCACTCCGCCGTCCGCCGACCGGATCGACACCAGCAAGCCCCATCCCGCACGGGTCTACGACTGGTTCCTGGGCGGCAAGGACAACTATCCGGTCGACGAGGAGCTCGGCCGGCAGATCGTGGCCCTCGAACCGCAGTCGAAATACGCGGCCCAGCACAACCGCTGGTTCATGCAGCGCGCGACACGGCATCTCGCCGGGGCGGCCGGGGCGCGCCAGTTCCTGGACATCGGCAGCGGCATCCCCACCGAGCCCAACCTCCACCGCATCGCCCAGGGCGCCGCGCCCGACGCCCGTGTCGTGTACGTGGACAACGACCCGATCGTGCTCGCCCACGCGGGGGCGCTCCTGCGCGGCACCCCGGAGGGCCGCACCGAGTACCTCTCGGCGGACGTACGGGAACCCGAGAGGATCCTTGAACTCGCCGCGGACATCCTGGAGTTCGACCGCCCGGTGACGCTGTCACTCATCGCGCTGCTCCACTTCGTCCCGGACTCGGACGGCGCCCACGAGCTCGTACGCACTCTGGTGGACGCGTTGCCGTCGGGGAGCCATCTGGTGCTGTCACAGCTCGCCGGCGACTTCGATCCGGAGCGGACGAGGGAGGCCGTGGCGATGTACGCGGCGGGCGGGGTGACGCTCGTACCGCGCTCGCGCGAGGAGGTGGGCCGCTTCTTCGACGGGCTAGACCTGCTGGAACCCGGGATCGTGTGGCTGCCGGACTGGCACGCGAAGCTCGGCGTGGACGAGGTCAGGAACGGTTCGCCGGTGCCGCTGTACGCGGGGGTGGCGCGCAAGCCGTAACCCTCCGCCGGACTTCCTAAATCTTTATGGTCGCCTTGACTATATTCATGGTGCGCCATACCGTCGCTATGACGAAAACGACCAGGGGGTTCCTGTCATGGCCGACATCAAGCGCCGCTTCGGACTGCACCACCTGCGCTCCGCGCCCACCGCCCACATCCGTCACCACAAGCGCGGCGCGCTCGCCCACGACGGCACGGGCCTGAGCTTCTGGTTCCGGGCGCTGAGTGCGGCACTGTCCGAAGTCCCCGTGGACGACCGAGAGTTGGCCGTCACGTTCCACGCGCGGACCGCCGATTTCCAGGACGTCGCCGTGCAGGCCTCGGTGACGTACCGCATCAGCGACCCCGCGCTCGCCGCAGCCCGGCTCGACTTCTCGCTCGACCCGGACACCGGCGCCTGGCGAGGCACGCCCCTGGAGCAGCTGTCCGCGCTGCTCACGGAGACGGCGCAGCAGCACGCGCTGGACGTCCTGGCGCGCACCCCGCTCGCGGAGGCCCTCGCCGACGGTGTGACGGCGGTGCGCGAACGGGTCGCGGCGGGTCTCGCCGCCGAGCCCCGGCTGCCCGCCACCGGCGTGGAGGTCGTCACCGTACGCGTCGTGGCGCTGCGCCCCGAGCCCGAGGTGGAGCGGGCGCTGCGCACGCCGGCGAGGGAGCGGATCCAGCAGGAAGCGGACCGGGCGACGTACGAGCGGCGCGCGGTGGCGGTCGAGCGGGAGCGCGCCATCGCCGAGAACGAGCTGGGCAGCCGTATCGAACTGGCCCGGCAGGAGGAGCAGTTGGTGGAGCAGCGCGGCACGAACGCGCGCCGCGAGGCCGAGGAGAACGCGGCGGCGGACGCGGTGCGCGCCGAGGCGGAGGCCGCGCGGGCGGTGCGCCTGGCGGGCGGCGAGGCGGAGGCGGCGCGCGCGGTCGGTGAGGCGCGGGCGCATGCGCAGGAGGCATGGCTGCGGGTCCACTCCGAGGTCGACGCCGCGACCCTGCACGCCCTGGCCGCCACTCAACTGGCACAGAACGTGCCGCGGATCGAGAACCTGACCCTCTCCCCCGACGTCCTCACGGGCCTGCTCGCCCGGCTCGGCCAGGACCGGGGTGAGCGGTCGTGACGCTGGCCCCGCGCGCGGTGCTCGTCCACCGGAGGACGGAGTACGAGGAGTTGCTGGCACGGCACGGCACGCACGGCCAGGCGGCCTTCTTCCTCTCCTCGCGCGGGCGCTCCCTCGAGGCGGTGGCCGAGCGCCATCACCGTACGGTGCGCGCCCTCGCGGAGGTCGCGGCGGCCGTGCCGCTGGCGTGGCGCAGGACCCGTCTCGAGCGGGCGGATCTGGACCGGTTCCTGTTCGGCCCGGAGGACGTGGTGATCGTCGTCGGGCAGGACGGCCTGGTCGCGAACGCGGCCAAGTATCTGTCGGGCCAGCCGGTCGTCGGCGTCGACGCGGATCCGGGGCGCAATCCGGGGGTTCTGGTGCGGCACCGAGCGGCCGACGCGGCGAAACTGCTGCCGGCCGCGGTGTCCGACCGGGCGTCCGCCGACGAACTCACCATGGTGGAGGCGGTCGCCGACGACACACAGCGGCTGCTCGCGCTCAACGAGATCTACCTCGGCCCGCCGTCGCACCAGACGGCGCGCTACCGGATCGGCCCCGACGACGACACGCACACGCCCGAGCCCCAGGCCTCCTCGGGCGTCCTGGTCGGCACCGGGACCGGCGCCACCGGCTGGCTGCGTTCCCTGTGGCAGCAGCACGCGAGCACGCTGCCGCTGCCGGGCCCGGCGGAGCCCCGGCTGCTCTGGTTCGTGCGGGAGGCCTGGCCCTCCCCCGCCACCGGAACGTCCCAGGTCCAGGGCTCCCTCGGCCCCACCGACCGCCTGCGCGTCACGGTCGAGTCCGACCGCCTGGTGGCCTTCGGCGACGGCGTGGAGAGCGACGCGCTGGAACTGACCTGGGGCCAGACGGTACGCGTGGGCCGGGCCCGGGAACGGCTACGACTGGTGACCTGACGGGGACCCTGGCGACTACTCCGGCGGCGTCGGTGTGTCGTGGCTGCGGTACATCGCCTGGATGTCGAGCTCCAGCTTCACCGTGGGTCCGACCACCGCGATGCCGCGGGCCAGCATGCTTCGCCAGTCCAGCGTGTAGTCCTCGCGGTGGAGTTCGGCCGTGGCGAGGGCCGCGCAGCGCAGTTCCTCCGCGTAGCCGCCGTTGACCATGCCGAGGTAGCCGGTGTCCAGTTCCACCGTGCGGCTCACCCCGTGCATGGTCAGCGCGCCCTGGATCGTCCACTTGGTGCCGCCGCGGTAGAGGAAGCGGTCGGAGGAGAAGTGGATGTACGGGTAGCGCTCGACGTCGAGGAAGTCGGCCGAACGCAGGTGGTTGTCCCGGGTCTTGTTGCCCGTCGTGATGCTCGCGGCGTCGATCCGCACCTCGACGCGCGAGTCCGCCATGTCGTTCGCGACCTGGATGCCGCCGTCGAAGCGGGTGAACCGGCCGTGGACGTGCGCCATGCCGACGTGCTTGGCGATGAACCGGATCGCGGTGTGCGGCGGGTCGAACAGCCAGGTGCCCGGCTGCGGCAGCTCCGGCGGGCGCCCCATGTGCAGCTGCACCGAGGTCAGCGGGAGCGTCTCACCGGCGACGACGTCGACCGTCTGCTGGTGGGGCTGGAGGCCGTCGGCCGCGATCATGACGCCGTACCGGCCGGGCGGCAGCGTGAGGAAGACGAGGCCGTACGGGTCGCTGGCCGCCTTCGCCGCGACGCGGCCGTTGCCGACCCCCGTCACGGTGACGTCCGCCCCCGACATCGGCTGCCCCATGGGGTCGGTCACCTCGCAGTGGAAGGCGCCGGCGCCGTGCGGCACGGGGTGCACCAGTCCCGCCCCGCGCGGGTCACGTCCGGACCGGCTCCTCCTGAACAGCGCGAGGGGCATGCAGATCACCTTCCGACTCGGCCGCAGAACCTCCGCAGCGGGCTCGCACATACGATCCCATATTCACGATCTCCGCTGATCAGGGGCGCTAAGGGTTACCGACGGAAACTGCGTGGTGAATACACGGGAATCCGACATACCGCCGCCCGGACGCCCGAGACTCCACACTCCCCTCACCTTTCACCCGCCACTCGACCACGCCCACGCCCACGCCCACGCCCCGACGATTCCGAGCCTGCCCTGGCGAGGGCGGAGCCAGGACGGGCACGGAGCGACCACTGGGACGCAGCGCCACTTCCGCGCCATATGTCTGCCGATTGCGGGTCAACCGTTGACTCGCCCGATCGCGCTCTGACAGATTCTCGTCGCCATGAATGCGACAGAGCCCGACCTCTCCGCCAGGTGGAAACGGTTCGCCGAGGCACACTGGGGCAGGGAGCCTGCCGCGGTTCCGTTCGCCCCGGGCCTCGGGCCAGAGCGGGTGTACGGGGTCGTCGCCGCCTCCTGCGCGCCGCCTGCCGAGGACGCGCCCGGCATCCGCTTCGCCACCGCGACGCAGGGCCGATTACGCGACGCGGGCCCCCTGCTGCCCGGCGGTGACGACCCCGACCCGGACACGTACCGGGACCGACTGGCCCGTCAACTCGGCGGATCCGGCTGGCTGTTGAGTGCGCGACAGCCGCTGTGGCGGGACTTCGAACTCTGGGTTCGGGTACGCGAACTCGTCTCCGGGCTGTGGCAGGCGGTGGGCTGGCCGACCCTGCCGGTGAGCGCCGAACTCGCCCTCGGAGAGCGCTGCGCCGGCCGCGACGCCCCCGCCCCGCGCCCCGGCTCGTTCGCGCTCACCTGGGTACTCGGCGGCACCATGACGGTCAGGCTCTGGCCCGAGCACACCGGGACCGAGTACCAACTGGCTGCCGCGGCAGGGGACTTGCTGTACTGGCCCGCCGGGTGCCGCCACCTCGATCACTACCTCGAGCGCTGCACCACGTTACGGATCGTCGTCCCCGCTCGCCGCGCTGCCGCCCTCACCCACGTACGGGGGTTTGTGGCGGACCGTATGCAGGACAACCCCGCCTACGCGGGCACCCCGGACACTCTGCCGTTCCCTCCCCCGGCGGGCCCGGACGGTGAGATCGGCGCGGCGGGGCCGGTCGCCGGCACCGGGCGGCTGTTCGCCCGGATCGCGGCCGACCAGAGCACGGCCAGGGAATTGCGCGTGTCCTGGGCGGCGCGCAGATCGGCGGCGGGCCTCGAACCGGCGCCTCCGCCACGACCGGCCGTACCGCTGGAGCCCGGTCTGCGCGTGCGGGCCTCTGCCGAGCTCCTGCGCATCCCGGACGGCCCTGGGCGCGCCGTCTGGGCCGCGAACGGGCACACCTTGGAGGTCGAGGGGGCCGGACCCGAACGCGTCAGGAAGCGGCTGCGGTCCGGAGTGGCCCTCACCATAGGGGAGTTGGGCAGCGGCTCGCGGATGTCCGCGGGGGCACTGATCCCGCTCCTGTCCGACCTGCATCGCCTACGCGCCATCGAACTGGTGGACGGAAACGGGGCGGCATGAGGGAGGATCCCCGCGCCCCCGAGCCCGCAGGCCCCGTCACCGAGCCCGCGAGCGGCCCCGCCGCCCCGGTCGACCAGGGGCAGCGGGTCCGGCTCGACCGGCTGGACCGGCTCGGCTGGCGGGAATTCGGCGAGCGGTACTGGGATCGGCGACCCGTGTTGTTCACCTCGGTCACGCCCGCCCCCTTCGACGCGCACGAGGTGTTCGAGACCGCCGTCGCCGCGGCCCACCGCGGGAGCCCATTCGGCGTGCCGCCCTACGCCGGGTTCGCGGTCGGGGGCGAGCCCCAGGCGGACTCCGGCGACTTCCTGCCGCAGCCGAGGGACGGCTCGTTCGAGGGCTACCACCAGCGGCTCGTGCGACAGCTCTCCGGCGAGCCGTACTCCCTGTCCCTTCAGGCATTTCACGCGTTCCACCATCCGTTGTGGGCACGCGAGCGCGCCTTCTTCGCCGGCCTGTGGGCGCGCGTCGGGCAGCCCGTGCAGAGCGCCTTCACGACGCTGGTCCACGGCACGTACGAGCAGCCCCTGGCCGAGGCGCTGCCCGGTCAACGCCTCGCGACGTTCCTGTTCGTGCTGGGCGGGCGGCAACGGATGCGGTTCGATGCGGCGGACGGCGGCGGGTCCTTCACCGTCGAGGCCGATCCGGGTGACCTGTTGTACTGGCCGTCGTATCTCTCCCCTGTCGCCGTGCCCTATGCCGGTTGGGCGTCGACGGGCGTGCGCGTGAGCGTCGTACGGGAGGGGCGGCAGGCGGCGGCCGAGCTGTACGACCTGCTGCACGATGTGACGCCCGAGACGCTGCTCACGCCGGACCCTGATCCCGCCGGCGCCGGGCCGCACGGCGAGGAGGGTCTGCTCGTGCCCGAGGCCGAGGCGGGGTCGGAGCTGCCCGCGCCCCTGGAGCGCGCCCTCGCGCACTTCCGTTCGGCGGGCGCGCGCGGGCCGCTGGAGGAGCGGGTCGCCCGGCAGTCCCTGCGGCACTGGACCTCCGGGGGTTTCCGGCCCGTGCCGCCGCCGGCGCCGCGCGGCAGGTTCGGTGACGACGACGTCGTGCGCGCCACGGAGCGCGTGCTGTGGACCGAGGCCGCCGGGCGGCGGCTGTACTCCGCGTGCGGCCACGTGGCGGCCACGGAGCTGCCTGCCGCCGACCTGGCCGCCGTACTGCGCGTCCTCAACTCAGGACGATCGCTGTCCGTCCGTGAACTCGCCCCGGCGGCACGGGCATTGCTGGCCGAGCTGACGGCGTTCCGCGCGCTGGAGCGGCTCTGAGGCCCCGCCGGTCCGTCGTCTGTGTCACTGTCCGGGCGCCGGGATCGCCAGGTACTTGTACTCCAGGAACTCGTCGATGCCGACCCGGCCTCCCTCGCGGCCGATGCCGGACTGCTTGACGCCGCCGAAGGGGGCCGCCGGGTTGGAGACGAGGCCGGTGTTGAGGCCCACCATGCCCGTCTCCAGGCGTTCCCCGACGCGCAGCGCCCGGTCGAGATCGCGGGTGAAGAGGTAACTGACGAGGCCCCACTCGGTGTCGTTGGCCGCGCGTACCACCTCGTCCTCGTCGTCGAACGTGAACAGGGCGGCGACAGGTCCGAAGATCTCGGTCCCGGTGAGGCCGGCGTCGCGCGGCACCCGCGCCAGGACCGTCGGCGGGTAGAAGTAGCCTTCCCCTTGCGGGAGTTCGCCGCCGGTGAGGACCTTCGCGCCGCGGTCCACCGCGTCACGTACGAGCCGGTCGACCTTGTCGCGGCCGGCGGCGTCGATGAGCGGGCCGACGTTCGTCCCGGGTTCGGTGCCGGGGCCGACGGTGAGGGCGCTCATGCGCGCGGCGAGCCGGGAGGCGAACTCGTCGGCGACCGAGCTGTGCACGAAGATGCGGTTCGCGGCCGTGCACGCTTCTCCCATGTTGCGCATCTTCGCCACCATGGCGCCCTCGACGGCCGTGTCGAGGTCCGCGTCGTCGAAGACGATGAGCGGCGCGTTCCCGCCGAGTTCCATCGAGGTGCGGACGACGGTGTCGGCGCACTGGGCCAGGAGGATCCGGCCGACCTGGGTGGACCCGGTGAAGGACAGCTTGCGGATGATTCCGCCGCGCAGCAGGGGTTCGACGAGTGCGCCGGCGTCCGTGGTCGTGACGACGTTCAGGACGCCGTCGGGCAGTCCCGCCTCGGTGAGGATCCCGGCCAGGGCCAGGGTGCACAGGGGTGTCTGCGGCGCGGGCTTGAGGACCATGGTGCAGCCCGCGGCGACGGCCGGGCCGATCTTGCGGGTGCCCATGGCGAGCGGGAAGTTCCAGGGCGTGATGAGCAGACAGGGGCCGACGGGCCTGCGCATGATCAGGTGGCGGCTGCGGCCGTCGGGGGAGGGTGCGAATCCGCCCTCGATCCGTACGGCCTCCTCGGAGAACCAGCGGAAGAACTCGGCTGCGTAGGCGACCTCGCCGCGCGCCTCCGCGAGGGGCTTGCCCATCTCCAGGGTCATGAGGAGCGCGAGGTCGTCGGTGCGGGCGATGATGATCTCGTAGGCCCGGCGCAGGATCTCGCTGCGGGCGCGGGGCGCGGTGGCGGCCCATGAATCCTGTGCGGCCGCGGCGGCCTCCGCGGCGCGCCGGCCGTCGTCGGGGCCGGCGTCGGCGACCTCGCACAGGCTCTCGCCGGTGGCCGGATTGTCGACGGAGAAGGTGCGGCCCCCGGCCGCGTCCTGGAGGCGGCCGCCGACGAGGAGCTGCTTGGGGACGTCCTCGACGACGTCGGGTGTGGGGTGGTTCGTGGTCATGAATGTTCCTCCGTCGCTGGTCAGCGGGTCGCCGTCGCGGTCTCCACGGCCGCGGCCCAGGCCCGCAGGCCGTCGTCGATCTGCCCCTCGTCGACGACGAGCGCGGGGATCATCCGTACGACGTTGCCCCAGGGGCCGCAGAGCAGGAGCAGCAGCCCCTCGTCGGCGGCGGCCTGCTGGGCGCGTACGGCGGTCGCCGTGTCGGGTTCCCCGTCCGGGGTGGTGAACTCGCTGGCGAGCATCAGGCCGAGTCCGCGTAAGTCGCCGATGGCCTCCGTCTTCGCGGCGACGTCCTCCAGGCCGGAGCGCAGGCGGGCGCCCATGGCGGCCGCGTTGGCGACGAGCCCTTCCTCCTCGACGACCTCCAGGGTGGCGACGGCGGCGGCGCAGGCGACGGCGTTGCCGCCGTAGGTGCCGCCCTGCGAGCCGGGCCGCGCCTTGTGCATCAGCGCCTCGGGGGCGGCGATCCCGGAGAGCGGGAAGCCGCTGGCGAGGCCCTTGGCGGTGATGAGGATGTCGGGGCGTACGCCGAAGTGGTCGTGGCCCCAGAAGCGTCCGGTGCGGCCGACGCCGGTCTGCACCTCGTCGAGGACGAGCAGGATGCCGTGGCGGTCGGCGCGCTCCCGGAGTCCTTGCAGGAAGGCGGAGTTGGCGGGGACGTAGCCGCCTTCGCCCAGGACGGGTTCGACGAGGATCGCGGCGGTGTCGTCCGGGTCGGAGACGGTCTGGAGGAGGTGGTCGAACTCGCGCAGCGCGAACCGCGTCGCGGTCTCCTCGTCCCAGCCGTAGTGGTAGGCGTTCGGGAAGGGGGTGATGGCGACGCCCGCCATCAGCGGTCCGAAGCCGGTACGGATCTTCGTGCCGGACGTGGTGAGGGAGGCGGCGGCGACGGTGCGGCCGTGGAAGCCTCCGTGTGCGACGACGATGTTGGGCCGGCCGGTGGCCTGCCGGGCGAGCCGCATGGCCGCTTCGACGGCTTCGCTGCCGGAATTGGCGAAGAAGAGGCTGTCGAGTCCTTCGGGGAGAACGGATCCCAGCTTCTCGACGAGGCGCTGAAGGGGACGGTGCAGGACGGTCGTGTACTGGCCGTGGATGAGGGTGGCCACCTGCTCCTGGGCGGCGGCGACCACGCGTGGATGGCAGTGGCCGGTACTGGTGACGCCGATCCCGGCGGTGAAGTCCAGATAGCGGCGCCCGTCGGTGCCGTAGAGATGGACGCCTTCCCCGCGTTCGGCGACGACGGGGGTGGCCTGGCGCAGATGCTCGGACAGTCGCGTCATGCCTCCACCCTCGACGCTGAGCCGAAAGCGCGTCAATGGGCCATGTGTGCCGATCCGCCCCTTGGGGGCCACGGGTCACTCGCGTGGCCTCACTGCCTCTCGGCTCCGTCCTCGGCTGCAGGGCCGCGCGCCGGATTCGCAAGACTTCTGCATAACCCGCTCAACCAGCAGGGTTCCCAAGGGAGTCGGGTTATGCAACAGTCCTTCGCAACCCGACACGACGGGAGCGGATCACCATGGGTGGGGCGCGGGGGCATGACCTCGCTGCGTTGCGCGGGCTGAACACGGGTGTCGTCCTGCGGGCGTTGCGCAGGGAGAGTCCGCAGACCGTCAGCCAGCTGACGGGGGCGACCGGGCTGTCGCGGCCCACGGTCGAGGCGCTGGTCGACGAGCTCGTCTCGCAGGGCTGGATCGCCGAGACCGGCGCTCCGGCCGCCGGGCGCTCTCCCGGCCGGCCGGCCCGTCGGCTGCGCTTCAGAGCCGAGGCCGGGCACGTCGTCGGTGTCGACATCGGACTGCGCAAGATCGTGCTGGTGCTCGCCCGGCTCGACGGCGAGGTCGTCGCGCGTGAACGGGAGGACATCGCCGAGGAGTTGAGCGGCTCGCAGCGTATCGAGCTGCTCCGCGGGCGGCTGCGCCGCTTCCTGGCCGACCACGGTCTGCGCGCCGAGGCCGTCTGGGCCATCGGCATCGGTGTGCCCGGCATGGTCGACGACACGGGCCGGATCCGGTCGGTGATCGTCCCGGAGTGGACCGATCTGGATCTCGCACGCCGCCTCGCCGACGACTTCCCGTGCCGGATCCTCGTCGAGAACGACGTGAACCTCGCGGTGCTCTCCGAGCACTGGCAGGGCGCGGCGACGCTCGCCGACGACGTGGCCTGCGTGCTCGTCGGGCGCCGTATCTCCTGCGGCCTGATGATCAACGGCAAGTTGCACCGCGGTCGCCGCGGCGGCGCGGGCGAGCTGGGCATCCTGCCCCAACTCGGCCTGGACGCGGCGGAGAAGTGGCTGGCCTGGGACGGCGAGCGCCTCCCGGGCGAGTCCGAGACGGACGCCCTCGCGCGGGCCGTACGGTCCGGGGACAGCGAGGCGCGCGCCGTACTCGACGGCTACCTCGCCGGGGTCGCCCCGGGAATCGCCGCGCTCGTTCTCGCCCTGGACCCCGAGCTCCTGGTCCTCTCCGGCGCGCTCGCCCCGGTCGGCGAACCACTCGGTCCCCTGCTCACGGAGCAGCTGCGGCCGCTGACGCTGCACGTGCCGCGCATCGCGGTCAGCGCGCTCGGCCGTGAAGGCGTGGCCCTGGGCGCGGTACGCCACGCCCTCGACGCCCTCGACCCCCATCTCCCCTACGGGACAGGCGCGTTGCGCCCGTCCCCAGTCCCCTGACCTCTCCACCGTCCCCCCTCACCCTCCGGAGGGCACGTGGGGCGGAGCCACACACAGCCCGAACCCCGTTTCCCGAAAGGATCGCCATGACACGCCTCGATGTGGGTCTGATCGGCGCGGGCGGCATCGCCCGGGCCCATCTGCCCGCGTGGATCGAGCTGGGCGCACGCGTCACCATCCTGTCCACGGACGGGAACGCGGAGAAACTCGCCGCGAAGTACGCCGAGTCCGGCGTGACCGCCACGCGCAGCCTGGCCGGTCTCCTGGACCGCTCCACCGTCGTCGACATCTGCACACCCACCTTCACCCACCGGGAGCTCGCGCTCGAGGCGATCGCCGCCGGCAAGCACGTCATCTGCGAGAAGCCCCTCGCCCTCACCGCGTCCGAGGCCGCCGAGATGGCGGACGCGGCCGAGGCGGCGGGTGTCCTGCTGTTCCCCGCGCACGTGGTCCGCTACTTCCCCGCGTACGCGGCGATGGCCGAGTCCGTCGGCAAGGGCGCCGTCGGGCCCCCCGCGGTGCTGCGCTTCACCCGCTCGGGCGCCTACCCGGTGTGGGCGCCCTGGTTCTCCGACCCGGTCCTGTCGGGCGGCATCCTGATGGACCAGATCATCCACGACCTCGACTTCGCCCGCATGCTCGCGGGCGAAGTCGTACGCGTCCACGCCAGGCTCCGCGGACGTCAGGAGCCCGGCGCGAAGGCCGGTGACGTCGCGGTCGGCACGGCGGTCCTGACCCACGCGTCGGGCGCGATCAGCCACGTCCTCGGCGTGTGGGGCCTGCCGGACCTCCAGTTCCGTACGACGTTCCGTGTCGCGGGGCCCGACGGGATCCTCGAGCACGACTCGACGGCCCTGCCCGGGTTCCGCATCCTCGCCCAGGGCACACGCCCGCCCGGCGAGGGCATTCCCGGCAGCCCGATGACGGAGAGCCCGTACCTGACGGAGCTGCGCGAGTTCGCCGGGGCGGTGAACGGCGGACCAGCTCCCCGCGTGACGGCCCGCGACGGCGTCGAGGCGGTGCGCATCGCGGCGGCGGCGGCCGCCTCGGCCCGTACGGGCGAACCCGTGGAACTCAAGATCTCCGAGGAGGCGGCCCGATGAAGGTCGGAGTGCTGTCGTTCGCGCATGTCCACGCGGGAGGGTTCGCCCGCCTGCTCGACGGGATGGACGGCGTCGAGGTCCTGGCGTCCGACCCGGACACGGATCTGGCGGCGCCGGGCGAGGTCCGCGGCCGGGAGTTCGCCGACCGGCTCGGGGTGGCCTACGCCGACACGTACGAGGAGCTGTTCGCCTGGGGCCCCGACAAGGTCGTCGTCTGCTCGGAGAACGTCCGCCACCGGCCCCTCGTGGAGCTGGCGGCGTCGCACGGCGTGGACGTGCTGTGCGAGAAGCCTCTGGCGACGACGGAGGAGGACGGCGCGGCGATGGTCGAGGCGTGCCGCGCCGCGGGCGTGCGGCTCGCGGTGGCGCACCCCGTGCGTTTCAGCCCGGCGTACACGGCGGTCCGCGCCGCCGTACGGTCGGGTACGGCGGGCGGTGTCCTCGCGGTGTCCGGCGCCAACAACGGGTATCTGCCGGCCGCCCGGCGCCGCTGGTTCGCCGATCCCCGACTGGCGGGCGGGGGAGCCCTGATGGACCACACCGTGCATATCGCGGACCTCCTGGACGACCTCTTCGAGGCGTCGCCCGCGACCACCGTGTACGCACAGGTCAACAATGTGCTCCACGAGGGAGAGGTGGACGCGGACACCGCGGGGCTCGTCACGGTCGAGTACGCGAACGGCGCCGTCGCGACGATCGACTGCAGCTGGAGCCAGCCCCAGCACCATCCGGCCTGGGGCGGGTTGCAGATGCAGGTGATCGGCGACCGGGCGACCCTGGAGATGGACGCCTTCGACCAGAAGGTCCACGGCTTCAGCGAGAGGTCCCGCGCGCCTTTCGAACTGCCCTACGGCGTCAACCTGGACGCCCTGATGCTCCACTCGTTCCTGTACGGGAGCGGTGACGGGACGAGCGTGACGGACGGCGAGTCGGGGCTGCGCTCGCTGCGGATCGTCACGGCGGCGTACCGGTCCGCGAGGGAAGGAAGGGCGGTGCCGGTGCGGTGACGTCCGGCGGCTTCTGCCATCGTGGCGGCATGAGCGAACTGGTGGACCGGGTGGACGAACAGGACCGCGTGCTCGCCGCCGTGGACCGGGGCGCGGCCGTCCGTGAGGGGTGGCTGCACCGGGTGGCGACGGTCGTGTGCCGCGACCCGGCGGGACGGATCCTCGTGCATCGAAGGGCGCCGCACGTCTCCCGGTTTCCCGGGCGGTACAACTGGCTGATCGGCGGGGGTGTGGACGCGGGCGAGTCGTACGAGGCCGCGGCGGCGCGCGAGCTGGCGGAGGAACTCGGGGTGACGGCACCCGTCCGCTTCGTCTTCAAGTACCTGTGCCGCGGGGAGATCGGCCCGTACTGGCTCGGGGTGCACGAGGCCACGGTCGAAGGGCCGGTCGCGCCGCTGCCCTCCGAGATCGTCTGGCACGACTGGCTCACCGAGGCCGGGCTGAAGAACGCGATGCGCCAGTACCCGTTCGTGTCGGACTCCCTGGAGACGCACGCGCGGTACGTGGCGCTGGGTCGCGAGGGCGGAGCGGGGACGGCGCGCTGACGAGTGGGAGCGCGGGGCCGGGGAGTCGCCCCCGGCCCTTCGGCCGCCCCGTAGGCGCAGGTGAGCGCCATCCCCCGCGCGCGTGCGTCCGGCGCGTGCGGCAGGATGTCCCGGCGCGTCGGTGCAGGCGCGGCAGCTTCACTCACGGACAAGCAGGTAGCAAGGTGACGACACATCACATACGGCCGCTCACGGCGGCGTACGACGAACTCGGTCACGGCGCGGGAGGCCGCCGGTGAACCGTGCCCTGACGCCCGACGATCTGATAGTGGCCGGGATCGCGGTCGCCGCGGGGCTCGCGGCCGGTCTGCTTCTGCGCATGATGCTGCGCTGGCTGGGCGTGCGCGCGGGCCGGACGCGCTGGGGCGGTGACGACGTCATCGTGGACGCGCTGCGCAGTCTCGTGCCGTGGGCCGCGGTCGCCGCCGGTGTCGCGGTGGCCGCCTCCGCGCTGCCGCTCACCACCCGGGCCCGGCACAACGTCACCGTGACGCTGACGGCGCTGCTGATCCTCGTCGCCACGTTCACCGCGGGCCGGGTGATCTCCGGGCTCGTGCGGTCGGTGGCGCAGTCGCGGTCAGCGGTCGCCGGGTCGGCCACCATCTTCGTGAACATCACGAGGGTCGTGGTGCTCGCGATGGGCTTCCTGGTGGTCCTGCAGACGCTGGGCATCTCCATCGCCCCGCTGCTGACCGCCCTCGGCGTCGGCGGTCTCGCGGTGGCGCTCGCGCTCCAGGACACGCTCGCGAATCTCTTCGCGGGCGTGCACATCCTGGCCTCCAAAACCGTGCAGCCGGGCGACTACATCCGGCTCAGCAGCGCCGAGGAGGGCTATGTCGTCGACATCAACTGGCGCAACACGGTGGTGCGTCAGCTCTCCAACAACCTGGTCATCATCCCGAACGCCAAGCTCGCCTCCACCAACATGACGAACTACAGCCGCCCGGAGCAGCAGATGACGCTGCTCGTCCAGGTCGGCGTCGGCTACGACAGCGACCTGGAGCACGTCGAGCGGGTCACGGCCGAGGTCGTCGAGAGCGTCATGGTCGACATCACCGGTGCCGTCCCCGAGCACGAACCGGCCATCCGCTTCCACACGTTCGGCGACTCCCGCATCAGTTTCACGGTGATCCTGGGCGTCGGCGAGTTCAGCGACCAGTACCGGATCAAGCACGAGTTCATCAAGCGTCTTCACGCCCGGTACCGGGACGAGGGCATCCGGATCCCGGCGCCCACGCGGACGGTCGCCCTCCAGCAGGGGGCGGTGGCCATCCCGCACCAGCGTGAGGCGGCACCGCCCATCGTGTAGCAAAAACGTGGTCAGGGGGGAGCCGGTCCGTGCGGACAGCGGACCGGCTCCCCCCTGACGTGTTTCCGGCTGCGGCGGGTCAGTCGCGTGCCACCGTGCCCGTGACCTTCAGGTTCCGGATCCGGCCGTTGTTGTCGAACGAGCCGAAGCCCACGCGGCCCGAGGAGAAGACCGGGTCGGTTCCGGTGATGAGCGGCGTGCGGCTGCCGTCCATGTAGACGGCCGTCTCGCCGGTGTCCGCGCAGTGCGTGAGACGGACCTTGTGCCAGGCGGCGTCCTTGATGGCCGGGGGCGCGCCGTAGGTGCCGTTCCACTGGTCGTCGATGCGGAGCCGGTCCGCGTTGTTCACCGTGAACAGGCCGTTGTGCGGGTAGATGCTGTTGTCGCTGGACAGGTGCGCGTACTGGAACTGGGTGTCGGAGTTGTAGTCCCAGAGGACGATGACGTCCCGGTTGGTGATGTCGACCGGGGTGTCGATGCGCACCTCGGCCTCGACCGTCACGTTCGAGTAGCGCGGGCCCGCGGTGAGGACGGCGTACTCGAAGGGGCGGCGCGGGCCGGGGCGGGAGACGCCCGGCTCGGTGAGGACGGTCTCGCGCGGGGTGAACTCCCACTTGGCGGGGGTGACCGGGGCCCAGTTGTCCGCGCCGGTGGTGTGCGTGGTGGGGGTATTGCCCACCTCGCAGTCGGCGAAGGTGCGGGTGCCGGTGACCTTCCAGACCTTGCCGTTCGCCTTGGAGACGATGTACAGGTCACCGGCGAGGTCGGTGCCGAAGCGCAGGTCGACGCGCTGGTCCCCGGCGAGGTCGCGCATGGTGACCTTCTTGCCGGTGGCCTGGTCGTACAGCATCAGCGACTTGAGCGGCGCGAGCCCGGCTCCGCGGCGCATGTCGTGGGTGTCGGCCGCCAGGATCCGGCCGTCGACGAGGTCGCCGAAGATGTACGTGCCGCGCAGCTCGGGCGCGTCCTTGCCCCGGTACACGAAGCCTCCGGCGATCGCGCGGCCCACGTCGGAGCGGCAGTCCCAGTCGGCTCCGGGGTCGTGGTCGTACGCGGCGACGGGGTACGTGTAGCCGTACTTGGCGTCGTCGGCGGGCAGCGGCGCGATGCGGGCGCACGGGTCGGTGGTCTTCTTGTCGAAGAGGAACGGGCCCTCGCGTTCGCTCCAGCCGAAGTTGTCGCCGGCCTTGACCTCGTACACCGACTCGATGGCGTGTTCGCCGATGTGGCCGAGGTACATGCGGTGGCTGCCGCCGGTGTCCCAGCTGAAGCGGTGCGGGTCGCGCATGCCGACGGCGTAGATCTCGCCGAGGGCGCCCGGTGTGGACACGAACGGGTTGGTGGCCGGGATGCCGTACTTGCCGTTGGCGCTGTTGCGGCCCGCCGGGTCGATGCGCAGGAGCTTGCCGTGCGGGAGCGCCATGTTCTGCGGTTCGCTGTTGCCAACGCCCTGGCCGCCGTCGCCGACGGCGAGGTACAGCAGCCCGTAGTCCTTGTCGTGGGGCTTGGCGGTCGGGTTGAAGTCGATCTGCTGGATGCCGTGCACCTGGCCGGTGAAGCCGATGCGCAGGACCTCGCGGTGGGTGCCGTGGAAGACGGCGGCCTTCGGGTCGTCGGCGGTCCACTCGGTGATGACGCCGTGGTAGGTGGTGGTGCCCGCCTGCTTGAAGTCGGGTGCCTGGGTGACCTGCGAGGCGAGTTCGGTGTGGATGGTGTAGAAGCGGCCGTTCTTCGCGAACTGCGGGTGGAACGCGGCGTATCCGAAGCCCTGGCCGAGACCGCGGCCCGAGAAGAAGTGCGGGAAGGTGCCCTTCACGTCGAGGTACGGGTGCGGGGTGCCGCCGGTGTCCTTGCCCGCGGTACCGGGGTCGGTGAGGTAGAGCGTCCCGTTGAGGTCCGGGGTCGCCATCCGGCCCGACCCGTCGGGGAGTTCGTTGATGGTGTTGATCCTGGCGTGCCGCATCAGGCGCGGGTCCGTCGGGGCCGGGACGGGCTCCGACTTGGGGAACTGGGCGTACTCGGTGAGGACGAGGCCGGTCCTCGACTGGGCGGGCTTCTCCGGGATCGGGTCGCTGAGCGCCGTGGTCGCGGCGGTGGGAGCGGGCTCGTCGGCGTGTGACGGCGCGGCCAGCCCGCCGAGCGCCAGGGTGGCGGTGACGGCGAAGGCCGCCCAAAGTCTCGGGTTCTTGCGTCGTGCTGCCATGCGGGTCCCTTCGTATGGCGAGTACGGCTGGGTGGAAGCGGCGGTGCGAGGCGTCAGTGGCCCGTCGTCATGCGGCGGTACTCGGCGCTGACCTGCCCCGCGGTCACCTCGCGGTCCAGGAAGAGGAGATCGTCCATGCGGCAGTCGCACGCGTTGTTCTCGCGTGTGTTCTGCGGGAAGCTGCCGCCGATCTTGATGCCGCGCGGGTCGGTCGGCGAGGCGCGGTGCGGCGCCGGTGTGGTGGTGAGTTCCCAGGGGTCGCCCGGCGTGACGTAGAAGCCGTCGAGGGGCTTGCCGTCGCGGTACAGGGCCATCGTGCCGTCACGGAAGTCGAAGGTGGCGGCCAGATGGACCCACTCGCCTCGGGGCAGCACCTTCTGCCAGTCGGCGGAGGCGGCGAAGGTCTGGGAGGCGCCGCTGTCGAGGCGGCGGCCGAGGGCGACGAGCTTCAACTCGCCGTTCACCTGGATGAGTTCGAGCAGGGCGCGGACGGCGTGGCCGTCGCTGGTGCCGGAGAGCACCCCGGCGAGTCCGATCGCTCCGTAGCGGTCGGTGGGGGCGGCGGTGTTGGAGTTGAGGGTGGGGTTGTCGCCCGTCATCTTGAACCAGCCCATGACGGTGGCGGCCTTGGCGCTGTTGAAGGCTCCGAGGGAGCCGACCCCGGCCTCGTTCCACGTACCCGCTTTCCAGTCGTCGTTGCCGGCGGTGGCCGGGTTCTGCTGGCGCACCTGGAGGGCGGGTGAGCTGCCGCGGTACGCCTCGTCGTCGACGCGCATGGCGGAGCCGCCGTTGATGAGCGTGAGCGGGGTGCCGGAGCGTCCGATGTCCCGCTCCCTCGCGGGATCGGCGGGATCGGGGTGCCCGAAGTCGTAGGCGGCCACGGCCTGGGAGCGCAACGGACCATGTCCCGCAGGGCCGTTGGCCTGCGCGGGGAGCGCGGCGGCGGGTCCGCTCGCCTGCGCGGGCAGCGCGGCGGCGGCGAGGACGGCGACCGAGGCCAGGGCCACGGCGGCGAGTGCGGTACGGCGGGTGTTCCCGGCGGATCGGGTGCGCCGGGCGCGTGGTTCGATCCCGGCGCGGACGGCGGTCCGGGCGGTCGTGGTACGTCTGGTGCGGGGCAGTCTCATGCGGCCTCCGAGCGGCAACGAAGGGGCTGCCGACCGGGATTCCCCCGACCGGCAGAAAGCGCTTTCGTCACGTGCGGGCACCATGTAACTCCCTCACCGCAACCCTGACAATGGGCGTGTCCGCGCCATTTTTCGAAGGCGCACCGCTGGGCAGCCGATGCGGGCCGCCGCTCGGCCGGCAAGGCGCGCCGGTCAGCGAGGGGCGCGCGTCACTCCGCGGCCGCTCCGAAGACTCCGCCCCCGAGTTCGCCGACCGTGATCCGGACGGGGCCGCCGTCGGCGTCGACCTTTCCCGTCCAGTGGCCCGCCAGGCGCAGGGTGCGATGGGGGAGCGCGCGGCGCGGTACGTACTGGCGGTGCAGGCGGCGGCCGTCCTGCGTGACGACGAGCACCGGCCGTGACAGCGCCCGCGACGTGCGCAGGACGAAGCCTTCCACCGGCACCTGCGGGACCGCCCGGTTCGGCGCCACCCAGCGCAGGGGCGCCGCGACCTCGACCGCGGGGCCGGCCGACTCCGGGCCCGAGCCGTCCAGGAACCCGCGCACCGCGTCGGCCGCGAGCGCGCCCTCGCGGGCCACCCACAGCGCCGGCTCCACCGCGTGCAGCACGTTCCCCACGGCGAAGACACCCTCGACGCCGGTGCGGAACGCGCCGTCGACCGCCGGCCCCCGCGTCCCGGGGTCGAGTGCCACTCCCCCGCGCCGCGCCAGCTCGTGGTCCGGCACGAAGTCACCGGTGAACACCACGGTGTCGCAGTCGACGGCCGTCACCCGGCCGTCCCGATGCCGCAGCCGCACACCCGATGTCCGCCCCCTGCCCAGCAGTTCGGCCACGGTCGCGCCGGTAAGTACGGGAACGCCGTGGCCGAGGCGCGCCGCGGCGGCCCGGGCCCGGCCCAGCTGATGGCACGGCTCCTCGGTGGCGAGCGCGGCGACGGTGACGCCGGCGCGCCGCAGGACGGACAGGGCCGTGTAGCTGACCGATTGCGCACCGACGACGACCGCGCGGGTGCCGACCTGCTGTCCGTACAGGTGGACGGCCTGCTGGAGCTCGCCGGTGGTGAACACTCCGGCGGGCCGCGTGCCGGGGACGAGGCGTGCGCTGCGCGGGCGTTCGCGCGCCCCGGTGGCGAGGACGACGGCGCGCGCGGCGATGCGTTCGAGCCCGTGCGGTCCGGTGGTGTCCAGGGTGAGAGGCCCCGCCCATCCGGTTGCGGTGACCCCCGTCCGTACGCGTGCGCCGGAGCCGAGCGCGGCCTCGACGCTCCTGGCCGCGTACTGCGGCCCGCTCACGCCCCACCGCCCGAACCCGCGGTGGTGGCAGTGCCGCGGCACACCGCCCGCCACCTCCTCACGCTCCAGGACCTCCACGACGCCCACCCCGTGGTCGGCGAGGCCGCGGGCGACGGCGAGCCCGGCGGGCCCCGCGCCGACGACGACCACGTCGACGTTCCGCCGGCGCCGCGTCATTGCGGCCCCCACTCGGCGCGCTGCTCATGAAGCGCGCGCACGGCCGCCCCGCAGTAGAACCCCTGACACCGTCCTCCCCGTGCCCGGGTCCTGCGGCGCAGGCCCTCCAGGGAAGCGGGCGGGATTGTGCTGATCAGAGCGTCCCTGATCTCGCCGCGGGTCACGCGCTCGCAGTGGCAGACGATGCTGCCGTAGGCGGGATCGGTCGCGATGAGGTCGGCACGCTGGTAGGGGCGCGGGAACGCCTCGCCCAGGTTGGGCATGCGGACGGGCGTCAGGTCGGCGGGCTCCTTGAGAGCGAGGCCGGGGTCCGCCTCGGCGATCAGCCCCGCGACGTGTGCCGCGATCGCCATCGACGCGGTGAGCCCGGTCGAGCGGATACCGCCCACCGTGACGTAACGCCGCTCCTCGTGGCAGCTGATGCGGTAGTCGTCGTGCTCGGTGGCGGCGCGCAGGCCCGCGTAGACGGCGGTGACCTCCTCGTCGGCCAGGGCCGGCAGGATGCGGCGCCCCTTCGTGAGAAGCCCGTCGAGTCCCGCCGCCGTGGTGCCGGTGGCCGCCTTGTCGTCGAGGTCCTCGGCGGTGGGGCCGAGCAGTACGTTGCCGTAGACGGTCGGCGCCACGAGGACGCCCTTGCCGAGCGCGGTCGGCACCGGCAGCAGGATGTGCCGGACCAGGTCGCGGGCGAGTTTGTCGAAGACGATGAGCTGGCCTCGGCGCGGCGTGACGGTGAAGTCGCCACGCCCGAGGACGAGGCGGTCGAGCACGTCGGCGTTCAGTCCCGCGGCGTTGACGAGGAACCGCGCCCGGAGTGCGCCGCGCGAGGTGGTCAGGAGGTGATCGCCGTTTTCTGAACTCACCTTCTGCACACAGGTGTTGAGGTGCAGGTCGACACCGGACCGCACCGCTTGGGTGGCGTAGGCGAGCGTGGTGGTCCAGGGGCAGATGATGCTCTCGCCCGGGACGTCCAGGGCACCGAGCGCGCCGGGACCGAGGTGCGGTTCGCGGGCCCGGGCCTCGTCGGCGCCGATGATGCGCGCCACGTCGTATCCGTTGCGCCCGGCTTTTTCCAACAGCTCTGGGAGTGCGGTGAGTTGCGTCTCGTCCCACGCGACGAGCAGGGCACCGACGGGCTCGACGGGGATGCCCGACTCGGCCGCGTAGGCGGCGAGCAGTCGCTGCCCTTCCCTGACGAGACGGGACTCCAGGGAGCCGGGCACGGCGTCGAATCCGGTGTGCAGGATCGCCGTGTTGGCCTTGGAGGTGCCGTCTCCGACATCGCCGGACGCCTCCACGAGAGCGATGCGCAGGCTTGGGTGACGGGCCAGTTCGCGGGCGATGGCGGTGCCGACGACGCCGGCACCGACGACCGCGACGTCGTAGGGCCGGGGCGGCATCTGCCCTTTGGGGGACAGTGACCCTTTGGTGGTGACGGTCATGGGGACCCCGTCGGCGTCCGGTCGAGGAGTGTGGCCACCGCCGAGCGGAACCCTTCGAGGCGTTCGGCGGCGTGCGCGGCGTCGATGCGCGGCTCGTACACGGCGGCGGGCCGCCCGCGCGGGACGGCGTCCCCCACGGCGAGCGCCGGATCGAGCCCGAGCCGGGCGACGACGCCCACGCCGAGCGCGGTCGCGTCGGGTAACTCAGCCACCTCCACCGGGAGTTGGAGCAGGTCCGCCTGAGTCTGCATCAGCAGGGCCGACCGGGTCAGGCCACCGTCGACACGGAGGGTGCGCAGCGGTTCGCCCAGGTCGGCGGCGACGGCGTCCGCGAGCGAGACGACCTGCGCGGCGATCCCCTCGCACAGGGCGCGGACGAGGTGGCCGGAGGTCGTGTCCAGGCCGAGGCCCGTGAGGGAGCCGCGCAGGTCACCGCGCCACCAGGGCGCCGCGAGACCGGCGAGGGCGGGCACGAAGGTCACGCCGCCCGTGTCGGGCACGGCCGATCCGACCGGGTCGATGTCCTCGGCCCCCGCGATCACCCCGACGTCGGTGAGCCAGCGAACGGCGGAGGCGGCGGTGTAGACCTGCCCGTCGAGGCAGTAGCTGCTCCGCCCGGCCAGTCGCCAGGCGACGCAGCTCACCAGTCCCGAGCCGCCGCGGCGCGGGCGGTCGCCGGTCGGGGCGAGCAGGAACGCACCGGTCCCATACGTGCACTTGGCGGCTCCCCGCTCGGTCACGTCCTGGGCGAGCAACGCGGCCTGCTGGTCCACGAGGAGCCCGGTGAGGGGAAGTTCGGGGCCGAACGCCTTCGTCGTGCCGACGGGCCCCGCGGCGTCCACGACGTCCGGCAGCCGCTCGCCGCCCAGGCCGAAGATGTCCAGGGCGCGCGGCGACCACGCGACGGTGTCCAGGCCGAGGAGCTGCGTGCGTCCCGCGGTGGCGGCATCGGTGACGAACGCGCCGGTCAGCTGATGCACGAGCCACGCGTCGCTCGTGGTGACGACGCCGTCCCGGGTGAGGTGACGCCGGATCCAGGCCATCTTCGGGGCGGCGAAGTAGGGGTCGAGCGGCAGTCCCGTGAGCTCCCTCAACTCATCTCCGCACGAGGCGAGTTCGGCACACAGCGCTTCCGTCCGGCGGTCCTGCCAGACGATCGCGTCCGTGAGCGGTCTGCCGGACGCGGGATCCCAGGCGAGGACCGTCTCCCCCTGGTTGGCGAGGCCGACCGCGGCGACGGGCTCGCCCGCCGCGGCCAGCGCGCGGCGCCCCGCGTCGACCACGGAGGCGAGCAGCGCGGCCGGATCCACCTCGACGAGGCCGCCCGGGAGGTGGCGCGGACGTACGGGCGCGCCTCCCGAGGCGATCACGCCGCGGCGCGGGCAGATGACGAGGGCCTTCGTCCCCGAGGTGCCCTGATCGATGGCGAGGACGGTCTCCTCGTGCGGCCCGCCGGGTTTCGTGATCACCGCGGAAGCCTGCTACAGCGTCCGCGAGAGCGTCAAGGGTGCCCCCTTCACCGTTGGCCTCTACACTGACTGACCGTCAACATCTGTGCATCACATGTGACTTCAGGCCTCTCTCCCCACGCAAGAGGAGCTCATGTCCACACCGGAAGCAGGCACCACCTCGTCGAACGCCGCCGATTCCGGGCCCGCCGGGCAGCCACCGGACGAAGAGGCCAGACTCCGGGAGCTGGGCTACCAGCCGGTCCTGGCCCGCCGCATGGGCGGCTTCGGGAACTTCGCGATCAGCTTCTCCGTGATCTCCGTCCTGTCCGGCTGCATGACGCTCTACGGCTTCGGACTCGGCACGGGCGGACCGGCCGTGATGATGTGGGGGTGGGCGGGCGTCGGGCTCTTCGTCCTCCTCGTCGCTCTCGCTCTCGCCGAGGTCACCAGCGCGTATCCGACGTCCGGGGCCCTCTACTACATGGCCGACCGGCTCGGCGGCCGCCGCTGGGGCTGGTACACGGGCTGGCTCAACCTCCTCGGTCTGCTCGGCGCGATCGCGGGTATCGACTATGGCGCGGCCCTGTTCACCGGCGCGCTGCTCAACCTCCGGTTCGGCTTCGAACCGACGCCGGGATCGACCTTCCTGATCTTCCTCGCCATCCTCGTCGTACACGCCGCCCTGAACCTCTTCGGCGTCCGTCTGGTCAGTGTGCTCAACTCGATCAGCGTGTGGTGGCACCTGGCGGGCGTGGCCTCGATCGTCGGCGTCCTCGCGTTCGTCCCCGACCACCACCGGTCGCCGTCCTTCGTGTTCACCGAGTTCGTCAACGACACCGGCTGGCACAACCCGCTGTACGTCGCCGCGATCGGCCTGCTCCTCGCGCAGTACACGTTCTCCGGCTACGACGCGTCCGCGCATCTCTCGGAGGAGACGGCGAACGCCTCGGTGTCCGCCGCGCGCGGCATCGTGCGGGCCGTGTGGGTCTCGTGGATCGCCGGGTTCGTGCTGCTCGCCGGGCTGACGTTCGCGATCCAGGACTACGCGGGCGCGCAGGACAGCGCCACCGGGGTGCCACCCGCGCAGATCATGATCGACGCGCTCGGCACGTCCGGCGCCACGGCGCTGCTCCTGATCGTGATCGTGGCCCAGCTGTTCTGCGGCAACGCCGAGGTGGCGGCGACCAGCCGCATGGTGTTCGCGTTCAGCCGCGACAACGCGCTGCCCGGCTCGGCCCTGTGGCGCAAGGTGAGCGCCCGCACCCGCACACCCGTGCCCGCCGTGTGGCTGTCGGTGGGCCTCGCCGCCGTGATCGCGCTGCCGTCCCTCTACTCCACGACGGCGTACGGAGCGGTGACGGCCATCAACGTCATCGGGATCACGCCCGCGTACGCGATCCCGGTGCTACTGCGCCTGCGGGCGGGCGACCGCTTCACTCCCGGCCCCTGGAACCTGGGACGCTGGAGCAGACCGGTCGGCTGGATCGCGGTGACGTGGGTGGCGTTCGTGACGATCCTGTTCTGCCTGCCGCAGGCGTCACCGGTGACGGTCGACTCGATGAACTACGCGTCGGCGGCCTTGGCCGTGGTGCTGATCCTGGCGACGGCGTGGTGGTACGCGGCGCGCGGCTCGTACGGCACGCCGTCCGCGGCACACCAGCCCGAGGATGCCGTCGTCGCTGGCTCCTGAACACGCGTCAGGGGTCACCGGGCGTCCCGGTGACCCCGGACCAGGCGCGGTGCCGGTACCCGCGGGCCAGGCGTGATCCAGACGAAAGGCCCTAGTTGCCGCCGTCCGGCGCCTGAGGCCTGCCCACGCCCACGATGCGCAGCGCGATGTCTCCGTACTGGTAGGCGAGTTGGTCGACGGTGAACTCGCCTCCTTCGCGGAACCAGCTCGCGACGCCGATGCCCATGTCGAGGATCGAGTACGAGGCGATCCTGGCCGACTGCACGCGGAAGGCTCCCTCGACCACACCTCGCTCGATCAGTTCGCGGAAGCGGCGCTCGTAGTCGCTGCGGCCTGCGAGGACGCGGTCCTGGTCGGGCTGTTCGAGGCTGCCGATCTCGCGGTTGCCGACGAACGCCTCCAGGCGGTGGCGCGCGTGGTAGCGGATGTGCGCCTCGACGGAGCGGCGCAGTTGCTCCCGTACGTCGCCGGCGCCCGCGACGGCCGCCGCGTTGTCGGCGATGAGCTGCTCCATCGTGCCGGTCATGATCTCGGCCAGCAGTTCCTGCTTGGACGCCACGTGTTTGTACAGGCTCGGCCCGCGGACACCGACGGCGGCGCCGATGTCGGTCATGGTCGTGGACCGATAGCCCTGCGCGGCGAAGAGCGTCAGCGCGGCCTCGCGGATTCCCGCCCGGCGGTCGGCCGCGAGGGCACCTTCCGGTTGCGGTGGCTTGTGGGGACGCTCGTAGGCCTCGCGCAGCGATCCACTCACATGTACTCCCGTGCAGCTGTCGGAGATGAAGCCATCGAAGATTCGGCTATCAGACATTAGCTGAGCCCAGGGCCCAATGGACGTAATCATAGCCCCACCCCTTGACATTGAATCCAGTTCAGTCATCTCATGGCTAATGGTCAGTAGCCAAGATCAGGGGTGAGAAGTGTCCATCAGCTTCGAGATCGACGAGCGGGTCGCGGGCATCGCGCGGCGCACCACGGACTTCGTGCGCGACGTGGTGATACCCGAGGAACAGGCGTGCGACGGCGGTGATGTGCACGCGGGTCCCGAGCCGCTGCGGCGACGGCTTCAGGAGGCGGCGCGGGCGGCGGGGGTGTTCGCCCCGCACGTGGGTGCGGAGTTCGGCGGGCTCGGGCTCGACCTGCGCGGGCAGGCCGTCGTGTTCGAGGCGGCCGGGCAGTCGCTGCTCGGTCCGCTCGCGCTGAACTGCGCCGCGCCAGACGAGGGCAACATGCATCTCCTCGAAGTGGTCGCCACCGAGGAGCAGAAGGAGCGCTATCTGCGGCCACTCGCCTCCGGGCAGGTGCGGTCGTGTTTCGCGATGACCGAGCCGGCGCCCGGCGCCGGATCCGATCCGCGCGCGCTCGCCACCACCGCCACGCGGACGGACGGAGGCTGGCGGATCGACGGACGCAAGTGGTTCATCAGCGGTGCCGACGGCGCCGCGTACGCCATCTGCATGGCCCGCACCAGCGGCGCTCCGGGAGACGCGGGCGGCGCGACGATGTTCCTCGTCGACGCCGACACGCCGGGCCTGAAGATCGTCCGGAACATCGACACGCTGGACCACGGCCTGTTCGGCGGGCACAGCGAGGTCGTCTTCGACGGCGTCGAGGTGCCGGACAGCGCGGTGCTCGGTGCCGTGGACGAGGGCTTCCGCTACGCGCAGGTGCGGCTCGGCCCCGCGCGCATGACGCACTGCATGCGCTGGCTCGGCGTGGCGCGCCGGGCGCAGGACATCGCCCTGGAGCGGGCGGCGGAGCGCACGGCGTTCGGCGGACGCCTCGCCGAACTCGGCATGGTGCAGCAGATGCTGGCGGACTCCGAGATCGACATCGAGACGGGCCGGGTGGTCCTGTGGCGGGCCTGCTGGGAACTGGACCAGGGCCGCACGGCCGCCCAGCACACCTCGATCGCCAAGACGTACGTCTCCGAGGCGGTCAACCGCGTCATCGACCGCGCCGTGCAGGTGTGCGGTGCCCTCGGCATCTCGGGCGACGCCCCGCTGTCGCGCCTGTACCGGGAAGTGCGTCCGTTCCGTATCTACGACGGTCCGTCCGAGACCCACCGCTGGGCGATCGCCAAGCGGGCGGTGCGGGCGGCGACGGAGCGGAGGGACGCCCGATGAGCCCGGCACGCGCCGCGGTGGTCGGCGTGGACATGGCCGCCCTGCAGCCCTACTTCGAACATCATGTCCCGTGGTGCACGGGCAAGTTGAGCCTGAAGCTGTTGCACGGAGGGCGCTCCAACCTCACGTACGAGGTGACCGACGGGACACACCGCTGGGTGCTGCGCCGGCCGCCGCTCGGGGTGCTGACGCCGACGGCGCACGACATGGACCGCGAGTACCGGGTCGTCGCCGCGCTGGGCGCAACCGGGGTGCCGGTCGCCCGCGCGGTGCTGTCGTGCACGGACCCGGACGTGATCGGCGCGCCCTTCTGCGTCGTGGACTTCGTCGACGGCACGGTGCTGCGCGACGGCACCCAGGCCGCCGCGCTGCCGCCCGCCGAGGCCCGCCGCGCGGCGGACGCACTCGTCGACGCCCTGGTGGAACTGCACGCGGTGGACGCCGCCGCGGTCGGGCTCGGCGACTTCGGCCGGCCCGACGGCTATCTGGAACGCCAGGTGCGCCGGTGGCGCGGCCAGTGGGACAAGGTCGCCACGCGCGAACTGCCCGGCCTCGACGCGCTGCACGCCCGGCTCGCCGCCTCCCTCCCGGCGAGCGGCGCCCCCACGGTCGTACACGGCGACTACCGCCTGGACAACACGATCCTCGCGCCCGGGGACCTCGGACGGATCGCGGCGATCGTCGACTGGGAGATGGCCACGCTCGGCGACCCGCTCGCCGACCTCGGGATGCTCCTCATGTACTGGGACCCGGTCTGCGAACCGGTACTCGGCGCGCGTCACGTCCCGACGGCCAACCCGGGCTTCCCCACCGGCCGCGAACTCGCTGAACGGTATGCCGAGTCGTCCGGCCGGGACATCTCCTCCGTCGCCTGGTACCAGGCGCTCGGCTGTTTCAAGCTCGCCGTGATCGCGGAGGGCATCCACGCCCGCTATCGCGCCGGACAGACCGTCGGCACGGGCTTCGAGCACGTCGGCGCGGCGGTTCCGGCGCTTCTGCGCTCAGGAAGGGAGCTGCTGTCGTGACCGCGGTCCGGCGCTCCGCCGATCAGTACACCGATGTCCGGCAGACCACTGACCGACGCACCACTGACCGGCAGACCGATGTCCAGCACACCGAGGGAGCACGTGTGTCGAACCGCCTGTCCGGAGAGGTCTGTCTGATCACCGGTGCCACGGGCGGCATCGGCACCGCCGTGGCGCACCGTCTCGCCGCCGAGGGCGCCGCGGTGGCGGTGACCGACGTGGACGCGGACCGCTGCGAGGCGCTCGCCGAGGAGTTGACGGCGGGCGGAGCGCGGGCCCTCGGCCTCGCTCTCGACGTCACCGACGAGGTGGCGTGGCGTGGCGCCGTCGAGCGGGTGGCCGACGAACTGGGCGGCCTGTCCGTGCTCGTCAACAACGCGGGGATCGCCGAGTCTCGGACCGTGGAGACGGAGACCCAGGAGTCCTGGGAGAAGGTCATCGCGGTGACCCAGACCGGCGTATGGCTCGGCATGAAGCACGGTGGGCCCGCGATCGAGCGGACCGGGGGCGGCTCCATCGTGAACATCGCGTCGATCTTCGGGACCGTCGGCGGCTTCGGCAGCCAGTTCTCCTACCACGCGGCGAAGGGTGCGGTCCGGCTGATGACGAAGAACGCCGCGCTGCACTGGGCGACGCGCGGCGTGCGGGTGAACTCGATCCATCCGGGGTTCATCGAGACACCGCGCTCTCGTGAACTCTGGAGGGGCACGCCCCGGCACACGGCCATGGTGGAGGGCACGCCGATGGGTCGGCTCGGCAGCCCTGAGGAGGTCTGCGGGGCGGTGGCGTTCCTCGCCTCCGACGACGCGAGCTTCGTCACCGGTTCCGAGCTGTACGTCGACGGCGGCTGGACGGCCCGCTAGAAGCCAAAAGCATTGGGGGGGCACGGCAGTTGCCGTGCCCCCCGAGCCGGAAGAACTGTGTCAGTTCACTCGCGTGTACTGATTGACATCGCCGACGCGCGCCACGGAGATCCGCCCCCGCAGCACCAGGACGTCCAGATGGGCCGCCGTCTCGTTGATCGCGAGCATCTGGTTGAAGTCGCTGAGCTCGCCGAACGGCACCTCCCGGCGTGTCCAGCCGAGCTTGCGGGCGACCTCGTGCGCGTCGAGGGTCGCGTCGCCGAGCGCCTTCAGGCTCTGTGCCAGGCGGTTGTCGTGGTGGGTGAGCAGTTCGGCGACGCGCGTGTGCGCGCTGTCGGCGACCGGTCCGTGCGCGGGCAGCAGCTGCGTGTCGGCGTACCGGGTCATCAGGTGCAGCGAGTCCAGGTAGTCGGCGAGCGGTTTGCCGCCAGGCTCGGTGAGTTCGAAGCCGATGGACGGGGTGATGTGCGGCAGGACGTGGTCGCCGGAGAACAGCAGGCCGCGCTGTTCGTCCAGGAAGACCACGTGTCCCTGGGTGTGTCCGGGGGTCGGCACGACACGCAGCTCGCCCGCGCCGAAGCCGATGGTCTCGGCGCCCAGCCAGCGGTCGGGGGCCTCCCAGACGGCGGGGTCGTAGCCGCCGTGGTCCAACTGCTCGATGCGGTCGGCGAGTTCGACGGCACCCGCGTCACGCAAGGTCCGCAGCGAACCGGCGGGCGAGTCGCTGCGCAGCCGGTCGAGCATCTCGAGGCCTGGCCGCTCCCCCGCCCCGAGATAGACGCGCGAGCCGAGGAGGCGGCGCAGTTCCACGGCGTTCGTGTAGTGGTCCCGGTGGATGTGGGTGACGAGGATGTGGCTGATGTCGCAGAGGTCGCGGCCGATGGCGGCGGTGGCCTCCTCGAGCGCCTTGCGGGCCTCGGGGATCGCCCAGCCGCCGTCGATCATGACGATGCCGTCGTCCTCGGCGAGGTTCTCCAGCAGATAGACGTTGACGGCGTGGAGTCCGTCGTTCGGCAGCGGCAGGGGAACACGGTGCACGCCGGGCCGTACCGTCTGGACTCCGGCCGCGGCCCATGGACCCTGGTCGAACCGCGCTGTCATGGTGCTCTCCCTCGCTGGCTGGTGTGTGGCTCTTCGAATCCGGCGGACGTCGGGGGCGAGCGCCCGCCGGTGGACAGGCGTCCGCACACAGACCGCGCACAGACGCCGCTGTTCAGACCTCGGCCCGCAGGCTCTGCGCCAGGCGTCCGGCCGCCGACCGGTCGAGCTTGCCGACCTTGGTCTGGGGCAACTCCTCGACGGCGTAGACGAATTCGGGCCACTTGGTCTTGGCGAGTCCGAGGCTCTCCAGGTGCCCGGTGACCTCCGAGAGGTCCATGCCTGCGCCGTCCTCGGTGACGACGAGCAGGGCGACACGTTCGCCGAGCACCTCGTCGGGCACCGCCGCCACACAGGCCCGGGAGACACGCGGGTATCCGGCGACGGCTCGTTCGATCTCGGTGATGTCGATGTTGCGGCCGCCGCGGATGATGATGTCCTTCTCGCGGCCCATGATGGTGACGGTGCCGTCCTCGTGGGGCATCAGGAGGTCGCCGGTGGGGAAGTAGCCGTCCTCGGTCAGCGTCGGCGGTTCGACCCGGCCGGCACGGGCGTAGCCGAGGAAGAGGGAGGGGCCGCGCACCTGTGCCAGGCCGGTCACCTCCGGCCCGGCCTCGGCGCCGTCGGGGGTGAGGGCGCGCAGGTCCGTGCCGGGGAAGGGGCGGCCGTCCCGGCCGAGCCGGATCTCCTCGGGCTCGTCGGGCCGGGGCGAGGTGTGCCCGAGGCACTCGGACATCCCGAAGACTCTGAGGATCTTCGTGCCGAGGGACTGCTCGGCCCGTGCCAGCGCGCCGCGGTCCATCGGCCCGCCGCCGACCGTGATGGCGCGCACTCCGGAGAGGATGCCGGAGCCCGCGGCCTCGGCTCCCATCTGCAGCGCCATCGTCGGTACGCACATGGTCCAGCGAACGTCGTTCTCGGCCATCCGGCGCATCGCGAGCGCCCGGTCCCACTTGGCCGTCAGGACGAGCGGGCCGCCGAGGACGAGGGAGAGGTGGACGCCGAAGCAGTACGCGGCCGTCGACGACAGCGGCACGATCGCGGCCACCGCGTCGCCGGGCCGCAGCCCGTTGATCCTGACGGTGCTCTCGGCCGCGTAGGTCAGTGCCTGCTCGGACTGCACGACGCCCTTGGGCCGCCCGGTCGAACCGGAGGTGAGCCCGATGAGGACGCCCCCCGACCAACGTGCCGCGTCGGGCCGTGCGGTGCCGCGATGGGTCTGCCACCCGTCGAGCACCGAGTCGTCGGCGCGGCCCGGCAGCAGTCCGGCCACGTTCCACTCCGCCAGCGCCGAGGGCTCGGCGACGACGGCGTCCGGCCGGATGTCCTCGAAGGCCGCCGCGAACTCGCCCCGTGTCGTGTGGCGGTTGACGACGGCGAGGACGCCGCCGCTCAGGCCCACGGCCAGGGCACCGGCCACCGTGCGCCACGAGTTGTCGGCCTGGAGCATGACGGTGCCGCCCCCGCCGTGGGGGCACATCGCGTCCTTCAGCCGGGCCGCCTCGGCGAGCAACTCCCGTGCCGTATGGCTGCCTTCGTCGTCGACGACGGCCACGAAGTCCGCCGTCCCGGCCCTCTGTCGGAACTCCCGCACTACCTGTCGCATCCGCTTCCTCGCTACGCCGTGCCGAACCCGTTGTCGAACGCTCCCGTGTCCAAGGCCGTCGGGGCCTCAGGCGGGGTAGAGCTCCTTCTCGGTGCCCATGACCGCGATGCGGCGGCCCTTCATGTCCCCGACCTGCGCGACGGCGGCCGCCCACTCGGGGCTGGCGAGGGCCTTCTTCAGGTCCTCCGGTGAGTCGAAGCCGAGCACGGACATCCCGTCCCAGCCCTCCGAGCGCGGCTCCAGCGCCTGGTCGATCTCGGTGTGCCGCCAGGAGCGCAGACCGGGCAGCCGGCAGGTCAGCTCGGCGTGGTCACCGCGCCACCAGTCGATGAACCGCTCGTGGGTCCACTCCGGGGGCCGGGCCGCCAGCAGGACGAGGTTGTACATGACGATCCTCCGTAGGAAATCTGGGAACAGGGGCGGAACAGGGCCGGCAGGAAAAGGACCGGGGAGGGCTCACTCGAAGCGGATCTGCGAGGACCGCCCGATCAGCAGCCGCTGGAGCCGACCGCCCGCGTCCACCCGCCCGGCGGCGACGAAGCTCGCCTCGGGGACTCCCTCGCGCCGCACCTCGCCGAGGAACAGCTCGTCCTGACCGAGGGTGGTGGCGGAGAGCCGGTGGTGTGTGCGCGTGCCCCGCTCGCGCTGCTGGAGATAGCCCACCAGCGCGGTGCGGTCGCCGGCGAAGTCGGTGGCGTTGCCGTCGCCGGTGGAGAACAGGATGGACAGCGTGAAGTCGTCGCTGATGAGGTCGAGGATCCGCTCCGGCGTATCGGTGTCGAGGATCTCGAACCAGGCGGTGAGAAAGGGGGCCGCGACGGGGGCGGCCTCGGGGGCGGTGGTGTCGGTCATAGCGGCTTCCCTTGTACTGACATATCGGCTTCCCTTGTGCTGAGTCGGCGCCCGGTCGACGCGGTGGCGGCTACTGCGGCGGGTCGATGAGGTCGTAGGTCGTGGTGAAGTACGACTGGTAGCGCGCCATGCGTCCCTCGGCTGTGACGACGGCGGCCGACAGGAAGGACCCCATGGCCTTCCCCGACTCGGAGACGTATCCGTACACGGTCTCCAGGTCACCGTCGACGCTGTGGCGGAGGATGTGGTGCACGCGCTCGACGGCGTTGCGTCCCCCGATGTACGCCTCGAACTCCCCCTTCGACCGTCCCGTCGCCTCACGGTCCGGCAGGGCGATGCGGAACTGGAAGTCGGGGGCGAGAAGTTCGAGCGCCCGCTCTGGGGCGTCGCTGTCCATACGTGCCATGTAGTCGCGCAGCACACTGGCCATGGAAGGTCCTTTCACCGGTCGCAAGAATCGGAGGAGTCAGATCGCGTCAGTCGCGGGTGGGCGGTGTGAAGAAGTCGCCCTGCGACTCCCAGCGGCCGTTCCTGACGACGACCTTCTGCAGGTCGCGTGTGCCGAGGTGCCGGCCGGCGCCGTAGTTGAGGACCGGGCCCACGCCCGTGTCGACGTGGCGTGCGGTGCGGTAGGCCCGCGTCAGTGACTCGCTGGTCACGGGCCCGTCGATGGTCTTGGCGATCTCGACGAAGGCCTTGGCCGCTTCCCAGCCCCACAGGGTGATGAAGTCGGCGGGCTGTCCTCGCTCGTACTTCTGCATCGCCGTACGGAACTCCTTGATGGCCGGGTCGTCGTCGTTCGGCGACTTGACCAGCTGGAGCGCCTTGAGGCCTTCGGTCGCCGTGCCCCCCAGCGTCAGCGTGGCCTGTGCCGCGACGGGCGCGTAGCCGTACACGGGGGCGGTGACGCCCTGCAGCCTCGCCTCCTTGAGGTAGGAGGCGGTCTCCGCGGCGGTCAGGATCAGCACGACGGCGTCGGGCTTCGCGGCCTTGACCTTGCTGATCACCGGGCTGTAGTCGGTGGTCTGGTACTTCACCGACAGCCGCTTCACCTGGACCGACGGATCGGTTTTACGGGCGGCGGGGCCGATCACCTTGGCCACGTTCACGAACGCCGCCGGGTCACTGTGCACGACGAGTACCTTTTTCGCCCCGTCCCGCGTGACCCAGTCCCCGAGCGCGGCCGCCTGGTCCTCGTACAGCGTCTGCAGACCGAACAGGCCGTCGCGGGCCGGCTCGTACCAGGAGGCATCGCCGCCCAGTGTGTTGAGGACCGGCACCTTCCTCTGCTCGAGCACGAAGGGGAAGGTGGCCTGGGTCTGGGAGGTGCCGTTGGTCGCGACGATCGCCACGACCTCGTCCTGGTCCACGAGCCGGCGGGCGATCTGGACGGTCTGCTGCGGGTCGTTCGCGTTGTCCTTGACGACCCAGTCGATGGTGCGCCCGTTGATCCCGCCGCGGGCGTTGACCGACTTGAAGTACGCGTCGGCGCCCGCCCGCTCGGGGATTCCGAACGAGGCCAGGGGTCCCGTGAGCGGGTACCAGGCGCCTATCTTGATGATCTTGTCGTCCCCTGCCGAGGGGCTCTTGGTGCCGCAGGCGTTCGCCGCCAGGGCGAGCATCGCGGCGAGTGCGGCAATCAGCGTGCGTGTCGCGCGTCGTCGCATGACCCCTCCTCAGCCGATGTAACTCAACCTGAGTTCAGTTCAGTTGAAGAGATGTTAATCCCGCGCAAACGCGCCTGGCAATGGTCCGGCGCAAGGCGCAAACGAAAAGATCCCCTGACGGGAGGCCCGTCAGGGGATCACACGACGCGGAGCGCTCAGGAAGCGATCATCCGCACGCAGGCACCCTCGATCAGCTCGCTGATCTCGGACAGCGGCGTCGGCCCGGACGGCCGGTACCACCGCCATACGCTGACGATCAGGCCCAGCACGCTGGCCCCGAGCAACTGCGCGTCCCGCAGCGGGAAGGCGCCCTGCGACATCCCGCGCACCAGCAGGTTGGTCCAGTCCCGCTCGACGACCTGGACCAGCTGGCGGGCGGCGACCCGCTCGGCCTCTTCGCGCTTGGACTTGCGCGCCCCGGAGAGCAGGTCCATGTGGTTCTGCAGGATGCGCATCTGCAGGACCTCGTGCTCGGAGACGTCGTAGGCGGCGCGGACGCCCGCCCGCAGGGCCTGCACGGGGTCCTCCGCGCCCTCGGTCGCCTCCACGAACCGGTCGTGGGAGCGTTCCAGTTCGAGCCGCATGATGGTGAGCAGGCAGTGCGTCTTCGACTCGAAGTAGTGGTAGAGAGCGGTCTGGCCGATGCCCACCCGCTCCGCCACCGTGGACCACTTCGTGGCCTCGAAGCCGGTCTCGCCGAAGCAGTCCACAGCCGCCGCGAGGATGGCCGCGCGCTTGGACCGCGGCCCCGCCTCCCGTTCAACGATCCTGGTCATGACCCTCTCTCCTGGCCGTCACTCAGCGTGTCCGTACCCGAGAGTAAACCCAACTTGAACTCAGTTGCCAAACCGGTGCCTCACAGGGTCTCCAGGACGGTCGCGTTGGCCATGCCGCCGCCCTCGCACATCGTCTGCAGACCGTAGCGCCCTCCGGTCCTGCGCAACTGGTGAACGAGCGTGGTCATCAGCCGCGCGCCGGTCGCGCCCAGGGGATGTCCCAGGGCGATGGCGCCGCCGAAGGCGTTGACCCGCCGCGGGTCCGCTCCGGTCTCCCGCTGCCAGGCGAGGACGACGGAGGCGAACGCCTCATTGATCTCGACGAGGTCCATGGCGTCGATCGTGAGGCCGGCCCGCTCCAGGACCTTCTGTGTGGCGGGGATCGGCCCGGTCAGCATCTGGATCGGGTCCGAGCCGACCACGGCCATGCTGTGCACACGCGCCAGCGGGGTCAGCCCGTGGCGGCGCACCGCGTCCTCGGAGGCGATCAGCAGAGCGGCGGCTCCGTCGGAGATCTGGCTGGAGACGGCGGCCGTCAGCCGGCCGTCCTCGGTCAGCGTCCTCAGACCCGCCATCTTCTCCAGCGTGGTGTCGGCCCGGGGACCTTCGTCGGCAGTGAGGCCGAAGGACGGAACGATCTCCGCGTCGAACACCCCGTCGGCCTGGGCGGCCAGCGCCCGCTGATGGCTGGTGAGGGCGAAGCGCTCCATGTCCTCGCGGGACACGCTCCACTTCTCGGCGATCAGCTCGGCCCCGCGGAACTGGGAGACCTCCTGCTCCCCGAAGTGCTCGCGCCAGCCGTCACCGGCGTACGGGCTGCCGAGGCCCGCCTGCTCGCCTACCGTCATGGGGCTGGCGATGGGAACGAGGCTCATCACCTCGACGCCGCCGGCCACCACCAGGTCCGCCGCGCCCGAGCCGACCGCCTGGGCGGCGAAGTGCACGGCCTGCTGCGACGAGCCGCACTGCCGGTCGATGGTGGTGCCGGGCACGTGCTGCGGCAGCCCGGCCGACAGCCACGCGGTGCGGGCGACGTTGCCGGTCTGCGCGCCGATCTGGCCGACGCAGCCGAAGTACACGTCGTCGACGGCCGCCGGATCGGCGCCGGAACGCTCCAGGAGAGCGCGCAGCACATGGGCGCCGAGGTCGGCGGGGTGCACACCGCTGAGCGCGCCCTTGCGACGACCGACAGGGGTACGGACGGCCTCGACGATGAAGGCTTCCGGCATGGTGGCTCCAGAGGGGTTGGTGAGTGAGGGGAGTTCAGAGCTCGTACGCACAGCTCAGGGCGGGGACACTGCGCTCCGGAAGGCGGGCGGGCGTTTCCCCAGGAAGGCGGCGACGCCCTCGCGGCCCTCCTCCCCGCGGGCCGCGGCGGCCAGCGCGCGGGCCTCCCGGTCCAGGTGCGGGCCGAGATCGGCGGTCAGCCCGGCGGCGACGAGCCGACGGGTCGCCCCGAACGCGCCCGCGGGGCCGTCACGCAGGGCCTCGGCGGTGCGCGCCGCCTCGTCGGCCAGCAGCCCGGCGGCGACGGTGCGGCTGACGAGCCCGATCTCGACGGCTTCGGACGCCGGAATCCGCCGGTTCGTCAGCAGGAGGTCGAGCGCGCGCTTGGGCCCGGCGAGGCGGGGCAGGAACCAGCTCACCCCTGCGTCCGGCGAGTACCCGATCCCGGTGTACGCGGCGGTGAAGGAGGCGTCGGCGGCGGCGAGCGTCACGTCCGCGGCGGCCGCGAGACCGATGCCCGCCCCCGCGACCGCGCCCTGCACGGCGGCCACCATGGGCGCGTCGAGCCGCGCGAAGACACGCAGCGCCTCGTGGAGCGCACCCGTCACCGCGAGGAGGTGCTGTTCCAGCGCCTCGCCTTCGAGCCGCGCGAACTCCCGGAGATCGCCGCCGACGCAGAAGGACCTTCCCTCGCCGCTGAGGAGGACGGCCCGCACGCCGGACCGTTCGCATGCCGTCGCGGCGTCCAGCAGGCCCCGGGCCGTCGCCAGGTCGATGGCGTTGCCCACGTCGCCGCGCCGCAGGGTGACGCGGGCCAGACCGTCGTCGCGGATGTCGATGCCGACGCCGCTCATCGTGCCGTCCATCCGCCGTCGACGGTCAGGACCTGCCCGGTGCAGTACGTGGATGCGTCCGAGGCGAGGAAGAGCAGCGCCCCGTCGAGTTCGTGCGTCTCCCCGCCGCGCCGCAGCATCGTCCCCCGTTCGACCCACCGCCGCGAGTGCTCGTCGCCGAACAGCTCGGCGGTCATCTCGGTACGGAACCAGCCGGGCGCGAGGGCGTTGACGCGCGTCCCGGACCGCCCCCACTGGCCGGCCAGCTCGCGGGTCAGGCCGATCAGTCCGGCCTTCGACGCGGAGTAGCTCGCGCCGCCGAGCGGGGCGCCGGAGACGAGTCCGAGGACGGAGGAGACGTTGATGATGCTCTTGCCCGCGGCGCCGGGTGCCTCGGCGGTGAGCCGGGCCAGGTGGAAGGGCGCCGTGAGGTTCACCCCCAGGACGTCCGCGAAGGAGTCCGCCGACTCGTCCTCGGCGCGCGTCCGTCCCGACGTGGCCGCGTTGTTGACCAGGATGTCGAGATGCCCGGTGGCGTTCAGTGCCGTCTCGGCCAGCCGCGTCCGGTCGGCTTCCAGGGACACGTCGCAGGCGACGGGGTGGATACGTGCGTCGTCGTCCGCGAGTTCCTTGAGCCGGTCGATTCTGCGGGCGGCGGCGAACACCGTCGCGCCTGCCAGCGCGAGGACGGTGGCGAACCGCGCGCCGAGCCCGGCGGAGGCGCCGGTGACGATCGCCGTCCGGCCTTCGAGCGAGAAGAGTTCGGCGGCGGACGACGGGACGCTCACTCGTCCACCCCGATCGGAAGTGCGGTGGCGCCACCGTCCAGAACGAGGGTCTGCCCGGTCATCCAGGACGACGCGTCGGACGCGAGGAACAGTGCCGCGTTCGCCACGTCCTCGACCGTGCCGAGGCGGCGCATGGGCAGCTTGGCGGTGAGGACGGGCTCGCGCACCTCCCATACGGCGCGGGCCAGTTCGGTCTTGATCAGGCCGGGGGCGATGGCGTTCACGCGGGCCCGTGGGCCGAGTTCGTAGGCGAGCTGCCGGGTCATGTGGAGCATGGCGGCCTTGGTGGCGTTGTAGTAGCCGATGTGCGGGTCGACGACGAGCCCGCCGACGGAGGCGATGTTGATCACCGCTCCCCCGTGCTCGGCGATCCAGGCGCGCCACGCGGCCCGGGTCCAGGCGATCATGCCGTACTGGTTGACGCGTACGGTCTTCTCCGCGCGCGGCAGGTCCAGGTCGAGCAGGTCTCCGTTGTACGGGTTGGTCGCGGCGTTGTTGACGAGGATGTCGAGCCGGCCGAAGCGGGTCATGGTCACTTCGACGCAGGCTTCGGCCTGGTCGGGCTCGCCCGCGTTGGCGACGACGGTGTGGACGTCGCCGTCGCCCTTGACGCGCAGCAGCTCCTCGCGGGCCTCGGCGAGTCCGGCGGCCTTGCGGGCGGCGATCACGACGTGCGCGCCCGCCGCCCGGTAGGCGGTGGCGATGCCGAGGCCGATGCCGCGCGATCCGCCGGTGATGACGGCGACCTTGCCGTCGAGGATGTCGGTGCTCACGCCGCTCCTGCCTTCGTGTCGGTGTTCTTCCCGGGCTTGCAGTACTTGGCGAGTTCCTGCCGTGCCACGGTCCGCAGATGTACTTCGTCGGGGCCGTCGGCGATGCGCAGTGCCCGGGTGATGGCGTACAGCCGGGCGAGCACGGTGTCGTCGCTGACGCCGGCCGCGCCGTGGGCCTGGACGGCGCGGTCGACGACCTTGTGGGCGACCTCCAGGGCCGCCACCTTGATGGCGGCTACCTCCATGCGGGCTGCGGCGTTGCCGACGGTGTCCATCAGCCAGGCCGACTTGAGGACGAGGAGCCGCAGTTGCTCGATCTCGATGCGGCTGCGGGCGATCCACTCCCGTACGACACCCCGCTCGGCGAGCGGCCCGCCGAAGGCGACGCGTTCGCTGGTCCGCTCGCACATCAGCTGGAGCGCCCGCTCGGCGAAACCGACTGCCCGCATCGCGTAGTGCATACGCCCCGGCCCGAGCCGCCCCTGCGCGAGCGCGAATCCTTCCCCCTCCCCGCCGAGAATGTGGTCGATGGGCACACGGACGTCCTCGAAGAGCACCTCGCCGTGTCCGCACCGGTCCGTGTAGCCGAACATCGGCAGGTCGCGTACGACGGTGACGCCTGGGGTGTGACGCGGGATGAGCACCATGCTCTGCTGCCGGTAGGTGGGCGCGTCGGGGTCGGACTTGCCCATCAGGATGATGAGCTCGCAGTCGGGGTCGAGGATTCCGGAGGTGTACCACTTGCGGCCGTTGACGACGTAGTGGTCTCCGTCGCGGGTGATGCGTGTTCGGATGTTGCGCGCGTCGGAGCTGGCGACCTCGGGCTCGGTCATGGCGAAGCAGGAGCGGATCTCGGCCTCCAGCAGCGGCTTGAGCCAGCGCTCCTGCTGCTCGGGGGTGCCGTAGAGGGCGAGGAGTTCCATGTTGCCGGTGTCGGGCGCCGAGCAGTTGAACACCTCGGGGCCCATGATGGAGCGGCCGGCCAGCTCCATGAGGGGCGCGTATTCGAGGTTGGTGAGTCCGGCGCCCCAGTCGCCGTGGGCCATGAAGAGGTTCCACAGGCCTTCGGCGCGGGCCTTCTCCTTCAGCTCGGTCATCACCGGCGGCAGCGCGTGCGGGTCGGCGGCTTCGGCGAGCTGCCGGTCGTGGACCGCTTCGGCCGGCAGGACGTGTTCGTTCATGAACGACCGCATGCGGTCCTGGAGTTCACTCGCGCGGGGCGAGAATCCGAAATCCACGAGGGGCTCCTGTCCACCGGTGCCCTGTCGGCGTGGGCACCGGTGTGGTGACGTGGGTGGGCGGCGGGCCGGGGCGGCTCGGCCGATGAGGTCGAGCACGATGCGGCTCGGCCGGGAAGGGTGAGCACGATGCGGCTCAGCCGAGGATGGCTCGCGCGGTGCTGATCATCGCGGCGATGGTGGGCGGCAGCCGCTCCTGGTCCGGGTCGTGATGCTTGCCCTCGCGGTGCCGGCGCAGGTTGTGGCCCATGATCGCGGCCATCTTCATGCGGCCGAGCGCCCGGAACCAGTCCATGGCGGGCAGCGCGGGGGCGCCGTCGAGATAGGCGGCGAGCAGCTCGTCCTCGGTGGGCAGTCCGGGCACGGCCCGGCCGATGCCGGGGAAGTTGCGGTGGTCGGCGAAGAGCAGGAACCAGCCCAGGTCGATCCGGGGATCGCCGACGCTCCAGATCTCCCAGTCGACGACGGCGACAGCACGCTGTGCGACGCAGAGCACGTTGCCGAGCCGGAAGTCGCCGTGCAGCAGCACGGACGGCAGACCGGCGGGCACGTCGTCGGCAAGACGGTCGAGCAACTCCTGTGCACCCGGCCGGAGTTCTTCCGGGACGGCGTGCATGGTGCGACTCCACCGGTCGAGCTCCCCGGCTGCCCCGAGCGGCTGTGGGGCGTCCAGGCCGGGGGCGTGAATGTCGGTGGCGTGCAGTCGCCGCAGGACCTGGGCGATTTCCAGCATGCGGGCCCGCGCGGTGTCCGCGGGCACCTCGGGATCGTCGAGTACGGGCTCCAGCGCCTCTCCGTCGGCGAACTCCATCGCGAACCATGCGGGTTGGACCTCGTCCAGGGCGGCGACACCCGGCACGGGCACCGGGGATCCGTCGAGCGCGGCGAGGACCCGGGCCTGGCGCAGCACGTCGTTGCGCCCGACGGGTTTCTGTCCCGGGGGCACCGCCTTGACGACGTACCTCTCCTCCCCCGCAGTGACGGAGTAGGTCAGCCCGGAGTGACCGCCGGGCAGGACCTTCAACTCCCCCGCGCCTTGGCCGAGACGGGCGGCCACTCGCAGGGCCAGTTCCTTCTCCTGGACGGCCGTGCTCATCGGACGGGCTCCTTGGGCAGGCCGAGCACGCGCTCGGCGAGGATGTTGCGCTGGATCTCGTCGGTGCCGCCCGCGATGCTGTAGCCGGGCGCGCCGAGGAGGTGTTCGGTCCAGGCGTACGTGCCCCACTCGCCGGTGTCGGCGACGAGCGCCGGACCGAGGAGTTCGGAGACGAGGTCGCCGGTGCGGCGCATGGTCTCGGTGGCGTACAGCTTGCCGACGGAGGCCTCCGCGCCGGGTTCGCGTCCGGCGACGAGGGCGCCGGTGACCCGCAGTCCGATGAGGCGCTGGACGAGGGCCCGTACGTAGAGGTCGGCGGCCCGGTCCTGTTCGGCGCCGGTGAGCGGGCGGGACAGGTGTCCGGCCAGGTCCACCGCGTGGTCGGCGTTGTCGAGACCGAGGTTGCCGGAGTCGAGGCGTTCGGCGGCGAGCACGCTGAGGGTGACGCGCCAGCCCTCGCCGACCGGTCCGAGCCGGTCGGTGTCGGGGACGACGACGCCGTCGAGGTAGACCTCGTTGAAGCTCGCGCCACCGGTCATCTGCCGGATGGGCCGCACGGTGACGCCGGGCGCGTCCATGCGGACCAGGAAGACGGTGATGCCCGCGTGTTTGGGCACGTCGGGGTCGGTGCGGCAGACGGCGACGCCCCATGTGGCGACGGTGGCGCCGGAGGTCCACACCTTGTGTCCGCTCAGCAGCCAGTCGTCGCCGTCGCGCACCGCCTTCGTACGTACTCCGGCGAGGTCGGATCCCGCCTCGGTCTCGGAGAAGAGCTGGCAGGCGAGTTCGTCGGTGCGCAGCATGGGCCGCAGCCAGCGCGCCTTCTGCCCCTCGGTGCCCCAGATGCCGATCGCGGGGGCGACGAGCTGTCGGGTGACCGGGAAGATCTCGGTGCGGTGCGGTACGTCGAAGGCGGCTTCCTCGGCGCGATAGAGCTGTTCGTAGTACGCGGGCAGGTTGCGTCCGCCGTACCTGGCAGGCCAGTTGAGGGCGCCCCAGCCCTGGTCGTGGCGGGTGCGTTCCCAGTCCTGGGTGCGGCGGGTGTGGGTCCGCTCCTGCTCCTCGGTCCAGTTCTCGAACACGGCGACGGAGTCGGAGCCGCTGCCCCATCCCCCGGTGGCGGCGCGCGGCTCGGCGACGCCCTCGAGCCAGCGCCGGGCCTCGGCGCGGAATTCCTCGGGATCCGGAACACGTCCGGGGATGTCTTCCGGGTTGGCGTTCATCGGGTCGTGCACCTCCGTTCAGCGGGTCAGGACCGTGCAGGCGCTGACGCCCGGCGCTCCGTACACATGGGTGAAGCCGGTCCGGGACGCGCCGGGAACCTGGCGGTCGCCGGCGCGGCCGCGCAGCTGCTGGACGACCTCGTAGACCTGGCGAAGCCCGGAGGCCCCGATGGGTTCGCCGTTGGCGATGCAGCCGCCGTCGGTGTTGACCGGCAGCGCCCCGCCGATCTCGGTGACCCCGGCGGCGATCAGCCGTTCCTGCTCGCCATGCTCGCAGAGCCCGCACTCGGCCATGTGCATGACCTCTGCACCGCTCTCGGTGTCCTGCAGCTGGCAGACGTCGATGTCGCCCGGGCCGATACCCGCCTCCTCGAACGCGGCGGCGGAGGCGGCGCGGCTGACGCTGGTCGGCTCGCCCCCGGCGACCCACGGGCTGAACACCTCGAACGAGCCGAACTGCCGCGTGCGCAGGGCCGCCGACCGCAGTGCGACCGAGGGGCCCTCCAGGGTCCGCGCCACCTCGGGCGAGCACAGCACGAGCGCCGCGGCGCCGGCCCCGGGGGAACAGAACATGAACCGGGTCAGCGGGTCGCTGACCATGCCGGAGTCCAGGATCTCGGCGGCCGACACGGGCTTGCGGCGCCACGCCTGCGGTGTCAACTCACCATTCCTGTAGGCCTTTTCCGCCACTCGAGCCAGCGTCTGCGGGGTGATCCCGTGGTCGTGCATATATCGCCGGATCTTCATGCCGAAGAACTGGGTGGTGACCATGAGGCCGTCGCTGCCGTACTCCTCGCCCAGGCCCCAGTCCTCGGGCCTCGGGTCGAAGGCGCCGCGCGGGTGTTTGTCGAAGCCGACGGCGAGGACGACGTCGGCCATGCCCGAGCGGATCGCGTTCACGGCGGAGATCAGTGCGCTGCCGCCGGTGGCGCAGCCGTTCTTCACATTGACGAAGGGCACTCCGGTGAGGCCGAGCTGGGCCACGAGAGTGTCGGCGAGCCCGGCGCTGTCGCTGCCGCCGAACGCGGCGCCCACCCGTGACCAGTCGACTCCGGCGTCCTTCAGCGCTGCGTGCACCGCGTCGACGGCGAGCTGCCGGCCGCTCGCCTCCGAGCGCCCGAACGCGGTCCGCGCGGCGCCGCAGATCAGCACGTCCGCGGTCATGAGCTCTCCTCCGCTGTCGTGGTGGGCCGGGCCCGTGGCACGCCGTCGCCGGCGACGACCGTGAGCGGCATGCCGATCCGGATCGTGTCGAGGTCGTCGACCTCGATCACCGCGGCGACGCGGACGCCGTCGGCCAGCTCGACATAGCCGACCGCGAACGGCTCGAAGCCGCCGGGCGGGGGCTGGTAGGGCGGGGACTTGGGCGCGTACCGCTGCACGGTCCAGGTCCACAGGGTGCCCGCACCACTGAGGACGGCCGACTCGGCCGGGCCCCCGCAGCGCGGGCACGCCGCGTCCGCGGGGTAGACCGCGACCGAGCAGCCGCGGCAGCGTGCGCCTTGGAGCCCGGCGGCCGGACTCCGCGGATGCGTGGTCATCCGGCTCAGCGCCCCTGCCACTTGGGCTCGCGCTTCTCCAGGAACGCCGAGACCCCTTCGTTGGCGTCCTCGGAGTTGAGGGCGACACCGACGGCGAGGTGCTCCATCACCATCAGCGACTGCGTGTCGGCGTCGAGGCTGCGGTCGATGGTCATCTTGGTGAGCCACATGGTGAAGGGGCTCTTGTCGGTGAGGTGGGAGATGAACTCCTCGACCGTCTCGTCGAGCTTCTCGGTCGGCGCGTGGTCGTTGATCAGGCCGAACTCGGTGGCCTCGATGCCGGAGAGGAGCTTTCCGGTGAGCATGAGCTCCTTGGTCTTGCGGATGCCGATCATGCGCGGCACGCGGTAGATCGGGCCCGCTCCGCCGAACAGCGCGCGGCGGATGTGGAAGTCGCCGATCTTGGCGTCGTCGGCGGCGATCGCGAAGTCGCAGGAGATCATGATCTCGAAGCCGCCGGCGGTGACGTACCCCTCCAGGACAGCCACCGACGGGGTCTTCATCGAGTAGAGCCGGTCGCACACCTTCGCGGACTTGACCGCGACGTCGATGGCGTTCGACTTGCCGACGAAGTCGGCCTTGAGGCTGTCGAGGTCGAAGCCCGAGCAGAAGGTGCCGCCGCGCCCCCGGAAGACCAGGACGCGCAGCTCGGGGTCCTCGTCGACCTCGGTGATGATCTCGTCGAGCCGGTCCAGGATCGGCACCGTGACGCAGTTCTTCTTCCAGGGGCGGTTGAGCCAGACGCGGGCGACGTGGCCGTCACGCTCGAACTGGATCTCGTCTTCCACTGCCATCTCAGGTTCCTCCGCTTCAAACTGAACTGAATTCATTACGAGTTTGGGGAGCCGGTGATCCACTGTCAAGGCCAACTCCGAGATTGGTTCAGGACGGATCAGACGTCATGGGCCGGCAGGTCGACGAGAACCTTGAGCCGTCGCGCGTCGCGCACGTCGTGCAGCCCGGCCACGGTCTCGGCGAGCGGGATGTGGTCCAGCCAGCCGTCGGTCGGGTAGCGCCCGGCCGCCATGTGCGCGATGACCCTCTCGAAGACCCCGTCGGGGTACGCCTCGCAGCCCAGCAGCGCGAGTTCGGCCAGGCGCACGACGGAGGCGTCCACGGTGACGGGCCCCGAGTACAGGGCGACGAGGACCACGGGCGCGCGGGCGGCGACGGAGCGGATCGCGGCGTCGAGCACCTCGGGCCGGCCCGCACACTCGATCGCGGCGTCCACGCCCCGCCCTCCGGTGCGCCGCAGCACCTCGGCGACCACGTCACCGGCGGCCGGATCGAGGACCTGGGCGCCGTGCCGCGCCGCGGCCGCGCGGCGGGCCGGCGAGGGCTCGACGACGATCACCTCACGCGCACCCTGCGCCTTCAGCGCGAAGAGCACACCCATGCCGACCGCGCCGGCCCCCATGACCAGCGCGGTATCGCCCGCACCCACTCCGGCCCGCTCGACCGCATTGAGACCGACGGCCATGGGTTCCACCAACGCGCCCTGCTCCAGCGGCACTTCATCGGGCAGCCGGTGTGCGGCCTCGGCACGTACGACCACGTACTCGGCGAGCCCGCCGCCGGGCGAGGTGACGCCGATCGCCGCGAGGGAAGCACACAGATGAGAGAGCCCGGACGTGCAGCGGGCGCACACTCCGCACGTGCGGATCGGCCGGACGCAGACCCGGTCGCCGGCCGCGACGCGGTCCACGTCCGGACCGCACGCCACCACGGTCCCGGCGAACTCGTGCCCCAGCGTCTGCGGCAGGGTGGCGCCGGTCAGCGGGTTGGGCTCGTGCGTGGCGCGCGGCATCTCGAAGTACTCGTGCACATCGGTGCCGCAGATGCCCGCGTGCGCCACGCGGATCTTCACCTCGCCGGGCCCCGGCTCGGGTTCGGGCATCTCCTCGATCCGCAGATCCTTGGTTCCGTACAGCCTGGCGGCGAGCATCGTTCCTCCCGGGGATCACGCTGGGACCGCATCGTTGCGACCACCCGAGACTGCCACCGAACTGAATTGACTTCAATGATTCTCTTGAGACCTGCACCTACTTCGGTTCAGTATGGGGAGGTCTCTGCGAGCATCCGCCCCCAAGCCGTCGCGGCCGGGGGCAGTCAGGAGTGCAGCACATGCCGCGCGCTCAGCATCCCGTCCGTTTCGTCACCGCCTCCAGCCTCTTCGACGGGCATGACGCCTCGATCAACATCATGCGGCGCATCCTTCAGGCCCAGGGCGCGGAGGTGATCCACCTCGGGCACAACCGCTCCGTGAGCGAGGTGGTGGACGCCGCCCTGGAGGAAGACGTCCAGGGTGTGGCTGTCAGCTCCTACCAGGGCGGACACATCGAGTACTTCGAGTACCTGGTGGAGCTGCTCCAGGAGCGCGGCGCCGGGCATGTGCGGGTATTCGGCGGTGGTGGGGGCGTCATCGTGCCGCAGGAGATCGAGCGGCTCTCGGCGGCCGGGGTGCGGATCTTCTCGCCGCAGGACGGGCAGCGCCTGGGACTGGCCGGAATGATCGCCACGATGATCGAGGAGTGCGACCACGCGCCATGGGTGGACGAGCCCGCAGACATCGAGCAGGTCCTCGCGGGTGCACGCCCGGCGCTGGCCCGGCTGCTGTCGGCCGCCGCTGCCGGGACGGTACCCGCCACAGACCTGCGCCGCCTGGAGAAAGCGGCCGGAGCGCGCCAGGTGCCGGTGCTCGGCATCACCGGCACCGGCGGCTCGGGCAAGTCCTCGCTCACCGACGAGCTGGTCCGCCGGATCCGTACCGACCAGGAGGACACGCTGCGGGTAGCGGTGCTGGCCGTGGACCCGACGCGACGACGGGGCGGCGGCGCCCTGCTCGGTGACCGCATCCGCATGAACTCGCTCGACGGCGACCGGATCTTCTTCCGCTCACTCGCCACCCGAGGAACCGGCGAACTGCCCGAGGGGCTCGGCGAGTCCATCACCGCCTGCCGGGCGGCCGGCTACGACCTGGTCGTCGTCGAGACGCCCGGCATCGGGCAGGGCGACGCCGCGATCGTGCCGTTCGCGGATGTGTCGCTGTACGTCATGACGCCCGAGTTCGGGGCGGCGTCACAGCTGGAGAAGATCGACATGCTCGACTTCGCGGACGTCGTCGCCGTCAACAACTTCGAGCGGCGGGGCGCGGCGGACGCCCTGCGTGACGTGGGCCGACAACTTGTGCGCAACCGGGAGGCGTTCGGTACGCCGCACGAGGAGATGCCGGTGTTCGGCACCAGCGCCGCCACGTTCCACGACGACGGCGTCACCGCGCTCTACCAGCATCTGCGCGGGCTGCTCGGCGAGCGCGGTCTCGCGCTGCGGCCGGGGGCACTGCCGGCGGTATCGGTACGTCACTCCAGCGGGGCCGCTCAGATCGTGCCGACGTCGCGGGCGCGCTATCTGGCCGACATCGCCGAGACGGTGCGTATGTACCACGCGCGCACCGACGCCCAGGCTCGCACCGCCCGCCGAGTGCAGCAACTTGGCGCTGTGCGAGACGAATTGAGGGGAGTGGCCGAAGACACCGCCGCGGTGGAGCGGCTGCTGGACGAGGCGCGCGGGACGCTCGACGACGAGGCGCGGCAGGCGTTGGAGCAGTGGCCGAAGACCGTGGAGGCCTATTCCGGCGACGAGGTGGCGTTCACCGTGCGCGGGCGCGAGATCCGCACCCCGCTGGTCCGCGAGTCCCTGTCGGGCAGCCGCGTTCGGCGCGTGGCGCTGCCGCGGACGACGGATCACGGGGACCTCGTGCGTTTTCTGCGTGCGGAGAACCTGCCGGGCTCGTTCCCGTTCACGGCCGGGGTGTTCCCCTTCAAGCGGGACGGCGAGGACCCGGCGCGGATGTTCGCGGGCGAGGGCGATCCGTTCCGTACCAACCGCCGCTTCAAGCTGCTGTCCCAGGGCGGCGCGGCCACCCGGCTCTCCACGGCCTTCGACTCGGTCACGCTGTACGGCCGCGACCCCGATCTGCGCCCCGACATCTATGGCAAGGTGGGCACCTCTGGTGTCTCGGTGGCGACACTGGAGGACATGAAGGCGCTGTACGACGGCTTCGCCCTCACCGCCCCCACCACCTCCGTGTCGATGACGATCAACGGGCCGGCGCCGACGATCCTCGCGTTCTTCCTCAACACCGCGATCGACCAGCAGCTCGACGCCTACACCGCCGAGCACGGCCACGCGCCCGACGACGGGCAGGCGCGAGAGATCCGGGCCGAAGTGCTGCGCAGTGTGCGCGGCACCGTGCAGGCCGACATCCTCAAGGAGGACCAGGGACAGAACACCTGCCTGTTCTCCACGGAGTTCAGCCTGCGCATGATGGGCGACATCCAGGAGTGGTTCATCGAGCAGGACGTACGGAACTTCTACTCGGTCTCCATCTCCGGCTACCACATCGCCGAGGCGGGCGCGAACCCCATCAGCCAACTCGCGTTCACGCTGGCCAACGGGTTCACGTACGTGGAGTCGTACCTGGCACGCGGCATGAATGTCGACGACTTCGCGCCGAACCTGTCGTTCTTCTTCTCCAACGGCATGGACCCGGAGTACTCGGTGCTCGGCCGGGTGGCCCGCCGTGTCTGGGCGGTGGCGATGCGCGACCGGTACGGGGCGAACGAGCGCAGCCAGAAGCTGAAGTACCACGTGCAGACGTCGGGCCGCTCACTCCACGCGCAGGAGATGGACTTCAACGACATCCGCACCACGTTGCAGGCGCTCATCGCCCTCTACGACAACTGCAACAGCCTGCACACCAATGCCTACGACGAGGCCGTGACGACGCCCACGGAGGAGTCGGTGCGCCGCGCCCTCGCCATCCAGCTGATCATCAACCGTGAGTGGGGGCTCGCGATGAACGAGAACCCGCTGCAGGGCTCGTACATCATCGACGAGCTGACCGACCTCCTGGAGGAGGCGGTGCTCATCGAGTTCGAGCGGATCAGCGAGCGCGGCGGGGTGCTGGGCGCGATGGAGACGGGCTACCAACGCGGCCGTATCCAGGACGAGTCGATGCTCTACGAGCAGCGCAAGCACGACGGATCGCTGCCGCTCATCGGCGTCAACACCTTCCGTTCCCCGCACGCCGACGGGGAGGGGCGGCCGGCGCCGGTCGTCGAACTCGCTCGCGCCACGGAGCAGGAGAAGCAGTCCCAGCTCGACCGGGTGCACGGCTTCCGGGCCCGCCACGAGGACGCCGCCGGTGAGGCGCTGGCCTCGCTCCGGCACGCGGCCACGAGCGGCGGGAACGTCTTCGCCGTGCTGATGGACGCGGCGCGGGTCTGCTCGCTGGAGCAGATCACCGAGGCGTTCTTCGAGGTCGGCGGCGCCTATCGGCGCAACGTCTGACGCACGTGCGCCGGCGCCCGGCGACCTGAGACAGCTGAATCCGAGGAGACACCTCGATGTGGCCCACCCATCCCCCGCACCCGAACGCGTCGCCCACTACCGCGCCACAGGCGGCTGGCGGGACACCCCTGTCGGCCGATATCTGCGCCGTGCCGCCGCCCAGTGACCGGACGCGGTCGCCGTGGTCGACGGGGCGCGCCAACTGACGTTCGCCGAGGTCGCCGTCGTCGCCGGGCCCGACGCGCGCACGACGCGCGAGCGGGCCTGCGCGTGCGTCGTGACCGGCCCGGGGGCAGGACCTCACCCCCTCAAGGAGGTCGGCAAGCATCTGACCAGCCGTGAAGTGGCCGCGCAGAAGATCCCCAAAGGCCTCCTCCTCGTTGACACCTTGCCCCGCACCACCAGTGGCAAGGTCAAGAAATTCGCCCTGCGGGAGTTGCTGCGGGACCGCGCCGGAGCCTCGGGATCGGTCGCGGGCATGACCGTCCGCGCGGTCCACGAACGGTGGACGCCCGCCTCTCCCCCTCTCTTCAGATAAGGATCCTCATGTCTGTCATCACCCGGCTCGGCGTCGTCGGCTGCGGCCTCATGGGCTCCGGCATCGCCGAGGTCGCCGCGCTGCGCGGCCTGGACGTCACCGTCGCCGAGTCGACCCCCGAGCTCGCCGCCGCGGGACGCGCCCGGGTCGTCGCGTCCCTGGACCGCGGGCTGCGCCGCGGCAAGCTCACGGAGGCCGAGCGCGAACAGGCCCAGACCCGGCTGTCCTTCACCCACGACCTGGGCGAACTGGCCGACCGCCAATTCGTCATCGAGGCCGTCGCCGAGAACCGGGAGGTGAAGACCGAGGTGTTCCGGCAGCTCGACAAAGTGCTCACCGACCCGACCGCCGTGCTCGCCACCAACACCTCCTCGATCCCCGTCGTCGACCTCGCCGTGACCACCGGCCGCGCCTCCCACGTCGTCGGGCTGCACTTCTTCAATCCCGTACCAGTCCAGAAGCTCGTCGAGGTCGTGCCCGCGCTCACCACCACCGCCGAAACCCTGGAGCGCGCCCGCGCGTTCGCCGTCGAGGGGCTCGGCAAGGAGACCATCGAGGCGCCCGACCGTTCCGGCTTCGTGGTCAACGCGCTGCTGGTGCCGTATCTGCTCGCCGCGATCCGCATGGTGGAGGCCGGAACCGCCCGCGCCGACGACATCGACCGGGGCATGGAACTGGGCTGCGCCCACCCGATGGGCCCACTGCGCCTGCTCGACCTGATCGGCTTGGACACGGCGCAAGCCGTCGCCGACTCTCTGTACGAGGAATTCAAGGAGCCGCTGTACGCCGCTCCCCCGCTGCTGCAGCGCATGGTGGCGGCGGGCCATCTCGGGCGTAAGAGCGGGCGCGGGTTCTACGTGTACGAGGGCTGAGGTCAGGCGCGAGGGCCGGCCACTGGACTCCAGTGGCCGGCCCTCGGGTGTTCCCACCTGGCTGCCCTGTCCGGACGGCGACTTCCACCTGTCCCCTCACATCTACTCCCCGGCGACACCGTCACCTGCGGGGCACTGACGCCTGTGCAGAGTGCGCCGACTGCCAGAACCGTGCGCGTCAGCTACGACAGCCGCGTCCCGGGCAGGTCGTCGGCGCACCACTCGCCGGCACCATCGGAGTCGTATGGGTCGCCAGGGCCGGGATGTCCGGCATGGTCGCGGCGCCGATGACGTACGCCCGTCGACGCCGTGCACCTTCCCTTACTGGTCATCGACGGCGGTGGGCGTGTCCTCTCAGTGCAGTGCACTGCAGTGGGGAACAAGGGGGGCGGGTACGCCGGTCACGATGCGCGGTCCGCGATCGCCTCGGCCGCCGCGCGCCCCTCGGCGACAGCGTGGGCCACCAGGCGGGGTACGACACAGTCGCCGATCGCGTGGACGGTCTGACCGTCCACGGGTGTGAAGTCCGGGCGCCACGGGCGCCGTTCGCCGACGGTCACCAGGACGTCGGCTTCGAGGTCGGTCTCGCGTCCGTCGAGGACGCCCCGCAGCCGCATACCGCCGTCCGTCGTGGCGGTCACGGTGGTCAGAGCGATGACGCGGAGCGGCGCGCCGCCCAGCCGGTTGGTCAACTGGGTGCGGTTCTCGGCGGAGATGCCGGTCGCGAAGCCGTTGCCCGGGGTGAGGAGCGTGACCTCGCGGGCACCGGCCGCCAGGGCGCTCTCCACGGCGCTGACGCCCTGCCACCAGCCGAACCCGTCGTCGAGGACGGCCACCCGGGGCGCGCTCGGCACCAAGTCGGCGCAGCGGTCGAGGAACTCCGTGCTCCGGAGGGTGGGCAGTGTGCCGGGCACGGACACCGCTGCCTCCTGCGCGCCGGTGGCGAGCACCACCTGGGCGTACTCCGAAAGTTCGGCCGGCTCCGGCGCTGCGCCGAGACGCAACTCGATTCCCAGGTCGACGAGTTGATTGCGCTGGTAGTCGGTGAGCTTCAGCCACCCGGATCGATGCGCGGCGCGCCCTGCGAGCCGGATCTGCCCGCCGACGTGCGGGGCACCGTCGAAGACGACGACCTCGTGGCCGGTGCGGGCCAGCGCCGCCGCGCACTCCATCCCGGCGGGACCTGCGCCGACGACGGCGACCGGGCCGTCGCCGCTGCCGGTGCCGGGGCGGCTGAGCAGCAGCGGCACAGCCGGGCGGGCGGCCATGCCGGGCGGTCCCAGCGCGGGGTTGACCGAGCACGAGCCGGTGGGTTCGAAGGTCCGGCAGCCCTCGTTGCAGCTCGTGCAGGGGCGGATGGAGCGTTCGTCCCCGGCGACGACCTTCCGGGCGAAGTCCGGGTCGGCGATGAACGGGCGCGCCATGCCGACCAGATCGGCACCCGCCTCCAGGGCTCGCTCGATGTCGGCGGTGGTCCGGAAGCCCTGGCTGACCAACAAGGGCAGCCCGCTCGCGGCGCGCAGCCGGGCCACGGACGAGAGGAGTGGCGGGCTGGTGGTGGCCATGCCGGGGACGTAGGTGTTGCGGACGCCGGTGGTGACATTGACGTACGTGAAGGGGGCGGCGGCGTGCAGGCGCGGCAGGAGTTCGACGAGGTCGTCGAGGCCGAGCCCGGAGTTCTCGCCGGGTTCGACCGACACCCGTACACCGATGGGGTGTTGGCCGATTTCGCTGCGGATGGCTTCGATCACCTGGGCGAGGAGCGTGATGCGGTCGCCGTACTCGTCGTCGCGGGTGTTGGTGGCGCGGGAGAGGAACTGGGCGAGCAAGTAGCCGTGTCCGGCGTGCAGTTCGACTCCGTCGAAGCCTGCCTGCACGCTGTTCGCCGCCGAGACGCGGAAGGCGTCGACGACGCGGCGTACTTCTTCGGCGCTCAGCGGGTGGGGCGCGGTCGCCTCGCGGGGCGAGCGGACGGCGGCCGCGGAGACCGGCGGGTAATAGGTTCCCGCGCCGAGTGTCTCGCGGCCGAGGTACACGAGCTGCGCGATCGCCACGGCGCCGCCTTCGGTGATGGCCTCGGCGCGGCGGCGCACGGCGTCCTTGATCTCAGGGCGCCAGGCCTCGGTGAGATAGCGCCGCGGCAGGGTCGACTCCGGAGCGACGGCGGTGCCGCCGGTGATGACCAGGCCGGTGCCGCCTTGCGCCAGACGGTGCCAGTAGGCGTGGTCGGCTTGGGTGGGGGCGCCGTCGGCGACGGCCGCGGTGGCGTGGGCGGTGGCGACGAGACGGTTGCGGAGGGTGTGCCCGCCGAGCGTGAAGGATGCTGCGAGGGTTGGGGTGCTCGGTGCGTTCATGGATGTCTCCCCTCGGCTCAGGCGGCGGTGACGGTGGCAGTGTTCGGGGTGAGACCGATGAGTTCGGCGAGCCGGGCGCGGTGGGCCGCGGGCGTGCCGAAGAGCACCGCTCCGCTGCGCGCGCGGCGCACGTACAGGTGCGCGGAGTGCTCCCAGGTGAAGCCGATCCCGCCGTGCAGCTGGACGTACTCGCCTGTGGCCAGGCTGAAGGTATCGGAGCAGACTGTGGCGGCGGCAGCGGCGGCCACCGGCAGCTGGGGCGAGCCGAGCGCGACGCAGGCGGTCGCGTACGCGGACGCCGATCGGGCGGCCTCCAGCGCGACGAGCACGTCGGCGAGCCGGTGTTTGACGGCCTGGAACGAGCCGATGGGGCGCCCGAACTGGTGGCGCTGCGCAACGAATGCGACGGTGGCGTCCAGGGCGTGGCCGCTGCCGCCGACCTGCTCGGCGGCGAGCGCGGCCCGCCCCGCGTCGAGAACGCCGGTCGTCCCGTCCGGTTCCCCCACCGGCGTGGCGGGCGCGCCCCGGAGCTCCACCCGCGCTTGGCGCCGGGTCTCGTCCAGGACTCGGTGAGGAGTCCGCAGGCAGGTGTCCGGGTCCGGTTCGACGGCGAACAGCCGTGGTCCGTCCGGTGCCTGGGCCCGTACGAGGATGAGGTCGGCACCCGCACCGTCGAGCACGAAGTCCGCTGCGCCGCGCAGCAGGGTGCTTCCGCCCGTGGCCTCGGCGCTGATGCCGGGCTCACCGTCCTGAAGGCCCGCCACGGTCGCGGTCAGCGTGCCGTTCGCGATCCCCGGCAGATACCGCTCGCACGCCTGTCGGTCGCCGCTGCCGAGCAGCGCGGGGGCGGCGAGGCCCACCGTGGGCAGCAGCGGCGCGCTGCACAGGGCGCGGCCCGACTCCTCCAGGGCGACGGCGAGTTCGGCGAAGGTGTAGCCGGATCCGCCGTACTCCTCGGGGATCGCGAGTCCTTGGACGCCGATCTCGCCGGCGAGCCGCGCCCAGAGCCGCTCGTCGTGTCCACGCGGGCCCGCCATGTGTGTACGGACGGCGTCGGGTCCGCCGACTTCGCCGAAGAAGTCCCTCAGGACTGCGCGGAGTTCACGTTGTTCATCGGTCTCGGAGAGCAGCCGGGGGTCGATGTCGGGGTGCCGGTCGTGCATGGGGTCTCCACTTTGCTACTGAATCGGGCGGGGGCTCGGTGGTCGGTGCCGGCGACGATGCCGTCGCCCGCCGAGCGGCCCGCGAGGGGGGACAGGTCACTGACGTGCATTTCGCGTGCGCAGGGCGCGGCCGATCTCGGCGCTGTGGTCGAGGCTGATGACGGGCGACACCGTCATGCGGGTACTCAGGGGTGGGCCTCCGCGACGGCGGTCCGCGCCGCCGTCAGGCCGAAGACGAGGGCCGAGGCGATGCCGCCCGCGTACGCGCGGTCCCACAGGCCGCCGGTGTCTGACCCGGCTGCGAGGAGCCCCGGCAGCGGGCCTCCGTCCCCGTCCAGCACGCGGGCCCGATCGTCGATGCGCAGGCCGTGGAAGGGGAACGTGATGGCGGGCACGGTCTCGATGACGTAGTACGGCGCCTCGTCGAGCGGGAGTCGGTCCAGTGCGCGGCCCGGTGCCGGACCCGCTTCCGTGGCGACCTGTTCGTTGAAGCGCCGGACGGCGTCCCGGACGGTCTCCGCGTCGTACCCCCACTCCTCGGGCAGGTAGGCGAGTTCGTCGAGGTCCTCGGCGAGTCCGACTCGGCCGCCTCGCTTGCTGGCGAGGGCGAACTTGTCGACGGCGACCGCCCCTTCGACGTACGAGCCGACGATCCAGTCACGGAAGACGCGGGCGTCCGCGATGAGCAGGCCACGGCTCTCGGGCTGGTCGAGGAGGGCCATGGTGCTGAGGTGGTCGCCGAGCGTCTCGTCGACGAACCGCTCGCCGCGCAGGTTGAGCAGGAGAGCGTGCTCGCTGTAGTAGAGCGACATGTCGACGAAGTCGGCCGGGTCGGCGAACGGGATGCCCCTGGGAACGAGGTGTCCGTAGAACCCCGCGTTCTCAGTTCCGGTCGCCGCGCCGATCGCCGTCGCGAGCCGGTACCCGCCACCGGTGCTGTGGGGGTTGGAGCGCAGCTGCATCCGGTCCGCATGTGGGTGCACATGGGCGGTGCGCAGTTCGGGGTCACCCTGGAAACCGCCGGTGGCGAGGAGGGTGGTCGTGGCGCGGATACGACGACGTCCGCCGTCGGCGCCGCACACGTCTGCGCCGGTCACGACCCCGTCCTCGACGAGGAGGTGCTCCGTCTCGGTGTTCAGCAGGAGCTCGCCCGCGCCCTCGGTGATCAGCCGGCGGCAGGTGTCGACGTAATGGTTCGTGTCGAACTGGTGGCCTCGCCCGAAGCCGAGAATGGGCTGGGCGTCCTTGGCCTCGACGCCGATGGACCGGATCCAGTCGATGCCGTCGGCGAACCGGTCCACGAGGGCCCGCTTGAGCGGCCGGTCGCCGCGCGGGTTGTGCGCGTCCATCGTCGCGTGGTCGGGGGCGGTCCAGGCGTAGCCCGCGAAGCGCGCGGATCCGCCCACGTCCGGGGCGCTCTCGACGACGGCGACGGACAGACCGTCTCCGACGGCTCGGGCGGCGGCCGTCAGTCCGGCCATGCCCGCTCCGATGACGAGCAGATCGACGCCTTCCGCTGCGCTCACGGGCAGGTCGGCACCTTGTGCTTGCACGGTCGTTCTCCTCCATCTGGATCTGTCGGTACGCGTTCGGACTCAGCCCTGCACAGCGGCCACGGACGCGCCCTCCTCGCCGTCGAAGTAGGCCCGTTCGGCGTGGGCGAGGAACTCGGGGTCGCCGGGCTCACCCTGGGCTGCGACGCGGCCGTCGTGCAGGACGACGACCTCGTGACAGGCCGACGCGGCGCGGGTGAGCGACTGTTCGAGGAGAACGACGGTCATGCCGTCGTGCGCGAGCCGGCCGAGGCGGGCGTAGACCTCGGTGACCATCGCCGGGGAGAGGCCGAGGGCCGGCTCGTCGACGATCAGCAGATCGGGCCGTGCCATCAGGGCGCGGGCGAGGGCCAGGATCTGCTGCTCGCCGCCGGACAGGCCGGCGGCGGGCATGCCCATGCGTTCGCGCAGCCGCGGCGGCAGCCATGCGCCGGTCTGCGCGAGGCGGGCGCGCAACTCCGCGCCCTTGATGCCCGCGGCGTACGCGGCGACCTCCAGGTTCTCCCTCAGGGAGAGGGTCTTGAACAGGGCCCGGCCCTCGGGCACGAGCGCGCTGCGCAGGTCACCGTCGGCCGTGCGGCGGCCGTGGGTGGGGGCGAGGGTGCCGTGCAGGATCTGGCCCAGGGTGGACTTGCCCGCGCCGTTGGCGCCGACGACTCCGACCACGCTGCCCTGGGGGACGGTCAGGTCGATGCCGCGCAGCGCGGCGACGCCGCCGTAGGAGTGGTCGACTCCTTCGAGGTGTACGGCAGGTGCCGCGAGGTCGTCGCGGGGCGGGAGTTCGACGCGGTCGCCGCCCTCACCGAGATACGAGGTACGGACCCGGGGGTCGTCCAGGATCCTGCCGGGCAGGCCCTCGCCGACAGGCCGGCCGAAGTCGAAGGCGACGACCCGGTGGGCCACGGCGAACAGGTCGTCGAGGACGTGGTCGATGATGACGACGGCGGTGCCGCGCTGCTGCTGGCGCACGATCTCCCGCGCGAGGAGGGTGCGTTCGCCGGCGTCGAGCCCGCCGAACGGCTCGTCCAGGACCAGCAGTCGCGGCTCCTCCGCGAGCGCCCGCGCCAGGTCGATTCGCTTGTGCAGGCCGAAGGGCAGCTCGTCGGGGCGGCGGTCCGCGAAGGGTGCGAGGCCGACGCTTTCGAGGAGTTCGGCAGCCCTGGCCCGGTGGTGGGCGGTGACGCGGCGGTGGGTGCACAGGATGTTCTCGGCGACGGTCAGCTCCGGGAACGTCTCGGCGTGCTGGAAGGTGCGGCCGATGCCGATCCCGCGCCGCGCCGTCGCCCGGCTCTTGAGCAGGGGCTTGCCCGCGTACTGTGCGCTGCCGGTCACCCGGCCGCCGCCGACGAGCCCGGACAGGACGTTCAGCAGCGTTGTCTTTCCCGCCCCGTTGGGGCCGATGATCGCGACGGTCTCACCGGCCCGTACGGTCATCGACGCGCCTTCGAGTGCCTTCACGCCGCCGAACGAGACGCCCACGTCGTCGACGCGCAGCAGCGCGGGGGCGGTCGGCGCGGGGGCGGGCACGGGCGGCGGCACCTGCTCGGCCGCTTCGACGAGGGTGGGCGGCTTCGCCGTGGCGCGCCCGAAGAGCCGGCGCAGGGCGCGGCCGAGGAACGGTACGACGCCGCCTGGCAGGAACACCAGAGCCACGATCAGCACGACTCCCTGAAGGATCGGCTGCGCGACGCCGACGGTCTCGGCGGCGGCGGGTGCCCAGGTCAGATACGCGCCGCCGACCACCGCGCCGACCAGCGTCCCCGCACCTCCGAGCACGCACGCGGCGATCAGCGAGATCGCCAGGGCCAGCGAGAACGGGTCGGGGCTGACGAATCCGACGACCAGGGCGAGGAGCACACCGGCGAGCGCGGCGAACACGGCGCTGACGGCGAAGGCGAGGGCCGACTGGGCTTCGGGCGCGATCCCGACCGAACGGGCGGCCAGCGGATGGGACTTGGCGGCGACCAGCCGCATGCGCAGGGCGCTCGGCCGGGCCAGCGCGCCCACGGCGAGGGCGACTCCGGCCACTCCCACGGCGATGTACTGCGCCTGTGTGCCGGCGCTGGAGAGCGTGCCGAGCCCGAGGGCGCTGTGCAGCTTCTCCATCGGAATGCCCTGGTCACCGCCGGTGACGTCGGTCCACTGGCCCATCACTTCCAGCGACACCATGGTGAACGCGAGGGTCAGCAGGGCCAGATACAGCATGGAGAACCGCGCGCCCGCTCCGCCGAGGAACGCCCCGAAGGCCGCGGCGCACCCGGCCGCCCCCAGTACGACGACCTCCAGGGACCAGCCGTGCGTACTGCCGTACGAGGCGAAGTAGGCACCCAGGGCGAAGAAGGCGGGATGCGCGATCGACCAGATGCCGGCCCACCCCGCGAGCAGGTTCACCGAGAGCACGAGCACGGTGTAGACGGCGGCGAGCCCGACGGAGTAGGCCTGGTAGGGCGGGACGACGCCGCTGTGCAGGACGAGGATGAGGAGGACCGCGCCGAGCGGCCCGCACCCGGCCCTCAGAAGGTTGGAACGGCTGAACACGGACATGGGGCGCTCCCTCAGACCCTCTGGAACGCGCGCGTGCCGAACAGCCCTTGCGGGCGGATCAGCAGCACGACGATGGTGAACGTGAACACGAACGTGTCCCGGTATCCGGCCGATACGTAGCTCGCGGCCAGGTTGTCGAGCACGCCGACCGTCAGCCCGCCGATGACGGCGCCGTACATGCTCGTCAGGCCTCCGAGGAACATCCCGGCGAAGGCGCGGAAGAGCGGGGCGCTGAGCACCGTGGGCGCCAGCCCCGCGCGGGGTGCGTACAGGATGGCGGCCAGCGCGCCCAAGCCGAGGCCGAGCGCCCAGGCGACCCGGGCGATGCGCTGCGAGCCGAGACCGAGGATCTGCGCGGTGTCGGCGGACTCGGCGACGGCGCGCATCGCGGAGCCGATGGTGGTGCGCCCGAAGAGGTACGCCACCAGCGTCATGGCGACGGCTGCCACACCGATGGTCAGCAGGCTCTGTGTCGGGATCGCGGCGTCGCCGAACGAGACCGATCCGTCCACCAGGCTCGGGAAGAGCCGTGGCTGGTCGTTCCAGATCGTGCTGATGACGCTCTCCACGATGAGGGAGACGCCCATGGTCATCACAAGGGCCGAGAGCAACTCCCCATGGGCGAGGGGCCTGATGACCGTCTCCCGGGCGGCGAGACCGACCGCGGCGGTGACGACGACCGCGGCCCCCGCGGCCAGGACGAGCGGCAGGCCCTCGTCGTACAGGGTCAGCGCCGCGTACAGCCCGATCGTCGCCAGGCTGGCGAGGGCGAAGTTCACCACGTCCGTGGCCCGGTAAATGATCACCAGGCCGAGCCCCATCAGGCCGTACACAGCGCCACTGGCGAGACCGCTCACCAGGACGAGCAAGAACTGATCCACGTCGACCGTCTCCTCGTGCCGTACGCCCGGGTCCGGCGCCTCGGCATCACCGATCAAAATTACGAACTGAACTCAATTCATGGACCGTAGACACCGAGCTCCGCTCGGGCAATACCCGTGCACGAGTTGATTTGCCGCGAAGCCGACCAGGCTGCGCATCGAGCAGCGATTCAGGCCGCGGATCAGGACCCGGATCAGGCCGTGAAACGGCCCCCATTGGCGAGCAGCACCGCTCCGACCAGGTTCGCCGCGGCGTCGCTCGCCAGGAACAGAGCGATGTCGGCGATCTCCCCGGGCGTCGCGTAGGGGCGCACCCGCGGATCGGCGAAGCCGCTGCGCAGCGCGGCGGGTGTCCGTGCGGCCATGCCGGTCTCCGTCGGGCCGGGCGCGACCACGTTGACCCGGATCCCGGAGGCGATGACCTCCTTGGCAACGGCCTGACTGAGGGCGTGCACACCGGCCTTCGAGGCGCAGTAGTGGGGGTAGCCGACCGGAGTGTCGAAGGCCGACGAGGAGCCGATGACGACGATCGCGCCGGCACCGGCCGGGCGCATCACGCGCACCGCCGCGCGTAGCACGTGGAACGTGCCGTCGAGATTGACCCGCATGACGCGCCTCCAGGAAGCGTCGTCCAGCCGGTCGGTGACCTCCGGCGGCCGCCCCTCGACCAGCGCGTCCGCGATGAGCCGCTTGGCTTCCGGGTCGTCGACGCCGGCGGCGTGCACGACCACGTCGAGCCGGCCGTGCTCGCGCACCACGTCGGCGACGGCACCTTCGACCGCCGCCGCGTCCGCCACGTCGAGCGCGACCGCGACCGCCCGCCCGTCGGGCAGTTCGGCGGCCACGGCCTTGGCCGCCTCGCCGTTCAGATCGGCGAGCACCACGCGCGCCGCCCCCTCTGCCGCCAACTCCCGCGCGACGGCGGCCCCCATGCCCGATCCGGCCCCCGTCACCAAGGCGACCTTGTCCGCGAACCGCCCCTGTCGCCCCTGCCGCGTACGCTCACTCATGTTCCAGCCCTTCGCGTGGTCGACCACGACCGATATTGAACTGACTTCATATCTGTTATCGTCACGGCCGCCGCACTGACAAGACCCCGGACGGTGAAACCGTGAAGATGAAGGCGCTGCGACTGAAGGACTGGGGACAGGAACCGGAACTCACCGACCTCGACCAGCCGGTGCCAGGCCCGGGAGAAGTCCTGGTACGCGTGGAGGCCGCAGGACTCTGCCACTCCGACCTCCACGTCCTCGACGCGACCCCAGGGGCACTCCCCTACCGGCCGCCGTTCACACTCGGCCACGAGATCGCCGGGCAGGTCGCCGCCCTCGGGCCCGGCGCGGACGGCGGACCGGGGCCGGGCGAACGTGTCGTGGTCTACGGCCCCTGGGGATGCGGGAGTTGCACGCGCTGCGCCGCCGGACAGGACAACCACTGCGACCGGCGCGACACCCTCGGCTGGCACGGGGCGGGACTCGGCCGCGACGGAGGCATGGCCGAGTACGTACTCGTCCCCTCCGCCCGCCATCTGGTGCCGATCGGCGACCTCCCGGCCGATCAGGCAGCGCCGCTCTCCGACGCCGGTCTGACCTCCTATCACGCCGTCGCCGGTGTGCGGCAGGCACTCGGCAAGGGCAGCACCGCGGTGGTCGTCGGCGTCGGCGGCCTCGGACACCTCGCCGTCCAGATCCTGCGGGCGACCACCCCGAGCCGCGTACTCGCCGTCGACCTGCGCCCCGAGGCCCTCGCCCTCGCGGCCCGCTCCGGCGCGCATCAGAGCATCCCGATGGACGCCGACACCGCCGCCGCCCTGCGGAAGGCGACCGGCGGAGTCGGCGTGGACGCCGTGCTCGACTTCGCGGGGGCACAGCCCACGCTCGACCTCGCCACCGAAGTCCTGCGGCCCGGGGGCGAATTGGCGATCGTGGGCAGCGGCGGAGGTCGACTCACGGTCCGCAAGCCCGGGTTCCTGCCTCCGGGCGTCCGCCTCTCACTCCCCTTCTGGGGCACCCGCCAGGAACTGACCGAGGTCATCGCCCTCGCGCGTTCCGGCGCCCTGCGCGTGGAGACGGAGCAGCTCCCGCTGCCCTCGGCGCCGGACGCCGTCGACCGGCTTCGCCGGGGGCAGATTCGGGGGCGGGCGGTGCTGGTGATGCCCACCTAGGAGAACGTGGACTGCGGGTACGCCCTGGGGAAACCTCTGTGCCAGTGCCGGCGTCGCCATCGGAAGGGGAAGGCGGACCGGCGCCCGGAAACGGTCCCGTGGCCGGCTTGGGCGCGTCACGCGCCGGGCCGCGGGCACGCACCCGTGTGTGGGCTGTCCTCTTGCCCTCGCGGACCATCACAAACTCGATGCCCCGGAGCCGGCCATGCCTGGCGGTCGGATCCGGAGCGTCAGTAATCGGGATCAGAGAAGTAGGGGCCGAAGAGCACATCGAGGAGGACCCAGTTCCCGAGGCGGAGGTTGACCGCGGGGTGGTCCACCAGGCCGGGACATCCCGGGCCACGCATGCTCTCGGCTGCTCAAAACAGTCAACGGCCGGTTCGAGAACCTCGAACCGGCCGTTGGCCTGCCATGCAAACTGCTAACCGTCGGGACGACAGGATTTGAACCTGCGACCCCTTGACCCCCAGTCAAGTGCGCTACCAAGCTGCGCCACGTCCCGGTTGCGCCCCCGGCGGGTGTTCCGCTTGGCGGCGCAGAAAGAACAATACCCCAAGCTCAGGGGTGGTTCGTAGCCGGTGGGAGAGGCCGCGGGCCGCGGCGGGACTGCCGGGCGCCGGCGCGGGACAATCGAGGCATGAGTGACGTGACCAGGGGCCGGGACCGCGACCGTGACGAGGAGGGGCGGGCGAGGAACGCGCGCCCCCGCGACGGCCTCGGCCGTCCGCTGCCGTACGGCGCGGAGGGGGTCGCCCGGCAGCCGGAGGGGGTGGTGCGGGCCCCCGAGGAGACGGTCACGGAGGCGCAGGCGCTGCTCGACGCGGGCCGGCCCTTCCACGCGCACGAGGTGTTCGAGGACGCGTGGAAGTCGGGTCCGGACGAAGAGCGGGGCCTGTGGCGCGCGCTGGCGCAGCTGGCGGTGGGCCTGACGCACGCGGCACGCGGCAACACAGCGGGCGGCGCTCGTCTCCTGCGCCGCGGCGCGGCGGGCCTCACCACGTGGCGTGAGGCCACCGCCCGTCCCACTCCCTACGGGATGGATGTGTCATCGCTGGAGACGTGGGCGACAACGCTGGCCGAGAAGGTGGAGACCCACGCTCCCACCCTGGACGCGGCGACGAACGCCCCGCGCCTCCGCCCATAGGTCCTGCAGTACCTCGCCCAGGCTCCCCACGAGGGGCGCGGGGAACTGCGCACCCTGCCCCCACCACCCGCGGCGAGAATCCCGCCCCCGCGTCCCCGGACAGCGGGGCGCGGGGCGGCAGCCCCGCAAAACCCCGCCCGGCACCGACGCAGCGTCCGTCACCCATAGGGCTCCGCAGGACCACGCGCCGGGCCGCCCGCGATGTGAGGCTGGACGGGTGACCACCGCAACGGAGACCGTGCAGCCCCCGGCGCAGCCGCCCGTACTGGACCGGCGGCGCCGCAACGTCGTCTTCGTGACGATCATGCTGGGCATGCTGCTGGCCGCGCTCGACCAGACGATCGTCGGCACGGCGCTGCCGACGATCGTGTCGGATCTCGGGGGCGCCGCGCACATGTCGTGGGTCGTGACGGCGTACCTCCTCGCGGAGACCGTCGCCACGGTGCTGGTCGGCAAGTTCGGTGACCTGTTCGGGCGCAAGGTGGTCTTCCAGGTCTCGGCGATCGTCTTCATCACCGGTTCGTTCCTGTGCGGACTCGCCACGAACATGACGCTGCTCATCGCGTGGCGCGCGGTGCAGGGCATCGGCGCGGGTGGGCTGATGGTGACGGCGATGGCGCTGATCGCCGATGTCATCCCGCTGCGCGAGCGGGGCAAGTACCAGGGTGCCATCGGTGCCGTCTTCGGGGTCGCGACCGTGATCGGTCCGCTGCTGGGCGGCCTGTTCACGGACCACCTCACCTGGCGCTGGGCGTTCTATGTCAACGTACCGATCGCGATCCTCGTCGTGATCGCCGCGGCCCGCACGATCCCCGTCGTGAAGTCCGCGGTCCGTCCCGTCATCGACTACCTCGGCATCGCGCTCGTCGCGGTCGGGGCGAGCGCGCTGATCCTGGCGACGAGCTGGGGCGGGAACCAGTTCGCGTGGGGTTCGGGCACCATCATCGGGCTGTTCGCGGGGGGCCTCGTCGCGCTCGCCGGGTTCTGCTGGGTGGAGACCCGCGCCGAGGAACCCATGCTGCCGATGCGGCTGTTCGGCAATCCGGTGTTCACGGTGTGCTCCGTGCTCAGCTTCATCGTGGGTTTCGCGATGCTGGGCGCGATGACGTTCCTGCCCACCTACCTCCAGTACGTCGACGGTGACTCGGCCACGGTCTCCGGGGTCCGCACCCTGCCGATGGTGATCGGTCTGCTCCTCGCGTCCGTGTTCAGCGGCAACGTCGTCAGCAAGACGGGCCACTACCGACTGTTCCCCATCGTGGGCTCCCTGGTCATGGCGGTGGGGCTGTACTTGTTGTCGCTGATGGACAGTTCGACGAGCGCGTGGCTCGAGTCGCTGTACATGTTCGTGCTCGGTGTCGGCATCGGCCTGTGCATGCAGGTTCTGACGATCGCCGTGCAGAACACCGTCGAGTACGCGGATCTGGGCACGGCCACCTCGGGCGTCACCTTCTTCCGTACGCTCGGCAGCTCCTTCGGTACGGCCGTGTTCGGCACCATCTACGCCAACGCGCTCAAGACGAACCTCGCCGACGGGGTCGCTGCGGCGGCGGCGAGCGGGGCCGCGCCGCCGGTGGTGATCGCCAAGGCGGCGCAGAGTCCGGAGGGGCTGCACCGGCTGCCCGCCCCGGCGCGTCAGCCGGTCGTGGAGGCGTACGCCGACACGCTGCACACCGTGTTCCTCTGGACGGTCCCGGTCGCGCTGCTCGGCTTCGTCGTGGCTCTGTTCCTGAAGCAGGTCCAGCTGCGGGACAGCGCGCGGTCGGGGTCGTCCGACATGGGCGAGGGCTTCGCGTCGCCGCAGGGCGGGGACTCGGCGATCCTGCTCGAGCGGGCCGTCGGGAACATCGTCAAGTCGGCGGATCTGGAGACCGCCCGGCGCATCCTGGACGAGTCGGACACGCGGCTCGACACCGCGGGCGCGTGGGCCGTGATGCAGGTGGAGTTCTTCACGCGGATGGTGGGGCACGCGAGCCTCGGCATGATCGCGGCCCGCCGCCGTCTGCCGCCCGAGGTGCTCGTGCCCGTCTTCGACCGCATGGTCGAGGAGGGCTATCTGACGCACACCGGCTACTACTTCTCGCACACGGCGGCCGGGCGGCGCGAGGCGGACGTGATCGGTCGCGCCTGGGGAGCGTGGCTGAGCCGGCAGGTGGAGGCCGACCTCGGCAAGCCGCCGGGCAAGGACCTGCGGGCCGCCGTGGACGCGATCGCGAAGCGGCTGCTCGTCGAGGACCTGGAGCACGGCCTGCCGTCCCGCGGCCCGGAAAAGGTCCTCGCCGCTTCGTGACGGTGGCTCAGCGCAGCAGGAGCTGCACCCCGCCGACCACCGTCGCCGCGATCACGAGCCGTTCGAAGAGGCGCTGGTTGATGCGGTGCACGCAGGCCTTGCCGAGGAAGGCGCCGGGTACGACGAACAGGACGAGGGCCGCGTCGAGGAGCAGCGAGCGCCCGTTGATCAGGCCGAGGCCCACGCTGAAGGGCACCTTGGCCGAGTTGACGATGAGGAAGAACCACGCGGAGGTGCCGAGGAAGCCGAGCTTGCGGAAGCCCGCCGACAGCAGGTACATCGACATGACGGGCCCGCCGGCGTTGGCGACCATGGTGGTGAAGCCGCCCAGCACGCCGTAGGAGCGTGCCTTGGCGCGGCCGGCGCGGCTCGCGGTCTCCTCGACGTCCGGAGCGTCCTCCCGGCGTCTGCGCCACACCGTGACGGCGGCCATCAGCAGCAGGATCGCCCCGATCGAGGTACGCACCATGGCGTCGTCGGCCCACACCATGAAGAGCGTGCCGAGCACCACTCCCGCGGCCACGGCCGGGAAGAGGCGCCACAGGGTGGGCCAGTGCGCGTGTCTGCGGTAGGTCAGGACGGCGAGGACGTCGCCGGCGATGAGGACGGGCAGCAGGATGCCGGTGGACTCACGGGCGGGCAGGACCGCCGCGAAGATGGCGAGGCTGACCGTGTTGGCGCCGCTGACGGCCGTTTTCGAGAATCCGACGAGCACGGCCGCGGCGGCGAGCGCGGCGAATTCCCAGAGGGTTATGGAGTACATACCGGGGACAGATGCTAGACCCATCTATCCGGTCGGCGGCAGGGGGCGCCGCATGCTGGGACGGCGTCCCCGGGGCGGCGGGGGTTGGGAACTGCATGCGCTGGGCTGCTTTCGAAGGTGTGTGAGTAACGCGGCGCCGATGGCCCAGCTGTGTGGTGCGGGGGATTTCCTCGGGGGGAGCACGGATGTTCTTGGGTCGAATGGGTGACCTTTGCGGGCGGGGTTCGTTGATTGGAGTGTCGGGATCTTCAACACGGCGCTGAAGGGGTGACCAGGTGGGCGAGCAGCGGGAGTTGAAGGCGTCGTTCGTGGTGCCGGGCCCCTCGGGGGTGGCCATCCGGGACCGCCTACGGATCTCGGATCGGGATGCGGAGGTGCTGCGAGAGGTCGGTGTGTTCCTCGGTTCGCTGGCCGCAGGGGATCTCGCGATCCGTTCCCGGCAGGGACTGTCGCACGACGGAGCCGGGTGGGCGGCCCGCAAGCGGGAGCTCACAGGGGCCTCATCCGCGCGGTGGGCGGGCAGCATCACCAAGGCCACGCACGACCAGTGGGCGCTGGCAAGGCGCGGCCAGCTGGCGGAGATGGCATGGCTGCGGGGTCAGATCGGGCAGATCGAGGCACGCATGGCCCGGCCGCTGGGTGCGAAGTCGAGCAAGCATGAGGGTCTGGCGCGCGGATATGGGTCACGATCCGAGTGGCACGCCAAGTCCCGTCGCCTGCACGCGCTCAAAGACCGGTTGGCCCGCGTGGAGGCGGACTGGGCGGCGGGCCGGGTGCACGTGGTGCGCGGCGGCAAACGCCTCGCCCACCTGCGTCACCATCTGGATGAGGCCGGGCTGGACGAGCGAACCTGGCGGGAGCGGTGGCAGGCGGCGCGAATGTTCCTGGCCGCCGACGGTGAGTCCGGTAAACGCTTCGGCAACGAAACGATCCGCATCACCGACACCGGAGAAACCTCGATCAGGCTCCCGGCCGCCCTCGCTCACCTGGCCAACGCCCCACACGGCCGCTACGTCCTGGATGCCACGGTGGCCTTCAAGCACCGGGGCCCGGAGTGGCTGGACCGCATCACCGCGAACCGGGCTGTGGCCTACCGCCTCCACCACGACCAAGTATGCGGGCGCTGGTATGTGACCGCGTCCTGGCAACGCGCCGCCGTTCCGGTCCTGTCGTTGCGGGCAGCCCTGGCACGGGGTGTGGTCGGGGTGGACATGAACGACGACCACCTTGCCGCCTGGCACCTCGACACCCACGGCAACCCGGTCGGCGAACCCCGGCGCTTCTTCTACGACCTGTCGGGCACCGCTGCGCACCGGGACGCCCAGATCCGGCACGCGCTGACCGGGCTGCTGCACCACGCCCGCCGCTGTGGAGCTGCCGCGATCGCCATCGAGGACCTGGACTTCACCGACGGCAAGTCCCGTGAGAAGCACGGCCGCAATAAGCGCTTCCGCCGTCTCATCTCCCGCTTTCCCACCGCGAAGCTGAAGGCCCGCCTAGTATCCATGGCCGCCGAGCTGGACATCGCCGTCGTCGCGGTGGATCCGGCCTACACCTCCCGGTGGGGCGCCCAGCATTGGCAACAGCCGCTGACCGCACCCACCCGCAAGACCACCCGGCACGATGCGGCAAGCATCGCGATCGGGCGACGCGCCCTCGGGCATCCGATCAGGCGACGGACGGCACCGCCCCGTACCCACCAGAGCGATGAGTACGGGCATCGGACCGTCCAGGCCAGACCGGAGTCCCGACAGCGTGAGGAACCCCGCCCCCACCCGCCCGGACCACGCACCAGAGGCGTGCCGCCCGGCAGTGGCACGAAAGCGGGCGACCAGCGTGCCCAAGACCGTTCGGAGCACGCGGCTGAGCAGCAGCCCTGGCCACAGGACACGCTCCCACTCAGCCTCCAGGAACGGTACTTGTGGCGGCCCAGGTGCTCCTTGGACGACCCCGCGATCTGACCGGCATCGGGCCTCGGCATCTTGCAGAACATGCCGTCGCGGGTGACGCCCGCGTTGTTGACGAGGATGTGCAGTCCGCCGAGTTCGTCGTCGACGCATGCGAAGCTGGCCTCGACCGGGTACTGGTCTGTGGCGTTGCAGCCGTACGACGCCTGCCCGCCCTTGGAGCAGATCGCCTCGACGGTGGCCTCGGCACGCTCTGCCGTGAGGTCCACGACGGCCGCGCGGCCGGTGAACCTGCTGCTCACCTTCTTCGAGTTCCTTACGCTGTGCGGGAGTTCAGGCGCGCTCGACGAGGACGGCGGAGCCCTGGCCGACGCCGACGCACATGGTGGCGAGGCCGCGCGAGCCGCGGGTGCGGCGCATGCGGTGGAGGAGGGTGGTGAGGATGCGGGCGCCGGAGCAGCCGAGCGGGTGACCGAGCGCGATGGCGCCGCCCGTCGGGTTCACCAGCTCGGGGTCGATGCCGAGCGCGTCGACGCACGCGAGGGCCTGCGCGGCGAACGCCTCGTTGAACTCCGCCTCCTGGATGTCGCCGACGGACCAGCCGACGCGGGCGAGGGCCTTCCGCGTGGCGGGGACGGGGCCGATGCCCATGACGTCGGGGTGCACACCGGCCGAGGCCCCGGCGACGTACCGGCCGAGGGATTCGAGGCCGAGGTCGTGCAGGGCGTCCTCGCTGACCAGGAGCAGGCCCGCGGCGCCGTCGTTCATGGGTGAGGCGTTGCCCGCGGTGACGGTGCCGCCCTTGCGGAAGACCGGCTTGAGGGTGCCCAGCTTCTCCAGGGAGGTGTCGGGGCGGATGCACTCGTCCTGCTCGACGACGACGCCGTCCGGGCGCGTGACGGGGAGGATCTCGGCGTCGAAGAGGCCGTTCTTGCGGGCCTCGGCGGCGTTGTGGTGGCTGCGCAGCGCGAAGGCGTCCTGGCGCTCGCGCGGCACGTCGTAGCGCTCGGCGACCTCCTCGGCGGTCTCCCCCATGGCGAGGACGCCGTGCAGCTCCTTCATCTTCGGGTTGACCAGTCGCCAGCCCAGGCGTGTGTCGTACGTCTCCATCTTGTGCGGGAGCGCCTCGTCGGGGCGCTGGAGCACGAAGGGGGCGCGGCTCATCGACTCGGAGCCTCCGGCGAGGACGACGTCGGCCTCGCCGGAGGCGATGGTGCGGGCGGCGGCGGTGACGGCTTCGAGCCCGGAGGCGCACAGGCGGTTCACGGTCGCGCCGGGGACGGACTCGGGCAGGCCCGCGAGGAGGGCGGCCATGCGCGCGATGTTGCGGTTGTCCTCGCCGGCCTGGTTCGCGGCGCCCCAGTAGACGTCGTCGATCCGGGCCGGGTCGAGCTCCGGCACACCGGCAAGCAGACCGCGGATGACGCCGGCCGCGAGGTCGTCCGGGCGCACGGTGGACAGGGACCCGCGCAGCTTTCCGATCGGGGTGCGGCGGGCGGCGGCGAAGTGGACGGGACGCACGTGCGGCTCCTGAGGGAAGTTAATTAGCACTGCTAGTTTTGGACTATAGACCCGGGCCCCGCACCCTGTGAAGTGCGTACCGCTGGATAGGCTCCCCGCCGTGAGCACTGCGTTCGAGTACGAGAAGTCCGGGGCGGAGATCTACCGCCGGTCCTTCGCCACGATCCGCGCCGAGGCCGATCTGCGCGGGCTGCCCCCGGAGGTGGCCCAGGTCGCGGTCCGGATGATCCACGCGTGCGGGATGGTCGACCTGGCGGGCGACCTCGCGTACTCACCGGACGTCGCGGTCCGCGCCCGCGAGGCGCTGCGCGGCGGCGCGCCCGTCCTGTGCGACGTGTCCATGGTCGCCAGCGGGATCACCCGCAAGCGGCTGCCCGCGGACAACGACGTGGTGTGCACGCTGTCGGACCCGTCGGTCCCCGCGCTCGCCGAACGGCTCGGCACGACGCGCTCCGCCGCCGCGCTGGAGCTGTGGCGGGAGCGGATGGGCGGGGCGGTGGTCGCCGTGGGCAATGCGCCCACAGCGCTCTTCCGGCTCCTGGAACTGGTGCGCGAGGGCGCCGAGCCGCCCGCCGCCGTGATCGGGGTTCCGGTCGGGTTCGTGGGCGCGGTCGAGTCGAAGGACGCGCTGGCACAGCACGCGGGGGAACTGGGGCTGGAGTATCTGGTGGTGCGGGGGCGCAGGGGGGGCAGCGCCATGGCTGCGGCGGCGGTCAATGCCGTGGCTTGTGAGGTTGAGTAGCCCCCCACCCCGCCCCTCCCCGAAGTCCTGGGGATCCGCTCCTCACACGCCGGAGGGGCTGATGCTGCCCTGCGCCCATGTCACCGCCTCCCCCACCGACTCCACCTCGGCCACCCCCTCCGGTACCGCCGGCCGCCGCACAACGATCACCGGGATCCCTTCCTCCCGCGCAGCGACCAGCTTCGCCACCATCGCCTCTCCCCCGGCGTCCTTCGTCACCAGTACATCGATGCCGTACTCCCGCAGTACCGCCCGCTCGCCCTCCACCGTGAACGGCCCACGGGCGAGCAGCACTTCCGACCGGAGCGGCAGAGGCGGCTCGGGAGCATCCACCGAGCGCACGACGCAGAACACGTCACCGACGCCCGAGAAGGCCGCAAGGCCCAGGCGGCCGACCGTCAGGAACGCTCGTCGGCCCAGCTCCGGCAGACGCCTCGCGGCCTCCTCCAGCGAAGCGACGCCGTGCCAGTCGTCGCCCGGTACGGGGACCCAGCCGGGGCGGCGCAGCGCCAGCAGGGGAACATGGGCCGTGGCGGCGGCCTGCGCCGCGTGGAAACTGATCGTCCCGGCGAAAGGATGGGTGGCGTCGATGAGCGCGTCCACCTGGAGCTCGCGCAGCGCGCGGGCCAGGCCATCGGCTCCCCCGAAACCGCCCGTCCGCACTTCGCCCGCGGGCAGCAGGGGCCGGGCCACACGTCCCGCGAGCGAGCTCGTCACGCGCCACCCGGGGTGGCTGTCGGTCAGGGCCTGCGCGAGGCGGCGGGCCTCGGTCGTGCCGCCGAGGATCAGTACGTGCACGGGTGCGTGGTCCCTTCATGGGTGAGGCGGGCGGCGCCAAGGGCGGACGCGGCGCCCAACTCAAGCACACCGGCCTGCGGCCCGGCTGGACGACCGGCGCGTGTGCGACGGGGGCGGCCACGGCCGCGTACACCGCGCTCCTGACCGGCGACTTCCCCGACCCGGTGACCATCACGCTGCCGAAGGGGCAGACACCCGCGTTCGCGCTGGCGGCCGAGGAGCTGACCCGTGAGCACGCCATGGCGGGCATCGTGAAGGACGCGGGCGACGACCCGGACGTCACGCACGGGGCGCTGGTGCGGGCGTCGGTGCGGCTGCTGCCGACCGGGTCCGGCGTCGTGTTCCGGGCCGGGCCGGGCGTCGGCACGGTGACCCGTCCGGGGCTGCCCCTCGCCGTCGGGGAACCGGCGATCAACCCCGTGCCGCGGCAGATGATGCGGGACCACGTCGCGGCTGTCGCCGAGCGCCACGGCGGGAGCGCCGACGTCGAGATAACCGTGTCCGTCGACCACGGTGAGGAGATCGCCCGGTCGACCTGGAATCCGCGGCTCGGGATCCTCGGCGGGCTGTCCGTCCTGGGCACGACGGGCATCGTGGTGCCGTACTCCTGCTCGGCGTGGATCGACTCGATCCGGCGGGGCGTGGACGTGGCGCGCGCCGCCGGGCGCACGCATGTGGCGGGCTGTACCGGGTCGACGTCGGAGAAGACCGTGGTCGCCGAGTTCGGGCTGCCCGAGGACGCGCTCCTCGACATGGGTGACTTCGCGGGCGCGGTGCTCAAGTACGTGCGGCGTCACCCCGTCGACCGGCTGACGATCTGCGGCGGGTTCGCCAAGTTGTCGAAGCTCGCGGCCGGACACCTGGATCTCCACTCGGCGCGCTCGCAGGTCGACAAGTCGTTCCTGGCCGGCCTGGCGGCCGGGGCGGGCGCGGGCGCGGAGGTCGCGGCGGCAGTGGCGGACGCCAACACGGGCCTCGCGGCACTCCGGTTGTGGCCGCCGCTCGGCGACCTGGTCGCCGCCACCGCGCGCGACGAGGCCTTGCGCGTGTTGCGGGGCGCACCCGTTCAGGTCGATGTACTCTGCATCGACCGAGCGGGTGCGGTGGTCGGGCGCTGCGCACCCCGGTGAGCTCGCACTTCGACCCCCGCCGCCCGGTTCCGGTAGCAACTACTCCGGATCTCAGGGCTGGCCCTGATGTCCCGGGCGCGCGGGCTGCCTAGAGTTGAGTTCACCGGCACCGCTCCGCAGTCGACGTACGGGGGAGCCACGGGGGCAAATCGGGGGACGACGTCGCCTTCGGAGCGGTCAGCCGGGACCTCTTCACTCCGCGCGCACGGGCGGGGTCAGGCGCGCAGGTAGGTCAGCACCGCGCGCACGCGCCGGTGTTCGAGCAGATCCTGTTCCAGGCGCAGCTTGCCGAAGATGTTCCGTACGTGCGTCTCCACCGTTTTGCCGCCGATGACGAGACGCTGGGCTATCGCCTCGTTCGAGTGGCCCTCGGCCATCAGCGCCAGCACGTCCCGCTCTCTGCCGGTGAGTTCGTCGAGAGGGCTCGTGGGGCGGGGGGTGTTCATGAGTTTGGCCACGACGAGCGGGTCGAGAACCGTCTCGCCGGACGCCACACGCTTGAGCGCGCCGCCGAGTTCGTCGATGTCGGCGACGCGCTCCTTGAGGAGATAGCCGAATCCCTCGGGCTGCTCCGCCAGGGCCCTGACGGTGTCGGTCGTCTCGACGTACTGGGACAGCAGCAGCACGCCCGTGCCGGGGTGCGCTGCGCGGATCGCGGCCGCCGCGACCAGACCCTCGTCGGTGTGCGTCGGCGGCATGCGGATGTCGAGGAGCACGGCGTCCGGACGGTGCTCGGCGACGAGGGCGAGGAGGGGCCCCGTGTCGGAGCACTCCGCGGACACTTCGAACCCCTCGTCCGACAGCAGTCGTACGATCCCCTGCCGCAGCAGCGCCGAATCCTCGGCAACGATCACCCGCACGGAAGCTCCGCCCTGATTCTGGTCCCGCCACCGGCGGGACTGTGTACATGCAACACTCCGTCGACGGCGGCGAGCCGGTCCGCGAGGCCGCGCAGGCCACTGCCGCGCGCGCTGTCCGCTCCCCCGACTCCGTCGTCGACGGTCTCGATGACGAGCCGGCCGTCCTGGTGCGTCGCGGAGACGCTGACGGCGCGGGCACCGGCGTGTTTGGCCGCGTTCGACAGGGCCTCGCACACCGTGAAGTAGGCGGTCGACTCGACGACCGCGTCGTAGCGCCGGGGTTCGGCCGCGACGACGACCGGCAGGGTCGCCTCCCTGGCCAGAGCCGTCAGCGCGGGTCCGAGTCCCTCGCGCGTGAGGACCGCCGGGTGCAGACCGTGGGCGAGACCGCGCAGCTCCTCGATGGCGAGCCTGAGGCTGGACTCGGCCTCGGTCACGGACGCGCGCAGGGACTCGTCGGGATGGTCGGCGAGGCCGCGTTCGACGCGTCGCAGGGCCATCAGGGCGAAGACGAGCCTGGCCTGCGCCCCGTCGTGCAGATCCCGCTCCAGGCGCTTGCGTTCGGAGTCGGCGGCTTCCACGATCCGCGTGCTCACGTCCCTGGCGCGGGAGCGCAGCCAGACGTTCTCGAGGGCGAGGCGCAGCGCGGCGGCGACGGACGCGAGGAGTTCCGGGTCGTCCATGAGGGCGGGGTCGTGGTGCAGCAGCGCGAGCGGGCGGCCGTCCGCGGCTCCGACGGGGGTGCGGCCGGTGCCGTCCGCCGTCACCTCGCGCCCGGAGCCGTCGACGTAGGCGCGCCGCTCCTCGCGCCACAGGCCGAGCCGCAGCGTCGGATCGCCCAGGACGCGGGCCAGGGCCTCACGCAGGCGGGCCGGGTCGGGGTCGGTGCCGACCTCGATGACGAGGCCGCTGACCTCGGCGCGCTGGAGATGCATGCGCAGCAGTCCGGCGAGGAACGCGAACGGCACCGCGACCTGGGCGAGGTCGGACAGGAGATAGACGGCCTGTTCGCCGGTCCCGCCGGTCTCGCCGAACCACGGCACGACGTAGAAGAGCATGTCCCACATCAGGAACACGACGGCGACGCCGATGCCGACCCACGCCGGGAGCAGCGCCTGCCTGCGGGCGGCGGACGCGTGCCGCCAGCGTTGCACGACGGCGACCGCGGCGACGGCGGAGACGACCCAGCCGAGCGCGTGGTACACGGTGTCGACAGGGCCGAAGAGATCGTGGGTGCCGGGGATGAACAGGGCGTTCGGGCCGCAGCCGGCGCAGTCGAGGTAGGTGGCGCCGGTGGCCCGTGCCGGGTCGAACAGGAGCGTGCGCACCAGGCCGCCGACCGCGACGAGACCGTAGGCGAACTGGACCAGACGCCGGGTCAGGACGGTGGTGAGGCGGCCCTCGGGGAAGCAGAGGATGAGGTGCAGCAGGATCGTCATGTTCAGCGCCTCCCACCAGGCGCCGAACGCGAACAGGGCGGGTACGGAGGTGCCTTGGAGGTTCCCGAGGAACCAGGTGACGCCCTCGGCGATCATCAAAGGGCCGGTCCGGTTGGCGGGCCGGCGCCGCCAGGCCACGAGTCCCGCGGCCGCGTACGCCCAGCCCACGGCGAGATCCCGCACCACGTCGCCCGCGGACCCGCCGGCCCGCAGATACGCCCACGAACCCACCGATCCCGATACGGCGGCGAGCGCCGCGGCCCCCATCAGGCGCAGCCGAACCGCATGCTTCCCCTGACTGTCCACGGCCCACACGGTAAGCCATTCGGGGGAACGGCGTGCACGCGGTGTCGCCCGGCGTACGCGCTGTGCTCGATGGACCCCGGCCTCGTGTCCTGGCAGAGTGGCCGCCGTCCGCACATGATCCGTGGGGGGTTCGGGTGGGTTCGCGCAGGCTGCTTTCGTTGTCGGACGCGCTGGTGCTGCTCGGTGCGGATCCGCCGCGCCTCGCGGCGCTCGACCGGTCGCTCGGCGGGGTGCTGGCCGTGGCGACGGGCGGTGTGAGCGACGGACTCCTGCGGATCGCGGACGCGCGGGGCCGGATCCTGGGGCTCGGCCGTGACGCGGTGCGCGGGGTCGGGGCGCGGCTCGGGGCGGCGGACGGGCGGGTCGAGCGGGGCGAGGTGCTGCGGGCCGCGCACACGGTCGTCGTGGTCCTCGGCTGGTTCGAGGCGCTCGCGGAGCAGGACCTTCCGTTCTCTCTCGACGCGGTGCGCATGACCCGTGGAGACCAGTTGTCGCTGGTCGGGGCCGGGGAGGCGGACGCCGGTTTCGCGCGGGCCCTCGCCGCGGTGGACGCGCCGTTCCCCGCTCCGCACCTGGCGCCGCAGGACGCGGCGCGGGAGCTCCTCGGCTGGTACTCGGCTCTGTCCGGACGGTTCCTGCGGTTCGTGTCGGGCCTCGCGGTGTGGGACACGCTCACGCCGGCCGGGCGCGACGCGGCGGAGCGGGCCCTGACGGGTTCCCTGCCCGGCGCGGCCTGCGCCCACTACGACAGCCTCTACATCCAACTCGCCCAGCAGGCACCCGAGTTCGGGTTCTGGGCCACGCTGACCGAGCACCGGGCGACGCGGGCCGGTGTGCAGCGGGCCCTCGCGGGCATCGAGGCGCTGCTGGCCGGTACGGCGTCGCACACGCGGCAGCCCGTGGATGTCGCTGCGGCCCTGGCCCGATCCCACGAGGCGGCGCTCTCCCGCCCGGTCCTGGACGCGGCGTCAGCTCCCGACGGCATCCGCGTACCGGCCCTGGAGGAGATGTATCTGGACCCGGACTTCCGGGTGCGGCCGGTGGCCGGGCAGCACGGGCCGGCGGACGAGGCGTGGTGGGAGCGGGCCCCGGTGCGCGAGGACCTGACCCGGTACCTCGCCGGGGCGCTGACCTCGGCGGGGCAGGAGCGGACTCCGCTGCTCGTGCTCGGGCAGCCCGGCGCGGGCAAGTCCGTCCTGACCAGGGTGCTCGCGGCGCGGCTGCCGGCGGCCGGATTCCTGCCGGTGCGGGTGCCGCTGCGCGACGTGCGCGCCGAGGACGACCTCCAGGAGCAGATCGAGCAGGCGGTGCGGGCCGCGACCGGCGAGCGCGTCACATGGCCCGATCTGGTCCGTTCGGCCGGCGGCGCGGTCCCGGTGCTTCTGCTCGACGGGTTCGACGAACTCCTGCAGACGACCGGGGTGCACCACAACGACTTCCTGGTGCGGGTGGCCCGCTTCCAGGAGCGCGAGGCGGAACAGGGCCGTCCACTGCTGGCCCTGGTGACCAGCCGCACGTCCGTCGCCGACCGCGCGCGCTACCCCGACGGCATGGTGGCGCTGCGCCTCGAACCCTTCCGCGCCGCGCAGATCCAGCACTGGCTCGCGGTGTGGAACGACGCCAACGCCGCCGGGTTCACGGCGAGGGGCCTGCGCCCGCTGTCGTACGAGGTGGTGTCACGGCACGCGGCGCTCGCGGCGCAGCCACTGCTCCTGACGATGCTGGCGCTGTACGACGTGGCGGGCAACGGCCTGCAGAGGGACGGCGGGGAACCGCTGGACGAGGCCGACCTCTACGAGGAGCTCCTGTTCTCCTTCGCGCGCCGTGAAGTCGGCAAGACGAGCGGGGACATGGCGTCCGACGACGTCCTGCGCGAGCGCGCCGAGCTGGAGATGCAACGCCTGTCCCTGGTCGCGTTCGCCCTGCTCAACCGGCGCCGCCAGTGGGTCTCGGCGGCCGAGCTCGACGAGGACCTGGCCGCGCTCCTGGGGCGCTCGTCCCCCGGGGCCTCCGGTTTCCGCACGCCGCTCGGCGCCGCCGAGGTCGCGCTCGGCAGGTTCTACTTCGTGCAGCGCGCCCAGTCGGTGCGTGACGGCCACGTCCTGGCGACATACGAGTTCCTGCACGCCACGTTCGGCGAATATCTGGCGGTGCGGCTCGCACTGCACGTGCTGAGCGCCCTCGTGCAGAACCGGTCCGCCCTCGCCCTCGGCGACCAGCGCGTGGACGACGACCTGGCTTACGCGCTGCTCTCGTACGCGCCCCTGTCCGGGCGCCAGATGCTGCGCTTCGCCGGCGCGATGACGGCTCGGATGGAACCGGCCGAACGGGACAGGCTCAGCCGTGTCCTGATCCGCGTACTGGACCAGCACGAGACCCGTACCGGCGACCAGCACCCCGCCTACCGGCCCGCGACGCTGAGGGTCGCCTCGCGGCACGGGCTCTACGGCGCCAATCTCGTCCTGGTCATTCTGCTCCTGACGGGCGGCACCACGGCCGCCGAGCTGTTCCCCGGCTCGGCGAACCCGGTCAGCGCCTGGCACCGGCACGCCCTGTTGTGGCGTTCGGCGCTCAACGAGGAGCAGTGGACGGACTTCGCCCTCTCGATGACCCTGCGCCGGTCCTGGGACGCCGACGGCCGCCGCACGCTCGACGTCGCGCCGCGGTACGGCGCGCCCGCGCCGCCGGACCCGGTCGACGCGAACTGGCTCTACCGCTACCCCCGCGGGCACGGCGGGCCCGGCTGGTCCCGGCCCTACTGGGACGAGATCTGGCACAAGATGGAGGTGTCCGGCGGGACGAACGACTCCCTCGTGCGGCACGTCATGGACCCCGTGTTCACCTGGCTGGGCCCTTCCGTGACCACGTTCGTGGCCACGGAAGGGGAGCCGGCCACCTCGCTCGCGCACGACCTGCTGCACCTCCTGCTCAGCGGCGGCGCGGAACTGACCGACGCCGAGCTGGAGTTGACGTACCGCCGGGTGCTGCGGGGCATGGGGGCCCTGCCGGGCAGCCACGTCCACCGTGTCACCGCGCTGCTCGCCACCGTCGCGGGGCGGGACGACGCGCGGCTGCCGGCGGACCTGCGGAGCGAGATCCACGCGTTCACGCGGTAGGTCAGCTGCGCGCCCTGCCGTACACCTCGACCTCCGCCATGTTCAGCTCGACGGGCTTCTCGCTCGCCAGCCACACCCGCACATAGCGGCCGTGTGCCGTGACCGGGATCGCCGTCGGGCCGCCGGCCTGCGCGCTCTCGTGGTGGGACCACACTCCGGGCTTGGCCAGCTGGTCGGACAGGGTGCCGGTGAAAGGCTCGTCGGAGACCAGGACGTAGTAGTCCTGGGTGCGGTCCGCACAGCAGTCGCTGCGGTTGTAGACGTCGACACGCTCCAGGTCGGCGACGGAGCCGAGGTCGACCTGCCACCAGGGCTGTGCCTCCTTGCCGCTGGTGGTCGAGAAGTTGAAGCGGTCGCCGTCGGCCGACTTGGCCGCGCCGTACGGGAACTCGCCGCCCGAGGCGTAGTCCGAGCTCTGCTTCGTGTCCTTGTTCAGGGCGAGCTGCCGCAGCGGCTCGAGGCCCTTCGAGGCGTCGTGCAGGTCCTGGACTTTGCTGACGAAGTCGCCGAGGAACGGGTCGGCGATCTTCACAGGTCCGGGCTGGTGGTGTTCTGCCGGGTCGATGGTGATGTGCGAGGCGGCGTCGGCGGCCTTGTCCATCGCGGCGCGCTCGTCGGCCGCCTTGTCCGTGTCGTGGGCGTCGATGGCCTTCAGCGCGGTGAGACCGTGCGCGAGGGCCTTGCCCCACAGCTCGGTGGAGTCCAGCCAGGGCCCGGCGTCGTGCAGGAACTGCTGGTCGGGCACACCGGCGCGGAGGACGGCCGGTATGCGTCCGATGTTCGCCGCGGTCGGCGTGAAGGAACGGACGGCGGCCGTCGGGTCGTTCTCGTACGCCTTCCAGAACTTCTCGAGCTGTGCGCTGAGGATCGGCGACTGGGGCTGCCACGGCTTGGCGCCGAACGTCGGTGCCATGTGGTTGAGGTCGACGAAGGTCTGTACGGCGTCGGCGACGCGCGGGTCCCCGCCGGCCAGGTGCAGCGCTGACTGCCGGGCGGAGCGGGTGCGGTCGTAGCCGCGGTCGTTCCACGAGAAGTCGGACATGGTGAAGACGGCGAGCTTGCTGGCCGCCTCCTGGTTCATCGGGTTGGAGACGAGGCCGCTGAGGTGCTCGGACAGGCCGGGCTCTCGCTTGTCGTAGGGGGCGAGCAGGAGGCGTCCCGAGGTCCGGCCGAAGTCGTTGACCGGGTAGTTGTCCCAGACGAACACCTTGCGCCCGAACAGCTCGGACGCCTTCTGCGCCTGGTCGTTGGTGATCTCCGGCGGAACGACGTCGGTGCCGGTCCACATCACCTCGATGTTCTTGTCGAGGTTCCCGCGGAGCTCCTGCTTGTACGCGGTGTCGGTGAGGTCGCCGTACTCGGTGGGCACCATCTGGAGCGGGTTGGCGCCGTCGTGGGTGGCGATGAAGTCCTGCTGGACGGTGTTGAGCAGACCGACCTGGGCCTTGGCGGCGGGGCCGCGCCCGGGGGCGCCGAACTTCTGCTGGTCGGCGTCGCAGTTCCACTTGGTGTAGCTGATGTCGTCGAGCGGTACCGAGAAGGAGCGCACGCCCAGGTCGTAGAGCGCCTGGAGCTTCGCGGTGAGGGCCTTCACGTCGGCCGGGTCCGAGTAGCAGACCGAGCCGCCGGGCGACACGGCGAAGGTGAAGCGGACGTGGTTGGCGCGGGCCCGGTCGACGAGCGTGCCGAGCTGGGCGAGCTTGTCCGCCGGGTACGGCTCGCGCCACTTGTCGCGGTGGTACGGGTCGTCCTTGGGCGCGTACACGTAGGTGTTGGACTTGACCTCGCCGAGGAAGTCCATCTGGTCCAGGCGTTCCGTCTCCGTCCAGGGCGGTCCGTAGAAGCCCTCGATGGAGCCGCGCAGCCGCATGGACGGGAAGTCGGTGACGGACGCCCCGGCGATCTTCCCCTTGGTGACGAGCTGCCTGAACGTCTGGGCCGCGTAGAACTGGCCGGTCGCGTCGGTGCCGCCGAGCGCCACGGTGCGTCCCGCCACGCGCACGGCGTAGCCCTCGTCCTGGGTGGGGACGTCGGTGCCGCGCAGGGCCTTGGCCACGTCGGGGCGCGTGGCCGGGCCGAGGAGCACGGTCAGGGGGGCGTGCCCCGACGCCTTGGTACGGACGTCGACGTGGCGGACTCCGTGGGCGCGCAGGGTGGTGGTGAGGAGGTCGCGGGCCGGCTTGTCGGTGGTGTCGTCCACGACGAGTTCGGCGCGCGAGGGCAGGGCGATGTCCGCTCCGGCGCGGGTCATGTGCTGCGGGGTCGGGGAGACGACGGGCAGGGGCCGGTCCGTCGCGTGCGCCGATACGGGCGGGATGGCCGCGGCGGACGCGGCGACGAGCAGGGTGGCGACGGAACAGGCGTGCACGGCTCTTCGGGCTGTCATGGGGCTCTGCCTCCGAGATCGGTGTCTGTGTCGGTAGGTCGAGGGGGGTGGAGTGCGGGTGTCAGTCGCGGGTGTGTTCGCGGTACAGGTCGAGTTCGCCGTCGAGTTCGAGGGCGACGACGGTGCACAGGGGGTCGAGCTGGTCGTCGGTGACGTACAGGTACTCCCAGCCGGGGACCTCGCCGAGCCCGCCGACGCGCTCGTGGCGGACGTCCGTGCCCGTCCCGAGGACCCGCGCCGAGCGGACGGCGTTGCGGACGCCGCGCAGGACGACGTACTCGTTGGGACGGTCGAAGAGGAACAGGTACAGGGTGCGGCGGTCGGCGGAGAGGGTGGAGGGCCCGTAGAAGTGGCCGTGGGGCAGGCCGCGCACGGTGTCGCGGACGGCGGGCCGGTGTTCGGCGATCCACTCGCCGAGCGCTTCGAGACGTTCGGCCTGCTCGGGCGGGATCGTGCCGTCGGCCTTCGGGCCCACGGCGAGCAGGAGGTTTCCTCCGCCGCCGACGGTCTCGGCGAAGACGCGGACCAGCTGACGGGGCGACTTGTGGTGGTCGTCCTGCGGCTGGTAGCCCCACGAGTCGTTGACGGTGAGGCAGAGCTCCCAGGGGCCCTTCGGCGGTTCGACGGGGACGCCCTGTTCCGGTGTCGCGTAGTCGCCGTGTCCGGTGAGGCGTCCGTTGACGACGGTGTGGGGGCTCAACTCCTTGATGAACTGGGCGAGTTCTGCCATGCGCCACTGTTCGGGGCTGCGCTCCCACTCGCCGTCGAACCAGAGCAGGTCCGGCTGGAAGAGCCCGAGGAGTTCGCGGATCTGGGCGCGGTGGAAGGCGAGGAAGGCGTCCCAGCGCTCCGGGGCCTCCTCGCCGGCGGCGGGCATCGAGTAGGGGTTGCCGCGGTCGTCGGGGTCCTGACCGTCCGGCCGGACCGTGGCGTAGTCGGGGTGGGACCAGTCGAGGTGTGAGTAGTAGAGGCCGACCTTGAGACCGCGGCGGCGCAGCGCGTCCACGTAGGGGGTGATGAGGTCGCGTGCGGCGGGGGTGCGCCTGGCGACGGAGAGGTCGTTGGCCTGCGTGTCCCAGAGGGCGACCCCGTCGTGGTGCTTGGCGGTGAGGACCGCGTACGTGGCGCCCGCCTCGACGAACAGGTCGGCCCAGGCGTCGGGGTCCCACTTCTGTGCGTCGAACCCGTCGAGCTGTGCCATGTAGGTGTCGTAGGGGACCTGTCCGTTGAAGAAGGACCAGGACTCGGCGACGCCGTCGACGCTGTAGATCCCCCAGTGGAGGAAGATGCCGAGCTTTCCGTCCGTGAACCAGGGCTGCATCATCGGTGGTACTCCTCGTCGTAGCTCCAGCAGTGCACCCACTGTCCGTCGTCGAAATGGGTGCGCGGGGGGAACGCCGTGGCGCACACGGGTTTCGCGAGCGGGCAGCGTGGGTGGAAGCGGCAGCCCGCCGGCGGGTCGACGAGGCTCGGTGGTTCGCCGAGGGTCTCCTCGTCGTCGACGACCTCGGGCTCGTCCAGCAGCCCTCCGTCGCGCTCGGGGTCGGGCGCGGACTCCAGGAGGAGTCGGGTGTACGGGTGCCGGGGCTGTTCCACGACGGCGTCGGCGGGGCCCGACTCCACGAGCTGGCCCGCGTAGAGGACCTTGATCTCGTCGGCGAAGTAGCGGGCGCCCGCGATGTCGTGGGTGATGTAGAGGATCGCGAGGCCCTCGTCGTCGCGGAGCGTGCCGAGGAGGTTCAGGATGTCGAGGCGGATCGACACGTCGAGCATGGAGACGGGTTCGTCGCCGAGGAGGACCTTGGGGCGGGCGGCCAGGGCGCGGGCGATGGCGACGCGCTGGCGCTGACCGCCGGACAGCTCGTGCGGGAACTTGTCGATGAACTGGTCGGCGGGGGTGAGGTTGACGCGGTTCAGCAGCTCGAGGATCTGCTGTTCGAGTTCCGCGCGCCCGGAGGCGTGGCCGTGCAGCTGGAGGGGGCGGCTGAGGATGTAGCGCAGGCGGTGCACGGGGCTGAGCGAGGAGAACGGGTCCTGGAAGATCATCTGGACCTGGCGGTAGTAGGCGCGTTTGCCGCGGGCCGTGCGGGCCTGCTTGACGGGGGCGCCGTCGAGGCGGATCTCGCCCTCGGTGGGCGGGTAGGCGAGGGCGAGCATGCGGGCGAGTGTGGACTTGCCGCTGCCGCTCTCGCCGACGAGCGCGGTGATGCGGCCGGCGTGCAGGGCGAGGCTGGTCGGCTCGACGGCGTGCACTTCCGTGCCGTGCCGGCCCGGTCCGTGCAGCGGGAACCGCTTGACCACGTCGCGTGCCTCGAGGACGGGTTCAGCGGGTGCGGGCATGGTGGTCCTCCTCGCCGCGTACGGTCTGGTGCAGATGGCAGGCGGCCTCGCCGTCACCGAGGGCGAGGAGAGGCGGGGTCGCCGTGTCGCAGGGCGCGAAGCGGCGGGCGCAGCGCGGGTGGAAGGCGCATCCCGTGGGCAGGGTGCGCAGTCCGGGCGGGGAGCCGGGGATGCCGGTGATCTCTCGGCGCGGCCCGTGCAGCGGCGGGAAGGCGCCCCGCAGTGCTTCGGTGTACGGGTGCTGCGGGTCGGTGTAGAGCTGTCGCGCGGGTCCTGTCTCGACGACCTTGCCCGCGTACATGACGGCGATCCGGTCGGCGATCTCGATGAGCAGGGACAGGTCGTGCGTGATGAAGATGACGGAGAATCCCAGCTCCCTCTTCAGGCGGGAGACCTGCCGCAGGATCTGGCGCTGCATGACCACGTCGACGGCGGTGGTCGGCTCGTCCATGACGACGAGGTCGGGCTCGCAGGCGAGGGCGAGGGCGATGGTGGCGCGCTGCCGCATGCCGCCGGACAGTTCGTGGGCGTAGGAGCGCAGCCGGTCGGCGGGGATGCCGACCATGCCGAGCAGCTCTCCCGCCCGTTCCCATGCCTCGCGCTTGGACAGGCGGGTGTGGCGGCGGAGGACGTCGGCGAACTGGTTGCCCAGGCGCAGGACGGGGTTGAGGGCGTTCATCGCGCTCTGGAAGACGATGGCGATGTTCTCCCAGCGCAGGTCGGCCAGTTGGCGTTCGGTCAGGCGCAGGACGTCGGTGTTCGCGGTGCCGTCGCGGCCGTGGAAGACGACCGAGCCGGCGGTGGTGACGGCCGGGGGCCGCTGGAGCCGGGTGAGGGCGGTGACGAGGGTGGACTTGCCGCAGCCGCTCTCCCCGACGATGCCGAGGGTCTCGCCGCGGAGCAGGTCGAGGTCGACGCCGCTCACGGCGTGTACGGGGTCCGCCCTGTCGAAGTAGTCGACGTGCAGGCCGCGGACGGTGAGCAGGGGGGTGCGTTCCTCAGTTCGGCGTACGGTGTCCTGCTTCGGGAGCGATGCGTGCGGCGTGCCGCTGCCGGTCATGACGCGGCCTCCTGAACGGGTGCGGGCTTTGCGGCCGTGGCCTTGGCCGCGGAGCCCTCGGTGGCCGCGTGCAGCCGGGCGGCGCGGGCCCGGGCGCGTACCGCCTTGGAGGGCTTGCGGAGCCGGGGATTGGAGATTTCGTCGATCCCGAAGTTGATCAGGCCGGCGGCGACCCCGATCAGGGCGATGCACGCTCCCGGTGGCACGAACCACCACCATGCGCCTCGGGTCAGGGCGGCTCCGTTCTGCGCCCAGTAGAGCATCGAGCCCCAGCTCGTGATGTTGATGTTGCCGAGCCCCATGAAGGAGAGGCCGGCATCCGCGAACATCGAGCCGACGACCGCGCCCAGGAAGCTCACGGAGATGATCGGGGCGAGCGAGGGGATCAGCTCGCGGGTGATGACGCCCCACCTGCTCTCCCCTGTCATCTCGGCCGCGGACACGAAGTCCCGGTGCCGGAGCGACAGCGTCTGCGCCCGCTTCTGCCGGGCGCCCCACGGCCAGGCGGTGAGCCCGATGACCAGGGCCACGGTGAGCCAGCCGCCGCGCCCCTGCACATAGCTCGCCACGATGATCAGCAGCGGCATGCCGGGGATGACGAGGCAGACGTTGGTGGCGGCGGTCAGGAAGGAGTCGGCGCGCCCGCCGAGATATCCCCCGGCGACCCCGACGAGGACGGAGAGCGTGGTGGTGATGACGCCCGCCACGAGCCCGACGAGCAGCGAGATCCTGCTGCCGACGACGAGCTGCGCGAAGACGTCCTCGCCGGTGGCCGTGGTCCCCAACAGATGCTTCGCGGAGGGGAGTTCCATGGCCTGCGAGGTGTCGACCTCGCTGGGCGAGAGGCCCATCACGTTCTGTACGACGAACGGGCCGAGCAGGGCGAGGAGCGCGAAGAAGACGAAGATCGCGATCCCGACGCGGACCTTGGGGTTCGGGGGCAGTTTCACGCGGCGCAGGCTGAGCCTTCCGCGGACCGACGCACTCATGAGCGGGTCTCCCTCGCACGCGGGTCGATGAGCCCGTACACGGAGTCCGCGATGAAGTTCGCGGCGAGCACGGACAGCGACACGATCAGGAACAGGGCCTGCATCAGCGGGTAGTCGACGCTGGAGACCGACTGGTAGAGGAGGTATCCGACGCCCGGGTAGGCGAAGACGATCTCCACGAGGAGCTGCCCGCTGACGACGGTCCCGATGGTGAGGGCGAATCCGGCGACGCTCGGCAGCACGGCGTTGCGGGCGGCGTACTGGAACATGACGCGCGCCTTGGACAGTCCCTTGGCGCGGGCGAGGAGCACATAGTCCTCGGAGACGGTCGTGACCATCATGTTCCGCATGCCGACGAGCCAGCCCCCGACCGATGCCATCACCATCGTGAGGGCGGGAAGGATGCCGTGCTGCACGACGCTGGCCAGGAACGGCCCGTTGAAGCCGGGCAGCATGTCGCCGTCGTACCCGCCGCTGGTCGGCAGCCAGCTGAGCTGCACCCCGAAGACGAGGACGAGGATGAGGGCGACCCAGAAGAACGGCAGCGACCCCATGAACATGGACGCGGGCGTCATGAACGAGTCGAAGCGTGATCCCACGCGGGAGCCCGAGACGACGCCGGCGGCGGTGCCGAGGACGAAGGACAGGACGGAGGTGAGGCCGACCAGGCCGACCGTCCAGGGCAGCCCGGTGCGGATCACTTCCCACACGGGGGTGGGGTAATAGGCCACGGATATGCCGAAGTTGAAGTGCAGGACCTGGTTCAGATACGTGACGTACTGGTCCCAGAGCGGCTCCCCCGGTGTCCCGAACAGCCGGTAGATGGCGTGCACCTGGTCGCCGGAGAGCGTCTGCTTCTGCTGCATCTGCGCGATGAGCGCGGAGGCGGGGTCGCCCGGCATCAGGCGTGGGATGAGGAAGTTGAGGGTGATGGCCAGGGCGGCGGCCACGGCGTAGAAGCCCAGTCGCCGCAGGAAGTACCGGGCGGTGCCGAGCCTGGCGCTCCGGAGGCGGCGGCCGGGCCGGGGTGCGACGGCGGTGGCGTCCACCGGGCCGAGGGCGGGAACGGTCATGGCGCCGTCAGCCCTTCGCGGGGCGCAGGTTGAGCAGGATGCTCATGGCGTCGATACCGCCGGCCCAGGGAGCGGGCTGCGCGTACGGGTTCTTTGCGGTCGGCCAGCCGGTCCAGTTCTTGCTGTTGTACTCGCTGGAGACACCGATCGTGATCAGCGGTGCGGCGGGCACGTCGTCGACCATCATGCCCTCGAGTTCGGCGGAGATCTTCTTGATCTCGGCCGGGTCGCCGGTCTCGCCCATCTCCTTGATGAGCGCGTCGGCCTTCGCGCTCTTGTAGTGGCCGTAGTTGGTCCACACGCCCGCGTTACCGCTCCAGAGCATGTCCTTGAAGTAGTTGTACGGGGTGGAGTAGTAGACCGCGCCGCCGATCAGGACGTCGAAGTCGCCCTTCTTGCGCTTGACGTCGAGCTGCGAGGCGTCGGTCGGCTTGACCGACACGTTCACTCCGGCCTTCTCCAGCTGGCTGGCCACGACCTTGTCGAACTGGACGGCGTCGCCCCAGGTGGAGACCTCGATGATGGTGAAGGAGAGCTGCTTGCCGCTGCCGTCGACCAGCTTGCCGTTCTTCCTCGTGTAACCGGCCTTCTCGAACTCGGCCAGCGACTTGGCGAGTTCGGCCCGGGGCTGCTCGGCGTCCTGGTACTTCGCGTCGATCCACTTGCCCTGCGTCTTGGCGTCCAGGCCGGTCAGGTTGAGCGTGTTGAACATGCCCGGGTTGGTGATGTCGAGCAGCTGGGTGCGGTCGACGGCCAGGGAGAGGGCCCGGCGCACATGCACATCGGTGAACGGCTTCTTCGTGTGGTTGAAGAACATGTACTGCCCGCCATAGGTGGGATACCAGGCGTGGTGGTTCTTCTGGTCCTTGGAGATGTACTGCTTCTGCACGTCGGGCACGACCCCGCCGCTCCACTCCAGCTCCCCGCTGAGCAGCTTGGGCACCTCGGCGGCCTGGGTGATGACGGGCGCCTTGACCGTCTTGACCGGGATGTTCTTCTGCTTCCAGTAGTTGTCGCGGGCCTGGAAGGTGAGCTGCTGGGCGCTGTACTGCCTGAGCTTGTACGGGCCCGAGCCGACCGGGTTCGGGTTGGTGTAGGTCTTGCCGTTCCTGCCCTGCCACTCCTTCTTCGGTACGGGGGTGATCCCGCCGATGGAGTCGAGCTTGGAGTAGGCGGGCTTGTCGAAGGTGATGACGAGCGTGTGGTCGTCGGCGGCCGTCGCCTTCTTGTAGTCGAAGGCCCAGCTCGGGGGCAGCTTGTTGTCCCGTACGTAGTCCATGGTGAAGACCACGTCGGCGGCGGTGAGCTTGGAGCCGTCCGACCAGTTGGCGCGCTTGTCGAGGTCGATGGTGATCTTCTTGCCGCCGTCGGACCACGTGTACTTGGTGCCGAGCCACGGCTTGAACTCGCCGCCCTTGAGGATGTTGAAGTCGAAGAGCGCCTCGTACTGGAAGCCGAAGGTGCCCTGCGTCGCCGCCAGGGAGAACGGGTTGAAGTTGCGGGTGATGGTGGTACCCGAGAAGCCCAGGTTCGCGGTGAGGGACGAGGCGCCCGCCCCTCCGGACGCCGTAGGCGTGGCCGAGCAGCCGGTGGCCGCGAGGGCGAGGGTGAGGGCGGCGAGGGTGCCGGTTCTGATCGCGTGGGTCCGGGGCCGGCGCGTGAGGCTGGTGACATTCGTGCGGGCAGTGGGGTTCATGGGGACCTGAAACCTCCGGGACGAGGGGTCGACATCGTTGTCCGAGCGCGTTGCGTGTGGGGGGCGGCGCAAACGGTGGGTCCGGTTCAGGGCGACGCGGCGGCGGTGCTGCCGCGCTGTTCGAGATGGGGCAGTTCGTCCTCGACGCGCAGGGCCGGTCCGCCGTCGAGCAGGGCGAGCAGCTCCTGCGCGGCCCGGCGGCCGAACGCCGTCGTGTCGCGGACGAGCGCGGTCAGCGCCGGGTGCGTGGTGCGGCACAGGACGGAGTCGTCCCAGGCCACGAGGGAGAGTCGGTCCGGTACGGGGATGCCGCGCCCGGCGGCGACGGCGAGTCCGGCCACGGCCAGGACGTCGCTGTCGTAGACGATCGCCGTCGGCGGGGCCTCGGAGTCGAGGACCCGGCGGGTGACTTCGGCGCCCTCGGCGTCCGAGTAGTCCGTGGTGATCGACCGGACGTCGGTGAGGCCGCGCCGCTCCGCCTCGGTGCGCAGCGACTGGATGCGGCGCCGTGTGTGGGCGAGTTCGGGCAGGCCCGCGATGTGCACGATCCTGCGGTGCCCGAGGCCGTGCAGGTGGCTCACGATGGACGCCATGGCGCGGGCGTCGTCGGCCCACAGGTTGGAGATGCCGGGGTGTCCGGTGCCGTCGTCGCCAGGCGGCAGGGAGCCGATGACGACGGCCGGCAGGCCGAGTTCGTCCAGGAGCGGCGGCCGGGGGTCGTCGGCCCGCGGGTCGACGACAAGGACACCGTCCACGCGACGCTCCGCCCACCAGCGCCGGTAGACGTCGACTTCCGCGGGCAGGTCCTCGACGACCTGGAAGAGCAGGCCGAGGCGGCGCCTGGCGAGCACCTCCTGGATGCCGGAGACGAGCTGGAGGAAGAACGACTCGACGCCGAGCGTGCTGGCCGGGCGGGCCAGCACGAGGCCGACCGTGGCCGCGCCCTCGCCCGACAGGGCGCGGGCCGCGGCGCTGGGCCGCCAGCCCAGCTGGTCGGCGACGCGGCGGACCCGGTCCCGGGTGGCTTCCGAGACGCCGGGCCTGCCGTTGAGCGCGAAGGAGACGGCGCTCTCGGACACGCCCGAACGCAGCGCGATGTCCTTGATGGTGGGGCGTCTGGCGGGGGTACGCCGCATGGCTGGCTCCTGGATCCGCTTCGCCGGACGGTTCGCACGGCTGGCTAAAGCGCTTGAGTTCGGTGGAGACTAAAGCGCTAAAGGCGCCTCGGCAAGGGGGCCCGTAAAAATCTCCTGGAACTGTGCAAAGGGTGGATGCGAGCGAGGAGTTGAGGGCAGACTGCCCGGGATTCGATTCCGATAGCCGGGAGTCCGCGATGCGTTTCGGCGCCAACTACACGCCCAGCCAGGGATGGTTCCACCACTGGCTCGACTTCGACCTCGACGCCGTGCGCGCGGACCTGGACGCGATCGCCGCGCTGGGCCTCGACCATGTGCGCGTGTTCCCGCTGTGGCCCGTCTTCCAGCCCAATCGCTCCCTGATCAGACCGCGGGCCGTCGAGCAGCTGGTGGCGCTCGCGGACGCGGCCGGCGAGCGCGGCCTCGACGTCAACGTGGACGGACTCCAGGGCCACCTGTCGAGTTTCGACTTCCTGCCCGCCTGGACGCGCACCTGGCACCGCCGCAACATCTTCACCGATCCGGACGTCGTCTCGGCCCAGGAGGACTATCTCCGGACGCTCGCCTCCGCGCTCGCCGATCGGCCGAACTTCCTCGGAATGACGATCGGCAACGAGATCGCGCAGTTCGCGGCGGGCCCTCCGCATCCGGATCCGGACCGCATCACCCCCGAGCAGGCCGGGAGTTGGCTGGAGCGGGTGCTCGCCGCGTGCGAGGAGGGGGCGCCGGGACTGCCGCACCTGCACGCCGAGTACGACGCCTCCTGGTACCAGGACGACCAGCCGTTCACCCCGGCGCACGCGGCGCGGCTCGGCGCGATGACGGCGGTGCACTCGTGGGTGTTCAACGGCACGGCGCAGCGGCACGGCCGCAGTGCCCCGGCGACCACCGGGCATGCCGCGTATCTGGTCGAGCTGTCGAAGGCGTGGGCGCTCGACGCGCGGCGCCCGGTGTGGCTCCAGGAGGTGGGCGCGCCGCAGCCGCTGATCCCGGCCGAGCACGCGGCCGAGTTCACGGAGGCCACCGTCGAGGCCGCCCTGGACTGCCCGGACCTGTGGGGCGTCACGTGGTGGTGCTCGCACGACGTCAGCCGTGACCTCGCCGACTTCCCCGAACTCGAGTACTCGCTGGGCTTGTTGACGAACGACGGCGCGGTGAAACCGGCCGGCAAGTCCGTGTCCGCGATCGCCGCCGAGTGGCGGGGGCGCGCGCACGCGCCGGCTCCGCGCACGACGGCCCTGGTCGTGGACGCCGGCGACGAGGACCGGGCCCCGCACCGCTCGGTGTGCGCGCCGGGCGGACCCGTCTTCGAGGCGTTCACCCGCCTGACGGCGGACGGGGCGCGCCCGACGACGGTCCTGGCGGGCCTCGCGGACGACGCGGGGCATCTCGCGGCGCGCGGGATCACCGAGGTCGTGACGGTTGACAACGTTGCCTGACCGCCGCCTCCACACATGAACCCGAACCAGCAGCTGAACTCGCCTCCGCCCCACCGGAGTTACCCCAAGTGCCTCACCGGAGTCCCCCATGACTGACGACCGCTCCCCCGTGCGCCCGTACATGCACGGCTACGACGCCGCCGCACTCAAGAACTGGAGCCCCGGCACCGACCGCTGGGCGCGCCACTTCCGCTCACGCGTCCCGCTCGCGCCGCGCATCGCCCCGTTCCCCGCCACACAGGCGCACCCGGACCTGGCGACGGGCCCCCAGCTCATCAACCTGACCTACGACTACGACGACGCCTTCTTCACGGCCCGCAAGTACGGCGACGCCTTCGCGCGCCGCCTCCTGCGCTACTGGCAGTACTCCGACTTCTACGGCTCCTGGCACGGGCTGCCCGTCGACGGCTCGCCCACGGACGACCCCGCGCACGGCCTGGTCAACCTGCCCAACCCCGCCTACACGGACGCGGCCCACCGCAACGGTGTGCGCAGTCTGGGCTGCTGGTTCTGGCCGCGCTCCGGCGACTTCGAGGACTATCTGGAGCAGCGCCCCGACGGCTCGTTCCCCGTCGCGGACAAGCTGATCGAGATGGCCGCGTACTTCGGCTTCGACGGCTACTTCATCAACCACGAGGCCGAGACACCGCCCGGCCAGGCGGCGCGCCTGCGCGACCTGCTGCGCGCACTGCGGGAGCGCGCCCCGGAGGGGTTCCACCTCCAGTGGTACGACACGATCACGCCGGACGGGCACCTGGACTACGTCAACCACCTCAACGCGGACAACGCCCCCTGGCTCGACGTGTCCGACAGCTTCTTCGCGAACTACTGGATGACACCGGAGGGCGTCGAGACGTCGCGTGCGACGGCCCTGAAGCTGGGCCGCGACCCCTACGCGACGGTCTTCCACGGCACGGAGAACGAGCAGTTCGGCTTCGACCCCGAGTACGACCCGCGGCTGCTGTTCCCGCCGGCGCAGGCGGCGCGCACGAGCTGGGCTCTGTTCGGTTCGCACTTCGTGAAGGAGCTGGCCCCCGGCCACGACGACCCGGACGCCCAGGACGAGGTGTTCCGGCGCGAGCGCCGCTACTGGTCGGGACCGCACGAGGACCCCACCCGCAGCGGCCGCCTCCTCCCCCACGACCGACGGACGCCACGCGACCGGGACGACCACCGGGCGTGGGACGGCGTGGCGCACCACATCACCGAGCGGTCGGTCATCGGCTCGTTCCCCTTCGTCACCCGCTTCAACACCGGCCACGGACGCGCCTTCTTCCTCGACGGACGCCGGGCCGCGGACCGCGACTGGCACAACGCGTCCGTCCAGGACGTGCTGCCGACCTGGCAGTTCTGGACGCGGGCAGAAGGTACGGGCACGGAGGGAACCGGTGCGGAAAGTACGCGTGCGGAGGGCACGGGTGCAGGAGGTACGGGCTCCGGGGGCGCGGGCCCAGAGCGCGCTGACGCCCGCCTGTCGGTCGACTTCGACCACGAGCTCGCGTACGACGGCGGGTCCTCGCTGCTCATGTCGGGGCCGCTCGGGCCGGCCGGCGCCACGACGGTGCGCCTCTACAAGACGGCGCTGACCGTCACCGGGCCCGAGCGCCTCGCCGTGACCGCGCACGGCACGGACAGCGCGGACCTGGAGGTGGGGCTGCTGTTCCAGGACGCGCCCGACGCCTTCGTCTGGCTCGCGGCCGGATCGGCGGCCGGCTGGCACACGACGACGCACGGACTCGACACCTTCCAAGGACGGACCATCGCGGCCCTCGGCCTGCGCGTGTCGTCCCGCCGGCCGACCCGCTGCGCCATACGGGTCGGCGAACTGGCCCTGCTCGGGCCCGAGTTCACACCTCCCGCCCCGCCCGATGACTTCACCGTCGACGAAGTGCTCAGGGACGGAGAGTCGGTCCATGTCTTCCTGTCCTGGCGCCTCGCCGGGCACGGGGTCCACCACTACGACCTGCTGCGCGACGACGACGGGAGCTGGCTCGGCCGGATCTACGACGACGTGTACTGCCTGAGCCTGCCCGCGCCCACATCTGCCGCGGTCACCCGGCTGCGGCTCGTGGCCGTCGCGCCGGACGGGTCCCGCAGCGCGCCCACGACGGCGGAGGTCCACTGGCCCCGTTGAGCGCGTATTGCGCTTCTGACTGATGCGCCAGTCAGAAGCGCAATACACCGACTGATCTGTACTGATACAGGGCCCAGTGTTGAGATCTGCTCAACGCGGGGCTAGGGTCGTCGACCGTGGAGCACGAAGACGAGAACCGAGACGAGGTCGCCGCCCGGGTGCGGGAGGTGATCACCGCCGCCGGGGTGAGCCAGCGCGAGTTCGCCCGGCGGATCGTCATGGACCCCTCCAAGCTCTCCCGGTCCCTGAGCGGCACGCGCCGCTTCACAGCCGCCGAGCTGGCCCGGATCGCCGACGAGGGGCAGGTGGACGCGGGCCGACTGCTCGGCACACGCCACCGGCCCCCGGCCCGCCCGGTGGGCGCCGCCGTCCCGATCGAGGGCGGCCGCCCCTCGCAGATCGTGCGCGAGACGGTCCGCCTGATCGCCGAACGCGGCTTCCACGCCGTACGGGTCTCCGACATCGCCGAGGCCTGCGCGACCAGCACGGCCGCCATCCACTACCACTTCCCCGGCCGCGCGGAACTCCTCGAGGCCGCCGTGCGGTGGTGCATGGACGAGGACACCGCCCACCGGGCGGCGCGCACCGCCGACGCGGCGGACCCGGCCGACGAACTGCGCCAGCTCATCGCGCTCCAGACACCGCGCACCGCGCAGCAGCGCAGACAGTGGGCGGTGTGGCTGGACCTGTGGGCCGAGGCGGCCCGCTCCACGGCGGTCGGCGGACTGCACGCCGAGTACTACCGGCAGTGGCGCGAGACCGTCGCCGACGTGGTGCGGCGCGGCGTCGCGCGGGGTTCGTTCAGACCCGTCGACCCGGAGGCGGCGGCGCTCGCGCTCACCGCCCTGATCGACGGCCTGGCCACCCAGGTGCTCGCCACGGCTCCCGGTGCCCCCGGCACCGACGCCGAGGCGATGCACACGGCTCTGCTCGCGTACGTCGACAGCACCCTGACCGCGCCCGCCCCCAGCTGACCTGACTTTCCCTCACAATTCCCTGCCCCCAACGGCCTTCGGGCCCAAGGAGCGATGTCCGCATGCCCATGAACCAGGACGTCATCATCACCTGCGCCCTCACCGGCGCCGGCGACACCGTCCGCAAGAGCCCCCACGTACCGGTCACCCCCGAGCAGATAGCCCGCTCCGCGGTGGAGGCGGCGGACGCGGGCGCGGCCGAGGTCCACATCCACGTGCGCGACCCCGAGACCGGAGCGCCCTCGCGCGACCCGCGGCTGTACCGCGAGGTCGTCGAGCGGATCAAGGAGACCGGCACCGACGTCGTCATCAACCTCACGGCCGGAATGGGCGGTGACCTGGTCATCGACCCGGACGAGCCGCTGAAGCAGCTGCCGGGGACCGACCTCGTCGGCGGCCTCGCAAGGCTCCCGCACGTCGAGGACCTGCTCCCCGACATCTGCACCCTGGACTGCGGCTCTCTCAACTTCGGCGACGGCAGCAACCTCTACGTCTCCACTCCGGACATGCTCCGCGCGGGCGCCCGGCGCATCCAGGAGCTGGGGGTGCGGCCCGAGTTGGAGATCTTCGACACGGGTCACCTCTGGTTCGCCAAGCAGTTGCTCGCCGAGGGCCTGCTCGACGACCCGACCGTGTTCCAGCTCTGCATGGGCATCCCGTGGGGCGCCCCCGCCGACCCGGGCGTGCTCCAGTCGATGGTCAACATGCTGCCCGAGGGCGCGCAGTGGGCGAGCTTCGCGCTGGGCCGGATGCAGATGCCGTGGGTCGCGCAGTCCGTCGTGCTCGGCGGGCACGTCCGCGTCGGCCTGGAGGACAACCTCTATCTCGGCAAGGGTGTCAAGGCCACCAACGCGCAGCTCGTCGAGCGCGCCGTGACGATCGTCGAGGCGATGGGCGCGCGCGTCGCCACCCCGGACGAGGCCCGCCAGAAGCTCGGCCTCAAGCCTCGCGGCCGGGCCCTGGCCCAGGAAGGGGCCGCCTGATGACGACGTCACTTGCGCCCGAGAACGTACGCCGCGTCGCCTGTGTGGGCGCCGGGGTGATCGGCGGCGGCTGGGTCGCCCACTTCCTGGCCCGCGGCTACGACGTCACGGCCTGGGACCCGGCGCCCGACGCGGAGCTGCGGCTGCGCCGTCTCGTCGACGCCGCGTGGCCCGCGCTCACGCAGCTGGGCCTCGCCGACGGGGCGTCCACGGACCGTCTCAGGGTGACGGCCACTCTCGAAGAGGCCGTGGCGGACGCCGAGTTCGTGCAGGAGAGCGCCCCGGAGAAGCTGGATCTGAAGCGCGATCTGCTGGCTCGTCTGGACGCGGCGACGCCGCCCGGGGTCGTCATCGCCTCGTCCACGTCGGGCTATCCGATGACGGACATGCAGACGGACGCGGAGGGTGCGGGCCGCCTCGTCGTGGGGCACCCGTTCAACCCGCCGTACCTCATCCCGCTGGTCGAGGTGGTCGGCGGCGAGCGGACCTCGGCGGAGGCGGTGGCGTGGGCGTCCCGCTTCTACGAGGTGGCGGGCAAGTCGGTCATCACGATGGACCGCGAGGTGCCCGGCTTCATCGCCAACCGCCTTCAGGAGGCCCTGTGGCGCGAGGCCCTGCACATGGTCGCCAACGGCGAGGCCACGGTGAAGGAGATCGACGACTCCATCACGGAGGGTCCCGGTCTGCGGTGGGCTTTCATGGGGCCGATGCTGACGTTCGCGCTCGCGGGCGGTGAGGGTGGCATGGCGCACATGCTGGACCACTTCGGCCCCTCGCTGAAGTCTCCGTGGACCCGTCTGGAAGCCCCGGAGCTCGACAAGGCGCTGTACGACTCCGTGGTCGCCGGCTGCGACGACGCGGCGGCCGGGCGGACCATCGCCGATCTCGTGGCCGAGCGTGACCAGGGCGTCATCGACGTACTGCGGGCGACGGGCCGCCTGCCCGGCGCCCGGAAGGAGGCCGGAAAGTGACAGGGCTGCCCCTGCTGCACCGCACGGTGCGCGCCGAGTGGATCGACTACAACGGCCATATGAGCGAGGCGTTCTACGTCCTCGTCTTCGGGCACGCCACCGACGCGCTGATGATCGAGACGGGCCTGCACTCCGGGTACCGCGAGTCCACCGGCTGTTCCCTGTACACGGTCGAGTCGCACCTGCGCTTTCTGCGCGACGTCCCGGAGGGGTCGGCGCTCGCCGTCCGCAGCCGGGTCCTGGGCGCCGCCGCCAAGAAGGCGCGCTTCACCCACGAGATGTACGTCGTCGCGGCTCCGGGCGCGGAACCCGCCGAGGACGCGCAGCCGGTCGCCACGACGGAGTTGCTCGCGGTGCACGTCGATCAGAAGGCGGGGCGCGCGGCGCCGTTCCCCGACGAGGTCCGCGAGCGCTTCGACGAGCTGACGGAGCCGGCCCCGGACTGGGCGGGGCGGCGCATCGCGGAGGTGTAGACGCGCGGTGCCGCGACGACCCGTGCCCCACCCCGGGCGCGGGTCGTCGCGGTGCCGGCAGCGGCCTGTTACATGTAAAGATCAGCCAACTCCGCGCGAAACAGGAATACTTGACGTCACGGAGTGCCTCCTGTGGCATTCTCGCTGCACTGATGCCCTGCAGATCACCGAGAGACGAGGGAGCAGGGGCCGTGACGGAGCACTCGGCAGTCACCGGCGTGCGAGGGCGCGGAGGCATCGTCTCGCTCGTGGAGTCGACGCTCGCGCTCGACCGCGCCGCGGAGCGTCCGCTGACGATGCTGCTCGGGCCGCGCGGCAGCGGAACCAGCGAGCTGCTGTGCGTCCTGATGGAGCAGTTCGGAGGCCAGTACCCCTTCGGATACGTCAAGTTCGCCTCGGGCCAGGAGTTGCTGCCGCGCTACGCCCTCGGTCTGCTGGCACGGCAGCTGGCCCGGGATCTGCCGAGCTACCGGCACACGGCGTTCCCGCGCCTGGCCCTCGGGCTCCTCGCCTCCGACCAGGACCTTCCGCACCAGGCCCTCACCGGCGGGCAGCGTGGTATCCGGGGCGCCCTCACGGATCTCGAGAAGAAGGCCAAGCACCGGCACGGCGACTATCTGGCCGCCTATCTGACGGTCGCCCAGGCCTCGATCGACGCGCCCGAAGGGGCGAGCCGGAGTGCGCGGGCGCTGCTCTCCGCGGCGACCGACACGTCCGCGCGGTCCTGGGCCGGGCGCTGGGACCACGCGGCCGCGGCCTGGTTCGGGCAGCACCGCCTCACCCACAGTTCCGACCCGTGGGAGTCCCTGCTCGAACTCAACCGCTGGCGCCACCAGGGCGACGAGCGCGACAAGCTCCGGCTCGACCAACTCCTTTGCTCGGCCTTCCTGGAGGACCTGCGCACCAGCGTCAAGGGGCTGTTCCGGCCGCGCTCGTATCTGCTGCTGCTCGACGAGACGCACACCGACCACGGCCGTGAGTTCCTCGATCTGCTGCTTCAGGCGCGGCACGACGACACCGCGCTCGGACGCCGTCCGTGCGACCCGCTGTCCGTCGTCGCGGGCTGCAACCGGTGGCTGCCCCGCTGGGGCCCCGCGACCGGCGAGGAGTGGCCCTGGCAGCCGCGCGAGCCCGACCGGGCCTCGCTCGCCGACTGGCACGAGCACCGCCCCTCCGGGGACGGCCAGGACACGTGGTGGTATCCGCTGCGCATGCGCGACCTCGACCGCGACGAGGTGCGCATCCATGTCGAGCAGCAGCTCAACACCCACCCCGAACTCACGCCGTTCACCACGCTCGCGCCGTTCGTCCACCGGCTGACGGGCGGTCTGCCCAAGGCGGTCCAGCAGGTCTTCGAGGTGCTCGGCGGGCCGAACGTGCCCCAGGTGCCCGGCCCGCGGCAGAACCTCTGGCTGCGCGATCTGCCGCACCGCACCGTGTCGGCCGGGGGGCGCAAGCCGTTGCTCGTGGACGCCGCGCTCGACGACCTGCTCGCCGACTTCGACGCGGCGGACCGCGACCGCCTCGCCCAATGTGCCGCCGCCGAGGACCTGTTCGTGGGCGCGCAGCTGCTCGGGCGCGGGGCGGAGCTGTTCACCGACATCCGCAGCCGCTGGCTGCTGAGCGCTCCCGGCACCCTGTCCCTCCATCCCTGGCTCCGGCGGATGCTGCTGTGGCACCTGGCCGGGCGGGCCGGCGCCTGGGACACCGCGCACGAGGTCCTCGCGGAGCATTACGCGAACGGGGAGCAGCGCGTTCAGGAGCTCTACCATCTTCTGGCGCTGGAAAGGGTGGACGAGGTCGCCGAGTATCTCGTGACCCTGCGCAACACGGCGGAGACGGAGGAGTGGCTCAGCGCCTTCCACGCCATCACCTCGGCCCCCAACCGGCTCGCCCACCCCGGCGGCCCGCTGGAACTGCGGGCGCGGCTCGCTCCTTCCGACCCCGGCGACCAGGTCACGGTGCCCGCCGTGATCCGCGATCTGGTGGTGGCGCGCTGGCTGTGGAGCGACCCGCTCACGGATCCGGGCCGGCAGCTCAGCCCTGTGCTCGCCGACGGCTTCGTGCACCTGTCCCGACTGTGGAGGAACTACAACGTGGCTCTGGTCAACGAGGCGGAGCGCTACCGGCTCGCGACACCCACCCGTACGTCGCCGGTGCTCGGGAGCGGGACATGAGTCCTCTGGCCCGGCCCCGGTGGCGCGAGTGGTCCTGGCGGACGGTGAAGCTGGTCGCGGCCGGCGTGGCGCTCGCCGTGGTGTTGTCCGTCGCCGGATTCGTGATCGTCGGCAAGGTCTCGGACGCCCGTGCCCGCTGCGCCGACGGCGTGACGCATCTGGACCCGGGCCGCGAGTGCGTCGGCGTCACCGACGGCTCGTACACGTTCGCCGGACATCTCAAGCGGGTCGAGAAGAAGATCGAGGAGGAGAACAAGCGGGTCTACCAGCATCGCGGCACGGACCCGTACGTCACCGTCGCCTACCTCACCTCGTTCACCGTCACCGACGACGACAGCAACTCCGAGGACTCCGTACGGCACGAGCTGGAAGGTGCCTATCTCGCGCAGGTCCGGCACAACACGGGCGACCTCGCCGCCTCCCCGAAGATCCGGCTGCTCGTCGCCAACACCGGTAGTGGGGCGCGCCATTGGGAGCACACCGTCGACGAGTTGATCGCCCGCAAGGGTGCTCCCGACCGGCTCGTCGCCGTGGCGGGCCTCGGCCCGAGCACCGGTCCGGACGTGGCGGCGCTGCGCAAGCTGTCGCGGAGCGGCATCGCGACGGTCTCCAGCATCATGACGGCCACCGACATAAAGGGGATACAGGGCTTCGTGCGGGTCGCGCCGACCAACGCGGACGAGGCGCGGGCGGGGGCCGCGTACCTCAAGCGGCAGAAGAACAAGTACCGCACCGCCGTCGTCATCCAGGACGCCGACAAGGACGACCTCTACGCGTCCACCCTCGGCGACGCGTTCAGCGCGGAGTACCCGGACAAGAAGCACCGTCTCGTCGCGGACCGGATCACGTACGACTCCTCGGTGCCCTCGGCCTGGCCCAACGAACTCCATTACACCGCTGAGCAGTTGTGTGGCGAGCGACCTGATGTGGTCTATTTCGCGGGGCGTGGACGCCATTTGTCACACTTCCTGAACGCGCTCGCCAATCGCACCTGCCAGTCGCGGAACTTCACCGTGCTCACCGGCGACGACACGACGAACCTGACGCCCAAGGAACTCGATGCCGCCGCGCGCACCGGCGTGACGATGCTCTACACCGGCCTGGCTCACGCGGACATGTGGCGCAACGACCCGGGGGCGGTCTCGGGACCGTCGGCCGGCAGCTTCCAGCCGGGCGGCGCTCTCGACAAGTGGTTCCCCGACGACACTCGTTACGACGGCCAGGACATCATGGGTCACGACGCGGTGCTCACGGCGGCGCAGGCGATCCGGATGGCGTCCAACTGGCAGGGTGAGGTGACGGGGCGCTCGGTCGGCCGGATGTTCCTCCAGCTCGACGGGGACCGCAAGGTGCCCGGCGCGAGCGGCTTCCTGTCGTTCAAGGACAACGGGGACCCGCGCGACAAGGCGGTCCCGATCCTGCGGCTCACGCCGAAGGGCGAGTCGGAGCTGGTGGACGTGTCGGCGCCGGGGGGCGAGCCGGCCACGGGCGGGTGACGCGTCCCGCTACCCACCGCGGTGAACGCGGCCTATTCTCAAAGGTGTTGACCCGGCCGACCCCGGCGGCAGTTTGTGAGGGCGCGTGGATCCATCCGCTTTCTTCTACACGAGCTGCACCCGCGGCGACGGCTGGCCCGCACTCACCCGCTTCCACGCCGATCTGGAGTACCGGCTGCGGGCGCAGGAGGGTTACGGCATCAGCGGCGCGCTCGGCGCGGCGATGAACCCCGGCACGGTGCCGAGCGGCGCCATCACCAAGGCCGGCGTGATGATCGCGCTCTACTCCCCCAAGTACTTCTTGGACCGCGGCTGCGGACTGGAGTGGGCCGTCATCCAGTCCCGGATGCGCCGCCGCGCGCGCATCGAGGGCATCCAGGTCCCCGGCTGTCTCATTCCGGTCTGCTGGAAGCCCGTGGCCGAGCGTCAGATCCCGCAGGAGGTGCGCCGCTCCGAGTCGTTCCCCGGGCCCGGCGCCTTCGACTGGCTCAGGGAGCAGGGCCTGGAGTCCCTGGTGTCGTCGTCGGACCCGGGCGCCGACGAGCGGTACTACGTGTTCGTCGAGCAGCTGACGAAGAGCATCCTGGAGGCCGGACGCGCCGGGCTGGCACCGCTCGGGGCCGACGAAGAACGCGACATGCTCCCCGCGTTCGGCTCCGCGCACGGCGCCACCAGCCCGAGCGGCCCCCACCTCAGGGTGCCCGCGCAGCCCGACCCCCGGCACGAGAGCGCCGCCGGTGAGCCACTCTCGGTCGCCATCAGCTACGTCGGCGCCGACCAGGCGTGGGCCGACTGGATGGACGGGGTGCTGCGCGAGGAGGGCCACACCGTGCGGCAGCGACGCCGGCGGGTCGGGCGCGAGACCCTGTCGCAGGCCGTGGAGCGCGCACGGGACGGGGTCGACCGCGTCGTGGTCGTCTTCTCCCGCAGCTATTTCGACGCGGGGAACACGGCACCCACCGACTGGGAGGCCGCCTTCGACCCGCCCGTCTCCGACCCGTCCTGGCTCGTCGCCGTGCAGATCGACGCGGCGCCCCGGCCCGTTCTCGTACGCGGCGTCAAGGTCCTGACGCTGGAGGGGTCAGGACCCGACCAGGCCGAACGGCTGCGCGAAGGAGTCATGGACACGGCGGGTTCGACGCCCCGCGATCCGGCGGGGGAAGCGCATTGACCGGGTCGAGACGTTCCGCCACCGATCCGCCGCCGATCTCGAACCTGCCGGTGCAGGCGACGCCGTTCGTCGGCCGCGACGAGGAGATCGCCGCCATCCAGGGCCTGTTCGAGGACCATCGCGCGGTCCTCCTCCACGACCCGGCCGACCGGCAGCACGGGTACGGCAAGTCGGAGGCGGCGATCACCTACTGCCACCGCTACCGCATGCGCTACCGCGTGGCCTGGTGGTTCAACTGCTCGCACGAGAGCGATCCCCGTCGGCTGCGGCAGTTGGTCGAGCGGGGGACGGACGAGCTGCACACCCGGTACCGCGAGGTCCTGCGCGTCTCGGAGATCCCCGCACGGCCCGACGACAAGTGGCTCCTCCTGTACGACAACGTGGCCGATCCCGACCTCATCCAGGACTTCTTCCCGGCCGGCGACGCCCGGATCCTGGTCACCTCCCGCCCGCCGGGCACGGCCTGGGAGGAGGCCGCCCGGCTGCCCGTCGGCGACCTGGACCCGTCCGAAGTGGCCAGCCTCTTCCGTCAGTTGGCCGAGATCCGGCAGCCCGTGGCCGAGGATCTCGCCCGCACCTTCGCGGGACATCCGCAGCAGATCATCGCGGTGGCCGAGCAGATCCGCCGCGGCACCCCGCCCGCCGCGTGCGTCACCCTCGCCGACGCCGTACGGCTCGCGCCCGCGCCCACGCGGCCCGCACCGCCGCAGCCGCCGGGGCATGTGCGGATGAGCGCCCAGGACCGGGAGACCCTCATCGACACCCTGCTGTCCTCGCCGGTCTGCAGGGACCTCCGCAGCTACCGTGCCTGGATCGAGGCCATCGACCGGCGGGCGGCGGTGTCGTCCGGCCTGCCGTCGGAGACGGAGACCATCCGCACGCGCGTCGTCGGCCTGGTGTCCATCGCCCTCAGCCGGGACACCCCCGATGTCCTGCTGGCCCTCGCCAAAGCCTTCGAGGACAGGGCCGGCCGCCACGAGACGCAACTCGTCCGGGCGCTGATCGGCCCGGCGGCGGCGAACTGGAACGAGAACAAGGAGCCGATACGCGCCGTGCTGCCCCCACACCCCGCCGATGCCCCGTTCTTCTTCACCAGCTACGCGAACCGGGAGGACGACCAGGACCATGTCGCCGAGTTCCACGAGCAGCTCGAACAGGAGCTGCGCATCAAGCGCGGCCGCAATGTGACGAGTACGGGCTTCTTGGACCGCCGCAGTCTCCAGCTCGGCCTCACCTGGCGGGAACCGATGGTCGAGGCGATCCGCTCGACGCGGCTGCTGGTCGCGCTGATCACCGCGGACTACTTCGAGAGCGAGTGGTGCCGGCGGGAGTGGGCCGTGATGACGGAGCGCGCCCGCCGGGCCGGACGTTCGCCGGGGGACGAGCCGGTCGCCATCCTGCCGCTCTTCTGGGTCAAGCCGCGCGGCCCGCTCCCCAAGGACCTGGCCGCGATCCAGTACAGCTCGCCCGCGCTGTTCGGGGGGAGCAAGGCCCCGGACAACCTGATCGATCTGCTGCGCGAGGACAAGAAGAAGGCCGCGGCCTTCATCCGCAGGCTCGCCGACACCATGATCGACGCGGCGGACCGTGATCTTCCGGCGCTCGACGCGGACGCCGTACGCGACCTGCCGCTCGCTTTCGGCGAGTGGGACACGGGGGACACGTCGCTTTCGGGTTCGGGCCCTGACAGCCGCGATGCCCAGCCGCACCCCGATCCCGAGCCACGGCCACAGCCACAGCCACAGCCACAGCCACAGCCACAGCCGACGCTTGAGTCCGAACCGGATCCGGCACCACCCGAGCGGGCCGGGCACACCCCCACGCTCTCCCCCGTGCCGGAGCCCCGCGTCTCTCCCGACCCGCCCGAGGCTCCGGCCCGACCCGCCGAACCCCCGCTCGCGACCACCGCCTCTCACCCGTCGGCCTCCGACAAGACGCGGCTGATCGAGGCCCTGACGACCGGCCCGCTGCGTGAGCCCACGCGGTACACGCCCTGGGTCGAAGCCGTGCTCCGGGACGTCGACCAGGCGCACCGTCCCGCGGTCACGCAGTTCGTCGACCCGCTCAGAAGACGGGTGCACCTGCTCGTGAACTTCGCCTTCGACCAGGCCACGCCCGACCTTTTCCGTGCCATGGCCCGGGCGCTCACGCTGGTCGACCCCGGCGGCGCCAACGCTCCCGACGAGACCGTGACCGCCGTGCACGAACTGGTGGACCGTATCGTCGCGGCATGGCCCCCACACACGTGACACCGAACCGAAGACCGGCGGGCGACTGCCCGTTCTGCCACATCGCCGCGGGTACGCGTCCGGCGCGCCTGGTCGCGGCCGGCCCGGACGTCATCGCCTTCCTGCCGCTGCGCCCGGTCCATCCAGGCCATGTCCTCGTCGTGCCGCGGCGCCACCTGGAGGACATCTGGGAGCTGGACGAGGAGACGGCAACGGCCGTGACCCGTGAGGTGCTTCGGGTCGCGCACGCCGTGCGTGCGGTCTTCCGGCCCGACGGGCTCAACGTCATCCAGTCGTCAGGGGCAGTCGCGACCCAGACGGTGCCGCACCTCCACGTCCATGTCGTCCCGCGATTCGCGAACGACCGGATGGGCGCCATCTGGCCCGCCCCCGACGACGGGTCGCCCCTCGCCCTGGACGACGCGGCGAGCCGGCTGTCCAAGGCCCTAGAACAGGACAACCAGGGCGATGAGCTGGGCCAGGGCGAGGCCGCCGTAGAAGAGTGCGACCGTCAGGGAACCCGCCGCGCGTAGCGCGCCGGCCCGCTCCGCGCCGGCGCTCGCGTCGAGGCTGAACGGCTCTATACCGCCCCCCGGCCGCCGCACCTTGTCGTAGAGCCGTCGAAACAGCCGCTCCTTGTACAGGAAATACCCGTCGAGCAGCCAGAACGCCACGATGGGGACGAAGCCGGTGGCCGCCACCGTCCGGCTCTCGTTCCCGGCGGCGAAGGCGAGCAGCGCACCCATCAGGGTCAGTGCCCAGCCCTTGATCAGGAACGAGTTGTTGCCCATCCGCGCGACGACGGCCTGGATCAGTTCGAGGTGCCTGATCTGCCCGTCGTCCAGAACTGTCCGGCTCGCAGGTTCCCCTGTCACGGCATTCCCCCTTCGGGCGGAACCCTACCCAGCGGTGCCCGGCAGCGTTACCCCCGTCACCCACTGGCCGAAATAAGCGACTGCTTAGTACGCTGAGGGGGGCGGGGCCCCCGGCCCCGCGGTTCCGTACCGCCCGTCACGACCAGTGCGCCTGGAGTAAACGCATGGCATCCCTGCTGCTGTCCCGCCGCGATCTCGAGTTCCTGCTGTACGAGTGGCTCGACGTCTGCGCGCTCACGTCCCGCGAGCGGTACGCGGACCACTCCCGCGAGACCTTCGACGCGGCGCTCGAACTGAGCGAGCAGATCGCGACGCGGCACTTCGCCCCGCACAACAAGAAGAACGACACACAGGAGCCCACCTTCGACGGGGAGCGGGTCCACATCATCCCCGAGGTGAAGGAGGCCCTGCGGGTCTTCGGGGAGTCGGGGCTCATCGCGAGCACCATGGACCACGAGGTGGGCGGCGGGCAGCTGCCGTCGGTGGTCGCCGACGCGTGCTTCGCCTGGTTCCAGGCCGCGAACGTCGGCACGGCCGCGTACCCGTTCCTCACGATCGGCAACGCCAACCTCGTCCTCGCACACGGCTCGAAGGAACAGATCGACACCTTCGTACGCCCCATGGTGGAGGGACGGTTCCTGGGCACCATGTGCCTCTCGGAGCCACAGGCCGGATCGTCGCTCGCCGACGTGCGCACGCGGGCCGAGCGGCAGGAGGACGGGACGTACCGCCTCTTCGGGAACAAGATGTGGATCTCCGGCGGCGAGCACGAGCTGTCGGAGAACATCGTGCACCTCGTCCTCGCCAGGAACCCGGACGGGCCGGCCGGCGTGAAGGGCCTGTCCCTGTTCATCGTCCCCAAGTTCCTGGTGCGCGAGGACGGTTCCCTCGGCGAACGCAACGACGTGGTCCTGGCGGGCCTCAACCACAAGATGGGGTACCGGGGCACGACGAACACCCTCCTCAACTTCGGTGAAGGCGCCCACCGGCCGGGCGGGGCGCCGGGCGCCGTCGGATATCTCGTCGGCGAGGAGAACCGCGGGCTCTCCTACATGTTCCACATGATGAACGAGGCCCGCATCGGCGTCGGCCTGGGCGCCACCGCCCTCGGCTACACAGGCTATCTGCACGCTCTCGACTACGCCCGCACGCGCCCGCAGGGCCGCCCTCTCGCGGGCAAGGACCCGGCCGCGCCGCAGGTCCCGATCCTCGCCCACGCCGACGTCCGCAGGATGCTCCTGGCCCAGAAGTCCTACGTGGAGGGGGCGTTGGCGCTCACCCTGTACTGCGGCCGGCTCCTCGACGAGCAGCACACCGGCGCCACGCCCGAGGCCCGCGCGCAGGCCCGGCTGCTGCTCGACGTACTCACCCCCATCGCCAAGAGCTGGCCCTCGCAGTGGTGCCTGGAGGCCAACAGCCTCGCGATCCAGGTCCACGGAGGCTACGGCTACACACGCGAGTACAACGTCGAACAGTTCTACCGCGACAACCGTCTCAACCCCATCCACGAGGGCACGCACGGCATCCACGGTCTCGACCTGCTCGGCCGCAAGGTCGTCATGGACGGCGGGGCCGGGCTCCGTCTCCTCGCGGAGCGCGTCACCGCGACGACCGCCCGCGCGGCCGACACGGGCGGAGAAGCCGCCGAGTACGGCGCCCGCCTCGACACCGCCGTGCGCCGTGCGGTCGCCGTGACCCAGCACCTGTGGTCGACCGGCGACCCGGAGACCGCCCTGGCCAACGCGAGCGTCTACCTCGAAGCCGTCGGGCACGTCGTCGTCGCCTGGATGTGGCTGGAGCAGCTCCTCGCGGCGGCGTCCGGCACGGAGGCCGTCCACGAGGGCAAGCGCGGCGCGTGCCGCTACTTCTTCCGGCATGAACTGCCCAGGACAGAGGCGCAGTTCAGCCTTCTTCAGTCCCTGGACCGGACGGCCGTCGATCTGCCGGAGGACGCCTTCTGATCCGCTGATCGGCGCCGCGGCCCGTCCACCGGAGCAGCACGACGGAGCACACGGCCGCGAACGCGCACCACGTCGAGACGAACTCCCACCGCCACAGCGCGACACACACCGCCGCGCCGACCGCGACCAGCACACCGAGCAGCACGAGGCCGCGGTCGGCGGACAGGAGCAGGGAGCCGACCGTGGCCAGGAGGTACCCGGCGACCAGAAGCCCGGCGTGCGGCAGACCCAGGGCGTACCCCACGGTGTGCCCACGGATCTCGGCGGTCACGGTGCGGGTCGCCAGCGCGTACGCGAGTCCGGCCGCGGTCACGGCCCCGGCCGCGAGCGGGATCAGCAGCCGCCCGCGGGCGCACCGGGGCGCCGCGCACACCACCCCCACGGGCACCCACAGGGCCAGGACCGGAAGGGCGATCACGGCCCAGGCGAGGGTGGCCGAACCCGTCCCGCCACCGGACCGCCACAGGACGGACTCGACGATCTGATGGGCGCCCAGCAGCAGCGGCAGCGCGACGAGCGGCAGGTCGCGCGGCCGTCGCGCGCGAACCGTCCGTGCGACGCAGACGGCACCCACGCCCGCGATCGCGGTGCCCGCCACGAGATCGGCCGTCGCACTCCAGCACATGCCACACCACCACGGCTCCCGGTCGTGCGCGCCGACGCCCGTCGCCGCCCGCAGTGCGGCCACGCTACGACGACACGCGCCGCAGCCCACCGCGCCGACACGGGAGCGCCGGGGTCACACGGCCGATCACCCCGGCGGTGGCCTAATGCGCCCAGAGCCCTCGCACGTGCCCGAGGTGGCGGGTCATCACGGCACGCACCGCCTCCTCGTCACGGGCGACCAGGGCGTCGAGGATCTCCAGGTGCTCCTCGGCCGACGCCTCCAGACGCCCCGCCTCGACCAGCGCGTTCAGCCCGTAGAGCCGGGAGCGCTTGCGCAGGTCGCCGACCACCTCGACCAGGTGCTCGTTGCCGGAGAGAGCGAGCAGCCCCAGGTGGAAACGGATGTCCGCCTCGACGTACGCGATGAGGTCGCCGGCCACCGCCGCGTCGACGATCTCCCGCGCGACCGGGCGCAGTGCCTCCAGCGCCGCGAGGTCGGCGGTGGCGGCGAGTTCCGCCGTGGTCGGGATCTCGATCAGCGAGCGGATGTGCTTGTACTCGTCGAGCTGCTTCTCGGAGACGGCCGTGACCCGGAAGCCCTTGTTCGGCACCGCGTCGACGAGACCTTCCTTCGCGAGGTCGAGCATGGCCTCGCGCACCGGGGTCGCGGACACCCCGAAGCGGACGGCGAGGGTCGGCGCCGAGTACACCTCGCCCGCCCGCAGCTCACCGGCGATCAGCGCGGCGCGCAGCGCGTCGGCGACCCGCTCGCGGTAGCTGCTGCGCGTCCCGCCGAGGCTGGGCAGGGCGGGAGCCGCGGACGGGGCGCTGCGCCGGTCGGCCATGGGGTGTTCCTCCTAGGTGACATGTCACGTTCCACAAGTATCCCGTGGTGGGTGAGGTACTGCGGGACGGGTGCCACGGGACTGGTGTGGCGGTAAAGGTGCTACGGACGGGTGGCTGTCGCGGGACGGGTCCTACAGGACGAAGCCCGCCGGGAAGGGGTCGTCCGGATCGAGCAGGTACTGGGCCGTCCCGGTCACCCACGCGCGGCCGGTGAAACTGGGCAGCACCGCCGGGATCCCGGCCACGTCGGTGGTGCCGAGCAGCCGTCCGGTGAACTGGGTGCCGATGAACGACTCGTTCACGAACTCCGTGTGCAACGGCAGTTCACCCCGCGCGTGCAGCTGGGCCATGCGCGCGCTCGTTCCCGTGCCGCAGGGCGAACGGTCGAACCAGCCGGGGTGGATCGCCATCGCGTGCCGGGAGTACCGGGCGGTGGCCCCGGGCGCGTACAGGTGGACGTGATGGCAGCCGCGGATGGACGGGTCCTCGGGGTGTACGGGCTCGTCCTTGGCGTTGATCGCGTCCATCAGCGCGAGCCCCGCCGCGAGGATGTCGTCCTTGCGTTCGCGCTCGAAGGGCAGGCCGAACCGGTCGAGCGGCAGGATCGCGTAGAAGTTGCCGCCGTAGGCCAGGTCGTACGTGATCGTGCGTCCGTCGGCGAGGGTGATCTCGCGGTCGAGGCCGACGGAGAACGAGGGCACGTTCTTCAGGGTGACGGCCTTCGCCGCGCCGTTCTCCACGGCGACGTCTGCGACGACGAGCCCGGCGGGTGTGTCGAGGCGGATGGTGGTGACCGGTTCGACGACCTCGACCATGCCCGTCTCCACGAGGACGGTGGCGACGCCGATCGTCCCGTGCCCGCACATCGGGAGGTAGCCGGAGACCTCGATGTAGATGACGCCGTAGTCGCAGTCGGGCCTGGTCGGCGGCTGGAGGATCGCTCCGCTCATCGCGGCGTGCCCGCGCGGCTCGTTCATCAGGAGCTGTTTGATGTCGTCGCGGTGCTCGCGGAAGTACAGGCGGCGTTCGTTCATCGTGGCGCCGGGGACGGTGCCGATGCCGCCGGTGATCACTCGTGTCGGCATGCCCTCGGTGTGCGAGTCGACCGCGTGCAGGACGAGTTTGCTGCGCATGTCGGAAGCTGCTCCCTGGAAGTGGCTGCGGTGGACGTGTGCGGGTGCGGTCGCGTGGTTCAGACGAGGCCGGCGGCGATCATCTGTTCGGTGGCGGCGCGCACGGCCTTCTCCTGCTCGGGCAGAAGTGGCATGCGCGGCGGGCGGCAGGGGCCTCCGTGGCGGCCGATCATGTCCATGGACAGCTTGATGGCCTGAACGAACTCGGGGCGCGAGTCCCAGCGCAGGAGCGGGTGGAGCTGGCGGTAGAGGGCGGTCGCGGTGGCGAGGTCGCCGGACACGGCGGCGCGGTACAGCTCGACGGACGCGGCGGGCAGCATGTTGGGGTACCCGGCGATCCAGCCCTTGGCGCCGGCCAGGGCCAGTTCGAGCAGGACGTCGTCGGCGCCGATCAACAGGTCCAATTCCGGGGCGAGTTCGGCGATGCGGTACGCCCGCCGAACGTCTCCCGAGAACTCCTTGACCCCGCGGACGAACCCCTCGCGGTGCAGCTTCGCGAGCAGTTCCGGCACCAGGTCGACCTTGGTGTCGATGGGGTTGTTGTAGGCGACGACGGGGAGGCCCACCGCGGCGACCGCCTCGTAGTGGGCGAGGACGGAACGCTCGTCGGCGCGGTACGCGTTGGGCGGGAGCAGCATCACGGAGGCGCAGCCGGCGTCCTTGGCCTGTTCTGCCCAGCGGCGGGCCTCGGCGGAGCCGTAGGCGGCGACGCCGGGCATCACGCGTTGCCCGCCGATCGCGGCGACGGCCGTCTCGACGACCTTGGCACGCTCCTGTGGGGTGAGCACCTGGTACTCGCCGAGCGAGCCGTTGGGCACGACCCCGTCGCAGCCGTTCTCGACGAGCCAGGCGCAATGCTCCGCGAACTTGGTGTAGTTGACGGAGAGATCGTCGTTCAGCGGGAGCGGCGTGGCGACGAGGACGCCGTGCCAGGGGCTGCGCTGTGACGTGGTCATGGGCTGAGTCTCCTCTGTGGCGTGTGACATGGCACTGATGAAAACGGGTGTCCGGTCCGAGGTCTGGGGATGTCCCGGTCCAAGGGCTGGGGGTGTCCGGTCCGAGGGCTGAGGATGTCCGGTCCGAGGGCTGAGGATGTCCGGCTTGATGCCTGATGGGGTGTCCGGTCTGATGGTTGCGGTCGCCGGAGGGGCGGCCGGGCTCACGCGTCGGGCGGGTCCTCCCCCGCCCGGGCGAGCACTCCGAGCGGTACGGGCCGGGCGAACGGCCTTCCGGACGCGACCTGTCGGCAGCCCGTGAGCCCGGCGACAGCGGGTCCGCACATGCGGCCCTGGCACCAGCCCATACCGGCTCGAGTCAGCAGTTTCACCGTGCGCGCGTCCGTGGCCCCGAGCTCGCCGACCGCCTCACGGATCGCGGAGGCCGGTACCTCCTCGCACCGGCACACGACGGTGTCGTCGGTGACCTGCTCGGCCCAGTGCGCGCGCGGTGCGAAGACGACGTCGAGGGAGGCGATGAACTGTCTCGTCCTGGCACGGGACTTGGCGGCGGCCTCCCACCCGCGCGGGTCGGGTTCGCGCCCCGCGAGCCGTGCCGCGGCGGAGCACCCCGCGATATGGCCCTCGGCGAGCGAGAGGGCCGCGCCGCCCACTCCGGTGGTCTCGCCCACGGCCCACACCCCGTGGACGTCGGTGCGCTGCTCGTCGTCCACGGCCACGGCCGTCCCCTCGAGGCGGCAGCCGAGCGTCTCGGCGAGGTCGGTCTGCGGCAGCAGGCCGTGGCCGACGGCGAGGGTGTCGCAGGCGATCACCTGCTCGGAGCCCGGTGCCACGCGCCCGTCACGGTCGAGCGCGGCGACGGTGACGGCTTCGAGCGCACCGTCGCCCCGCGCTTCCACGACGGCGTGCCGGGCCTTCAACCGCACGCGACGGCGCATCAGTTCGGCCATGTACCCGGCGCCTTCGACGAGTTTGTCCGGGTGGGCGGCGAGCGTCCTCGCGTGCCGGGCGACATCCTGCGCCCCGGCGGACTCGACCAGCGCGGCGACCTGCGCACCGGCCGCGGCCAGTCCGGCGGCGACCGGCAGCAGCAGTGGACCGGTGCCCGCCACGACGGCCGTTCGCCCCTGGAGGACGAGTCCGCCCTTGAGCATGGCTTGGGCGCCGCCCGCGGTGATCACGCCCGGCAGGGTCCAGCCGGGGAAGGGCAGCACCTTTTCGTAGGCGCCGGTCGCCAGGACGACGGCGTCCGCGCGCACCACGGACGGCTCTTCCTGGGTTGGTCCGTGCAGCGCGTGGACGAGGAAGCCGGATGGCTCCTCGAGCCTTTCCACGCACCACACATGATGTTCCGTCAGGTGGGTGATGCGGCCCTTGGCGATCTGTGCGGCCAGGCCGTCCCGCAGCCGCTCCCAGGTGCGCCACTGATGGTGCAGTGCCTGCGGGTGGCGGGCGCCCAGTTCCTCGGCGGGCTGGCGGTAGAACTGGCCGCCGGCCTGCGCGCCCGCGTCGATCAGCGTCACGCGGCTCCCGCGGACGGCCGCGGCGAGTGCGGCGGCGAGCCCGGCGGGCCCGGCCCCGATCACCGCGAGCGAGCGCGGCGCGCTTTCATCAGGGCTACGGCTCACAGTTCCTCCCCGCCCGCCAGGTGTGCGTGGCCCGTGCCGTGCTGGGTGCGGATGTCGTCGCCGGGTTCCGCCCGTACGAGGCAGGCCCGTTGGTTGGGGTGGCCGTTGACGGTCACGAGGCAGTCGAAGCAGACGCCGATGCCGCAGAAAACGCCTCGCGGCTCGCCCGTGCCGCGCGTGGTCCGCCAGGCGGTGACGCCCGCCGACCACAGTGCCGCGGCGACGGTCTGCCCGGGCAGCACCGCGATCTGCGCGCCGTCGAACGTGGCGGTGTACGCGGGCCCGGGCTCGGCCCTGACCAGATGCAGTGGTGTGCGTTTGCCGTTCACGAGGTCTCCTCGGGGAAGCGGTCCGGGCGGAACGGCGCGAGCGCGGGATCCGGCCGTCCGCCACCGAGCGCCGCGGCGATCAAGTGCCCTGTTCCCGTGGCGAGTCCGATGCCGGCGCCCTCGTGCCCGCAGGCATGGAAGAGTCCGGGGACGCGCGCGTCCGGCCCGATCGCGGGCAGATGATCCGGCATGTACGGGCGGAAACCCAGGTAGGAGCGCATCACGCGGACGTCCTCCAGGAAGGGGAAGAGCCGTGCCGCCCCCGCCGCGAGGGATCGCACGACGGGCAGCGAGAACGTGCGGTCGAAGCCGACGCGTTCGCGGCTCGCGCCGATCAGCACGGGCCCGGCCGCGGTGCCCTCGACGACCGGTGAGGTCTGCAGCGCGGCGGAGTCGCTCGCCACGTCGGCCACGTAGTCGGCGGCGTACACCTTGTGCCGGACCAGGCGCGGCAGCGGCTCGGTGACGAGGACGAAGCCGCGCCGGGGCAGCACCGGCAGCCGGACCCCGGCGAGTGCGGCCAGCTCTCCGCCCCAGGTGCCGGCCGCGTTCACGACGGCGGGGGCGTGGATCTCGCCGCGTCCGGTGCGGACGCCTCGTACGGAACCGTCCGCCGACCGGAGCACGTCGGTGACGGGCGCGCCGGTGAGCAGCCGTGTTCCCGCCGCGCGCGCGAGCCGTACGAGGTGCGCGGCGGCCAGGGTGGGCATCACCTGGGCGTCCTGCGGATAGTGGACGCCGCCCGGCATCCCGGGGGCGAGTTGCGGTTCGAGTGCGTAGAGCTCGTCGGCCGTGACGGCGCGCGCGTCGACACCGGCGTCGCGCTGCTGCACGGCGAACTTCTCCAGTGCCGTCAGGCCTTCGGCGGACGACGCCACGACGACTCCGCCTTTGGCCTCGAACTCGACGGCATCGGCCGTCCCCGGTTCGGCCACGAGTGCGGACCACAACCGGGAGGAGAGCAGGGCGAGTTCGAGTTCGGGGCCGGGTTCCTTGTCGGAGACGAGCAGGTTCCCCTCGCCCGCGCCGGTGGTGCCTCCGGCCACGGGGCCCCGGTCCACCAGGGCGACGGAATGTCCCGCCCGCGCCGCGTAGAGGGCGCAGGCGGCGCCCACCATTCCGGCGCCGACCACTACAACATCGCAGGTCAGCCGCGTAGTCACGGCAGTACTATGTCACATGTTCCCAAGTGCGCCAAGGGTCACTAGGCTGACGGTCAGCTCAGCCGAAACCACAACGGAAGACAGCAGAAGGGTGCACCGTGTCCTCCTCCGAGCCCAGGCCACAGCCCACGACTCAGGCGACGTCACAGCCCGAGGCCCAACCCCGGCCCCAGGGACGCAAGAACGGCCTCTACGCGGGCCTGTCCGACGAGCTCTCCGCCCTGATGCGGACGGGCTGGGCCGACACCGAGCAGCGCGATCTGCGCCCGGACGAGCAGGCGCCGCACGCCGCCCGTCGCCGCGCCGCCCTGTCCGAGCGGTTCCCGGGCGAGCGGCTGGTGATCCCGTCCGGCCGGCTCAAGATCCGCTCGAACGACAGCTACTACCCCTTCCGTCCGTACTCGGCGTATGTGCACCTGACGGGAGATCAGGCGCGCGACAGCGCCGTCGTGTTCGAGCCGCGCGAGGGCGGCGGGCACGACATCCACCTCTACCTGCTCCCCCGCGACAGCCGTGACAGCGACGAGTTCTGGACCGGCATGACGTCCGAGCTGTGGATGGGCCGGCGCCGCAGCCTCGCCGAGTCGGAACTGGTCCTCGGCCTGCCCTGCCGCGACATCCGCGACGCCGCCGCCGAGCTGTCGGCCGCGCCCGAGGCACCGACCCGTATCGTGCGCGGCCACGACCCGGCACTCGAGGCCGCCGTGACGACGGAGGCGGAGCGCGACGCCGCACTGGAGGAGGCGCTGTCCGAGCTGCGCCTGGTCAAGGACGAGTGGGAGATCGGCGAACTGCGCAAGGCAGTCGACTCCACGGTGCGCGGATTCACCGATGTCGTACGGGAGCTGGCCACGGCGATCGCGACCTCGGAGCGCTGGATCGAGGGCACCTTCTTCCGCCGCGCCCGCCTGGAGGGCAACGCCGTCGGCTACGGCTCGATCTGCGCGGCCGGCGAGCACGCCACGATCATGCACTGGGAGCAGAACGACGGCCCGGTGCGCCCGGGTGAGCTCCTGCTCCTCGACGCGGGCGTGGAGACCCACACGCTGTACACCGCGGACGTGACGCGCACGCTCCCGATCAGCGGCACGTTCACTCCGCTCCAGCGCAAGATCTACGACGCGGTGTACGAGGCCCAGGAGGCGGGCATCGCCGCGGTGAAGCCGGGGGCGGCCTACCGTGACTTCCACGACGCGGCGCAGCGTCACCTGGCGGGCAAACTGGTGGAGTGGGGCCTGCTGGAGGGTGACCCGGAGCGGGTCTTCGAGCTCGGTCTGCAGCGGCGCTTCACCATGGCGGGCACCGGCCACATGCTCGGCCTCGACGTCCACGACTGTGCTGCCGCGCGCACGGAGTCGTACGTGGGCGGTCCGCTGGAGCCCGGCATGGTGCTGACGGTCGAGCCCGGCCTGTACTTCCAGCCGGACGACCTGTCGGTGCCGCAGGAGTACCGCGGCATCGGCGTGCGGATCGAGGACGACCTCCTGGTCACGGCCGAGGGCACGGAGAATCTGTCGGCGGGCCTGCCGCGGTCGGCGGACGAGGTCGAGGCGTGGATGCGCACGCTCGCGGGCGACCGGTAGGGGTCCCCTGCTGCGACAAACGCCCGGGGGCCCGGCCGTCGCAACGGCCGGGCCCCCTCGGGCTGTCGAGGCTTACGCGGTCGGGACCGGGTAGGTCGGGTACTCCACCCCGGAGACGTGCTGGACGACGCGGATGACCTGGCACGAGTAGCCGAACTCGTTGTCGTACCACAGGTAGAGGATCGCGTTGTCGCCGTCGACCTTGGTGGCACCGGCGTCCACGATGGAGGCGTGGCGCGAGCCGACGAAGTCCATGGAGACCGCGTCGGGGGCGGTGGTGAAGTCGATCTGGCGCTTGAGCGGCGAGTTCAGCGAGACGTCGCGGAGGTGGTCGAGGACTTCCTCACGGGTGGTCTCACGGCCGAGGCGCAGGCTGAGGATCGCGATCGAGACGTCCGGCACGGGCACGCGGATCGAGCTGCCGGTGATCGGCGCCTTGAGGTCGGGCAGCGCCTTGGCGACGGCCGAGGCGGCGCCGGTCTCGGTGATGACCATGTTGAGCGGCGCGGAGCGGCCGCGGCGGTCGGCCTTGTGGTAATTGTCCAGCAGGTTCTGGTCGTTGGTGAACGAGTGGACGGTCTCCACGTGGCCGCGCAGCACCCCGTACTCGTCGTCCATCGCCTTCAGCGGCGGGACGATCGCGTTGGTGGTGCAGGACGCGCAGGACAGGATCTGCTCGTCCGGCTTGATCATGTCGTGGTTGACGCCGTGCACGATGTTCGGGACGTCGCCCTTGCCCGGAGCGGTCAGGACGACCTTCTCGATGCCGGGACGCAGGTGCTTCGACAGGCCCTCGCGGTCACGCCACTTGCCGGTGTTGTCGATCAGGATGGCGTCGTTGATGCCGTACGCCGTGTAGTCGACCTCGGACGGGTCGTTGGCGTAGATGACCTTGATCTCGTTGCCGTTGGCGACGATCGTGCTGTTCGCCTCGTCGACCGTGATCGTGCCGTTGAACTGGCCGTGGATGGAGTCGCGGCGCAGCAGCGAGGCGCGCTTCACGAGGTCCTGGTCGCCACCGCCGCGGACGACGATGGCGCGCAGCCGCAGTCCGTTGCCGGAGCCGGCCTTCTCGATGAGCAGGCGGGCGACGAGGCGGCCGATGCGGCCGAAGCCGTAGAGGACGACGTCGCGCGCCTGGCGGCGCTCGATCTTGTTCTCACCCGTGGCGCCGGAGACGGCCTCGGCGGTGAACTCCTCGACCGAGAGACCCCGGTCGTCGGCCCGGTGCGCCTCGGCGAGCAGGCCGATGTCGATCTGCGACGGGCCGAGGTCGAGCGCGGCCAGCGCCTTCAGGAACGGCATCGTCTCGGTGACCGACAGTTCCTCACCGGCGATCTGGCGGGCGAACCGGTGGGTCTTGAGGATGCTCACCACCGACTTGTTCACCAGGGAGCGGCTGTGGAGCAGGACGGTGACGTCCCGCTCCCGGTGCATCTTCCCGATGATCGGGATCATCGACTCCGCGATCTCCTCGCGGTTCTTCCAGTTGGTGAACGAGTCGTCTTTGACAGTCACAGGTTTATCTTTCGAGCTAGGCGGCGCTCATATGCTAACCCGCCCCCGTTTTGATCGTTCAAACGGTCCCCCGGGTTGATCGTTCACACGGCCCCGCCCAGCGAAATCCCCCGTCGTGCCTGGCACGTCCCTCGGCGTCGCTCAGGCGTCGAGGAGCGTGCGCAGCCTGGTGGCGTTGCCCCGTATGTCGCTGCCGATGCTGACGGTGAAGGCGCCGGCGGCGAGCCACTCGGCGGTGTTGTCCACGGTGATTCCGCCGGTCGCCATGATCCGCGCGCCGGGCAGCACGGCGAGCAGCGACTTGAGATAGGCGATGCCCCCGATGTGCGCGGGGAAGAGCTTCGCCACGCCGCGTTCGGCGGCGGTGCGCAGTTCGGAGGAGGTCAGACCGCCCTCGACCAGCAGCCGGTCGGCGTCGTCCGCGACGGGGCGGACGTCGGGCACCTGGAACGGGCTGACCAGGAACTGGGCGCCGGCGGCCAGCGCCTGTTCGGCGATCTGCGGTGAGGTCACCGTGCCGAGCCCGAACACCGCCTGCGGGAACTCCTGGTGCCAGCTCTTCACCAGGCCCTCCCAGCCGGGGGTGGTGGCCGTGAATTCGAAGGTGGTGAAACCGGCGTCGAGCAGCTCGCGGGCCTGTGCGTAGGCGGTGTCGGCGTCGGCGGCCCGTACGGTCGGCACGGCACGGGCCTGCTGGAGGTGGTCGACGACGCTCTGGACGGCGGGGGTGAGAGACATGGCGGGGTGGTCCTTCGGTGGGCGGGGCGGAGTCAGGCGGATTCGGGTGCGGCGATGGCCGCCAGCTCGGCGAGTGCCTCGGCCGCCCCTTCACCGCGCGCGGTGAGGACGATCTCCTCGCCGGAGCGGATGTTGAGCGACATCAGGGACAGCACACTGCGGGCGGGGACCTCGCGGGTGTCGGCCTCGGAGCCTTCGGTGCCGGCTCGGCGTACCGTCACGGCCGCCGAGCTGCGGCCGGCGGCCTGGGCGAAGGCCGCCGCCGGCCGGGCGTGCAGCCCTGCCGCCTCGGTCACCACCAGTCGGCGCTCCAAGGGCGTCGTCGCGCAGTCCGCGTCCGCCGCCGGCTCGCGCGTTGTCCCGGCGGCCGGCGTTCCGGTCGCCTGTGCGTCCTGCCGGTCCGGTGCCGGTGTCCGCCCGGCCTCTGTCTGCTCTCCGTCACCGCGTGGCCCGGCGCTGACCCGCTCGCCGCCCAGGATCCCGGTGAGCCGGGCCACGATCTGCTCCTCTTCCTGCGGAGTCAGCGGCCGGGGGTCGACGGCCAGCCTGCCGGTGGCGGCGTGGTGGTCCCGCAGGAACACGGGCGGCTGCCCCTGTGCCAGCTCCGCGGCGAGCTCGGCCGCGGTGCGGCCCGCCTCCTCGGGGTCGACGGTCAGTTCCGTCCGGTGGATGAGCCGGCCCGCCTCGTCGCGGACGACGCGCGCGGAGAGTCCCGGCAGTCCGCCGACGCGCTCGGCGAGCCGTGTCATGCGGGCGTGCTGCTGCTCGGGGTCGACGGCGCCGGCCGAGGTTGCGTAGTCGCGCACCGCCTGGACGAGGCCGAGGACGGTTTCCTTGCCGACCTTCATCGGCCGCCCGATGCCGCCGTACTGTGCGCGGCACGCGGCGATCAGGTCGGCCGGTCCGCAGATCAGCCCGGACGTGGGGCCCCCGATGGCCTTGCCGCCGCTGTAGACGACCAGGTCGGCGCCGGTGGCCGGCCAGCGGCGCAGGTCTTCCTCGGCCGCCGCGTCCACGATCACCGGGATACCGTGCTCGCGCCCGATGGCCACCACCGTCTCCAGCGGGACCTGGCCCTTCTGTACGGCGTGGTGCGACTGGACATACAGGAGAGCCGCGGTGCGGTCGGTGATCGCGGCGGTGAAGTGCTCGGGCCGCGCCTTGTTGACGGCGCCGACCTCGACGGGCCGACCGCCCCCGATGGCGATCATCTGGCACACGGAGGCGCCGAAGTGGACGGCGTGCCCCTTCTGCAGCACCACCTCGTCGGGCGCCCCGCCGGCGTCGGGCAGTCGCTCCGTGCGGGCGGGGTCCGTGCCGGCGATGAGGGCGGCGACCGCGATGGCGATGCCGGCCGCGGCGCCGGTGGTGGGGCAGGCGTCCTCGGTGCCGGTGGCGCGGGCGAGTTCCCGGCCCGCGGCGACGAGCAGGTCGTCCATCACCACATGGCCGCGGGCGGCCTCGCCCATGGCGGCGATCACCCGGTCGTCGAGCCGGCTGCCGCCGAGGGCGGTCATCTTGCCGCTGGCGTTGATGGCGTGGGTGAGGCCCAGGTCCTCGTAGAGCGTGTTCATGGTGCCTTTCGTGGAGAGCAGATCCATGTGGGGGGGTGGGGCCTGCTTCTTCGGATCGCGCCGGGAGAGAGGGCGCCGCGGGCCAGGGTCTTTCGTTTGATCAGGCCGGATCAGGGAGTGGATCGAGCCTGATCAGGGAGCGGGTGCTGATGCCGTGCGTCGCGAGGCGGAGGAAGGGGCCCACGCGGAGCGTCGGCGACGGACGACAACGCCGCGCGGCGCGGTGCCGGCGCCCGCGCGCCCGGCGTGATCCAGACGACGGGCCCTAGGGCCAGACGCCGCCGGGCAGACGGGAATGTGACGACAGGCCCTAGGTGCCCGCGATGGGGAAGAAGAGCCCGAAGAGCATGGCGCCGAGGATGGCGCCGCCGGTCAGGGGCTTCTTCCACCAGTAGAAGAGGGCGGCGCCGAGGGTGGAGCCGAGGCCCACAGGGAGAGAGGCGGTCGCCGCGGCGATGATCACCAAGGGGCCCAGGTAGCGGCCGGCGGAGTTTCCGGCGCCCATCATGACGTCGGCGCCGAAGGTGGAAGTGCCGCCCGCCGAGTTCACCGTGGCCCGCCGGATGGCCAGGATCAGGGTGCCGATCAGCGCGCCCAGCAGGGCGCCGGTGGGCAGGGCCAGCCAGAAGTGCTCCAGCGGGGCGGTGATCCCTGCAGCCAGCAGCATCGCGGGGATGCCGATGCCGACACCGGTCTGCAGCGAGCCGCCGATGTCGAGGATGCCGACCATCGGCCCCTCGATGATCCGGGCGAACAGGAAGCCGGCGCCGAAGGCCGCGGCCGCCCCGTAACTCCCGCTGTCCATACCGCCCTTGAGCATGGCGGTGACGGCGACGTCGCTGAAGGTGCCCGTGCGGTAGACGTAGTACAGGTGCGTACCGGCGAAGATGCCGGCCGCCAGGGCCGCCACGAAGAGCGGGAAGGCCCATTCCGAGAGCCAGAAGCTGCCCTCGACGGGGACTTTGCCGCGGGATTTGCCCGCGGGTGCCGCGGCTCCCGCGGTGGTGGTGGCGTCGTTCGTGGTCATCGCGGTGCCTCGCTCACTTCGTCGGGGTGGTGCCGGTCGCGTCGTGGAGCCGGCTCAGCCAGTGCGGCACGTCCGCCTTCATCTGCTGCAGCAGCTGGATGTCCACACCGCGCAGGAAGGCGCTGCCGACGAACAGCATCACGACCGCGCCGGCCAGCGACTTGGTGACCCTGGTCCAGCCCAGGTCGTCGATGCCCTTGCCGACCACGATGCCGAGCACGATGCCGGGAACCGCGTTGCCCATCACGACATGCGCCAGACCGCCGAGCACGGTGGCCCAGCCTCCGCTGCGCCGCCCCGCGTCGACCGCCGCCATCCAGAAGACGATCGGCATGACGGGGTTGATCAGCCACTCCGACGCGGGGCCGAGCACGTCGGCTGCGACCTTCTGCAGCGAGTGCGGAATGGACGCGGCGGTGGTGTTCAGAACCGTCACCAGGACCAGGCCGACGCACGCCCCGTAGGCCGCCATCCGGCGCGGGTTGTGCAGCGTCTCGTCGAGGTTGCGGTTCTTGGTCATCGACAGCGCGGCGGCCCAGTGCGGGACGATGCGGTGATCGACGTCCGAGGTCAGCGCACCGGTGCCGACCGCGCTGGCCCAGGCGTTGAAGAAGAAGCCGAGGCCGAAGGAGAAGTGCGCGACCGGGTCGTTCTCGCAGGCGTTGAGTTCGCCCAGGGTCCGGAAGGCACCCATGCCTTGCACCTTGGGCGCGTGGAACATGCGGGCCACGCCCGCGCTCGCCCCGAAGCCGATCAGGGCGCCGATGACCATCGACTCCAGTGCGATGGTGAGCGTCTCGTTCATGCGGGTGTCCTCACCTCATGTGGAGCGCGTGCTGGAGCGGCGTCAGCTGCTCCTCGCGTACGGAGAATTCGATGGCGTCCAGGTCGAGTGCGGCGGTGCGCACCTCGATCCGCAGGGTCAGCTCGTAGCTGCGGCGCTCACGGGCGAAGAGCAGCCCCAGGAACCTTTCGGTCCAGCGGCGTTCGACCGCGGACGCGACCTCGACGGCGAGCGGCTCCACGCGGAAGCAGACGCCGTCCGTCAGCTTGCCTACGGCACCGGAGACCTGCTGCATGGCGGCGGCGAACGCCTTCTCGCGGGTGGGCCCGGTGCCGCTGACCCGGACCGTGTGCCGGTCCTCGATCACGCCGACTCCCCGAGCTTCTTCAGGAGCGCCTCGGTCACCTTGAAGCCGAGTTCCTCGCTGTCCAGGAAGCCGAAGCCCAGCACCGTCTTGCCCTGCTGCACAGCGGTGATCCCGGCCTGCGGGGAGCGCATGCCGAACTCGATGTCATGGCCGTACTTCGCCTTGGCGGTGACCGCGCCCGCGCCGCCACTGCCGCAGAACGAGATGCCGAGGGCCGCGCCCTCGGCGGCCATCACGTCGCCGACCTTCATGTCCGCGCCGGGGCCCGGGATCAGGATGGGTTCCCCGCCCGCCGCCCGTATGCCGTCGGCGACCGCCTGGCCCTTGCCGAGCCGGTGTCCGATCACGATCTTGACTGCCATGGTGCACTCCCTTTGTCGTCCGGTGATGTGGCTGGCCCGCTGGTGTGCGGGCCGGTCATGCGTGGGTGCCGTGTGCGGCCGGTGAGCTCTCCTGGAGCTGTCGCGCCGTCTCGAAGTGCAGGGCGAGCAGCACGACTTCGGTGTCCCGGGCGGCATGGCCCAGGGATGCGCCGTGCGCGTCGATCAGCTCGCGGGCGGCGGACAGCGGGCCCGCCGTGATCTCGTCGGCCACCGCGGGGTCCAGCGCGTCGAGGTGTTCGCCGGCGCGTACCCGGCGGACGAAGCCGAGGGCGTGGACGGCGAGCGCGAGCCGGCGGCCCTCGTCGAGGAAGATCCTCTCTGCCGCGGCGCGTTCCTCGATCAGCGGGAGCAGCCGGGCCAGGGCGTGGCGGTCCTCGTCGCGCACAGGCTCGGCGGTGTCCGCCACGGCGCCGGTGAGCGCCTCGATCAGGGGGTCGTCGGTCATGCGGTGGCCTTTCGGATAGGCGTCGGGCGCCCGGCGCGGACGGTCGCGACGGGCGCGAGCCAGGTTCCTGCCGGGCGGGTGGCTCCCTGGGCGTCGGTGAGCAGGTCGGGCGTCGCGCGGTCCTGGAGCAGACTCAGGTCTCCGGCGGCGCCGGGCCGCAGCGATCCCAACTCGCCTGCCATGCCGAGGACTTCGGCCGGGTGCGTGGTGGCACACCGGATGACCTCCGGCAGCGACATTCCCAGGGCGAGCATTTTGGACAGGGTGTGGCAGAGGTCCCGCACCGGCCCGTTCATGTTGCGTGCGTGCAGGTCGGTGCTGATGGTGTACGGACGGATGCCGGCCGCCAGCGCCCGTTCCGCGGTGTCGAACGCGAAGCTGGCGCTGCCGTGTCCGACGTCGAACAGGACACCGCGCTCCAGTGCCGCCCGGACCTGCGGCAGGGGTTCGGCTCCGTCGCCGAACAGCCCGCCGGGCTTGCCGTGGAAGGCGTGGGTGACGACGTCGCCGGGCCCGAGCAGGTCCAGGACGTCGCCGAAGGCCGGCGGCGCGTTGCCGACGTGGACCATGACCGGCAGCGCGTGCGCCGCGGCGAGTTCCCTGGCCGTGCGCAGCGGCGCCAGACCGCTGTCGCCGAGGACCGACCGGCTCATACGGACCTTGATGCCCCGCACTGCCGCCGGGTTGTCGGCGAGGATCCGGCCGGTGGCCGCGACATCGATGTCGGCCGCACCGCCGACGAGTTCCCGGGTGCCGTGGACGAGGCCGTGGCGGGAGATGTTGAGCCAGCTCAGCACCCGGGTGGCGGCCGGGGCGACGACCGAGGAGGTGAAGTGCGGCCAGTGGTCACTGCCACAGCTGCCCGCGTCGACGACCGTCGTCACCCCCTGCCTCACACCGGCCGTATCGGCCGGGACTCCGAGGCCGGTCGCGCCGTCGTAGATGTGCGTGTGCAGGTCGATCAGACCGGGGGTGACCAGCAGGCCCGCCGCGTCGTACACCTCGGCGCCGGACGGGTCGAGCGTCCCGGCCGGGCCGACCGCGGCGATCCGGCCGCCGGCGAGCGCGACGTCGCCGGGCTCGACGGCGCCCCGCTCGGGGTCGACCACCAGCCCGCCGAGAATCACAAGATCGAATCGGTTTGTGTCGGATGCCTGCACAGCCATGGACGGCGGCCTTCCAAGGAGCATGAGATAGGGCGCGGGGGAACAACTGCGTACGGAGCACCGAGGCGTTCCGTAGGGTAGATTCGCGTTCCGTAGAACGGACTGAACGCTAGCCGGATGCCTTCGGAGGGTCAATGGATCGCGAAGAGTCGCTGAAATCGACGGGCGCCCCGACGAACGCCTCGTCAGCTACGCGTAAACCGGCACCGCCGGAACTCCGGCCCGAGGGCGAGCACACAACCGCCCCGGGACAGTCCGAGACCTCGGGCCCGGTCAACTCGGTGGCCAAGGCACTGCGCGTCCTGCACGCACTCGCCCACCCGGACGCCCCCCACAAGCTGGGCGAGATCGCCGAGCGCTCCGGAGTCCCCAAGGCCAGCACCCACCGCATCCTCGCGACCCTGATCGAGGAGGGCTACGCCGTCCCCGACGGCGAGGGGCGCTACGGCATCGGCACCCAACTGCGCGCACTGGCCGCCCAGGTGCTCTCGGACGACACCGTCGGGATCGACGCGGTCCTGCGGGCACTCCAGCAACGCCTGGGCCAGGCGATCCACTTGGCGGTCCTCAGCGGCGACCACGCCACCTACACCCACAAGGTCGACCCCGGCCTCGCCTACCGCATCGCCACCGAAGTGGGCACCCGCCTCCCCCTGCACGCCTCAGCCGCCGGCAAGGTGCTGCTGGCCCACCTGCCCGAGACGGAGACGAAGGCGCTGCTCGACCGCACCGGCCTCCCGGCCCGCACCTCCCACACCGTCACCGACCGCACCACGCTGCTCAACCAGCTGGACACGATCCGGCACACCGGTTTCGCCATGGATTACGAGGAAGCCGACGAGGCGATCTGCTCCCTCGCCGCTCCCGTACTCGACACCGACGGCTATCCCGTCGGCGCCGTCTCGGTGTCCTCCCTGGCCGCCCTCGTCACCGAGGACCAGCTCACCGCGTTCGCCCCGGCGGTCCGCCAGGCGGCCCAGGAGGTCTCCCGCAGACTCTGACGCACACCCCCGCCCACGGTGCCCGCACGACCTGCGCGTCAGTCATGAGTACGCGTTGTCGCCCGCCCCCTGTGCGGGCGACAACTGCGCCCGTGCGCCGCCGCGTTCAGTCGGTGTAGACCTCCGCACGGTCGACGCTCACGAACGACGCGGTCGACTGCGCGTTGTGCTGACCCGTGACCCGTACGCGCAGCGTGTGGTGCCCGGGGGAAAGCCTCGGGCTCAGATACTGGACCGTCTCCCCGGTGCGGACGGCGCCGTAGAAGTCGACGCGTTGTTCCGGTCCGCCGTCGATGCTCAGGTCCGCGTAGCCGTTCCCCACGTCGCGTACGGACAGCAGGGCGATGCGGGTGCCGTCGAAGGTGAAGGTGGCCGAGGCGTCGGCGCGGTCGCTCCAGTGGTCGTCGCTCCAGAAACACTGGGTCCCGCAGCCGGTGCCCGAGTTCCAGGTGCCGCTGTAGGCGACGGTCCCTGGACCGTCGGAGCGGCCGTCGTCGTTGATCCAGTAATTGCCGGCCCCAGGGTCCCCCGAGGGCAGGTCCTGCGTGGCGCCCATCGCGAGCGGTCGGCCGAAGTTTGGGCTGCCGTCCGCGTTCCAGCCGAACTTCTGGGCGCGCGTGGTGCGGTTGCTGTACGTGGACGTGCTCGTCGTCTTGGCGTGGTAGACGATCCAGTCCTCGGTGCCGTCGGGCGACTTGAACAACGCGTGGTGCCCCGGCCCGAAGACGCCGTGGTCGTCGGCGCGGGAGAAGACGGCGCCCTGGTGCTGCGTCCAGTTGCCCGGTACCAGCGGATCGGCCGTGTCCGGGAGCGACATCATCCAGATCTGGTAGTCCGGCTTGCCGGTGTCGCACGTCGAGTACGTCATCCACGTCCGGCCGTTGCGGTTCAGGAACTCCGGCCCCTCACGGACCTCCGGGCAGCCGCCCGCGGCGTTGATGGCCACCGCGTCGCCCGAGAGCGTGTAGGGGTTGGCGAGCGGTGCGATGTTAAGGCCGTTGTGCTGGTACTGGTTGATGCCGCTGTAGGCGAGGTAGAGGCGCCCGTTGTGCTGCAGGACGCCCGCGTCGATGGCGAAGTCGTTCGCGTGGTTGGGCGGCGCGAGCTCGGCCTTGAAATGGTAGGGGCCCGCCGGGTCGTCACGGTCCGACTCCAGGACGTAGAGGCGGTGATGGTCGTCCACGCCGTCGTCCGCGGTGTAGTACATGTACCAGCGGTCGCCGAACCGGTAGAACTCCGGCGCCCAGATGTCGCGGTTGCGCGAGCTGTCCGTGTCGGTCCACACCGTGATCGGATCGGCCGTCAGCAAGGTGCTCAGGGACGGGGATCGCCACATTCTGATGCTGTCGCCCTGCGTTGTCGTCAGGTAGTAGTTGCCGTTCCAGTAAGTCATGTACGGATCCGGGCCACTGTTCAGAGGATTGCGGAACCCGCCCGACGCGGCGGCGACCGTGCGCGGCGCGCCGGGCGACGGGTCGGCCGACGCCGGAAGGACACCGCCGACGAGTGCCAGGAGCGCACCGAACGACACGACGATCCGGCGGACGGCGCGGAGAGTGCTCGGCAGGGACATGGGCAGCCCTTCGGAGGCGGCTCCCCGAGGGGAGACCGGCACGGGAGCGCGACGTCGTTACATCGATGTAAACCTGTGGCGTCACCGTAGGGACGACTGCGACAGCTGTCAATCACCCAGCAAAATCAAGGGACTTCGGGTCATTTTCCGGCCGGGCGCGGCGCAGGCCGATCGCCTCGGTCCGGCTACGGCGACGGCTCCGTCCGGCAGGCCAGGTAGAGGGCTATGCCCTCGGCCGGCTCGCGGACCGGGCGGCCCGAGAGGCGGGTGATCTTGTCCAGGCGGTAGAGCAGCGTGTTGCGGTGGATGTGCAGCAGTCGCGCCGCCCCGACGAGGCTGAAGCCGCCCTCCGCCCAGGCGATGAGGGTCTCGCGCAACTGCGGCCAGTCCGGGGCTTCGGGCAGCGTCCCCAGCACGGCGTCCCGGAAGCGGCTTCGCGCCTGCGGCGGTACGGAGGCGAGCAGTTGAGGGACGCGGACCTCGTGGGCGGCGAAGACCGTGCGGGAGGCGTCGAGCCGCGGTCCGAGACGGAGTGCCGCGGCGGCGTCCTGGTATGCGGCGTGCAGTGCGGCCGGGCCGGTGGCGGGCTCCGCGTGGCCGATCGTCGGGTGCGCGCCGGCGCGCTCGGCGAGCAGGGCGCACAACTGGGCGCAGCGTTCCGGGAATCGCCCGTCGGGGTCGTGATGGAGGACGAAGACGTGACCGGAGTCGAGGTGCCCGAGGAGGTCCTGCCGGTGGCCGAAGACCGAGCCGGCGGCGCGGAGCACGGCCGACGGTGAGACGTCGGGCGCCTCGGGCCCGCCCGCGGCGGCACGGGTGCCCAGGAGCAGCGCACGGCGGGGCAGCGCGGGACTGAAGCCGAGTTCGGTCATCCGGGAGGACAGGGTGGCGGCGTCGACGAGATCGGGGTCGTAGTAGGCGATGCCGCGCAGGAGGTCGTGGACGGCACCGGCGTGCAGCATCCGGCTGCGGGTCGCGGCGGCTTCCTGGAGCAGGATCTCGGTCTGCCGCTGGACCACCAGGCCGAACTGGCGCACACGGGCGGGCGACCCGGTCAGGCCGACCGTACCGACCGCCTCGTCCCCGAGGAGCAGCGGAAGGCTGACGCCCGGGCGCACCCCGCTCAGCGGGCGCGCCTGGGCGGCCGTGTGCGCGGTGGGCCGCAGGGTGCGCAGCACGTCGAGCGAGGCTTCGTGCACCGTGCCCAGGCGTGCCGGGTCGCCGCTGCCGATGACGACGGCGTCCGCGTCGGTGATCAGCACATTGAAGCCGACGATGCGGCTGATGTCCTGGGCGATCTCGTGGGCGAGCTTCGGGGTCAGTACGGCCGAGGCGGCAACGGGCAGGGGGAGGCTGTCGGACTTCATCGTGCGGATCGTACAAGGGCAACCCGCTGATGGCCTGAGGGTCCTGGACGCTCCGCACGATGACCGGCGGGAGGGCCGTGACTACCTTCGTCTCCAGCGTTCGGCGCCGCCGTCCGTCCCCGATCTCCTTCACCTCTGTTCTCCCTCCCGTCCCCCTCTGTCTGCCAGGAGCTGCACATGGCCGCCTCCCCCGGTTCCCCGGGCGCCGTCGCCGCACCGTCCACGGGCGGCACCTCCCCCGACAGTTCCCGCACGAACTCGCGTGCCGGCTGGCTCATCACGTTGTACGCCGGTGGCGGTGAGTTCTGCGACGGCTACATCCTCAGCATCATCGGGGTCGCGCTCCCCCTGGTGACCTCGGCCTTCCGACTGGGCCCCGGCGGCGCCGGGTTGATCGGCTCCGCCTCTCTCGTCGGCATGTTCGCGGGCGGCCTCGCCTTCGGGTACGTCACCGACCGGATCGGCCGGCGCAAGGTCTATCTGGCCGCGATCGCCGCGTTCATCGTGCTGTCGGCCCTGCAGTACGGCGCGGACGCGGCCTGGCAGCTGGTGGTCCTGCGTTTTCTGATGGGCGTGGCGATCGGCGCGGACTTCGCGATCGCGGGCACGATCGCCGCGGAGTTCGCTCCGGAACGCTCCCGCGGACCCTTGATGGTCGTCCTCGTCACGATGTGGTCGGCGGGCGCCGCGGTGGCCTACGCCGTCGGCTGGCTGATGCTGCGCGGCGGCCTCGACGACTGGCGTCTGCTGCTCGCGAGCAGCGCCGTGCCGGCGGCGGTGGTTCTCCTGTTGAGGCTGCGTACGCCGGAGTCGCCCCAGTGGCTGTTGAGCCAGGGCCGCGTCGAGGAGGCGCGGGCCGTGCTGCGCAGGATGGGCGGCGACGTCGGCGCCCTGGTGGCACCGGTACGGCCCGCCGTCACGCCGCGCTACAGCGACATCTTCCGCAACGGTTACGGCCGGCGCACGCTGTTCGTCTGTCTGTTCTGGTGCTGCCAGCTGCTGCCGATCTACGCGATCACGACGTACGAGCCGACCATCCTGGCGTCCTTCGGGCTGGGCGAGGGTACGGACTCCTATCTCGGAGCCGTCGCCGTGCAGTTGTTCTTCGTGCTGGGTTCTCTCTCCGGCATGCTGATGGTCAACCGGGGCCGGCGCGCCCTGCTGCTCTGGAGCTTCGGGGCCTCCGTGCTGCCGCTGGCCGGGCTCGCCGCGGTGGCCGACCCGCCTGTGTGGCTGGTGGTGCTCCTGTTCGCCGTGTTCGGCGTGACGGCCTTCGCGAGCCAGTGTCTTCAGGCGCTGTACCCCTCGGAGCTGTTCCCCACCGAGGTGCGGGCCACCGCCAACGGTTTCGCTGCCGGTGTCAGCCGGGTCGGCGCGGCGATCGGGACCTTCGGCGCACCGGTGCTCCTCGGCCACAGCACGCGCCTCGCCATGCTCGTCGGCGCGGGCATCGCGGCGGCCGGCTGGCTCGCCACGCTGGTGCTCGCTCCGGAGACCCGCGGCCTGTCGCTGGACGAAGCGGCCGCCTCGGACGAGCCCGACTCGTCGCTCAACGCACCGGACCGCTCCCTCGCGACCCCCACGGGCACCGCCGCGTCAGCCGCGTCCGCCCCCTCCACCTCGTCCACTCCGACCGCTCCCTCCACCTCCTCCACCTCCTCCACCGAAGTCACGGACCTCATATGAACACCCTCCCCTCCGCCACCCCCCAGTCGGTGATCGTCATCGGTGCGGGCGTCATCGGACTCGCCTGCGCCCACTACCTGCGCGAGGCCGGCCTGGACGTCACGGTCCTCGAACGCGACCGGGTGGGCAGCGGCGCCTCACGCGGCAACGCCGGCGAGATCTGCCCCGGCCTCGTGGAGCCGCTGCCCGCGCCCGGCGTGGTCACGAAGGCCCTGCGCGGCATCCACCGCCCCGACAGCGCCCTGCACGTCCACCCCCGCCCCACCACCGAACTGGTCCGCTTCCTCACCGGCTTCGCCCGGCGGGCGAACCGCCGCGACCACCGGCGCGGCGCACAGGCTCTCGCCGGGTTCGCCCAGGACACCTTCGCGCTGTTCGAGGAGCTGGAGCAGCTCGGTGCGGACGGCGCGGCGCGCAAGGAGGGCTATCTGTTCGCGTTCCCGTCGCGCGAGGACGCGGGCCGTGCTCACGCCTCGTTCGCCGCGCTGGGTGCGCCGCTGTCGGCGGACGGCGTGCTGGACCGTGCCGGTATGGCCACGACGGAGCCGGCGCTCTCGGACGCCGCCCGGGCGGGATTCGTCGTCGAGGATCAGTGGTCGGTCGACCCGTCCAGGTTCGTCGACGGCCTGACCGCCCGGCTCCGGGACAACGGCGTACACATCGTGGAGGGCGCCCGGGTCACCTCGGTCGACGAGGTACGGGGCGGGGTGCGGGTGCGGACCTCGGCCGGCACATATGGCGCGGACCGTGCCGTCGTGGCCGCCGGTGTGTGGTCGCAGACGCTGCTGCGGGGCCTCGGTGTCGACCCCGGCTTGTTCCCCGGCAAGGGTTACAGCTTCTCGGTGCGTTCCCAGCAGCCGCTGCGCCGGCTCGTCCACCTGGGAACGGCACACGTGGTGCTCACCCCGCTGGACGAGACCGGCGAACGGATCCGGGTGGCGGGCACGATGGAGTTCGAGGCCGACGCCGACCGCTACCGCGAGGCCCGGGTCCGGGCCATCGTCGCGGCCGCCCGCCCCTATCTCGAGGGCGCCGACTGGGCGGACCGCGAGGAGGAGTGGGTGGGCGCCCGGCCGCTGACGCGTGACGGACTGCCCCTGATCGGGGCGGTCCCCGGCACCTCGCGGATCGTCGCGGCGGGCGGTCACAACATGCTCGGCCTGATGCTCGCCCCGGCGACCGGGCGCGCGGTCGCCGGTCTGGTGACCGGGGACCGCGCGGCGGCCGAGGCAACCCGCCCGTTCGCCCTGGAGCGGCTGGCCCGGCGGCCCCGTACGAAGCGCGAGCCCCAGCGGGCCTGACAGCGCACCGACCGGCCACCGCTCCTCTTGATCGCCTGCCTCACCCGCTACTTCAGCCGGGCGTCGTCGGACTGTGCTGCGGGGGCGGTGAGCAGGGCGCGTACGTCGGCATAGCCGTCGCCCGTGTCGGAGGAGCGGGTGTCGAAGATCCGCGTGGCCGGGGCACTGGAGGTCCAGGGTGTCCATCCCGGCCTGCCGTCGCGGATGAACGCGACCGCCGCGCCGTGGACATCCGTGGCAAGGGTCCTGGGCGGCTCGGCACCGGCCACGGCGGTGACCCCTTCGGTGCCGAGGCAGTCGAAGTGGAAGGGCACGTCGAGGCAGTGCGTGGCCAGGCCGAGGACGGGCGAGCGCCAGGCGAAGCGGTACAGCCAGGTGGGGGCGGTGCCGCGGGCCCGGGCGACCCTGGCCACGGCGGTGCGGAAGACGTGGTCCGTGACGTACTGGCCGACGACGTCGGCCGTGTCCAGGTCCGGGTGATCGGCGACGTACGCGGTGGCGACGGTCTCGTCCACGCCGCACCCGGTGAGGATCCGGGCCGGCGCCGCCGTGGCGAGTCGGTCCCGCACGGGGTGCAGCGCCATCGTGAACTCGTGGTCGGTGGCCCCGAGTACGAGCTCCTTGTCGGCTCCCACACCGGCCGCGAGCGCGTCCAGGGTGGGCTGAGGGATCAAGTCGCCATCGGCCATCGGAGCAAAGGGCAGGCTTTTGGTGATCAGGCCGGCGATCCCTGACAGAGCATCTTCCGGGTCCGCGCCTGTGCTCGTCTTCGTATTCGTATTCGTATCTGCGTCGGTGTCCGTGTCTGTGTCCGTCGGCAGGGATGACACCTGTTTCTGCAGATCGAGGATCTGTTCCTCGCTCAGCCGGGACAGTCCGGATCGGGTCGGCTGTACGCCGCCCAGTTCGGCCAGCTTTCGGCCCACACGTTCCGCCCCGGCCGTCGATGCCTGCGAAACCGGGCCGGACAGGCAGTGCACGCGCTGGAACAGGTGCTGTGCGCGGGGCATTCCCAGCAGGGTCAGTACGGCCGCGCCGCCCGCCGACTGACCGGCGAGGGTGACCCGGTCGGGGTCTCCGCCGAAGCGCCGGATGTTGTCCCGCACCCATTCGAGGGCCAGCAACCAGTCACGGACGGCGCGGTTGTGCGGTGCGTCGGAGATCCACCCGAAGCCGTCGAAGCCGAGCCGGTAGCCGACCGAGACGACGACCACCCCGTCGCGGTTGAAGGCGGCGCCGTCGTACCAAGGGCTCGCCTGGGATCCGGCGACGAAGCCACCCCCGTGGATCCACACCATCACCGGCAGGCCGGCGTCCGGAGAGAGGTCGGGGGTGAACACGTTGAGATTGAGCGTCCCGTCGCCCGGAACGCTGGGCTCAGGGATGAAGGTGACCTCGGCCAGGGGGCGTCGTTGCGCGGTCGGCCCGTAGGTGGTGGCCTCCAGGACGTCTGACCAGGGCTCGGGAGGAACGGGCGCGGCGAACCGGAGTTCGCCGACAGGGGGTTGGGCGTAGGGGATGCCGAGGAATCGGACGCCGCTCGCACGGCGCTCACCGCGCACGGGGCCGTGGGCGGTGCGGACGACGGGGCGCTCCGCGGGGTGGTCGGTCACTGGTTGCTCCTGGTGTCTTGTACGGCGTCGAGGTGGAGGGGTCGGGGTCTGCCCCGGCTCACGGGCGCGGGGCATCATGCTCGACGTAGTGCTTCAGCTTCCGCAGGTTCTTCCCGTCGTCGACGGTGGCACCGTAGGTGCGGTCCGCGGTGACGGGCGCGACGGCGACATGGCCGCTGAGCAGCGCGGTGGAGTCGGCCCGCCGCACGGTTTCCGTGCAGGGGTCGCCGGGCCTGTCCGCACAGACGCCGGGGACGATGTCGAAGGTGTCGCCGCTGCCTCGGCGTGCCGCGTAGTCGTGCCAGACGACCTTTCCGTGGCCGATGTCGGTCCACAGGGGCGCCTTGGCCCGTCTGCCGGTGCTGACGTCTGGGTAGTCCACCTTGACAGCGAATGTGCCGGTCAGCAGGGAGCGTTCGCGCATTCCGGCGAGAAGTCGGGTGCCGAACTCGGCGGTGGCCCGGTAGTTGGCGACGGGGAAGTCGGTGTTGGTGCTGTCGCCGGACGACGAGGAGAAGGCGAGGGCGGGAACGCCGTCGTCGATGGCGGCGACAGCGGCGCCGACGGTACCGGAGTCGTTGACCTGCGCGCTGACGTTGGGCCCGGAGTTGATGCCGGTCACGACCACGTCGGGGCCGTCGGTCCAGCCGGCCTTGGCGGCGAGGCCCGAGCGGAGGGCGAACTTGACGGTGTCGGCCGGCGTCGCGCTCGGCGTGCCGGAGCCACAGGCGTCGTCCGACAGGCAGACTCCGTAGACGGGCGAGCCGGACGGTGCGCCTGCGCAGTCGTTCTCGTAGCCGGCGGGCAGCCGTGTGCGCCGAGCCAGCGTGAGCGCGCCGCCGTTGGTGACGGCGGTGCCCTTGCCGGACTGCACCTGCCACGGCGCCATGACGACGACGTCGGCGCCCGCCGCGCACAGCGCCTTGCGCATCTCGTAGAGGCCCAGTCCGTCGGCGTGGGAGGCCTTGGCGGCTTGCATGGAGTCGTCGTCGGACAGCAGGACGCGCAGTCCGGCCAGCGGTTCGGCCGAGGGTTCCGCGTGGGTGGCGGTTTCCGTGGCCTGCGGCAGGGCGTCGGCCGCCGCGGTGAGGCTGGTGAGTACGGCGGCGGTGGTGGCGAGCACGATGCGGGGGCGGGAGGTGGTGGGCATGGTGGGCTTTTCCCTTTGTTCACGTCGGAGGCGGTGGCCGGCGCGGCTGCCGGCCACCTGGTGTCTGCGCATCCCGAACGGTTCGGGGAGTCAGAGGGGCAGTCCGTGTCCGTGCGGGAAGACGGGGTCGGCGGTGTCGTCTGGTACGTCCGGGCGCGAGTCCGCGACGGCCGCCATGGAGCGGGGCAGCTCGAAGGGCAGGCGCCCCTCGCCGGCGGCCCGGCCGAAGGCGACGTCCAGCAGCGCGGTGTCGCTCGCGCCGTAGTCGGCGATCAGCGCGGACGCCTTCTCGGCGATCTCCGGGATGACGGCGGGCCGCTCCAGGTTGATGCAGACAAGGGTCGGCACGGTCTCCAAGAGGCGCACGATGTCGCGCAGTTCCTCGTCGGGGAAGTCGAGTCGCCCGGAGTGGAAGAACGCCTCGAACCTGCCCTCCCGCGGCTCGTACGGCGTGCGCAGCCGCAGGATCGCCAGTTCGGCGGCGCCAGGGTCGGCGACCACCTCGCCATAGGCGGCCGCCGCGTCCGCCGAGACTCCTCGGACGTACAGCTTCGGCCGGGTCCCGGTGACCGGGAGTGTCCGCTCGTGGTTGGTCAGCACGGTCAGGGAGCGGCGCTGTGCGGCCTCGCCCGCCGCGCGGAACTCACTGTTGCCGACGGTCTCCTCGGCCCTCCCGGGATCGACGAAGGGGTTGTCGAACAGTCCCAGCCGGAACTTGTCGCGCAGCAGGCGCCGCACCGAGGCGTCTATCCGGGACTCCCGGACGCGGCCCGAGCGGACCAGTTCCACGATCACCTCCGGGCAGGCTTCACCGCCGAACTGGTCGGCTCCGGCGTGGAGGGCCTTCGCCGCCCGCTCGGCGACGCCGAGGTGTTCCACTCCCCAGGCGCGCGCCTGGTGCAGTTCGCCGAGGATCGTCGCGTCGGTGAGCAATCCCCAGTCGGTGCACACGATGCCGGTGAAGCCCAGCTGATCGCGCAACAGGTCGGTGACGACACCGCGGTTGAAGCCGAAGCCCACCTCCTCCCAGTCCGTGCCGATCGGCTGGCCGTAGTACGGCATGATCTGCGCGCACCCCGCGGCGACGGCGGCGCGGAAGGGCAGGAGGTGGTGGTCCCGCATGCCGCCGGGATACACCTGCTCCTTGCCGTGCGGGAAGTGCGGGTCCTCACCGTCCTTCTGGGGGCCGCCGCCCGGGAAGTGCTTGACCATGGCGCTGACGGAGCGGCTGCCCAGCTCCTCCCCCTGCAGCCCGTGGACGTACGCCTGCACCAGCTCGGCGGTGAGGGCGGCGTCCGAGCCGAAGGTACCCGTCTGGCGGGACCAGCGCGGCTCGGTGGCCAGGTCGATCTGCGGGTGGAGTGCCACGCGCAGGCCGACGGCCAGGTACTCGCGTCGGACGGTGTCGGCGAACTGGTGCACCAGTTGGGGATCGCGGGTCGCGGCCAGACCCAGCGGCTCGGGCCACGCGGAGAACGGTCCCGCGGTGAAGGACGCACCCGGGTTGTCGGTGAAGGCGTGCCGAGGGTCGGTGGAGAGCGTGACCGGTATGCCGAGGCGGGTGCCGGCGGCGAGTTCCTGAAGGGCGTTGTGCCATTCGGCCATCTGCCGGGCGCCCGCGGCGCCCAGGACGTTGAAGTGGCTCAGGAGACGTGTGCGGATCAGTCCGGTGGTGTCCGTGGGCACCATCGCCTCGTCACCGTTCTCGACCGTGCGTCCGTCCGGATGCAGAGGGAGCACGGTGTGGAAGACCTGTCCGGCCTTCTCCGCGAGGGTCATGCGGGCCAGGAGGTCCTCGACGCGCTCGTCGACGGGTCGGGACGGGTCCTGATAGGGGTGGCCTTCGTTACGAGGCGCGCGTGCGGTGCTGGTCATGGGTGCTCCAGGGCGAAGGGAACGGAATCCGGGGGGCGGCGCAGGGTGCGGATCGGGACACGGCCGGCGTCCCGAGGGCGGCGGTCACGGCGCGGACGCGGAGGGGACGGCGTGGCGGGCCGGACGGATCAGCGAACGCCCCGGACGCGCAGTACACCCAGCGCGCCCACGAGGGAGACGGCCGCGGCGACCGGGAACAAGGCCTCGTAGCCGCCGGCGGCGACGATCCAGCCGGCGAAGGTGGGGGCGAGGATCTGCGGTCCGGCGTTGGCGATGTTGATGACGCCCATGTCCTTGCCCACGTCGGCCGCGCGCGGCAGGACCTTGGTGATCAGGGCCATGTCGACGGCCATGTAGGCGCCGAACGCCAGGCCGCCGACGATGTTGTACGTGAGCATGCCGCCCTGCGTGGGCCACAGCACCGGGAGCGCCAGGGCCAGCGCCGCGACGACGCCGGAGGCGAACACGAACGGCTTCACCCTGCCGACCTTGTCGGCGAGAGGTCCGAGGAGGACGGTGGCGGCGACCGTGCACAGCGCGTTGACGACCATCAGGAAGCCGACGGTCGGCAGCAGGTCCTGGGGCGGGACCTTGATGTAGTCGGCGAGCAGGTACAAGTTGTAGGTGAGGACGATGAAGTAGCCCAGCATGACCCCGAGTCGTGAGACGAACGCCCAGCCGAAGTCCGGGTGCCGGCGGGGGCTGACCCAGAAGCCGCCGAGGAACTCCCTGAGTGAGAACGGCTCGCGCGGCAGGTCACGGGCGTCGCGGTCCGGGGACAGGACGACGAACACGAGCGCGGCGACGACGATGACGGCGGCTGTCAGGTAGTAGCCGTTCTCACCGGCGAACCGGCCGCCGAATCCGCCGATGACACCGTCCAGGCCGAACTTCGTGCCGGGCACCCCGCCGATGATCAGTGCCGCCGCGATCGTGCCGAGCGGCACGCCCAGACCGACCAGCGCCGAGAAGGTCCCGTACCGGGCGGCCGGGACGCGGTCGGGCATCGCGGCGGTGAGGGCGGCCTGGTAGCCGTTCATGATGAACTGCACGACGCCCCAGCTCAGCCCCAGCAGCGCGATGCTCGTCGCGTGCGCCTGGGCGACCAGGGCCAGTGCGCCGAGCAGCGCGCAGAGAAGGATCCACGGAGCCCGGCGGCCGAACCGGGACCGGGTGCGGTCGGACAGCTGCCCGAACACCGGGTTGCCGATCGTCGCGAGGACGGCCCCCGCGGTGCTGGCGGTGGACAGGGCGGATGTGTCGTTCGTGCCGGTGATCCGGGCGACCTGGATGGGCAGCAGGAAGCTGCCCACGCCGAGCCACAACAGGTAGAGCGCGATGTTGGCGGCCGGCAGCGTGACGTAGAGCCGTGCGAGGCGCCGGGGAGGCGCGGGTGCGTCGGCGACGGTGTCGGCGCCGACGACGGCGGTCGCCGTCACGTTTTCAGGAAGTGAATGGGTCATGGTGAGGCCCCTTGAAGAGCGATGCCGATGAATGCGGACGCGGTGGGGGCGCGCGTTGAGGAGGACAGTAGGTGACACGTGTAATCAGCGGAAGAGGTCTGACGGCATGAGTTGTGTTCTGATCGACTGTGAAGCCACTCAAGCGTTGAAAACTTGAAGCCATTGATCACGTGGGAGCGACGTCTCCGTCAGCCGCGGCGCGGTCACCACGTGCGGCGACCCGGCTGTTGCGCCACCCTGCGGACCGCCCTGGCCAGGGTCTTCCGTCTGGACCGGGCCGGCCCAGGGAGCGGGGCTGGTGCCGTGCAGTGCAAGGCGGGGAAAAATACCCACGCGGAGCGTCGGCGACCGACAGCAACACCGCGATGCGCGTCACCAGGCTCCGCGAGCCCGGCATGATCCAAACGATCCGGCATGATCCGAACCACCCGGCATGATCCGAACCACCCGGCATGATCCGAACGAAAAGCCCTACGTGGTCTCCCGGATCACCAGACCTGTCCGGAGGTACGAACGGGTCTCCGTAGGCGTGTCGGGTGTGCCGATCAGGCGGTCCAGCATCGCCGCGATCTCACGTGCGGGCGTGAAGTCCATGCGCACGGTCGTCAGCTTCGGACGGAGGAGTCTGCCGATCAGCAGATCGTCCGCGCCCACCACGGCAACGTCCTCCGGGACACGCAGCCCGGCGTCCTGCAGGGCGCGTACGGCGACGGACGCGTGTTCGTCGTTGTAGGCGAACAGTCCGTCGACCCTCGTCTCGACCACCAGCTCGGCCCACTGCGCCGCCGCGCCGTCGTCGAGGGAGAGTTCCTGCCTGACGACGGTGACGGAAGGGTGTGCTCGCGCGGCGGTCTCAGCACCGGAGAACCTGGGCTCGGCGAACCCGCGCAGCGACACGTCGGCGGGCACGATCACACCGATGTTCCTGCGTCCGACCGCCACCAGGTGCTCCACGGCCATCGCGCCCACCTGCACCTGGTCCGCCACCAGCGCGTGCGCGCCGGGGACCGGCGACGGACCGGCGCTGACAACGACCCCGATCCCGGCCCGGTGCAGCAGGGCGACGGCCTGCTCGTCCAGACTGTCGTCCATCAGCGACAGCACCGCGTCGGGCCTCAACTCGGCCCACCGGCGAGCGGCCTCCGCGCCCCGCTGACCCGTCGGGCCGTAGAGCACAGCCGTGTGGCCGAGTTCCGCGAGAGCCGACTGCAGCTCGGCGAAGTACTGGGCGAACAGCGGCCCCGCGGTCACGGCCGGGGTGGTGAGCAGAACGATCCCGCTTCGCCCCGCGCGCAGTGCCCGCGCCACGGCGTGCGGCACGTAGCCCAGCTGCCGGGCCGCTTCCCTCACCCGCTCCCGGGTTGCCTCGCTGACGCGTCCGCCGCGGGTGTTGTTCAGGACATACGAGACGGTGGCCCTGGAGACGCCGGCGGCGCGTGCCACATCTTCACTGGTGGGCGGGGTGCCGGCCGGGCTGTGCGAGGACTTCGAGGCCATGATGGCCCATCATCGCAGAAGAGACCGGTGCCCTGACGTGATCGATGCCGGGTGACGTCGCCTCCCGGGCGGACGGCCGCCACACCACCTGCCGCATGCCTCTCGCTCCGGGGGAACGAACCCGGGCACGGAGGAATGGCCCGGTCGAAATCAGTCCTTCGCCCACGACGTTCGAAACGCTCGACCTGTCGGGGATTTCGATCACTTGGGTGCTGCGTTTTCCGCGCCCCCACCGGATCCGCCCCCTCCGTCACGCTTCGTTCATCTTCCCGTTGCCTCCAAGACTCCTGCAATCAACCCGTGATTCTCATGGGCTCCTCATGTGCCGTTGGTTGCGTGTGCGAGGCCGGTCGGTCCGCAACGTATGAGCAAGGAGGCGCATGGTGTTCCTGTCGAAGGCAGCCGCGGCGCGCGAGGGCCGGGCTGACAAGGCCCCGGTGACGGACGGCGGGGATCAGGAGAGCGAAGAGCCCCTGCATGTGGCCAGTCGGCTGCACGCGTTCAACCGGTTCGAGCTGAAGTACCTGGTCCCGGTCGATCAAGCGGCCGAGATCCGCGACGAGTTGGCCGAGCGGATGGACGCCGACCTCTACAGCCCGGTCGGCGGGTACGGCGTGTGGAGCCTGTACTACGACACGCCTCAGCTCCGGTTCTACTGGGAGAAGATCGAAGGCCTAAAGTTCCGCCGCAAGCTGCGTATCCGCCACTACGGAAACCTCGACGGGGTCACCGACGAGTCGCCGGTGTGCGTGGAGATCAAGCAGCGCGTCAACCGGGTCACACAGAAGCGCCGCATCACCCTTCCCTACGGTGTCGCACGGCAGTTGTGCGACGAGCGGAAGATGGTGGACCACTCGGCGAAGGAGAGCGCCTTCATCCAGGAGGTACTCGAACTGGTCGTGCGGCTCGATCTGCAGCCCACCGCGATCACCGGATATCAGCGCGAGGCGCTCGTCGGGCGGGACGCGGACACCGGCCTGAGGGTCACCTTCGACCGCCGGATCCGCGGCCGGGACCGGGACTTCCACTTCGGCACCCCCACGCCTGAGAACCGGTTCACGATCCCGCCGCACATGACGGTCATGGAGATCAAGGTGAACGAGCGCACCCCGCACTGGATCACCGACCTGGCCGCGCGGCGCAATCTCAGCCTCGTCCGGATCTCGAAGTACGTGCAGTCCATCGAGGCGTTCGGCCTGGCCCCGCGTTCGGTCTTCCACATCAACGAGGCGGACTACCCGCCGCCCACCCCCACCCCTATCGAGCAGCAGTCGCGGGACGCACTGCTGAAAGCAGGAGCACAGTGAATTTCGATCTGCAGGAACTCAGCGGCACGTTCAGCGTGGCCGACGTCGTGGCGGCGATGGCGCTGTCGTTCATCCTGTCCACGGTGATCGGGTACACGTACCGGTACACGCACCGCAATGTCTCCTACAGCCAGTCCTACGTGCAGACCCTGGTCATCGTCGGCATGATCGTCGCCCTGATCATGCTGATCGTCGGGTCCAACCTCGCCCGCGCGTTCTCACTGGTCGGCGCGTTGTCCGTCGTCCGTTTCCGCAACGCGGTCAAGGAGACCAGGGACGTCGGCTTCATCTTCCTGGCCATGGCGATCGGCATGGCCTGTGGTGCCCGGTTCTACACGCTGGCCGCGGTCGGCGCCGTCGTGATCTGCGCGGTCGTCCTGGTGATGTTCAAGTTCAACTGGTTCGCGCTGAACGTGCAGCGCCAGGTCGTCAAGGTGCAGGTCCCGGCCGGGGACGACTACACGCCGCAGATCCGTGACGTGCTGATCAAGTACACGAGCGAGTTCGAGCTGGTGAGCACGGAGTCCATACGCGGCGGTGCGCTCAGCGAGATCTTCTACACGGTGCGCCTGAAGAAGGGCGCCGAGCCCGGCGACCTCGTCAGCGCCCTGCAGGAACGCACCTCCGGCCAGCGGGTCACCGTTCTGACCGGTTACGACACGACGGATCTGTGATGCTTTCGGACAGGGTGAAGCGGCGACTGCGGGACCGGCTGCCCGTCCGCCTGCGCCACCACTGGAAGCCGGTCGCCTCCCTGGGTGTCGGCCTCGCCGCGATGGCCGCCTTCCTCGGTGACGTGCGGATCTCCCCGTACGTCACGTCGTCCTCGCGCGTCGAGGCGGACGCCATCACGGACGACGTCGAGGGAACCGTGGACCTGTACGACACCAGCGTGTCTCACTCCATCCAACTCGCGTACCAGCAGACCGACTTCGACAAGATGATGAAGGAGTTCAAGGAGGACGGCACCAAGGACTACATCGAGGCCGACCTCACCATCGACGGCGTGTACCTCAACGACGTCGGGATCCGCCTCAAGGGCAACTCCACTCTGTCGTCCCTGCGCGGCAGCAAGGGCATGCCCGGTGGCGGCCGGGCCCTGCCCGGTGGCGCGCAGGGCGCTCCCGCCGGCGCCGCCGGTGGGGCCGGCGGCCGGGACCGCGGCCAGGGCCAGAAGGCGGGCGGCGCCCCTGGCGCGGCCGGCGGCATGGGCGGCATGGGCGGCATGGGCGGCATGGTGCAGTACAACCTGTCCGCACAGAAGCCCGAGGAACTGCCCTGGCTCGTCAAGATCGACGAGTACGTCGAAGGCCGCGCCTACCAGGGCGAGCGGGAGATCTCGCTGCGCCCCGGCAGCAACGGCCAGGTCCCGGCCAACGAAGCGCTGTCGCTGTCGCTGACCAAGGAGAGCGGACAGAAGGCCGAGCGGTACTCCTTCACCAAGCTGAAGGTGAACAACCGGCCCACCGCCACCCGCCTCATGGTCGAGGCTCCCGACACCGACTACGCCGACGACGTCGCCGACGGCAACGGCGTGCTCTACAAGGCCAAGGCGAGCGGCAGCTTCGAGTACCGCGGGGATGACCCCAGCGACTACGAGAGTTCCTTCAAGCAGCTCAACAAGAAGGGCAGCCAGGACCTCGAGCCGGTGATGAAGCTCATCAAGTGGGTCAATAGCGCCTCGGACAAGGAGTTCGCCCGCGACCTCGACCAGTACGTCGACGTCGACTCCCTCGCCACCTATCTCGCCGCGCAGAACCTGCTGCTGAACTTCGACGACATGGCCGGCCCGGGCAAGAACTACCTGCTCTGGTACGACCTGGACACCAAGAAGTTCTCGGTACTGGGCTGGGACTACAACCTGACCTTCAGCGGTGACGCGAAGGCCGGGCCCGACGACTCGATCAGCATGGGTGGCGGGATGCCTGGTGGTGGCGGGATGCCCGGCGGTGCCGGCGGAACGGGGAACACCGGCAAGTCCGGCACCGACAAGGGCGACACGCAGCAGCCGCCCGCAGGCGGCGGCGCACCGTCGGGCGCGCCACAGGGCCGACCCGACGCGATGCCGAGCGATGCCCCCGAGGGCATGCCGAGCGGGATGCCCGAGGGTATGCCTTCCGGCCTGCCGTCAACGATGCCTTCAGGGATGCCGGAAGGCATGCCCGGCGGGGCAGCCGGCGGCGGGAACGCGCAGGGAGGCCAGGACGGCGGGAAGGCGAAGGGCGGCGGCTTCATGCAGCACGCCCTGAAGACCAAGTTCCTCGACTCCGACGCCTTCGACGGCGTCTACAAGAAGGCGTACCGCGAGCTGTACGAGAAGTTCTACGGCTCGGGCGCGGCGGCGAAGAACCTGAAGGCCGTCGCGGAGCAGGCCCGTTCCGCGGGCGCCGGCTCCAAGGAACTGGACACCGCCGTGGCCAAGCTGCAGAAGACCGTCACCGACCGCGCCGCGGCCCTGGCCAAGGACGAGGACGTGACCGGCTGAGAACTCCGGCATCCCGGGCCGGCCCTGCCCCCGAAGGCGCCACCCGGGATGCCGGAAACCGCCCATTCAAAGCCGATTCACACCTTTCACGTACAGGGTCTTTGTCTACCATCGCGCCGCACGACGGGGATCCGCCCCGCCGCGGCCACACTGCCCGTACTCCGAGGTGCCAGAACGTGATCGACCAGCACACCCCTACGCGTACGCCCGTCACCGGGCACACCGTCCTGGTCGTGGAGGACGACGCCAGCATCCGCACCCTGCTCACCTCCGCTCTCAGCGCCGCCGGCTACGCCGTGGCGAGCGCGGCCGGCGGACAGGAGGCCATGTTCGAGGCAGGAAGCCGCCGACCCGACCTGATCGTCCTCGACGTCATGCTGCCCGACACCGACGGATTCCAGCTCACCCGCGACCTGCGCGCCCAGGGCGTCTACACACCGGTGCTGTTCCTCACCGCACGGACCGGCTTCGAGGACCGCATCATCGGCCTGAGCTCCGGCGGCGACGACTACGTCACCAAGCCCTTCCACGTCCAGGAAGTGCTGCTGCGCATCCGCGCCATCCTGCGCCGCAGTGGCGCACCGGCCTCCACCACCGGCGCCCGCCCACCACTGCGCTACGCCGACCTCACCCTGGACGAGAACACCCACGACGTGCGCCGCGCGGACCGTCCGCTGAAACTCTCACCGACCGAATTCCGCCTCCTGGCCTGCCTGTTGGCCCACCCCGAGCGTGTCCTGGAGAAGGCCGAGATCCTCCAGCAGGTCTGGCAGTACGACTTCTCCGGTGACACCCGCATCGTCGACACGTACGTCAAGAACCTGCGCCGGAAGATCGACCGTGACGCGCCGTCGCTGATCCACACCGTACGAGGGGTCGGCTACTGCCTGCGCCTGCCGCGCGACGAGACCGACACCGCAGCACGATGAAATGGCCACGTCTTCCGCGCCCGCGCTCCCTGCGCAGCCGCCTCGTCCTGATCGCCGGACTGCTGGCCACCAGCGCCGTCCTGCTGTGCCAGCTGGCCGGCCTGACCGTGCTCCGCGGCTGGCTCACCGACCAGGTCGACGACCGGCTCTCGCACTTCCGTCCCCCGGACCGCGCCTACCAGGACATCGCCGGGAACGGAACGCTGCGGCCGCCGAACGCGGACAACGCGCTGCCCTCGGACTATCGCGTCTTCTTCTACGACCGGAGCGGACGCCTGCTGCGCACCCATCTGGGAAGCAGCGACGTCCCGGGCCCCCGGCTGCCGCGCCAGGCAGCCGACCTGAACCTGTCCGCCGGGCGGCCGAGCACCCTCCCGGCCGAAGAGGGTGCCCACGGGTCCGGCTGGCGGGTGGTCTCCTACGACGGCCCCGACCACATGCGAGCCGTCGTCGCCCTGCCGCTGGACACCGTCGACGGCGCCACCACCAAACTCCTCTGGCTCAGCCTCGGGCTCGGCGCTGCCGTCGCCGTCGGAGTCGTCGTCCTGGGCAACGGCGCCGTCCGCCTGGGCCTGCGCCCGCTCAGCCGCGTCGAGCGCACCGCCCAGCACATCACCGAAGGCGCCCTGGAACTCAACGTGCCCGGGGCGGACCCGGACACCGAAGTCGGCCGGCTCGGCCTCGCCCTCAACACCATGCTCGACCGCCTGCGCACGGCCCTGCACCGCACGGAGACCTCCGAACAGCAACTGCGCCGCTTCCTCGCCGACGCCGGCCACGAACTGCGCACCCCGCTCACCGCCGTCCAGGGCTTCGCCGAACTCCTCTTCGACGAACCCGACATGGCACACAGGCGGCGTCATGAGGCACACACCCTGATCGCCCACAACGCCGACCGGATGAGCCGCCTCGTCGACGACCTCTTCCTCCTGGCCAAACTCGTCGACAGCGAAAGCAGCACGCCCGCCGCACACCGCGAACCCGTCGACCTGCTCTCTCTCGCAGCCGACGCCATCGCCACCACCGCGATTCGCCACCCCCACCGCGGCATCACCCTGGAGCCCCTGGCAACCCACGCGACCCGCCACGACAGCGACCTCGACATCATCGAGGCCCCCGGCGACCCCCACCAACTCGCCCAAGTCCTCGGCAACCTGCTCTCCAACGCCTGCGCCCACACCCCCGTCGACACCCGCATCCACGTCCGGGTCGGCGCCACCCACGTCCACGTGGCCGAGGGCCTCGGCAGCGGCCCACAGCTGCCACCCGGCGCACCCGTCTGCGTCATCGAGGTCGCGGACAACGGCCCCGGCATCAAGCCCGACGAGGCCCCCCACGTCTTCGAGCGCTTCTACCGCGCGACACCTCTCGATCAGCCGGCCGCATCCGAGGCCGCGGCCGCACCCCCGGCCGCCCCGGAACCCGGCTCCGGCCTCGGACTCGCCATCGCCACCGCCATAGCGACGGCGCACGGCGGCCGTCTCGAACTGGACAACCGCCCCGGCGACGGCTGCACCTTCCGACTGCTCCTACCCGATTCGGCCACCGCACCGAAGGACGACACCGACGAGGCTGACCACGATCCGAGGCGATGACTTCAGGGACGCGCCGGAGGGTGCCGACGCCGATGGACCGGGACTCATCACGCAACACCTGACGCTCCCCGAAACCCCAAAGACACGCCCGAGAGTGCCGACGCCGACAGGCCGGCACTCAGCACGCAACACCTGACACTGCCCGGCACCGAAGCCGGCCCCACGCCGCTTCGGCGCACACCATGTCGGGTCTGATTCCGTCGCCCGGCCCTCTGCTCAAGCTGCCTGAATCGCCTCTCCGGCCGGGCCACCGTCCTCCGGCGAGCTTCCCTCCGGCCCGAGCGGGCTGCCTTCCCACACAAGCGTCCGCCAGCCCTGGTCGGGCGAGCCGGAGAGGACGACGACGCCCGTGTTGGCCAGCGGGCGGCTCGACGCGTACGCCACGTCCACGTTGGCCGCCCGTGCGGCCACCCACATCCGGATCGCGGCACCGTGGCTGACCATCGCCACCGTCTCCGCTCCCGACCTGGCGGCCTCCGCAACCACGGAATCGAAGCGCCCCAGGGCCTCCACGCCGTTTTCGCCCCCAGGCATCCGGCGTTCCACGTCGCCCGCGGACCAGGCGAACGCGGTGGCGAGGTACAGGGCGGCAGCCTCGTCGTCGCCCCGCATCTCCAGCTCTCCGGCGGCCAGCTCCCGAATCCCGTCCCGAACCTGGACCTCCAGCCCCGTCGCGGCGGCCAGAGGGGCGGCTGTCAGCTGGGTACGCAGCAGCGTGGACGCGTACAGGGCATCGATCGTCTCCCCCGCCAACGCCGGCGGCAGCGCGGCCGCCTGGTCCTGCCCCAACGGCGTCAGTCCCGGGCCCGGCGCCGTCGTGTCCAGCAGGTGCTTGAGATTGGACGGGGTCTGGCCATGACGTATGAGCAGCAGGCGCATGCGGGAACTACCTCCTCGGAACGGAACACGTCCTACCACCCTCCCACCTCAACCTGCCTCCAACCGCATGAGGAAGCCGTCCCGCACCCACGCCCCGCGACCGCGGACATGGCTCCGTCAGGTCGCGGACACGGCCTACTCCCGGTCGCGGTCGTAGCAGCGTGGGCGAAGAGCAGGTCAGAGGTCCCGCAGGGCCGGCCTGACGACACGGAGGCGAGGGGTGGGCTCTTGTCACATGAGGACAGTGGCCAGGTGATGTGCCTGCTATCCCGGCGGATCACGCCGGACCTCTGATTCGTCCGCCGGGCCCTCCCCGCTCGCTCTCTCCACCGATGTGGTCGCTTCGCCGAAACGGAAGGGGAGTGTCGGCTGATAGCCATCCTCGGAGACCTTGTCCACCATCTCGGCGAGATACCCGCAGGCTCGCGAGATCTCCTGCTCGGACTGGTTGCGTTCACTCACGGCCGCCGCGACCAGCAGGGCGGTCAGCGCGGAGGAAGCGTTGAAAGCCTGCAGGGTGATCATGTTGATGAGCAGATCGTGACCGGCGAACGGGCCGGCCCCCCGGGCGGCGGCGACGATCGCGAAGGTGGACACCGCCAGGGCACACGGTGCGGCCCCGGCCAGCTGGAAGCGGAATGCCGCCCAGATCAGCAGCGGGAATCCCAGGAACATGAGGGGTGCGCTGCCGGAAGCGAGGACTCCGACGCAGGCGGTGGCGACGACGAGCAGGAAGCCCTCCACCCAGCGGGACAGCCGGACGTCCTTCGGCCAGTGGGCCGAGCGGAGCACCAGCAGGACCGGCGTCACCACCAGGACGCCCATCGCGTCACCGGTCCACCAGACCGACCACGTCGGCCAGAACCCGTCGGCGTGCACCACTCCGGCGAGGGCCAGGGTCCCGCTGCCGATCGTCGCGCTGATCAGCATCCCGGTCGCACCGAGAAAGATCAGCGCGAGCACGTCCCGCAGACGGGACAGTTCGATGCGGAACCCCGCTCGACGGAGCAGTGCGTAGGAGCAGAGGGGCGCGAGGGTGTTCCCGACCACGATGGCGACCACGGCCGGAGGCGACGGCCCGAGGGCGGCGTTGACAAGCAGGGCACCGAGCGCGATTCCGGGCCAGACCCGCACGCCGCGCAGGAGCAGGCTGGCGACGGCGATTCCGGTCGGCGGCCACAGCGGGGTGACCTGGCCGCGCACCAGTTGCTGGAGCAGTCCCAGCTTGGCCGAGCCGTAGTAGACCGCGGCCACGACACAGATCTCCAGAGCGGCCTCAGCGCCTCGCCGGAGCCGTTCCTGCCGGGCGACAGTCATGGGGGCGGCCTCCGCTTCGACATCCTCCGTGATCCATCATCCGCCGCTTCCCCGGGATCCTCCACGGCACCGTCGAGCCGGGCGTCGGGCGCGGACTCGAGGTCAGGCGGGCGGGGTGCGCAGGGCGAGGACGGCCATGTCGTCGTGTCCGTCGCTGGGGTGGTGATCGGCCAGCGCCTGAACGAATTCCGGCAGGGGCAGGGCGACGTACTGGGTGGCGAGGCCGGCGAGCGCGTCGAGGCTCTCCTCGATGGAGTGGGCGGGGTGCTCGACCAGCCCGTCCGTGAAGAAGACGACCGTGGAGTCAGGGGGCAGGTACCGGGAGTGATCGGGGCGGGGTTGTTCGATGTCGACCCCGAGAGGCACACCCGGTTCGGCGAACAGGGATTCCGCCCTGCGCCCAGGGACGATCAGCAAGGGCGGGACGTGGCCCGCGGTGCTCCAGTGGAGGCGCCACCCCGGTCCGGCCGGTTCGATCCGCGCGAGCGTGGTGGTCGTGATGGGACTGGTGGTCATGGCCTGCAGGGTGCGGTCGAGCTGCGTGAGGACGGCACCGGGTGCATCGCTCTGTTCGAACAACAGGGCGCGCAGCATGTTGCGAGTGGAGGCCATGGAGGCCGCGGCCCGCAGATCGTGCCCGACCACGTCACCGATGACGACCGCCACGACATTGCCGGGCAGCGGGATCGCGTCGTACCAGTCACCGCCGAGCTGACTGGGCTCGGCTGCGGGACGGTAGATAGCGGCCGCGGTGAAAGGGCGCAGGTCGGGAAGTGTCGGCAGGAGAAGCCGCTGGAACTGCTCGGCTCCGACGCGTACGTGCTCGAAGAGGCGGACGTTCTCGATCGCGATCCCGGCGGCGCCGGCCAGGGCGACGACGACGTTCTCGTCGTGAGCGTCGAAAGGCTGTCCGTCGCTCCGCTCGGAGAGGTAGAGATCACCGTAGATCTCGCCGCGCACGCTGATCGCGACACCGAGCAGGGTCCGCATACGCGGGTGACCGGGCGGGAACCCGGTGGACGACGGATGAGACAGGATGCCCTCCAGGCGCAGCGGCTCGGGGTGGCGGATCAGGTGCCCGAGGACCCCCTTACCGCGAGGGAAGCCTGTCTCGGCCAGATCGGCGCGTTCCTGTGCGGACAGGCCGATGGCGATGAACTGCTCCAGATGGTCTCCGGACTCGTCGAGTACGCCCATTGCCCCGTAGCGGGCGCCCACCAGCTCCATGGCGGTGGTGACGATACGGTCCAGTACCGCGGGCAGCTCCACCTCCCGGCTGATGGACACCACCGCTTCCAGCAGTCCCTGAATACGGTCCATGGCTTCCAGTAGGGACCGCAACTGCTCGTCGATCCGGCCGAGCTCGGCACGCAGACGCGCGTGCAGGTCGGGCGTCTGCGGCCGCTTCCTGTGGGCGTGTCCCTCGATTCCCACCATCACGAGCGCCCGGGGACGGCGCGGCTGGTCTGGGTCGCCCTCGGTCTGCAGCAGTCACGCCGCACCGCTGCCTGGGCCGCCCACAAGATCGAGGAGTGCATCCGGGCCTCCCGGCAGGACCCTCGACGGTCAATACCGTCGTGTTGCATGACAGAAAGGGCAATAGAGTCATTATTTCAAATGTGTGAGCACGGCGTCGCGGTACGCCGTCGTACAGGTCCACGACTGCACGACTGACGGCTTGGAGCAGAGCAGCACCGAACGGGTCCCCACCGCTGTCGACGATCTGCCGAGAACGTGAGCGCAGAGGGACGAGCAGGGACGCCATCGACGGGGCCCGTCCTGGATCCGATGCCTCACCGGTGCGGGCATGAGGAGCCGGCCCCTCAGCCCGGCCTGATCACCCCACCGGCGAACACAAGGGCCTGGCCGCAGAGCGCGGCTACCGGTACGAGGACGTGCCGGTGCCCTTGAAGTACTTGCCGTCGTCGAGCTTGCCGAGTTCGAACTCGAACGTCCCCTTCGGCTGGTCGGCGAAGACGGCGCGCCGGCCGGCGCGGCAGGTGAGGGTCCGGCTGCCGATGTCGTAGTTGAAGCCGTCGGTGCGCCGCAGCAGCACCGTCATCTTCTGACTGGGGTGGTCGCACTTCTTGACGGTGAAGTGGATGGCACCCCGGGCTCCGGTCGTGAATTCCGGCGTGAGCCATAGATGCTGGAAGCTGAAGCGGACCGTCTGGCCGGCCGCGTGGGCCTGTGTCGTCTGGGTGACGGCGAGAGCGACGGCACAGAGTGCGGTGGCGGTGATGCGTGTGACGTGCCGCCGCACAGGACGAGAACGGGGCATGTCGCCCTCTCTGTGTAGGTGATCGGGATCAGGACATCTCAGTTCCGCGCCCCGGAGAGCGTCATGCCACCGCCGGCTACTGGACGCCGACAGAGCGGATCACCTCCGCCACATCTCGGTGGCTCTGCAGCGAAATCTCGGCAGCGAGAGCCGCCACCTGCCCGGCCATCGCCATCAGCAGGCTCGGCAGGATGCACTCCTCGTCGGAGCCGGCAGCGGCAATCCGTGCGTGGGACGCGCCCAGTTCGGTGCTGAACCTCTCCTCGATCTCTGCCCCCTCCTGCTCGGGCGACCGGGCCTGCGGGAGGGTGACGGACTCCATGGCGAGATCGGCCATCACGCAGGCCAGGCGGCGAGCCTCCTGATCCAGGGCGTTCACGTCGATGTACATGCGGGGCTCCTTCTCAGCGGGGGGTGAGTCCTGCATACCGGAGCACGTGGGCTCACTCGTGTGCGACTCGCCAACTCGCTTACACGGCCACGCAGATGCCTCGGGTGCGCGAAGCCGTGCCGGCCCCGCGCCCGGGCGGACGTCACGGCGGCTGACGACCTTGCCGGGTCCGGGGCCGGACGGCGGCTCCCAGGGGTGGGCCGGGGCCCATCCATACCCGCCGCGGAAGAAGGCCGGCGCGCACGAGTAGGAATCGCGCGGCCCGTCAAGTCGGGGTGGCGCCGCTCACGTTGGAGGTCGGTTTCGCGCGACGCGCAGCCGTTCCCCGCACATGCCGCCAACTGACGTGGGATCAGCCGGCGTCCGATGCGGTGGGCACCGCGCCGGTGGCGGCCGGTGGCCGGGCCACGCAGTCGAGGAAGGCGTCCACCAGAGCGTGGGCCCGGCGGCGCGCTTCCTCGCGCAGTTCGCGCGTATGGTCCATCAGCTCGTCAGGATCGAGTCCCAGCCCGCGCGCCTGGTCGGACAGGCCCAGGTCGAGCCAGATCCGCAGGGTCGCCTCGGTGATTTCCGGGTGGAACTGGACGCCGAGCGAGCGGCCGGTGCGGAACGCCTGCGGACCGGCCACGCTGCGCGCCAGCTCCTCGGCGCCGGGCGGCACCACGAACCGGTCGTAGTGGGTCTGGAACCAAGGGCCGGCGGGAATCAGTTCAGGAGCGTCGCTCTCCACGCTCATCCACCCGATCTCCGGGTACGGCGCACGCTCCACGGCCCCGCCCAGCGCGGTGGCGAGCGCCTGGGCTCCGAAGCAGATGCCGAGAACGGGTACGTCCAGGTCGTGCGCCTCGCGGAGGAGGGCCAGTTCGCCGCCGACCCAGCTGCCGATCGTGGCGTGGTCGTCGACGGACCAGGGCGAGCCGAGCGGGACCACGAGGTCGTAGCCGTGAGGGGAAGGGAAGTCGAAGTGCACGCCGGGCGCGTGATAGCGATCCAGCGGAACGACGGTAATCGTGTCGAGTTCGAAGCCTCGTTCGGCGAGGCGCTCGCCGATCAGGCCGGGCAGTGACGCGTGGTCGTGTCCGATGATGAGGGCGCGCAACGTGGGGTCTCCACTTCTTCGGGCCCGCCGTCCGCGGGCCGTTCGTCCAGGGAACGCTCGCAGCGGCCCGCGCTCCGTGGCGACGCCGGGCGCGGACCGCCGGGAGGGGTACTCAGCGGTGGCCGCTGCCCAGCGGCACCTCGTCCAGGTGGTCACCCACGACCACTCGAACGCGGACCTGCTGGGCGCGCCGGCGCCAGGAGTCGGCCGACACGATCTTCTTGTCGGCGGGCACGAGGTGACTGAGGACCAGCGTCTTGACTCCGCAGCGCTCGGCCAGCGGCCCGGCCACCTTCATCGTGGCCGTCGCCTGCTTCCCGGATCCCGCCCGGTGGCTCGCGCAGCCCGCGAGGACCGCCCCGATGCCGCCGACTGCGGCGGCGGCCGAAGCGCCGAGGAAGCGGCGGCGGGAGGCCCCGGACAGGTCGCCGTGCCCGGACGAGCAGCAGGGTGCGGCACCGGGCGGCAGGACGGCTTCTGGAGTTGGGCGCTGCGGGTGTGTTGCCATTCAGCGACTCCCGGGGTGAGGGCCGGTCGCACCGTGCGGGACCGAAGTCGGCGTGTGGGTATGACGGGGTGACGGTGCGCGGAACAGGGGTGATTAGGGGCGATATGAAGTTTGTTTGATCCCGAACGATATCGGGATGACGGCAGCGTACGTCCGGGACGTCCCGGCTACAAGAGCCCGGATCACCTCGCCCGTCGACGGAGAGCGGAAGGGGTGCCGTGGCGACTCCGGTGGAGGTCTTCTCCGCCGCGAACGAATCGGCGCCGGTCAGCGCAGCGGATGCGGAGCCGTCGGCTCAGGGGCGCGCCGTCCGCCCGTCATCCCGTGGACCGTGGTCATCTCTTCCGCGCGGCGAGGGGCCACGCCGTCAGAGGTGCGCCTCTCCCGGGTCAGGCCGTCGGCAGCCCCTCCGTGGAGAGCCGGCCCGCGCGCACCGCGTCGACCAGTTGGCTTGGTGGTCGCGCTCGTTCTGGTCGGCGTAGGCCTCGGCGAACGTGGCCTACGCCGAGGCGCGGTCGAAGGCGTCACCGCCCGGCGATCACGACGGTCACCGGAGCGCGCGTGTGCACGGGCCAGGGTGACCCCGGACAGTTCACCGACGGCGGTCCTACCCTTCGGGCTCCATGTCTCCGGCATGGCGATGCCCTTCCCGTCGCGCAACTGTCGGACGTCGAAATCGCGTTGCCCGCCGTCCATGCCGTTCGCCCGTTCCCGTCCGAGGAAGATGTCGCTCGTGGCCGGCATCAGCCGCTGGCCGAGACCACCCGCTCGCCCTGGTTGCGGTGGCGGCCTTCCCAGAGATGCCCGGCGAGTACGGGGGATGTGGGGTGACGCGCGCATCGCCGTGGTCGCGCTCCGGGACATACAGGCTCTCCTGCCCGGCCCTGCAGCCGTGGGAACGTCCGACACAAGGCGCATCGGACGGAGAGACGAACTCGTCGCCCTCCGCCCGATGCCGGTTCGCGCGGACGATCGGTCCCGGGTGAGCGTCTGCTCTCAGCCCAGGGTGCCGGTCTCGGCGTCCGCGACGGCGATGGCGATGCCGAGCGCCGTGGCGATGTTGCCCGCTGCCGTCATGACACGGGCGGTGCCCACGATGGGCGCGATGGCGACCAGGACGTCCTGCACCTGGTCTGCGGTGAGGCCGCTCTTGAGCGCGGGGTCGATGTGGGCCGCATAAGAGATGGGAGGGGCGTCCGAGGCGGCGAGCGCCGCGATACGCGAGAGAAGGAGCATGTCCGGCGCCAGCCCGCAACGGTCGATCGAGTCGGCCGTCATGGCGGCGAGGGTGTCCATGACAGGTGTGTCGGATGCAGTGGACATACCGCATGACCTCCTGGTGAGTTCCGAGCCCGAGGGAGACACGAGCCCGTGGGAGATATGAGGCGGAACGAACCGAGTCCGGAGCGTCAGGCTCACCTCAACGATAAAACCCTTCCAGGACCCGCGCACAGGTCTTGTGGCCCGCCGTCACGCCTGGTCGATGTGCCCGATCCGACCTGTACAGATGGACCATGAGCTGCCCGTCGGGCACTGCCGGGTCGCCCACCGAACGACCCCCGAAGTGCGAAGCGATCGCGGTGGGTCGAGATTGGAGGGAGCCCGATGAGCGGAGCGTGAGCGCGCGGCTGTGCGGGGTCCGCGACATGAGGGAGCCGGCGAGGGTGATCACCGCTCTCGCCTCGCGAGGCAGCCCGGCCTGCGGGCTGTACCGGGATCGGAGACACCCATGAGAGATCTCAAATTCGAGCAGAAGCGCACGCTGTCACGCCTCGAGGCGGCTGATCAGCTCACCGCGTTCGCAGACGCGCTGAGGAAGGGTGGGGATGCCGAACTGGAACTCGGTGCCGGAACGCTGAGTCTGCGGCTCCCCGACGACTTGCGCACCGAGGTCGAGGTCGAGGTCGGTGACGGCGAGATCGAGCTGGAGATCGAGCTCAAGTGGCCGACGACATCGGCCCGCAAAGCGTCGTCGCGGACGGCCTCGACCACACGGGAGACCGCAACCGCAGGACAAAGGAGCACGCCCACCAGACCGAGGCGCAGCACGACCGGCGCCAAGCGGTCTGCCAAGAGGGCTGCGAAGACGTCCTGAGCCGAACCGCTCCCCCGCGCTTCTTTCGCTACAGAGCCCCGGCTTCCCCTTCACCACCGAGGTGGGCCGGGGCCGCTCTGCTGCCGATACACAGTGCTGGCCGCTCCCGGCGGCCGTTCCTTCGAGCGGGTCCGCGGGATCTACGTCAGCGACGGGCGCGACGGCGCGCGATGTACAGGCCGAGCAGCATGCCCACGATGAGGGTGACGGTGAGGACACTCCAGAGGGGGAGCGTCACGTTCGGGATCCACAACCTGATCGTGACGGATCCCGTATTGGCCGCGATGAACCAGATGGCCAGCGCGGCGAGGACAACGAAAGCAATGGTGCGCAACCGCATGGCGCGCCCTTTGACCGTCACGGTTGACGGGCCATGCCCCTGCGTGGAGCTCTGGGTCATGACCTCATTTTCTTATGGTTGGGCTGATCGGTCGACTTGTGGCCGACGCCGCGTCCTCGCAGGCCGCGAGCCGGCCTCGAGTACGGCGGCCGCCCGGGGTCGCCCGCGTCGGCGACCACCTCCACGTCGCCCGCCAGGCAGACCGCCACCGAACGTGGCCCGGCAGAGCCGTCGCTCTCCGGAACGGCTTCGCGTGCGGTCTCCCGATCGCATCGGTTGGGCGCTATGGTCTGCGCCCCAGGTGGGAGTCGCCGGGTCGCGAGGGTGAAGTGCGAGGGATCCGATGGCCACGGAGCCGTGGAGTACGAGGCGAGGGGCCCCACACGACGGTCACGAGTCGTGGCCGCGCATCTGGAGCCACCGTGAGCAGCTCCTGGAGGTGGCGCGGCGCGGATCCGTGAGCGCGGAGGACGCCGAGGACGCGGTGCACGAGGCGATGCTGCGTGCTCTGGAGCGGCCGGGGCTGGACGACGAGCGGCTCGGCGACTGGCTCAGGACCGTCACCGTGCGGCTCTGCGCCGACCGGCAGCAGCAGGTCCGCCGGGAGGTGGAGGCGGGCCGTCGTGCCCTGGCCGCGACGGCGGGTGCGGCCCCGCTCGATGAGGTGGTCTGTGACCGGGAGGAGGCGAGGTGGCTGGCGCGCAGGAGCGTGAGGCTGCCGGCCCGGCAGGCCGAGGCCCTGCGGCTGAGGGCCGAGGATCTCGACGTGGGTCAGGTGGCCCGGCGGATGGGGCTGAGCCGTCGCACGGTGGAGTCGCTCCTCGCCCGGGCCCGGCGCACCCTGCGTCACGTGCTGGCGGGCACGCTGGCCGTCTGGTCGTGGGTGTATCCGGTACGGCGACTGAGCGCGGCCGGTCAAGCGGCGGTTGCCTCCACCACGGCGGCCGTGGCCGTTCTCGGTCTCGCCGTGCCGGTGCCGTCGCGGCTGCCCGCGCCGCCGCGTCCCGCTCCGTCCGCCGTTCGGCAGGCGCACCCGGTACCGACCTCGTCCGTGCCCGAGCCCCACAGGGTCGACGAGGTCGTCACGGCGGTGCCTGCTGCGACCGGTTCCGCCGCCGATTCCGGTCGCGGCGCGCGCCCGGGCAGTGGCAGCAGTGTTCGTCCTGCGGCGGGACTCACGGGCCTGGGTTCCGGGCTGTCGGTGGAGTCGGTGATGCCCCGAGTGGGTGTCTCGTCCGGGCCTCGTCTTCCCTCGCTTCCCTCACCGTCCTCGTATCCCTCGTATCCCTCGTATCGCTCGCATCCGTCGTGCCCTCCGCAGCCCTCGCTTTCTGAGCAGCCGTCCGCGGCGGAACTCCGCCTCCCTTCCGTTCCCATGGCGTCCGAGGTGCCGACGACGCTGCCCTCCGCCCCGACTTCCGATGCAGGAGCCTTCGATGCGGTGCCCCACGATGGAGTGCCGTCGTCGGGTTGAGCGAGGAGCAGGTCGGGCGGGTCGGTGTCGTGTGAGTCCCGTGTCCTATGACGGCTTGGGTGAGGGGAACAGGGGGGATGGGCTGTATCCGGGTGACGGCAGCCGCAGGGAGGGCAGCGGGGTCGGTTTCGGATCGTCGGACGGGGGACGCCCGGTCGGGATGCCGGGCAGCGTCGGTTTCGACTCGTGTCCTTCCTTCCCGTCGTCACCCGGAGGGCTGCTCTGCCCCGAGGGCGGGGTGGTGGGTTGCTGCGCATCGTGGTCGTGGCTGCGTTGTGCCGGCTGGTGCGACGGTTCGCTCCTGCCGGGGTGTCCCGCGGTCGCGACGGCCTGGTGCGCGTAGACCCGCATCCAGCTGAGGACCAACTCCAGGTAGGAATCGGAGTGGTTGTAGGCGAGCACGGCCTTGCGGATGCCGGCGTCCTGCGACAGGTCGCCGCCCGCCGTGCACAGGTAGCGCCCGGCGGCCAGCCAGGCGTCGTCGATCTGGTGCGGGTCGCGTACGCCGTCGCCGTTGCCGTCGCTGCCCCAGCGCCGCCAGGTGGACGGGATGAACTGGGCGGGGCCGACTGCGCGGTCCCAGACGCGGTCGCCGTCCCATACGCCGTCGTCGGTGTCATGGATGGCTGCCACGCCTGCGCTGCCGTCAAGTCGCGGGCCGAGTATCGGACTTCGTGTACGGCCCTGCGCGTCCAGGGCGCCGCCGCGGGCGTGTCCGGACTCCACCCGGCCGATCGCGGCGAGCAGCGGCACCGCGATCCCGCACTTCGGTGCTTCGGATGCCAGCTCCTTTGCGGCGCTCCGGTATGCCGCGAGGACCCGGCCCGGGATCCCGTACGCCGTCGGCAGGACCGGCAGCGCCTCGCCGGCGCCGCCCTGGCCGTCGCCTTTTCCCTTGTCCTCGAACGGGACGGGGCGTGTCCCCGGGATCAGCGCCGGCGCGTCGGGATACAGGGGCGGACTGCCGCCGCCGGCCTGGGACGGTGCGGCGGACGGGCTCTGGGCCGCCACCGGTGACATGTCGGCCAGCTGCCAGAGGGTGACGGTGGCCATGCCGCCGGTCGCGGCGACGGCGACCGCTCCGCTGAGGATCTGGTGCCAGAGCAGCGTTCTGCGCTTCCCGCCGCGGCCGCGGGCGCGGCCTGTGTCCCGGCCGTCATGTCGCATACGCCGACTCGTGCGGTGGTCCGTCGGGCGATCCGTGGCGCGGTCCCTGGGGCGGCTCACCAGCAGAACGCCTTTCCTCCGGACATCGCCGTCCATGTGCCGCCCGAACCCCGCATGCCGAAGGCGCACTTGGTGTCGGTGGTCCCCTTGCCCGCGACGTAGGTCAGCGGGACGGTCAGGCCGTCGAAGCGCTGCCCGCGGAAGGTGGTGAGCTCCTTGATCAGACCGGCCCTGCTGATCTCCCCCGCGCCGCGCGCCGCCTTCTCGAACACCTTCGCAGAGGCCCAGCCCTGCGCGGCCGCCGGACCGGGTGCCTTGCCGCCGCCGTACTTCTTCCAGGCGGCGTTGAACTGGCCGAACCCGGCCGCTGTCGAGCCGGTGAAGGGGAACGCGGGTGTCACGGCCAGTACGTTCTTGAGGCCGGGCTTGGAGGCGGTGGCGCCGTCGACCGTGGCGCCCGGCTGCAGGAACTGCGGGGTGAAGTTCTGCCGGCTGCAGGACGAGGCGACCCTGTTCACGGTGTTGGGGTCGCCGGTGACGAGCATCAGGTCGACGCCCGCGTTGCGTGCCTGGATGCACTCGGCCGTGAAGTCCGGCTGGGTCACCGAGATCTTCGCGTTGTACACGGGATCGAGGCCGTAGCGCTCGGCCGCCTTGCCGCTGCCGAAGAACCGGTCCTGCACATGGGTGCACGCGTCGGAGTCGGTACAGAAGAGAGCGCCGAGCTTCTTGCCCTTGCCGTATTTCGCGCCGACCTGGGCGAGGCCGTCGAGCGCGGAGTTGGTGCCGGGGCACTCGCTGAACAGCATCGGGCTCGCGGTCCACGCGGTGGTCGAGCAGTCGCCTCCCACGACGGGGACCTTCATCTTCTCGACGTAGCTCTTCCAGGCGTTCATGGTCTGCGTGGTGGTGAACGAGGCCACGATCGCGACGACCTTGCGCTGCTCGACCAGCTCCTGCATCTGGCTGCGCCCTTTGGAGGCGTCGGCGCCGTCGTCCATGACGATCACCTGGACCCTGCGGCCGTTGATCCCGCCCTGGGAGTTGACGGTCGCCGCCCAGGCCTGCAGGGCGCGCGGGCCCTGCGCGAACGCGACGCCGCCGGGCCCCGAGGTCGTACCGACGCTGCCGATGACGATGGGCCCGCCGCCGCTCTTGGCCGTCTTGCCTCCGCTGCCCGAGGCGGAGCCGCCACCTCCGCTGCCGCCGCCGCTGGTGCCCGCGCCGCTGCCGGTCGCCGCGTCGTCCGACGCGCCGTCGCCCGAGGTGGCATCGGACGTTCCGTCGGCGCCGACGGAGGTGTCCGCGCCGGCGGCCCCGGTGGCGACCTGGCCCCCGCCGCCGACGGAACGTACGACGGTGTCGTGGTCGACCCGGCTGCCGCAGGCGGCGAGCGCCAGGCTCAGCGCCGCCACAGCCGCCGCGGTGGCGCGCGTACGGGTTGGGATCATGGTCTCCTCCACGGAGCGGGTACGAAGTCGTGCGGTGCTGGGGCGGGTGGCGGGGCCAGGCGCTCAGGTGTGGGCGCCGAGGTACTGGGCGACCAGCCGGTCGCTGTCCAACTCGCCTGGTTCTCCCGCGAATTCGATGCGTCCGCGGTTCATCAGGTAGACGTAGTCAGCCAGTTCGAGGGCGCGGGCGACGTACTGCTCGACGAGGAGCAGGGCGCGGCCGTCGTCGGCGAGCCTGCCGAGAAACTCGAAGATCTCGTCGACGACCACGGGGGCCAGGCCCATCGACACCTCGTCGAGCAGCACGTAGTCGGCGTCGGTGACATAGGCGTGGGCGAGCGCCAGCATCTGCTGCTGTCCTCCGCTCAGCGATCCGGCGAGCTGGCCGAGCTTGTGGCCCAGGACGGGGAAGGCGGAGACGGCGCGCTCGACGGCCTCGTCGAGGTCGCCGCCCGCCGCCTGGATGAGGATGTTCTCCTTCACGGTCAGGGTCGGGAACACCCCGCGCCCTTCGGGGACATGGCAGACACCGTTGCGGGCCAGGGTGTGGGGGCGTTTGCCCGTGAGGTCCGCTCCGTCCACGCTCAGGCGTCCGGAGGTCGGTGGAAGGAGGCCGGAGGCGACCCTCAACAGGGTTGTCTTTCCGGCGCCGTTGGTGCCGAGCAGCGCCACCACGGACTGCGGGGGGAGCCACAGACTGACGTCGCGCAGGACGCGAGTGCCGCCGTATCCGGCGCTGATGTGGTCGAGTTCCAGCACTACGCGGCCTCCGATCCCAGGTAGGCGGCGCGCACGGCGGGGCTGGCGCGCACCTCGGCCGGGGTGCCCTCGAAGATCATCTGGCCGAAGTCGAGCACGTACAGGTAGTCGCAGACCGACATGACGAGGCCCATGTCGTGCTCGACGAGCAGGACGCCGCAGCCGCGTTCGGCCACGACCTGGGTGACGATGGCGCCGAACTTCTCGGTCTCGGCGGTGTCGAGACCGGACGACGGTTCGTCGAGCAGCAGCATCGAGAAGTCGCCGGCCAGGACCCGGCCGAGGTCCACCAGGCGGCGCTGCCCGGTGGAGAGGGAGCCCGCGATCTCGTGGCGCAGGGCGCGCAGGCCGCACAGTTCGAGGACCTCCTCGGTGGCGGCGCGCACGGCCTTGGTCTCGGCGGGGGTGGACAGGAGCTGTTTGAGCGGGTGGCTGCGGGCCAGTCCCGCTTCGCGCCCGAGGGCGATGTTCTGCTCGACCGTGAGGGAGTCGAACAGGTCCATCCGCTGGAAGGTCCGTCCGAGGCCGAGCTGGGCGCGGGCGGCGGGCGGGCGGCGGGTGATGTCCTTCCCGAAGAGGCGGATCTCCCCTCGGGAGGGGCGCAGCAGCCCTGAGCAGGCGTTGAAGGTGGTGGTCTTGCCCGCGCCGTTGGGGCCGATCAGTCCGGTGACGCGGCCGAGCGGTGCGTCGAAGGCGGCCGAGTCCACGGCGGTGTTGCCGCCGAAGCGGATGGTCAGGTCCTTGATCTGCAGGCCCGTCGGCTGTGCGTCGGCCGCGCTCTCGGCCGCGGTGGCCTGCGTGGTGGCTGTGCTGTCGATCGTGGTGGCCATGCCCTCCGTGTCGGTGGCCTGCGTGGTGGCCGCGTTCTCGGTCTTCGTCGGCTTCATGAAGGCATGACCTTCGTTCATCGCGTGGCCTCCTTCGTCAGTCCCGCGCCGACCCGGATTCTGGTGGTCCCGGTCTGGGCGCGGCGCGCCTTCCTGGCGGCGACCAGGCGCTGGGCTGCGGGGCCCGGTGCGTCGAGGCGCTCCTCGGACCGCGAACCCGCCGGCTCCTCGGGCGGCCGCCCGGTGCCGCGGCGCCGGGCGGCACTCGCCTCGTACAGCGCGACCAGGAGCGCACCGATGCCGAAGAGCACGGGCAGCGCCTGGGCGAAGGTGTCGTCGGTGAGGTACGCCGGGACCACCGCGACCAGTACCGCCGCCAGCGGCGGGCCCGCCGAGCGCAGGCCGGAACACAGGACCAGGACGGTCAGCCAGGTCAGTGAGGTGTACGAGAGGAAGGGCGCGCCTGTCGCCGACCGGCCCTGGGCCGCGTACAGCGCTCCCGCGACTCCGGCGACGAACGCGGAGATGGCGAAGACGGTGACACGGGTGACGTTCACGCCGAGGCCGAGGGTGGACAGCGTCGTCGGTGAGTCGGCCATGGCGCGAAGGAGCCGCCCGAGCCGGCTGCGGCCGACGAGTGCGACGAGGAGGGATCCGGTGACGGCGAAGGCGAGCAGGACGTAGTAGAAGGCTTCGTCGCTCTCGAAGAGGCCGGGGCGTGGCGCGGGCAGTGTGTTGGTCGCGCCGAACATCCAGGACGTGCCGTAGACCGCCCGCTCGAGGAGCAGCCCCAGCCCGAAGGTGGCCAGGGCGAGATACAGGCCGGAGAGCCGGATCGCGGGGATGGCCACCAGCATGCCGACCGGCACGGAGACCGCCCCGGCGAGCAGCACGGCGAGCAGCCACGGCAGTCCGGCGCCGGCCGCCAGGTGCGAGAACGTCGATGCGCCCACGGCGACCAGGGCGGCGTGCGCGAGCGAGACCTGCCCCGAGGTGCGGACCAGGAGCTGCAGCGAGGCGAAGATCAGCACGAAGACCAACGCGGAGGAGTACACGGGGAGTTTGGACGCGGCCACGATCGGTATGCCCGCCGCGAGCACGACCGCGGCGACTGCCAGGATCCGCGTGGTGGCACGGCTGACCAGCGGCCGGGACGCCGGCGCGGGACGGTGGCCGCCGATCTCGGCGAGTCTGCCGCGGCCGACCAGGAGAAGCGCCACGAACGGCATCGCGGGCGGCAGTCCCGAGAACGTCTCGGAGTGGGACACCCACTTGGTGGCGAGGGCGGCGAGGACGCCGATGAGCAGTCCGCCGGCGTAGGTCAACGGGAGGCTGGAGAAGAGTCCGACGGCCGCGGCCCCGTACGCCTGCACCACCAGAAGGGTCAGCAGGAGGACGTCCAGGCCGAGTTGGGGGGCGAGCAGCACCCCGGAGGCGGCGGCGAACCAGCAGCCGATCAGCCAGGCGCGGCTGCGCACGGCGAACGCGCTGGTGCCGGAGAGTTCCAGAAGGTCCGGGTCGTCGACGACGGCCCGCATCCGCACGCCCATCGAGGAGAGCCGGAAGAAGGCGAAGAACCCCAGTGCGCAGACCGCGGCCACGATGGCCGAGGTCAGCTGGTCGATGCCGACGTTGACTCCGATCACGGTGACGGTGTCGGTGGGCAGGAAGCCGGGGAAGTCGAGGGCGGCGCCGCCGTAGGCCGCGAGCAGGGCGCTCATGATGATCAGCTGCAGCCCGATGGTGGCCACCATCTTCGTGGCCGCGGTGCCCGCTGCCAGCGAGCGGGTGACGCGTTCCATGAGCAGCGCGATGAGCGGCGGTAGGACGATGACGGCGACGGCGAGCGCGAGGGGCCAGGGCAGTCCGCGCAGGGTGCGCAGGTCGTAGTAGACGAACGCGGACACGGCGGCGATGGCACCGTGCGCGAAGTTGAAGATGCCCGACGTCTTGTAGGTGAGTACCAGGCCCATGGCGGCGAGGCCGTAGACGGATCCGGTGGTGATGCCGACGACGAGGAACGGCAGCAGGTCGTTCACGCCGCACACACCCCGCAGGGGTCGACGCCGACGCCGACGGGTGTCACGTCCTTGCCCGTCACCAGCGGGCAGTCGGGGTGGTGCGCGCGGTCCATGCCCTCGGCCCGCACCAGCGGCAGGGCGAGGGTGGTGTCCGCCGGCCCGCCGCGGTGGGGGCGCGTGGCGGGGAGCACGTCCTCGTCGTCGTCCATGGGAGCGAGGGCGACCAGCGAGACGCGGCGTTCGCCGAGGGCGCGGCGGGCCCTCAGCAGCCACAGGCACAGGCCGCCGGCGCAGACCGCGAACCCGGCGACTGCGAGGTTCAGCCAGGCCGCCTGCCGCGCCGTCGACACCGTGCCCCCCGCGCCGAACCAGGCGGTCACGATCAGGGCGAGTCCGGCCAGGGTGGTGCCGCAGACGGTCACCACGTCCCGGTCGCGCCAGGGCACCGTGCGCCCGTCCACGCCGCTCATCGAACCTCCTCCTCGCCGGGGAGAGTCGGAGCGGACCGCTCGGGCTCGGCCGGGGAGGCCGCCGAGCCCGGGGAGAGCGATGCGGTCCGCTCGCGTGCGGGGGATGCCACGACGGCACCGTTGTCCTGCCGGTCACCGGCGAGGGCGGCCCCGTCGACGCCGCCTGCGGCGCGCAGTGCCTGCTCGATGCGGTCGAGTTTGCGCCACTCGTCGCGCAGGTCCGCCGAGAGCCACAACGCGGTCGAGATGCCGAGCAGGAACAGGCTGCCGAGCCCGGCACTGACGACGTACGGCAACTGCTCGGCGGGATAAGGCGTACCGCTCACTCCGCGCCAGCCGACGACGAGGATCGCGGCACCCGCCAGTGCGGTGACCGCAGCGGTCAGCCGGTCCCACTGACTGCGTATCCGGGTCACGATGTCCATCGAGTCTTCACTCCCAACAGGCGCAGCAGGGTGCCGGCGGCGAACGTGGCCACGGCGCCGAACGCGAGCACGATGTAGAGGCCGGTGACGCCCATGTCGGTCGGATTGGTGGCCAGTTGGACCGGCCTGGTGCCCTTGGGTGCTGACGAGCCGCCGTCGGACGGCGTCTTGGGGGCGGCCGGAGTGTCGTCGGCCGGTGCCTGGGAGTCCGCGGCGTCCCCGCCGCCGCCCGCGTCGGACGGCACCTGCGGCACCGGGGCGGGAGGCATGCTTGCGCTGCCGGGCGGCGCCTCGATGCGTCCGGCGTCGGCGGAGGCGCGGCCGAACACGTACGTCACCGTGTAGACCGCCCCGGACTGGGTGTCCTGCTGCCGTGCCTGTACTTCCAGACCGGCCGACACGACGCCCTGCCCGGTGCGCTTCTCCTCCAGGTAGTGGATCTTGATTCCCGCGGCCGCGAGGGCCTTGACCGGATCGGCGACGTCGGGCAGCGGTGCGGTCTGCCCGACGACCTTGAGCCCGTCCGGGGTGATCTCCACACCCTGGCCGGCGATCTCGGTGCGGCCGATGCTGAGTTCGGAGTCCCGTACGACCTTGCCGTCCCGGTCGACCGTGGCGGTCGCGGAGCTGAGCACCCGGCCGATCTCGAGGACGCCGTTGACGGCCCACGGCTTGGTGTCCGAGGTGGCCGTGGCCTTGCCGGTGAGGGCGTCCGGGTCCACCGATGTGTGGGCCGTGGCCGTGGTGGACGCCGCCGCCGCGTCCTGCCCGAGGACCGTGCTGGCCTCGGCCTTCGTGGACGTCTTGGTGCTGTGCGAGCGCATGACGAGCGGGTCCTTGCCGCTGGTGGCGCTCTCGTCGGAGGGGTACGAGGAGGCCGCGTAGGCCGGATAGTCGGGGAACTTCTGCCCGGTCTGGCTGCCGATCAGCGCGGGTGCGGAGATGACCGTCTCGCCGGGGTAGGGGCTGCCGGCCCATCCGGACGACTCGCCGACCGCGTAGTTCACGCAGGCCCGAGCCACCGGAACGCCCACTCCGGTGGGCGCCTGCAGCAGCGTGTCGTTGCTCGCGCTCACGGTCACCTGCACGCCCTGCGCCGTCGCGGCCACCGGGCAGTCGTCGCCCTCGGAGTCCGCCGGATCGGCCGCATGGGCCGTCGCCGGCAGGCACACCAGGAGCGCGACCGTGCCCGCTCCGCAGAGCGCGCGGGCCCGCAGAGGGAGACAGGGGGATCCTCGCACGGACATCGGCTCCCTTCGACTGAATTTGACGGACCGTCACATCTGACTCGCCGCACTCTCTGCGCAGCCACCGAGACTCGGAAGGGGTCGCATGGCCACATCCCGGTGAACGGACCTCCCACTCCCGCTCAGCGGGACTCACCGACGGACCACGCGGGACTCCCCGAACCGGGCCGCGCACACCCGAAGGGTGAGGATTCTGTAGGTGCGCGGCAGGGGCCTCGCGAGGGACACCCATCACGGCGAGCGGACGGTCAACACTGTGCGCGTCACGGTCAGTTCGGCCGCGGACAGGTGCGCGAGGCGCGGCCCGGACCTCTCACGGCACGCCCCCCGCTCGCACTCTCGCTCTCTCGCACTCGGTGGAGGCGGACATGACGACACCGGCCAAGGTCGGCGCACACGCGGGCGACGTCCCCGCCCCGAGTTCCATGATCGAACGGATGACGCTCATCCTCGACGCGTTCGACCCCCACACGCCCAGCCTCTCCCTGCTCGACCTCGCCGAACGCACCGGCCTGCCGCGCTCCACCCTGCACCGCATCCTCGACCAGATGATCCGGCTGCGCTGGCTCACCCACTCCACGGGCGGTTACCGGCTCGGCATGCGCCCGCTGGAACTCGGCGGGCGCGCCGCGGGACACAACGAGATCAGGGACGTCGTCACACCTCTGCTGCACGAGATGTGCCGGCACACCGGCCTGGCAGGGCATCTCGCCGTTCTCGACGGACGCGAGGTGGTCTTCCTGGAGAAGGCGGGCGGCCGGTCCGCCGCCCAGCTGCCCACCCGGCTCGGCGCCCGACTGCCCGCCCACACCACGGCGGTCGGCAAGGCGATCCTCGCCACCCTCGACCCGGGCCTGGTCGACTCGGCCTATCGCGGACAACTGCCCATGAGCACCCCACGCACCCTGCGCACCGCCACTGACCTTCACCACGAGCTGGCCAGGATTCGCCGGCGGGACGGCCTCGCCGTCGACAACGAAGAGACGCTGACGGGCTTCCGCTGCGTCGCGGCCCCGTTGCGCAACGGCGGCCCGGCGACGGCCGCCCTGTCGCTCTGCGGCGACCACAAGGCCGTGGATTTCAAGGAGTTGGCCCCGCTCGTGCACGACCTCGCGGGCGAGGCACGCCGCGCACTGTTCCCGCGCCGGCGCCAGCATCGGTAAGGGGCCGACGGCAGGAATGCGGGCACCGTAACCGCTCCGGCCCGGCCCGGCTCTCCGGAGCCGTCCATATCCCTGTACCGGCGACGGGCGCGACAAGGAGTCGCCGGCGAGCGCCCCGCGGGGGCGCCCGCCGTAGCGGTCAACTCCGCATGTCCGCCGCTGCGGGCCGCCGGCCGTCAAAGGCCGGTGGGAACAGCACCTCGGCCGGGCGCCGCCGCACATCACGTTCCGAGTACGCCGCCCGCATCCGCTCGAAGAGCTCCTGCGCCCGGCCTCTCATGGACACCAGGTCCAGTCCCGGGACCGTCCCCTCGGCCACGACCGTCCGTCCGGCGACGACGGTCGTCGTCACGTCCCGGGCCGAACCCGCCATCATCAGCGTGCGCAGGGGATCGTCCACCACACCCTGCCGGAAGTCCCCGAGGTTCAGCACCACGAGGTCGGCCTGCGCCCCGGGCGCCAGCCTGCCCAGGTCGTCACGGCCCAGCGCACGCGCCGCGTTGAGCGTCGCGGACCGGAAGTAGTCGGCCGCGCCGCCCGCGTCCAGCCGGCCGTCGACGACCTTGGCGATGCTGTTCCCCGCGTCCATCCCCCGGATCAGGTCCGGCGGAAAGCTGTCCGTGCCGAGGGCGATGTTGATCCCGGCGTCCCTGTACCGGTCGAAGGACCTCAGAGCCATCCCGTAGCGCAGCGAGGTCAGGGGGCAGTGCACGACGGTGACTCCGGCATCGGCGAGCCGCTTCAGCTCACCGTCGGTGGGCGGCGATCCGGTCCCCTCCCCCGCGCCGAAGACGGCGTGCGGAACGAACAGTCGGCACTCCAGCAGTCCTGCGCTCTCCAGCACCTCCAGAGGTGTCGCTCCGTACCACTCCCGGAGGAAGCCCAGCTCCGCCTTCCCCTGCATGCAGTGCAGCCGGACCGGCACGTCGTACGCGCGTGCCAGCCGTGCGGTCTCCCGCAGCAGCTCCAGTGACATGGTCTCGATCCGGCACGGCAGCAGCGCCCCCCGTACCAGCGGGTCCGCCGAACCGGCCGCGTGGTCGAGGAAGCGGCGGGCACCGGCCAGGCCCTCCGCGCCGCGCTCCTCGTCCCACAGCACGTCCGGCCGGCCGTCGGAGCGGACCACGTTCACCCCGGACCGGTAGCTGGGGCCTGCGTACGTCCGGATGCCGAGCCCCGATGCGGCATCGGCGATGCCGAGCGCGTCCTCGTAGTTCTCGGCCCAGGAGCTGTGCACCTCCGAGGCGATGGGCATCGCCGTGGTGATGCCGTGCAGCAGCAGCTGGGTCAGGGCGTACCGGCGGATGAAGCGCCGCTCCCCGGCGGAGAAGACGTCACGGCGCCCGCCCGTGAAGTACGCCTCGGACCACTGGTGTCCGGCCCTGAGCTCCGGTCCCGCCCAGGAGTCGAGCAGCGCGTGGTCGATGTCGGCCAGGGCGTCCAGATCGATGAAGCCCGGACTGATCAGGGCGGCTCCCAGGTCGATCCGCCGGTCGGCGTGGCCACTCCAGCCGGGGCCGGCGTGGATGATCCTGTCGTCCTCGTAGACGACGTCGGCGTCCCGGTGGAGCACGTGGTCCCCGCCGTCGAACCCGAGGACCCACTGCGCGTGAAGCGCCGTCCTCACGAGAGCTCGCCCGCGAGGACGCCCCGCAGGTGTGCGGCACTGCGCAGGATGAAGTCCTCGCCGTCGTACGGCACGGCGCGGAACTCCTCGACACTGGGCACCTCACCGCGCGCCGCGCGCTCGGCGTACTGCCGGGCCGATGCGAGCAACGACTTGCGCTCCTCCTCCACCAGATCGGGGTGGAGCTCCAGCCAGGCGTCGTCCGAGAGGCCGATCGGCACCGCGAGCGTCGGTCCGGCCGGCTCGATGGACGCGCACAGGTCCGGGTTCTCCGCCTGCAGCGCGCCCAGCACCCCGCCCCAGTCGATGACGCCCAGTCCGCACGGCGAGAAGGTGCGGGTCAGCCCGTAGTCGGTCGGCGCCAGGATGGAGTCCCGCAGATGCGTGGCCCGTGTGTACGGCGCGACCCGCCGGGCCGCGGCCACCGCGTCCTCCCCGCGCACCAGCACATTGGCCGTGTCCAGGGTGATGCCCAGCACGTCCGGTCCGACCGCCTCCACGAGGCGTACCACCTCGGTACTGGTGATCTCCTCATGGGTTTCGATGTTGAGGTGGCAGTCGAACTCGCGGGCCGCTGGTGCGAGTTGGCGCAGGAACTTCTCGATCGCCACGAGCTGGTCCGGCCACGGCGCATCGCTGCGGAACCGGTCGATGGCGTAGTACCCCGGCAGGTCGGGCTTGTAGTTCCCGCAGGCCACCCAGAGCTCGCCGCAGTCGGCGCCCTCCCGGCAGGCCTCGATCATCTTGAGCATGCCGCGTGTGTAGTCGCCGTCGCCCAGCACGCGGATCTCCGGCGCCTCGGCGGCGGCGTAGGGGTTGACCTTGGCCAGGCCCATCTGGAGGTACAGGCCCAACTCGTCGGCGTGCTGCCGGACTTCGCGCAGGACGCCACGGTCCAAGGTGGGCGTGATGTCCAGCACGGTGCGGAAGTAGACGCCTTCCATCCCGAGCCGCTCGGCGTGGTCGAGGATCTCCAGAGGGGTGTGCTCAGCGGCCCCGGGGATCTTCCGGCCGTCAATACCGATCTTCATCTGTGCTCCTTCGCATGGCCTGAACGGTTCGAACGCTCTGGACGGATGGCGGGGATCAGCGTCCCCACGCGGAGAAAGGCAGGTTGGGCGCGTAACCGAAGTGCTTGACGTCCGGGCTGATCACCGCGGTGAACTGGGCCCGGTAGAGGATCACGGTCGGCGACTGCGCCAGCCACTTGCCGACCAGTTCGTCCACGATCGGCTGCTGCTCGGCCGCGTGCGCCGTGGTGTTCAGCCGCTGCAGCAGCGGCATGGTGCCCGGGATGCAGATGTGCTGGTTGTTGAACGAGCTTCCGCAGGTCATCTTCTTCCGCAGCTCGTAGCCGCCGATCGGGGTGCTGTTCTCGAAGAGGAGGGCGGACTGGTACGTGCCGTTGTTGAAGAGCGTGGTGAAGTCCGCGGGCGGCTTGGAGTCAATGGTGACCTTGACCCCGATGGCCTGCCAGGACGCCTGCAGCAGGGCCGCGAGCTGGGAGACCCCGGGCGCTGTCGCGTCGATCATCAGCTCCAGGGACGGGGACTTCAGCCCGGAGGCGGCAAGGAGCCGCTTCGCCTTCGCAGGGTCGTACGGGCGGGCGCGCTCGAGTTGCGCCCGGTAGCCCGCCATTCCGGGCACCACCGGCCCGTAGTACGAGTCACCGTAGCCGTAGGCGACCTTCTTGATGATGTCCTCGTAGGGCACCGCGTAGGTCAGCGCCTCGCGGAACCGCGCGTTGCCGGTCACCTGCCCGCGGTGGTTCATCGAGACGGTCACCGGGCTGGCACTGCCCGCCGTGACGACCTTGCAGCAACTCTGTCCGCCCAGCTGGCTGACGCTCTGCGGCGGCAGCCCGAGGGTGACGTCGGCCTGCCGGTTCTCGGCCTCCACCAGGAGACCGGAGACCGAGGAGACGAAGTTGACCCGGATCACCGGCTCGATCGCGGGCTTGCCGTAGTAGTGGGGGTTCCGCTTCAGCACGGCGTGGTTGTTGGGCACGTACTCGCTGAGGATGTACGGGCCGCTACTGCCGGCCGTGTGACTCTGCATCCACTGGTTGAGGCTGCCGGCCTGCACTCCGCCATGTGCCTCGACGACCTTCGGGTCGTAGATCGACCCCTTGCTCTGAGCGAGGCTGTACAGGATCGCCGGGTACGGCTGCCGCAGCCGGAGGACGACGGTGGTGCTGTCCGGGGCGTCGACACCGGCGATCAACGGCGGTTCGGTCATGCCGAGTTGGAGCGAGAGCGAGCCGCAGGCACCCATCTTCAGCGTGCGGTCGATCGAGTACTTGACCGCGGCGGCGTCCAGCGGGTTGCCGCTGGCGAACTTCTTTCCGGCGGGAAGCTTGAAGGTGTACGTCTTCCCGCCGTCGGAGACCTTCCAGCCGGTGGCCAGGTCCGGCTGGACCTTGCTGACGTCGGGGTTCGCGGTGGTGAACCCCTCGCTGTCGGCGGTGGTGGACAGCTTGACCAGCCGTCCGTAGAAGTTGGCGGCGAGAGTGTTGTCGTCGCCGGGGCAGGCGAACGCGGGGTCCAGGCTGCTGATGTTGCCGGCCCAGTTCACGGTGAACGGCCGGTGGGCGGCGTCCGGGACGAGCGGGTTCGAGGCGCCGCACCCGGAAAGGCCGGCCAGGACGACCGTCAGGGCGGCCACCGCGGCGGCAAGCGGGCTACGCCGGCGGATCGGCCGGCTTCTCAGCGGGGGGCGCGAGGTGTGACGCGACATGGGCAGTCCTCTCTCAGACGCTGCCGGAAGCCTGGGCGGGGAACGTCTTGGCCGCCGCCCGCAGCTCGCCGGGGAAGTGGCACGCGGCCAGATGGCCCGGGGTGACCTCGCGCAGCGCCGGACGGTTCTCTGCGCACTCGGCGCGCCCGCTGCCGACCGGACACCGCTGCCGCATCGGGCACCCGCGCACGGCCGGCTCGCCGCCGGCGGCCGGCGTTCCCTGCAGGGCCGCCCGGCGCATCTCCATCGCGTCGGGATCGGGCACCGGCGCGGCCATCAGCAGGGTGACCGTATAGGGGTGCAGGGGGTTCCCGAACAGCTCGGCGGAGTCGGCGAGTTCGACGATCTCCCCGAGATACATCACCGCGATGCGATGGCACAGGTACTGGGCGACGGCCAGGTCGTGGACGATGAACAGATAGGTCAGGTCCAGCTCGCGCTGGAGCGAGGTCAGCAGGTTGAGGACCTGCGCCTGCACCGACACGTCCAGCGCGGTCACCGGCTCGTCCAGGGCGACCAGCTCAGGGTTGAGTACGAGAGCCCGGGCGATCGCGATCCGCTGGCGCTGTCCGCCGGAGAAGGCGTGGGCGTTCCGCTCCGCCTGCGCGGCCGAGAGACCGACCCGTTCCAGCATCTGCAGGGCCCGCTCACGTCGGGCCTCCTTGTCCCGCTCCCCGTGCACCAGCAGGGGCTCCTCGACCAGCTCCCGCACCGAGAACCGGGGATCCAGCGAGCCGTAGGGATCCTGGAAGACCATCTGCATCCGGGCCCGCATCCGCCGGAGGTCCGCCCGGGAGAGAGCCCGTACGTCGACTCCGTCGAAGCGGACGGAGCCGGAGTCCGGCTCGGTCAGGCGGAGCACGCAGGAGGCCGCGGTGGACTTGCCGGAGCCGGACTCCCCCACGAGCCCGACCGTCTCACCGCGCATGATGTCGAAGGAGACCTCTCGCAGGGCGGTCACCCCCGGCCGGCCGCGTCCGCGCAGTCCGGCGCCCTTGGCCCGGTAGGACTTCGACAGGCCCCGGACCTCGAGCAGGGGCCGTTCGGCCCTCGCCGGAGCCGGGTTCTCCGCCGTCGCTTCGGTGCTCACTTGGCCTCCTCCAGTTGATGGGCGCCCGCGAAGTGGCACTTGGTGAGCCTCCGGCCCGAGCCGCCCGGCCGGCCGTCGGGCACGGAGACCTCGATGAGCGCCGGCTCGGTGCTGCGGCACCGCTCCTCCCCCTTGCCCAGGGGGCAGCGCGGTTCGAAGGAGCAGCCCCGGAACGGCTTGGTGGGATCGGGCAGGGCGCCGGGGATGGTGGACAGCGGGCCTTCTTGCCGCTGGTCCGTACGCAGCACGCATTTCAGCAACTCGCGCGAGTAGGGATGCGCGGCCGAGCGGAACAGGTCGGCGCTGCGGCTCTCCTCGATCAGCTGGCCCGCGTACATCACTTTGACGCTGTCGCAGAAGCCCGCCACGATGCCGAGGTTGTGGGTGATCAGCATCAGTGCCGCGCCCCGGTCGGTGACCAGCCGGTCGAGCAGCTCGAGCACCTGTGCCTGGGTGGTGACGTCGAGCGCGGTGGTGGGCTCGTCGGCGATGACCAGCTCGGGCGAGTTGGCCAGCGCCATGGCGATCAACACCCTCTGCCGCATCCCGCCCGAGTACTGGTGCGGATAGTCGGACAGCCGCCGTGCGGCGTCCACCACGCCGACCTCGCCGAGCAGGTCCACGGCCTGCCTCCGCGCGATCCGCCTGTTCACAGACTGGTGGGCGCGGATGCTCTCGGTCAGCTGCGCGCCGATGGTCCGGATCGGGTCGAAGGCGCTCATCGGGTCCTGGAAGACCAGCGAGATCCGCCGGCCGCGCACGGTGGAGAGCTCCTTGTCCGGCATCCCCCGCAGGTTCCGGCCGTCCAGCAGGATCTCCCCGCCGGTCACCCGGCCCGGTGGCTGGACGAGCCCGACGATGGACATGGCCATCGCGGACTTGCCCGAGCCCGACTCCCCCACGACGGCCAGCCGCTGACGGCGGCGGATCGTGAAGCTCACGTCCCGGACGGCGGCGACCCGGCCCGCCGAGGTGGCGAACTCGGTCTTCAGGCCGCGCACGTCCAGCAGCGTGTCCGAGGCTGCGCCCGTACTGGTCTCGTTCACGTCACTTCACTCCTGCTCGGATGCGGGGGTCGACGGACATGTAGACGAAGTCGGCGAGGAGGCTCACGCCCACGTAGAGCAGGGCGCTGAGCAGGATGACGCCCTGCACCACCGAGAAGTCCTTGCGCAGGATCGCGTCCACGGTCAGGGCGCCGACCCCCGGCCAGGCGAAGACCTTCTCCACCAGCACGCTGCCGGTGAGGAGTTCGGCGAGCAGCATCGAGGTGGCCGCCACCAGCGGCAGCAGCGAGTTCGGCACCGCGTGGCGAAGGAAGACCCTCCGGCGGGTGACGCCACGGCTGCGCGCCACCGTGATGAACGGCTCCCGCAGGGTGTTCCGCAGCTGGGAGCGGAACAGCCGGCTGAGGAAGGCGAAGGGCCCGACCGCGATGATCAGCGCGGGGAGGACCAGATGCCACAGCGCGTTCAGCGAGGTTCGGAACTGCCCGTCGAGCAGCGCGTCGACGGTGTAGAGGCCGGTGACGCCGGGAGGGGGGTTGATCCCGGGCGAGAGCCGGCCCTCGGGTCCGGGGAAGACTCCGAACGTGACGGAGAGCAGCAGGATGGCGACCAGTGCCAGCCAGAACGGCGGCGATCCCATGGCCAGCGAGGAGGCCGAGCGCAGCGCGACATCGGCGCTGCGCTTGCGGCTGTAGACCGCGAGGGCGGCGGAGACCGTGGCGAGGAGGATCGCGGCGAGCACGCCGGCGATGCCGAGCTCGACGGTGGCCGGAAGCCTGGTGCGGACCAGTTCCGCCACGGGCTGCCCGGTGCTGAACGAGAAGCCGAGATTCCCCTGCGCGAAGCCGGACAGGTAGTGCCAGAACTGGACCGGGAGGGACTCGTTCAGCCCCATCGAGGCCCGCAGTTTGTCGATGGTGGCGGCGTCGGCGAGCTCGCCGCCGATCAGCCGCGCCGGATCACCGGGGAGCTTCCTCAGCAGGAGGAAGGAGAAGACCGAGGCGCCCAGGACGGTGGCGAGCGCCACGCCGAAACGCTTCGCGATCACGTTGAGCATGGTGCGACTCCTGTCAGTCCGCGGCGACGTACTCGCCGCGCGGGTCGAGCAGTTCACGGGCCCGGTCGGCGATGACCGTGGTCAAGGTGACGGCGATCAGCAGCACCAGACCGGGGAAGGCGGCCATCCACCACTGCCCGGTGAGGAAGAACTGCTGGCCGCCGGTGATCATCGCGCCCAGCTCTGCGGTGGGTGGCTGCGCGCCCATCCCCAGGAAGCCCAGTGCCGCCAGCGACAGCACCGAGGCGCCGAACACGGCGGCCATCTGGAGCACGATGGTCGAGACCAGGTGCGGCAGGATGTGCCGGGTCAGGATCCGCGTCCGCGTCGCGCCGATGGCGTCGGTCGACTTCACGAAGTCCAGCGAGGAGATCCGCAGCACCTCGCCCCTCAGCGTCCGCATGTACCAGGGGAACGAGTGGATCGACAGGCCGATGACGACAGCCGTGATGCCTGGCTCGAGCGCCATCACGAAGGCCATCGCCAGCATGATCGCGGGGAAACAGAGGATCGAGTTGGTCAGCCAGGTCAGCACGGTGTCGACGTAACCGCCGAGTGCCCCGGCGAGCAGACCGGTGACGCAGCCGAGCACCGCGCCGGCGGCCACCACGATCAGTCCGGCTCCCAGAGACGTCCGGGCTCCCGAGAGGACCCGGGCCAGCATGTCCCTGCCGAGGTCGTCCGTACCGAGCGGATGCGCGGGCGACGGCGGCGCCAACTGCGTGGCCAGATCGACCGAGTCGGGGTTGTGCCCCCACAGCCACGGCCCGACCAGCAGGGCCACCACCAGCAGGGCGAGCCCGGCCACTGCCGAGACGAGCACCGGATCGCGCTTCGAGGCGCGCCGTCGCGATCGGGGGACGGATATCGCTGCTTCAGCTGTCGCTGCCACTGGAGCCTCCTGCGTGGCCTGAGAGCGTTGCCAGGGTGCGGCGCACAAACGCCGCGCTGTCGTCGAGCTGGGTGCGGCGGACGGTGGCGCCCGGGTCGTCGGCGAGGTCCTGGAGCGAGGGCATCGCGCCCTGCCGCGCTCGCGCCTCGCAGGTGACGGCGCCGGACACGAGAACCGCCAATTCGGCTGCCGTGACGTGCGGTTCGAAGGTGAACCACCGCGGATCGAAGATCTCCGCGTCGAACTGGCCGAGGTGCTGCTCCAGAGTCAGACGCTCGGCCGGCGACCGCTCCAGCAGCGTGCTCAGGATCCGCCGCCAGTCGAGAACGCCCGCCCCGCACGGCCGCAGTTTTCGCCGCAGACCCCGCTCGACGAAGTACAGCGCCACGTCCTCCAGGTGGGTCTGGTGGATGTGCGGGGCCAGCCGCTCGGTCGCGGCAGCCGGATCCTCGCCGCGGACCACGAGGTTGGCCACGTCCAGACTCACGCCCACGACGTCCGGCCCGCAACTCTCCACCAGGTGCAGCACCTCGTGCGAGGAAAGGTCCTCATGTGTCTTGAGGTTGAGCCGCAGCCCCTGCGCACGCAGCAGCGGAACGAGCGTCTCGATGGTCTTGCGCACCAGGCCCAACTGCCGGTCGTGCGCCAGCTCCGTGTGGTCCCGGACCGTCCGGGTGTAGCCGAAGAACTGCCGGCAGCCGAGCGTCCGGGCGGCGCTGATCAGTGCCGTGAGCTCGGCCGTCCGGGCGTCCGGATCGCCGAACGGGCCCAGGCAACCGATGCCCGTCTCCACATAGAGTCCGAGTTCCGCGGCGCGTTCCGCGGTCGCCTTGAGCACCCCCGCATCCAGGTCCGGGCTGATCGCCCGTGGCGTCGCGAACAGCACTCCTTCAAGTCCCCGATCATGGGCGAACTGCAGTGCCTGGCCGGGGAATCCGTCGTCGAACCCCTGCGGTCGGCCACACATCGCGCCCAACTTCAGCCGAGTCGTCATGCGTTAGGATTATCAGTCGTCTGATGTTTCCGAAAGGGGTCGCGGTGCGGCGATTCGAGAAGGAGCGGCCATGAGCATGGCGAAGGTGAACCGGGTCTCGGCGGTGGACTCGGTCATCAACGAGCTGAGGAAGCAGATCCATGAGGGCCACTGGGTCCCCGGCGACCGGCTCCCTTCCGAGTCCGAACTCACCAGAACGCTCGGCATCAGCCGTGCCTCGCTGCGCGAGGCCACTCGCGCACTGGTGCACGCAGGCTTGCTGACGGTACGTCAGGGAGATGGCACCTACGTCGTCGCCGTGGACGAGACCGCTGTCGCGCTCAACCGCAAGGTCAGCAGCAGCGAGACCTCGGAAGTGCTCGAGGTCCGCCGCGGACTGGACGCCTCCGCGGTGCCGCTGGCCGCCGCGCGCCGTACCGAGGCCGACCTCGAGGCCATGCGCGAGGCCCTGGACGCGCGCAGGCGCGGCGCGGACGACGACGATGTCGAAGCCTTCGTGGAGGCGGACCTGCGCTTCCACATGGCCGTGGCCCGCGCCTCCCACAACGGACTCCTCGCCGACCTGTACGAGAGCCTCAACGTGCCCTTCCGCAACACGCTGGGGCACGCGATGGGCCAGGGGACCGGCGACCACGAGGCCCTGTACACCGCGATCGAGCACCACGACACGGCCCGGGCCACCGAGCTCGCCCTCGGCATCATCGCCCGTATGGAGTCCCCGTCGGACGGGGGCGCCGGATGACGCCCGGGACCGCCTCCGTCCACTGCGTCCCCCCTTGGGCCGGAGACCGGTACGGCCCTCTGAGCGAGTGCGGCGTCGCCGTGATCGCGCGGGTCAAGGGAAGAAGTCCACGCCGCTCCGAACACTCGCGGCCAGCGGGACATTCAGCGCGAGACCCTGAGCCTTCCGGATCCCGAGTCGACCGCACCTTCCTCACGCCCCCGCAGCGTGAAGTCCGCGTCCACCGTCTCGCCCGCCCGCAGCAACTTGCGCAGCGCCAGAGGATGCCGTCCGGGTGCCGACGCCACGATGCCGAGGTGGCCTTCGGGTAGACCCGCGACGGCGTAGCGCCCCTGTTCGTCGGTGACGGTGCTGACCAGTTGCCGCCCCCTGCTGTCCAGAACGACCACCACCGCGCCGCGCACCGGCTCTTGGTCGGCGTCGCGGACCGTGCCGGCCAGGGCGGGCACCGGTTCGCCGAAGTGGTGGCGGTGCACCGGGAGCGCGGTGGGTACGGGCGTCTCGACAGCGGGGTCGTCCGCAGGCGGCTCGGCGACCGCTTCCGCGAGCGCGGCACGCTTGTGGCGCCCGTGGTCGAGTGCGAGGAGGGCCACGCCTGCGGCGATCCAGCCGCACAGCACGAGGACCGGCTTGAGTACGCCCGCGCCGCCGAAGTACAAGATGCCGCGCAGCGCGTCGATGGCGTTCGCCAGCGGCATCACGGCGTGCACGTCCTGATAGAAATCCGGCAGCAGTGGAGCGGGCACCGCGCCTCCGCTCGTGGGGATGGACATGACGATGAAGAGCGTCATGCCGACAGCGGGCAGGAAGCGGCCGGTGAAGGGCGCGAGTCCGGAGGCGGTCGTGGCCACCGCCGTGGTGAGCAGGAAGGCGATCGCCATCACGGACGGTTCGGGGTTCAGGTAGCCCAGGCCGACCCCCACCGCGTAGCCGACGGCGCTGAACACCGCGGCGACGACCGTCAGGGCCAGCAGCTTGCGGCGACGGTTGAGGGTGACCGCGCGCAGCAGCGTGGTGGCAAGGATGTAGGCCGGGATGTTCCATGCGATGCCGAAGTAGAGCACGCTCGAGCCCATCGGGTCCTTGGCCGTGGTCGGAGCGACGTCGCGCACCGTGAGCGGGTCCGCTGTGCCGGTGACCTTGCTGAAGGACGTGATCAACGTCTGTTCCAGGGAGGCGCCGTTGGCCTTCGCGACGTAGAGCACCGGGTGGCCCTCGTCGACGGCGTAGCCCGCGAAGGCGTCCCGGTCCAGGACGGCCTGCCGTGCCCGCTCGCGGCCTGACACGGCCGTGACGTCGAATCCGCCGGCGATCTGCGCGCGCAGCTTCGCGTCGACGCGGTCCGCCTGGGCGCCTCCGGCCACGACCACCTTCACGTGGTGGGGCCCGGGGGCGTGCAGGGCGGGCGCGAAGAAGAAGATCACGCCCAGAAAGAGGACCGCGGGGAACCAGGCCGCCTCGGCCAGGGCCTTCGCCACCGCTGCGCGCGGTCGTGCGCCGTTCTCCACCGTGTCGCGCTCCGTTCCCGGATCCATAGATGTACCGATCGGCACACAAATACCGACTGGACGATACATGTACCGTGCGGTACGTTCAAAATGTGTCCCGCCCCATGAACACCGAGAAGCGCGCCGAACTCCTCGGCCAAGTGGTGGAGTATGTGCAACGCCACGGCCTCGCGAACCTGTCGCTGAGCCCGCTCGCCGAGGAGATCGGCACGACGAAGCGCATGCTGCTCTACTACTTCGGCAGCCGGGGGAACCTGCTGGCCCGGGCCCTGGCGGCGAGTCGGCCCGACGCCCACGCGATGTTCGACACGGTCGAGGACGCGGCGGACCTGCGCCGGTCGGCCCGGGCACTGTGGAGGGCGATCACGGTGGGCGAGCAGGCCGGACCCATTCGGATACTGCTCCAGCTCCTGAGTCTGGCCGCGACCGATCCGGACGAGTACGGAGACCTGGCCCGCGAGACCGTCGAGGTCATGATCGGCCCGATCGCGGACGCCGTCGCCCGCCTCGGCCACCCGCGAAAGGTGGCGCGTGAACGGGCGACGCTCCTCGTCTCCGGCCTACGAGGCCTGTGCCAGGACCGCCTGGTGACAGGTGACGCGGCCCGCACCGACGCCGCGGCCTTCCACCTCATCGAGTCGGTGGTCGAGCCGAGGCGGTGAACCGGTGCGCGAGCTGTCTGTGTGAGGTGTCGAGTAGCCCCGCGCCGAGACCGCAGGCGTGCGGATGCCGGACGACGCCCAGGTCGCGGTCTCGCGGAGCCGACGCGGCTCCGGCCTGAATGCGGGTTGGCGTCAGGGGTATGCCAACGCGCACGGTGAGCCGGCCCGGTGAGAACGCCCGCCGTATCGAGTGTCAGGGCCTGGCCGCGCCGGTCCCCGCCTCCACTGTGCTCCCCGGCGCAATTCTGGGCGCGTACGCCCAGGTGCTGACGACCGCCCGGCTTGACGGAACTGCCGTCAGCACCTGGGAGTTGGCGTCTCGGATGCCATGTGGTCACAACCCGTTTCACACCGGTTCACGGGTCGAAACCGTTCGTCCTACGGTCCCGGTCGGACAAGCGCCACCTGAGCCATCAGCTCGATCCGCATGCCAGGGAGCGCCAGGGCCGCCACCACGACGCAGCAGCGGTTCGGGTAAGGGGCGTCGAAGTAGTCCCGGTAGACGGCGTCGACCAGCGGGATGTCGGCAGGGTCGGTCAGGAAGAGCAGGACTTGGGCGACGTCGCCCAGGCCGGCTCCGGCCGCCTCGGCCGAGCGGCGCAGGTTGTCCAGCGTCAGCCGGGTCTGTGCCTCCACGGGACCGGTGTCGATGCTGCCGTCCGGGAGCACCGGACCGTGGGTGGTGAAGAGCGTCCCCGCGGCGGCCACCGCCCAGGAGAACGGCTGCTCGGGGCTGGGCAGTCCGGTGTCGACAGGGGTGATCACGTCATACTCCTTCGCAGCATCCCGGCGAGCCGCCGGTACCACGTGTGGTCGGGGGAATGCAGGGCGGTGTGAGTGTCGAAGTGGTCGGCACCGGCTGTCTCGACCAGTTCCACCGGCACCTGATGGTCGGCCAACCGGGCGGCCAGCGCCCGGTTGGATCGGATGACCCGGTCGGTGTCGTGTTCTCCGTACGTCAGCAGGAAGGGGACCTTCGTCCCTGCTCCGGTGACCCTGCACACCGGGCTCATCGCGGTGTCCAGACCGGGTGCGGCGAGCACCGTCGTGTAGACGAGTTCCTCCGGACTGCCCGGGGGTGGGGCGGGGTGCCGCAAATCCATGATTCCACTGACCGGCAGACAGGCCACGACGCCGTCGGAAGCCAGCAGGGCGGTGAGCGCGGCGATCTGGCCCCCGGCGGAGTGGCCGGCCAGGAAAAGCCGGTCCGGGTCCCCACCCCATGCGGCGATGCCGTTCCTGAGGTGTGTGAGCGCGGCGAGCGCGTCCTCGAGCCCGGCGGGCAGGGGGTGGGTGGGGGCGAGCCGGTAGGAGGGGGCGACCAGGACGAGGCCGAGCGAGCACGCGGCCCGGCCCATGAAAGTCGCCCACTGCCGGTAGCCGTTGGTCCAGCCGCCGCCGTGCCAGAAGACCAGGACCGGGGCCCGTTCGGCGCCCTGGGGGGTGAAGACGTTGTACCGGTGCAGCGGGTGGGGCCCATAGGCGATGTCCCGCGCGGCGCGCACTGCGGGATCGGTGCCCTGGGTGTCCCACTCCATCACCGTGCGGGCGTAGCCGACAGCGGCGTCCAGCGGGAGCGGGGGCTGTCCGTCGGGGTTGTGGATGGCGGAGAGCGTGAGATCCGCGGAGTGTGTCATGCGACCGGGTCGCCCTCGGGCAGACCGGCCTGCGCGGCAATCGGTGGCTTAGCTCCGGCCGGACGGAGTCGGCGCAGCAGGACGACGGAGAGAAGGGCCGCAACGCCGGCGCTCGCCCCCAGGACGACCATGGCGGCGGTGAAGCTGCCGGTGCTGCCGCGGACGAATCCCACCAGGTACGGTCCGCAGAAGCCGGAGAAACTGCTGATCGTGTTGATGACTGCCAGGCCTCCGGCGGCCGCGCGGCCCACGAGGAACTGCGAGGGTACGGACCAGAACACGCCCAGGCCCGCGGAGAGGCCGGCCACGGTGACGCACAGCGCGGCGAAGCTCGCGGCCGCACCGGGCACCACCGATCCCGCGACCAGGCCCAGTGCACCGGTCAGCAGCGGGATCGTCACGTGCCAGCGTCGTTCCCCGGTACGGTCCGAATGCCGGCCGTTGAGGATCACCGCCACCGCTCCCAGGGTGAAGGGGACCGCCGTCAGCAGACTGGTCTGGAGCAGGGAGCCGCTGGAGAGTTGCGCGACGATCTGCGGGGCCCACAGGGTGACGCCGTAGAAGCCGATGCCCCAGCAGAAGTACAGCGCGCCCAGAAGGTAGACGATGGGAAGCCTGAGCGCGTCCTTCAGCGAGTGGTGGCCCTGCGTGCCGGCGGCCGTGGCATCCTCGGCCATCCGTGCCACCAGCCAGGAGCGCTCCTCCTCGGCGAGCCAGCGGGCCTCGGCCGGCCGCTCGGTCAAGGAGCGCAGCGTGACGAAGCCGAGCACCACCGCGAGGGCACCCTCGACGACGAAGAGCCACTGCCAACCACCCAGCCCGGCGATGCCGTTCAGGTAGGTGAGCATGAGTCCTGACAAGGGCGCCCCGACCACGATGGCGATCACGTTGGCGGACATGGCCTGGCCGATCGCCTTGGCCCGGCGCTCGGCGGGGAACCACAGCGTCAGGTAGTAGAGCATCGCGGGCAGGAATCCGGCCTCCGCGAAGCCCAGGGCGACACGGACCGCGACAAAGCTGGTCGGGCCGACGACCAGGGCCTGCGCCATGGAGACGATCCCCCACGTGATCGCGATGCGGGCGATCCAGCGGCGCGCGCCGTAGCGCAACAGCAGCATGTTGGCGGGGACTTCGAGAGCGAGGTAGCCGAAGAAGAAGGCTCCCGCTCCGAAGCCGTAGACGGCGGGCGACAGCTGCAGTTCCTCGTTCATCTGCAGGGCGGCGAAGCCGACGTTCGCCCGGTCCAGGAAGTTGACCAGCCACAGTGCGAACAGGAGGGGGATGATGCGTCTCCCCACTTTCGCGTGGACCGAGTCCTCGACTACCACGATGACCACCACTTCTCGTTCGGGGCGTGCGGGAGCCACCGCCGGCACAGCGGCGGTCGGCGCATCGCATCAGGGGCGGGACAGCACAGAGTTCACGACCGACGGTCGGCGGCAGGGCACAGCAAGCTCCATGCCCCGGGGCTTCCGGGGGCGGATGGTTGCCGACGTCGGCTGCCGGACAGCTTCCATGGACTTCTCTTGAGCGTCAAGATATCTTTCGAATGCGATCCGGACGACGGCACCAGGGAGACTCAGTGGAAGCGGTACACGCAGCGGGCGGACAGACCGCGGGGAAGCCTCACGGCGAGCCCCCAGACGCGATCGACGAGATGATCGGCCTCTGGCGGGCCTGCCTGCCAGAGGCCGAGGTGCGCAGCCTCGAGGTGGTCAGCCGCATGCTGCGCATCACCCGGCTCTTCGACCGTGACCGCGACAAGACGTTGTCCCGCTTCGGTCTGGAACCCTGGTCCTTCGACATGCTGGCGACACTGCGACGGGATCCACGACGGCGGTTCACCCCCGGAGATCTGATGGCGGCCATGCTCGTGACCTCCGGGACGATGACGACACGTCTCAAGTCCCTGGAGCACCGGGGCTGGATCACCCGCACCCCCGACCCCGGCGACCGTCGCGTCGTCGTGGTCGAACTCACCACAGCGGGCACCGAGGTGATCGACGAGGCGTTCGGCGAAGTTCTCTCTTGCCAGCGGGAACTGATCCGCTCCCTGTCGGCAGAGGAGTTCAGTGCGGCCGCCCAGATCCTGAAGAAGATCCTCCTCGACCACGAAGGCCCGGCCCGACTCTCCTGACCGTCACGCTGCCTCGCCCGAAGAGCCCCAGGACAGTGACGGACTGCCCGCCCTCACGCCTCCCGCAGCCTGGGCAGCAGTTGGTCACCGATGCGGCGGGTCTCCTCCCTGTAGGGGGTGTCGGACAGCACGAAGTGCGTGATGCCCAGTGCGCGGTAGGCGTCGAGCGCCGCGGCCACGTCGTCGGGCGAGCCGACGAGCCACGTGGTCGCCGCTCCCCCACCACCGAACCGGCCCGGCGCGGTGTACAGGCAGGTGTCGAGGACTTCGCCGCGTTCAGTGAGGTCGAGCAGCCTCCGCTGGCCGACCGCTGTTTTACGGTTGCCCATCCAGGTGTCGATCTCGCCCGCGTCGGCCGCCATCTTCGCGACCTTCTCCTCCGCCGCGCGCCACGCTTCCTCCGTGGTGTCGCGTACCACCGTGGTGATCCGCAGGCCGTACTCCAGCGGCACATGGCGGCGCTCCACCTGCTCGCTCAATTCCTTCAGGCGGGCGATCCGTTCGGCGACTCCGTCGAGCGGTTCGCCCCAGAACAGCTGCACATCGGCCTCGGCCGCCGCGACGCGTTCGGCGGCTTCGGACGCGCCGCCGAAGTAGAGGGTCGGGTGGGTCCGCTCGGCGGTGGCGTAGGGGCGCGGGCTGACCGTGGAGTCGGTGACCTGGAAGTGGTCGCCGTGGAAGGTGACGTTCTCCTCGGTCCACAGGCGGCGTACGAGATGCAGGAACTCCTGGGTGCGGGCGTAGCGCGCGGCGGGATCGACGGTGGTGTCGCCGTAGGCGGCGGGGGTGTCCAGGCCGCTGACGATGTTGACCAGGACGCGGCCGCGGCTGAGCTGGTCGAGCGTGGCGGCCGCACTGGCGAAGTTCGCGGGCTGCCAGTAGCCGGGGCGGACCGCGATCAGGGGTTTGAACGTCGTGGTGCGCGCGGCCAGGGCGGTGGCGACGGTGAAGGTGTCCGGGCGTCCCCATCCGGTGCCGAGCAGGGCACCGTCCCAGCCGTGGGCTTCTGCCGTGCGGGCGAGTTCGGTCGAGTGCTCGATGGACCCCCAGCCGGATGTGGTGTCGTCGCCGCGGTGTCCCGGCTGAACGGTGTTGGGGATGTACCAGAGGAATTGCGGGGTCATCATGCTTCCGATCGTTGTTCGGGCGGTGACGGGGCGGCAGGGGGCCTACCGGTAGGGGTGTGCGGGAGCAAGGGGCCGTGAGGGGTGTCGAGTTCACGTACCGATGGGTTGCTGCGGAGGGCTGCTTTCAGCGCCGCCCCGCGCTGTCGTGACAGCACGAGAGCCACCGCGAGCAGTCCGGCGCAGACACACGAGGCGAGGGCGTACGCGGATCGGGGACCGCTGCCTCCCGGCGATGGCGGCGCGGAGTGGAGATACACCGCCGAGACCGCGCTGAGGCAGACCGCTGCGGCGATCCGCTGCGTCATCTGCAGGATGCCGCCGGCCACCCCGGCCGCTTCGGCGGGTGCGTGGTGCAGGACCTGGGTCTGGTTGGGCGACACCGTGAGTCCCGAGGCCGCGCCGGTCAGCACCTGCACACCGGCGTATGCCAAGGGGAGCCACGCCGACGGCACGGCGAGCGCGACCGCCGCCCCGGCCAGGGCCGCGCCGATACCGAGGGCGAGACCGAGGGTCACCGTGCGCGGGCCGATGCGGCGCACCACCCGCCACGCGAGCGCCGATGCGAGGCCCATCGCGAGCGCCGAAGGAAGGGTGACGGCCGCCGTGAGCACGGCGGAGAGGCCGAGTCCTTCCTGGAGGAAGACGGTGAGCACCAGCGCCGAGGCGAGTGAGGCGCCGAACTGTGCCATGGCGACGGCGGTACCCAGCAGGTACGGCCTCGACGTCCTGAGGGCGGGATGCAGCAGGGGGCGTCGTCCGCGTCGTGCGCGCAGTCGCTGGTGGGCGGTCAGTGCGATCGCCAGGGCGGTCACCGCGGCCCCCCACAGGAGTGCCTCTCCGCCGCTGCCCGGGGTGCCGATGAACGGCACCATGAGCGTCAGCGCGCAGCCGCAGGCCAGCGCGAGGCCGAGGACGTCGAGACTCGGGTCGCGGGCGGTGCGCCGGGGCGGCGGCAGCCACCGCGCCGCCAGGGTCAGGGTGAGCATCGCACACGGCGTGCTGAGCAACAGGCAGCAGCGCCAGCCGAGTTGGGGGCCGAGGCCCGCTACGAGCGCGCCGCCGAGTGGTGGCCCCAGGGCGGTGGCCACGCCGGCGGTCACCGCGTACAGGCCCAGGGCTCGGCCGCGGTCCTGGCCGTGGAAGACGTCCTGGAGGGTGCCGATCACCTGGGAGTTGACGAGTCCCGCCGCGGCGCCTTGCACCAGCCGCGCGGCGATCAGCGCGCCGGGCCCACCGGCGGTCGTGGCCGTCACCCCCGCGATGAGGAAGACGGCCACGCCGGCGAGGAAGAACCGCTTGCGCCCGTGCGTGTCACCGAGGCTGCCTCCCGGGACGAGCGCCAGACCGAAGGCCAACGAGTATCCGGCCACGATCCACTGCACGTCGCCGGCACCTGTCCCGAGGGCCTTGCGCATGCTCGGCACCGCGATGTTCAGGACTGCCTGGTCCAGCAGGGTCGTCGCGCCCGCGGCCAGGCAGACGAGCAGTACGCGCCGGGCGGCGCGGTCTTCTCCCGGGAGCATTCAGGAACGCGCCCCCGGCCCGCGGCCCGCCTCCGGCTCCACGCCGATGACCTTGCGGTAGACGCGCGCCCCGTCGCCGTAGTCGTCGACGGCGTAGTGCCAGGTGGCGCGGTTGTCCCAGAGGACGAAGTCGCCAGGCTGCCAGCCGAAGCGGATGGTGTAGTTCGGCGAGGAGGCGTGCCGCAGCAGGTGGTCGAGCAGCGCCTTGCTCTCCGCGGGGGTCACGCCGGTGAGGCCGATCGCCGAGGTGCTGATGAACAGGCCCTTGCGGCCGGTGGCCGGATGGGCGAGGACGACCGGGTGTTCGACGGTCGGTCCGGTCGCGGTCTTCTTGCTGCCCTGCGCGTAGTTCTCCGCGTTGCCGTCGTACACGGCGCGCACGGACTCCAGGAGCTCCTTGAACGGCTCCGACAGATCGTCGTACGCCGCCTGCAGGTCCGCCCACAGTGTGTGGCCGCCCAGCTCGGGCACCACCTCGTACGTCAGCGACTCGATGGCGAAGACCGGGTCACGCCACAGGCCGCCGATGTGCCAGGTGCTGGCCTTGCCGGTCTGTCGCACGTTGTACGGGTAGACGAGCGGGTTGGCGTCGTCCTTCGCAGCGGTGGGGTGGTCGAAGGGTTCGGCGAAGATCCTGACGGCGGCGACGTGCTGATCGGGTGTCAGGTGCTGGCCGCGGAAGACCAGCACCTTGTGGTCCCGGAAGGCCTGCCGCAGTGCGTCGGCGGTGGTCTCGTCGACGGGGGCGGTCAGGTCGACGCCGGTGATCTCCGCGCCGAAGCGCGGTCCTGCCCTGAGGATGTCGAAAGGGGCGACGGTGGTCATGGCTTCTTCTCCTCTTCGTGCGGTGCGGGTCGTACCGGGGTGAGACGTGCTGGGTCCCCAGGTCGGGGCCGGGTCAGCCGTCCGCCGGGGTGAGACGTGCCGGGCTCCCCCCACGGTCGGGGCGGTCAGCCGGCTGCTTCCACGCCGAGGCGGGCGAGCAGGCGGTCCCTCAGTGCGGCGTACCGGGCGCTGCCGTGGTTGCGCGGCGCGGGGAGGTCGACCGGGATGTCGACCGCGATCCGTCCCTCGTCGAGTACGGCCACCCGGTCGGCCAGGGCGATGGCCTCGTCGACGTCGTGGGTGACCAGCAGCACAGCGGGCCGGTGCCGCTCGCACAGCTGCCGCAGCAAGGCGTGCATCCGGATACGGGTGAGGGCGTCGAGCGCTCCGAACGGTTCGTCCGCGAGCAGGAGTTGAGGCTCGCGGACGAGGGAGCGGGCGAGCGAGACCCGCTGCTGTTCGCCGCCGGACAACTCGACGGGCCAGGCCCGCTCGCGGCCTTCGAGGCCGACTTCGGCGAGGGCGGTGCGGCCCCGCTGTTCGGCGTCCGGTCCGGGCAGGCCGAGAATCACGTTCTCGAGCAGCCGCTTCCACGGCAGCAGCCGCGCGTCCTGGAAGACCACCGACACGTCATCGGGGGCGGCCAGTTCACCGCTTCCCGCCACGTCGTGGTCGAGGCCGGCCAGCGCCCTCAGCAGTGTGCTCTTGCCGGAGCCGCTGCGTCCGAGCAGGGCGACGAACTCGCCCGGGGCGATGCTCAGTTCGAGGCTGTCGAGCACGCGGCGCCCGCCGAGCGTGCGTACCAGATCCTTGATGCGGACCGTCGTGCGGTCCTCGGTCGCGGTCAGCCCGCCAGCGTCCGCCGCCATGACAGGGTCCTCCTCTCCACGAGCCGTACCAGGGCGTCGGAGACGATCCCGAGGAGTCCGTACACGACGAGGCCGACGATGATCACGTCCGTCTGTCCGTAGGTCCGCGCGAGCTCCATCATGTAGCCGATGCCGCTGGTGGCGTTGACCTGCTCGACGACGACCAGCGCCAGCCAGGCGGCGGTCACCGCGAACCGCAGTCCGAGCAGGAACCCGGGCAGCGCACCCGGCAGGACGACATGCCGGACGAACTGGATCCTGCTCAGCCGCACCGTCTCGGCGAGTTCGGAGTAGCGGTTGTCGATGGTGCGCAGCCCGTTGTGGGTGTGGATGTAGATCGGCACGAAGACGCCGAGCGCGATCGTGATGACCTTCATCGTCTCGCCGATGCCGAACCAGAGGACGAGCAGAGGGATCAGTGCCAGCGAGGGGATCGCCCGCTTGATCTGCACCGGCCCGTCGACGATCCCCTCGCCGAGGCGGCTCAGTCCGGAGACGAGCGCGAGCAGCAGACCCGCGGCCGTTCCGAAGAGCAGGCCGAGCAGGGCCCGCCCGGCGGAGGTCGAGAAGTTGGACTGCAGCCTGCCGTCGGCGATGAGGTCGCTCGCGGTGCCGGCGATGGTCCAGGGTGCGGGGAGGCTGCGGGCGTCGATGAGTCCGGCGCCGGAGCCGGCCGCCCACACCGCGAGGAGCAGCAGCGGACCGAGCGCCCAGCCGTAGGGGACGGGGCGGCCCGGCCCCAGCCTCTTGCGTGCCCGTGATCGAAGGCGAGGGGACGCGACCGCGGCGTCGTCCGTCGCCGCCACGGTCGCGGTCGCCGCCCTCCGGTCGAAAGCCGTGGTGCTCATGACGTCTTCCTTTCACCGGCAACGGCGTCGGCGGCCACGCGCTCGTATCGGCGGTCGAAGAGGATCCCCGCATCGAAGGCCTTGTGCTTCTGCTCCTTCGCCAACAGGTCCACGGTCTGCTGCTGGCGCTCGATGGCGCCGGTCCAGTCCGCGGGAAAGTCCGGGTGTCCGGACCTTTCGACGAGGTATTCGCCGTCCTCGCGACTCAGCCCCTGGTCCTTGACGTAATAGCCTTCGATCCACTGCTTCGGATGGTCGTCGATCCAGATCTCGGCTCGTGCCCAGAATTTGATGAGTTCCCTGACGGCAGCGGACTTCTGCGCGTTGCTCACGGAATCGGTGAGCGCCCACAAGTGCCCCGGGTCGTCGCGGAGACCGTGCTTGATGGTCGTGCCGCCGTCCCTGCCGTATTTCGTCAGATAGCGCTTGATGTTGACATCGGCGATAGGCGCGGCATCGACCTGACGGTTTCCCAGAGCGGTGGGGTAGACGTCACCGGTACTGGCCATTTCGACGAGGTCGACGTCCTGCTGGGTGAGTCCGGCCTTCTTCAGGATCCGCAGCACGAGAGCCCCCTGCGCCTGCCCGGGGCTGTAGGCGATCTTCTTCCCGCGCAGGTCGGCGAGGGTCTTGATGTGAGCGCCCGGAGCGATCCCCAGTTCGTAGATCGGGTACGCGGTCGGATCCTTGCGGAACTTCGCCGCCACGAGTTTGGTGTCCAGGCCCGTCCAGTGGGCGTTGATCGACGGAATCTCCGCCGCCGAGCAGATGTCGAGCGCGTCGGCCCGGAACGCTTCGGAGCACTGCGGGCCGCCGCTGATATTGGCCCACTTCACCTTGAAGGGCAGCTTGTGGATCTGCCCCGACAGTTCCAGGGCAACTTTGAGATCGGGTGCGCCGACGGTCAAAGAGGTTCCGGCGGAGACCTTGGCCGGGATCTTCTTCGCCGCGACATTCTCGCTGGCCGCCGTGGATTGCGTGTTGCTCACGCATGCGGTCAGCAGAAGGGACAGGGCGACAGCGGTCATCGCGCCGAAGCGCAGGGATGCGGGCATGGTGGTACGTGGGGACATTCGTGCCTTCACAGGATGATGAGGGGCACGCCTCAGCACAGGGCGAAAGGGAGGGGAGGCGTGAAAGGGGATCGAGCGGAGCAGTGCGGCGGGGCGCCGAGCGGCCCGGATCAGCGCAGAGAGGAGGTCAGCTACACACCGCGGTGGCGACGCGCATCAGGTCGATGGCCCGTCGCTTCCGGAACCGCCTGCAGATCCTCATGCCACCGAAGCTATCCGCGGCACAGACTGCCTTCAAGACAGCGGGGTTGACTGTCACCGCGCTGCAATGCCTCCTTCATGGCCCTGCCATGTGCGCATTGGAGCCTTCCCGTTCCTGTCCCCGTCCGACAGGAGGAATCGGACCGGACGTCGCCGCCGGTCTGCGGGTGCCGGACGCGGCCGATGCCCTCCACGCAGTACGCGCTGAGCTACCCTCACCGCGTGATCGGCAACCGGATACGCGAGCTGCGCCAGTCCCGCAAGATGACCGTACGGGACCTGGCCTCGCACGCCGGGGTGTCGACCGGTCTGGTCAGTCAGGTCGAGCGCGGCCTGACCGACCCCAGCCTGGAGACGCTGCGCAGGCTCTCCGCCGCCCTCGGACTCCCCCTTTTCGACCTGTTCCGGCAGGACGATCCGGATGACGTCGCTGTGGTGCGGCGCGACCGCCGGATCGTGGTGCGTTCGCCGCAGGGCGGGGTCGAGTACACACGTGTCTCGGCCGGCTCAGCACGCCTCGAAGTGCTTGAGGGCGCGCTCGAACCGGGCGGGGCGTCTTCGGAGGCGTGCTACAGCCACCCCTCCGAGGAGTGCGTGGTGGTGCTCAGCGGCAGCCTGGTCGTCGAGGCGGGCGAGAGCCGCCACGAGCTGGGGCCCGGGGACAGTTGCACCTTCGACTCCCGTGTCCCGCACCGCTACGTCAACGAGGGCGGCGAGCCCGCACGGTTCCTGGTGAGCGTGACACCGCCGAGTCGGTGACCCTCCCCGGTCGACGGCCGGCCTCCGACCCATTGACGGGCACATGACTCGGCTGCTTCGATCACTCGCACTGAACCATTTCACTGTGATTGAAATGCGAGCCGCCCGTGCCCATCGCGCCCCTCGACGCCGCCGAGCGTTTCCGTGCCCGGTTCCCCTCCCTCAAGGACACGGTCCATCTGGCCAGTTGCAGCCAGGGCGCGGCATCCGAGCACATGCTGACGGCGCTGCAGGAGTTCCAGTGGTCCATGCGCAGCCAGGGTGCGCCCTGGGGCGCGTGGATGGCCCAAGTGGATGCCGCGCGCGCCGCGTTCGCCGCCCGCATCGGCGCGCAGCCCGACGAGATCGCGGTGGTCGGCTGCGCCTCCGAGGGCGCGTACCAGGTGGCGTCCACACTGGACTGGTCGCGCCGCCCCCGCCTGGTCACCACGGACATGGAGTTCCCGTCCATCGCCCACGTCTGGCTGGCACAGGAGCGGCGCGGCGCCCGGGTCCACCATGTCCCGGAGCGGGAAGGGACCGTCCCCGCCGAGGACTACACCGCCGCGATCGACGACTCGACCAACCTGGTCTCCGTGCCGCTGGTCTCCTACCGCAACGGCGCCCGGCTGCCGGTGGCCGAGACGGTTCGGGCGGCACGAGCGGTCGGCGCCCGGGTGTTCGTCGACGCGTACCAGGGACTGGGTGTACTCCCGGTGGACGTAGGGGAGTTGGACTGCGACTACCTGGTGTGCGGCGCGCTGAAATATCTGCTCGGCGTCCCTGGCATCGCGTTCCTCTACGTGCGCGGTGGCCTGCGCGACGACGTGGACCCTCAACTCACCGGCTGGTTCGGTCGGGTCGACCCCTTCGGCTTCGACCCGCGCTCCCTCGACTTCCCGGACACCGCGCGCCGCTTCGAGACCGGCACCCCGTCGGTCCCCTCCGCGTACGCGGCCGCGGCCGGTCTTCGCACCCTCGCCGACATCGACCCGAAGGACGTCGAGGCGCATGTCGGCGCGCTCACCACGTACGCCCACGCCCGTCTGGCCGAGACCGGCGAGACGCTCGCCTCGCCCGTCGAGCCGCACCTGCGAGGCCCGCAGGTGGCGATCGCCGACTCCGCCCCGGACGCCCTCGCGGCCGCGCTCGCCGAGCGCCGCATCGTCACCAGCCCACGCGGCACCCTGCTCCGGGTCTCCTTCCACTACTACAACAACACGTCCGACGTCGACGCGCTGATCGACGCGCTCGGCGAGATACGCGCCCAGCAGCACGCCCACTAGCACGTCCAGGAACACCGCACCCCACGGAGCGAGTGACATGCCCGACGATGCCGGAAGCAGCCCAACGGCCGCCGCCTCCCCCACCACCGGCCTGCACCAAGACCCTGGCACAGAGGGCCAAGAGCATGGCCTGAGACGAGCACTGACCGGGCGTCAGCTCAGCATGATGGGGCTGGGCGGCGCCATCGGAACGGGCCTGTTCCTCGGCTCGGGCCTCGCCATCTCCGCCGCCGGGCCCGCCGCCGTGATCGCGTACGTGCTCTGCGCGCTGATCGCCCTGGTGATCGGCTGGGCGCTGGCCGAGATGACCGCCGTACACCCGGCGACCGGCTCGTTCGGCACCATCGGCAGCCACTATCTCGGCCCTCTGGTCGGCTTCGTGATCCGCTGGACGTACTGGACGATCCAGGTGATCGCGATCGGCGGCGAGGTCATCGCCGGCGGCATCTACGTCCGGTTCTGGTGGCCCGAACTGCCGCTGTGGGCACCGGTGGTGGCGTTCTCGCTGCTACTTTTGGCCGCGAACGCGCTGACCGTCGGAGTGTTCGGCCACCTGGAGTACTGGTTCTCCACCATCAAGATCACGGCGATCGGCGTCTTCGTCCTCCTCGGTTGCGCCTACGTCTTCCTCGGCCTGCCCGGCCACACGGCGGTCGGCACCTCGAACCTCTCGGGACCCGGCGGTCTCCTCCCCCACGGCATGAGCGGCCTCGGCACCGCGTTCGTCTTCGTGATCTTCAGCTACATCGGGACCGAGATCATCGCGGTGACCGCCGCAGAGTCCGAGAACCCGGTGCGGGACATCCCGCGCGCCGCCCGGCGCATGGTCGCGCGACTCGCGCTCTTCTACGTGCTGGCCATGGCGGTGGTGGTCACCGTGGTGCCGTGGTCGCGCACGGCGGCGGGAGGGGACGTCACGGCGAGCCCCTTCGTCCAGCTCTTCGACGTCGCCGGGATCCCGGCCGCCGCGGGCATCATGAACTTCGTGGTCCTGACCGCGGCGCTGTCCAGCGCCAACGCCAACACCTACCTCGCCACCCGCATGATCCACTCCCTGGCGGTGGACCGGCACGCGCCACGGATGTTCGCACGGGTCGGCCGCGGCGGAGTCCCCCACCGAGCCCTCGCCGTCTCCGGGCTCGGCCTGGGCGCCGCCACGATCCTCTCGGTCCACTCCGAGGACACCGCGTACGTCCTGCTCTTCGGCATCTCGGTGTTCGGGGCGCTGGTCGTGTGGATCCTCATCCTCGCCACACACCTGATGTTCCGCCGCCACCGCGCCCGCCACGGCCTCCCCTCCTCCCCGGCCCGGCTGCGCGGCGCTCCGTTCACCACCGTCGCGGCGGCGCTCGCGCTGACCGCGATCCTGGTCTCCACCGCGTTCATCGAGGGCCTGGAGGACTCCTGGAAGGCCGGCCTGCCGTTCTTCGCGCTGCTCATCGTCGTGTACCGCTTCGGCGCTCGGCGCTACGAGACGGCGGAGCCGTTGCCGGACAGCACACTGCCGCCGGAAGCGTCCGATGCCCGCCTTCCCGGCACCCGCCTTCCGGGCGCTCACGGCGAAGCGGTGCTCCCGGAAGGGCCGTCCGGTGTGGAGGCCGGGCCGAGCTGACGCCACGTCCGATCGATCACAGAGCGGGCGTCAGACCCTCCCAGTGGACCGTCCAACCCTCGTCCGGGAACCCCGGAGCCAGGCCCCGCTCGCCGGGACGACCCGGCTCGCCCGCGGGGCCGCCGGGAGAGTCGCGCCAGCCGGCGCACATCATCGCGACGGCGTAGAGCAGGCCTCCCGCGGCCGGAAAATACGGGGACGGCACCCCGCTCTTCCCGCTGGCGGGCAGGCCGGTGCCGGTGAACCCGAACCGCTCATGAAGCAGGTGGTCCACGGCCGCGGCCGGGTCGCCGAGGCGGGCGGCGTTCATCGCCAGGAGCGGGAAGTCCCAGCTGTACAGGTCGGTCACCGGCCAGGTCTCGCGGACCTTTTGAGTCGTCGCCCGCATGGTTTCCACGTCGACGCCGTCACCAGGCAGCATCCCGAACGGCGCGACGGGATCGGGATGGTTGGTGTTGTACGCGGTCCACATGTCTGGCACGCCCTCGTACAGCACGTACACGCCGTCCTCGACGGGCAGCGGCGCCAGGCCGTCGAGGACCTCGTCCCAGTACGGCTCACGCGCCATGCCGAGGCGCTCTCGCCACTCCTGGGCGATGCGCAGACCGAAGCGCCAGTAGGACAGTTCGAAGGCCGGGTTCAGGGTCCGGGCGGGCGGGTTGCGTTCGTTGCAGCACATGATCGGCGGGCCGATGACGTAGCGGCCGCTTTCCTCGCGGTGGGCGAACGAGGCGATGAACTCCGCGCTCTCGTGGACGACTTCGCGCCACTTGAGCAGGGTTCCGCGTCCCGGGTGGGCCTGACGGTCGAGTTCCGCGAGGAAGAGGGGGTGGGGCTGCTGCCAGATCAGCAGACAGGTCGGGGTGCCGGGTGACTCGCGGCCGATCGCGTCGCCGTATGTCGTCGTCATCTTCGGCCATCGGGCACCGCGGAAGCCCTGGGAGGTGGCGAGGCGTCGCGCCGTGGGCAGGAACCGTTCGTAGATGTCGGTGCTGCGGTCCAGGAGCGGCCACCGGTTCCAGAGCGCGTACTGGAAGGCGTGCCACCAGTACATCTCCATGTGGAACTTGCCGTACCAGCCGTTGTTGACCAGTCCTGACTCCTGGGCGGGGTCGTTGCCCGCGTCGTTCACGGCCAGGTGGTACTGGCTCAGGACGATGCGGCGCTCCAGCTCGCGCCAGCGCGGGTCCGCGCTCGCCGAGAGGTCGACCGCCCCGCCGGTCCGCCAGAACCGCGGCCACCAGGTCCCGCTCTGGCGCACCACCTCGCCGGCCCTCGGCACGGCACCTCGCACCTCGGGCGCGAAGAGGGCGGCCAATTCCAACTGGTCCCCGCTGCCCATGACTTCGTAGCGATGCAGCCCCGGATCACTGCGGCTGACGCGGGCGCCCGGCGACAGCGCCAGGCCGACCTCGTAGCGGGTGGCGTCCATGGTGTGGGTGACAACCGGTGTGCGGCCGCGGTGGCGCAGGACGGTGGCGTGCAGCTCGGGGCGGTCCCAGAGGCCGACGTACGGCGCCTCGAACTTGTTGCGCCCGGCCGCGGTGGCGTATGGGAAGTCCAGGAAGACCGACAGGCGCCCGAGCCGGACGAGTGCGGACTCGATGCGTACGCCCAGGACGTCCTGGCCGGGGTGGCAGGCGGTCTCGACGGTTACCTGGTGTCCTTCGAAGCGGAACGCGCTGCGCAGAACGCCCGTCCACGGATCGAGTTCCTGCACGGTGTCCGTGAGGTCGGCCTCGGCCGCCTCGGTCCCGTCCGCATTGAGCAGCCGCATGCCGATGCGGCCGAGGTTCGCCCGGTGGGGGTTCTCACGCAGCCAGTTGTGGAGTTCGGGCTCGTTGTCGTCGTCCGTCCAGTAGGCGACGTCTCGGCCGTACGTGTCCCAGACGGTGCCTCTGTAGTCCGCGATTTCCTTGCCGGGTGGCAGAGCGTCCGCGTGCCAGCCCCAGTCGGAGAGGGTGTTGAACGGTACGAAGGTTTGCAGCCCGGTCACGTCGGCGCCGAAGGCGAACCGGCCGTTGCCGACCTGGACGGGCAGATCGAGGTCGCTGCTGTGCCGGACGACGCGATGCCGGGACACCAGGGCGTGCCGGTCGATGCGGGTGCCGTTGCCGTCCGTGCCGGGTTCGGCGGCGACCGCCGACTCCGCCTGCAGGACGCGGGACATCAGCGTCGCGGAGGTCAGGGCGGCGACTCCGCCGACGAAGGCTCTGCGGGAGACGTGCGGCTGGTCGGTCATGAACCGTCCCTTCCTCGCTGGGTGGACACGGCCACCTGGTACACGGTCGTGTTGATGTCGATGCCGTTGTCCGCCCAGAAGTTCAAGGCCACGTAGTGCCGGTCGCGGTACCAGCTCTGGTCGTCGTCCAGGGTGATGGGGTCGCTGAGGAAGGTGCCGTCCGGCCGGACGCGTACCGGGACGGGTGTGTCGTCGCGGTCGACAAGGATGCGCAGCGTGCCGGTGTACGGGAAGTCGGGTGCCGTGGAAAGGTCCACCGCGCCGGCGATCCGGAACGTGCGCTCGGGTAGCGGGGTGACAGTGTCGGGGCGGTTGGTGTCCGCCGCGGTCAGGCCGGTCGCGTCACCGGTGTCCGGGACCGCCCGTGTCGCGTCGCGGAGGCGTAGCGGTGTGGTGTCGTAGCGAGTGGTGGCGCCGGTCTGCGGGTTGATGTAGGTGACGTTGTCGACGACGAGGCCCTTGATGTTCTTGTTCTCCGCGAAGCCCGCCGCGAGGGTGCTGGTCGAGTGATAGACGGAGTCGCGGTAGCGGACGTTCTCCACCGGTGAGCGGGACGCGGCGCTGCGGAAGGAGAAGCTGGTCGTGGCGGGCGGCATGTCGGGGCCTGTGTCGACACGATCCACATAGATGTTGCGGACCTGAGGGTCGAAGACGTCCGCGTTCGGGAACGGCACGGTTTCGTTGTAGTCGCTGTCGAGTTCGACCAGGGACCGGACGGCGTACTGCAGCAGGCTGTCGCGCAGATAGATGTTCTCTACGGCGCCGCCGCGGGTGGAGTTCGTCTTGATCTTCAGGGCCATGGCAAGGCCGTGACCACCGAAGACGTTGTCGTGGATGAAGACGTCGCGGATTCCGCCCGACATCTCGCTTCCCATGGAGATGGCTGCGGAGTTCCCGGCCTCGTTGCGAAAGTCCGAGTCTCGGATGATGAAGCGTTCGCTCGGCGCCCGGTGCTCGCGCCCGTTCACGTTACGGCCGGCCTTGACGGCGGCGCCGTCGTCACTGACGGTGACCTGGTTGTGCTCCATGACCACGTCATGGCTCGACTCGGGGTCGATGCCGTCGTCGTTGTTCCAGCCCTTGACCTCGAAGTCCTTCGTCTTGTCGCTGTAGATGTCGAGGCCGCGGACCAGAACGTTGGACGAGCTGAGGGGATGGACGATCCAGAACGGCGTGTTACGTATCCGTACGTCCTCGATCAGAACGTCGGTCGAGTCGTTGGGCTGGATGAAGGAGGGGCGGAACGTCGACTTCATGGCCTTGGCTCCGGCCGGCGGGGCAACGTGGCGCACCTTGCCGTCCTCGACGACGGGAATCGTGTCCGGCGCGTGGCCGTCGTCGCTGAAGAGGCGCTGCTCGACCGGTGTGTCCTCGAAGTTCATGCGGTTGAGGACGCCGTTCTGCCCGTACGAGCCGTTCGGATCCTTGTCCTCGACCGAGGGCTCGCCCCAGTAACCCTTCTTCCAGGGACGCCAGTTCCACATGTCCTCCTGGCCGTCGAGCGTCCCTCCGCCGCTCACCGCGATGTCGTGCTGGTGCAGGGCGTAGACGAGGGGCGAGTAACTGTAGAGGTCGGTTCCTTCGTAGCTGGTGCGCACGACCGGGTAGAACTCGTTGCTCTTGTCCCGCATGAACTTCACGACGGCGCCGGTCTCGACGCGCAGATTCACGCCGCTGAGCAGGTTGATGGCGCCGGAGTAGTAGGCCCCGTTCTCGTTCAGGGATCCGTGCGGCGGGACGACGACGGAGCCGCCACCCGCGTCGTGGCAGTCCTTGATCGCCGCGTTGACGGCGTCGCCGTAGAACCACACCCGCTGCGAGTCGTACACCAGGGGTGAGGTCTTGACGGCGGGGTCACCGGCCTCGTTCCCGACGGCGTACCGCTCCGTGACCCGGCGGACCTGGGACCGGTAGGCGGGGTCGGTGATGTCGCAGCGGCGGTCGGGGAAGACCGGGACGTGGGCGTTGACGGTGGAGTCGATCCGGTCGTAGAGCGGCTGGTTCCAGTAGTCACCGTCGCGCCCCGCGGCGCCCGGGTCGTGCACGGCCAGCGCGTAACTCCCCTCTGAGCGGCCGTCCTCGGCGCGGACGGTGAGCCGGTCGCCCTCCACGACCGGGCCGTCGCGCCGGACGGCACCGGACACGTCGACGATCTCTCGGCTCTGACGGGAGCGGTCGGATGCGGTCAGGCGGTCGAGCGTCTGCCGCACCGTCGCCCCGGGGCGCACGGTGACAGTGGACGTGCCGACGTTCTGGATCACGCGCGTGGAACCGGGTTTCGCCACGACGACCGTGCCCGTGGACGCGACGGCACGGTCGTGATGGCCTGAACTCGTCTGCGCGGCAGCGGGGTTGCCGGCCGGCGCCAGGCCGATCAGCGCCACAACGGTGCACAGGCCCACGACGGCCCGGGCCAGTGCGCGCGCACCGTGTCTCTGTTCCTGCTGTCTCCTGTGCTGCTTCATGGCGGGGCCTCCGCGTTCAGTCGGTGGACCGGGCGTGGAACGACACATGTCCGGACCCGACGCGATAGACGGCCCGGCCGTCCTCGACGCCGAGGTAGCGGACGCCCTGGCCCGTGACTCGGTAGATGCCGCCACGAACCACCGGCAGGGCGACGGTCGCCGTCACATTGACCGGGACAGTGACGTCGGTGTCCACGCCGTACCGGCCCCTGCGCCAGTCCACGCCGACAGTGCCGCGCTCGGTCCACTGCGTGCCGGAGGCGTGGTCGAGCCCCTTGTCCGCCGGGGCGATACGGACCGTGGCGGCACCCGGCGAGGTGACGGTCAGGCCGAGGACGCTCTCGATGACGCCGGTGATTCCGGCTCCACCCCAGCCGTGGGAGAGGCTTTCGCTGCTGCTCTGGGAGACCTGGGCGCCGGTGCAGTCGGAGGTCGCGCACCCGGGGGTCCACTGCTCCCACATGAAGGTGCCGCCCTCGGCGAGCACCTGGGCCGGGCCGTCGTGGCGCGGGTCGGTGAGGAGATCCACCACGGTGTCCGGGCGGTCGGTGATGCGCAGGGCATCAAGCAGCGTGCGCAGGGTCATCGGCCCCTGCTGCATGCCAAGTGCGGAGATGCGCTCGCCAAGTGCCGCATATTCGGCGGTTGTTGCGGCCCCGTAGGCGACGGGGAAGGTCTGCGCGTGCTGGCCGGCGTGGTCGATGCGGGTACCGGCGGCGGTCAAGCCGTCGGACCAGGCTCCGCTCCCGGGGTCACGCAGCTGCGCACGCATCGCGGCGGTCAGGTGATCCGCCCGACCGTCGTACAAGGTGCGGGCGTCCGCGTCGCCGAGGGCGTCGGCGGCCTCGGCCGTCGAGCGCAGCGCGCCCACGCCGAGGGCGTTGACGACGGTGCGGTTGACATTCCCGTCGGTGACGTAGCCGTAGCGCATCGGGGCGGGCCAGTCGATGATTCCGTACTGATACGCGCCGCTGCCGCCAGGCAGGTCGGCCACCAGACCGCGGCTGTCGACGGCGGACGAGATGTAATCGGAAATGTTCTTCATCACCGGCAGGGCCTGCGTCAGCAAATCCCGGTCGCCGGTGATCCGGTAGTAGCGCAGCACCCACTCGGGGAACATCTCGGTGTAGTCGGGGATGTCCCGCTTACCGTCGCCGTTGGGGTAGACGGCGTTCATGGCGCCGTTCTTCCAGTACCGCGCCTGGGAGTTCATGAAGGAGACGATCGCCTGCCGGGTCAGGCTCCGTTCCCCGGAGGCCGCCATGGTCGCGTACGACTCGTCGATGGCGTCGCCGAGGAACTGGCCCTTCTCCCGGGTCGGGGTGTCGAGGAAGACGTTCTGCGCCGACTGCAGCGCCGAATGCTGCAGGAGCGCGAAGACTTCGTCGAGGGTGTCGTCACTGCTCGCGAAGGTGGCCGGGTGGTCGGCGTCGGTGTGCTGCACCACCGCCGTGACGTCGTCGGTGGTCAGCTTCTCGCCGGGGTCACTGATCTGCAGGTAGCGCCAGCCCCAGTACGTGAACGGCTGCGCGACCTGGGCACCGTCCCGCTGAGTATGGAAGAAGCGCATGTTGCTGCCCTGGGTGTCGAGGGCCGACGTGCCGGCGCGGGAGTTTTCCACCCAGCTTCCGGCGCCGTGGTCCTTGCCGAGGGCCTGGTCGAGGGTGGCGGTCTTCTCGTTCACCGCCGTCACGGTGCGGGTCTCCGGGGCACCTGCCCCGTATCCGGTCGCGGGGGCGTCGACGGTGACACGGTCGCCGACGTGCACGTTGCCCGTACTGGCGAGGGTCACCGTGGTGTCCCCGGCATGTACGGCCGCCGCCAGCGTGGAGTTGTTACGCCGGTAGCTGGTGGTGAAAGTCAACTGCCGCCCTGCGACTCCATGCTGAAAACGCACCGAGGGTACGGCGGAGTTGACCTCGCCGAAGTCGGCGAAGACGGTGCCGTCCGGGAGGCGGAGCAGGGACTTCGGGTGGACCACCGTGCGGGTGAGATGGGCGCTCGTCGCGGACAGGTGGGTGAAGGCACAAGGTGATGAACCGGACGCATACGAGGAGCAGTCGGCCGGGTTCGGTCGCGGGTGTGGACCCACCACCGTGGCACCGGACCAACTGCCGTCGTCGTAACCGGTCTTGTCCCAGCCCGTCAGCTCCGCCCGGGCGTCGTAGTACTCGACGCGGTCGCCCGCGTCCTTGTTCCGGAACGTCACGGTGTCGATGGCCTGCGGGTCGTAGCGGCGCACCTTCCATGAGCCGTCGGAGACCATGACGTCCCGGGTGCCGTCCGCGTGGTCGACCACGACCTTGACGAGCAGGCCGTCAGGGCCCTCCGGGCCGGCGGGACCGTTGGCGCGCCCCTGGCACTTGCAGTTCCAGTAGTGCGTGACGACGCCGACCGGTAGCTGCTGCCCCGCCTCGACGCCCTTGAGCTCCGCGACATCGTAGAAGCCCTCACCCGCGTACTCGTACGACGAGCCGCGCTGCACCGTGCGCCCGTTCGCCTGGACCTGCCAGTCCCCCACGGCGGCGGTGTAGACGCGGGCGCCGGTCACCGGACTGCCCCCGGACACCCTCATGACCTTGCGGGCGGCGGTCCACTGGTTGTCCGCGTCGTTGCCGGTTGCGGGCCTGCGGATCCACTGCGCGCCCGACCAGTCCGCGTCGCCCAGGCCGGTGACGAACGTCGCGGAGTGCGCGTACGGCGACACCGCACCCTGCCTGTCCCAAGTCCGCACCGTCCAGCGGTATTTCGTGCCGGGCGCGAGGTCGGGACCGGCGTAGGGAACCCAGGACTGCCGTGCGCCGGTCACCTTGCCGCTGCCCCAGACCGTGCGCCCCGCGCTGTCGCGCACGACCAGCTCGTACGCCGACTGCACCTCGTTGCTGTCGACGTCACGCGGCAGCCAGCCGAACGAGGGTGTCCCCTCGACGGCCGACGGGTCGACCCGGTCACCGACCGTGAGTCCGGCCGGCGCTTGAGGGCTGTGGTCGGGCCCTGCGCGGTCCGCGACCGCGGGGGGAGCGAGGGCGAGCGTCAGCCCGAAGGCCATCGCGACAACACCGGGCCGAAGACTGGACCGGAACAGGAACGGCCACCGCAGGCTCATGCACATGCTCCCAGGAAGGGATTTGAATGATTCAACCGGACATGACTGCTTCCACTTCAGCGAAAGCAGGAGGCGCACTTTGAGCGACGCGACGTGCAGCAATTGTGTCAACTCACAAGCCACAGGCCTGGCTTGCCGAGTTGAAACGTATCAATTTTTTCTACCTCGGCACCCTACGAAGGCGCCGAGGACAGTGTCAATGGGTGTGCACAGGAGTGGCACAAGTCAGCACCCCGAAGCCCTGTGGGCGAACTGCCTGTCGCTGCTTTGCCTGTTTTCCGCGCCTTCCACGCGACGCCGTCCGGACGAGGCGGCCGTCAGCCCCTGACCGCCCCGGGGTCGCTGGGATGCTCAGCCAGCGGCGTCATCTCCATGGAGAGCCATGGTGCCTGGGGAAGTGAGTCCAGCACTGTCTGCATCTCGGCGGCGTCCCGGGCGCGCCACAGGCCGAGCGCACGGCGCTCGCCAGGCGTCTTCCACAGCCGCATCAGGTGTCCCTGTCCGGCCAGTTCCTTCGCGCGGACCGCTTCCGCCGCGGTGGCGTCCTTCAATGCCTGGGTGGTGGCGTCCTCGGACGCGGCCGGGGCGAAGGTCACCAAGAACTCCTCGGCGGCGCCCGATGCACCGGTGGCGGCCGGCCCCGGGTCGTTCGGATGCGGCGTCAGGGGTGTGACCTCGTCGCTCCGCCACACACGCAACGGCATCGAGGACAGGACATCCTCCAGGTGCGCGGCATCCCGCGCGTCGAACAGCCCGAGTGTGCGCCACTCCCCCGGACGCAGAGGCGGGCGCCACAGCCTCAGCAGCTGCCCCTGTTCGGCGAGCCTGCGGGAGTGCGCGGTCTCGCGGGTGCGGACCTCGTCGACTTCCGCCTGCGAGGTTCCCTCCGGGACATGGGTGGTCATGGTGACGAGGTATTCCATGGCCGACGCTCCTCTCAGGCGGGGCTGCGGTGCGGGTGGGACGACTCCTGTTACGGACAGCCTGGAGCGATCAGCGGCGTTCCAGGCATCGCGAAGACGAAACCGCCACCTGGACCCACCGTCTCGCGCGGGGCGGCCGACCGCATCCGTTGGGAGCCCTCGGCCTCCTGGACGCCCCCGGAAACCTTTGAGCTCGAGAGCTCAGCCAAAGAGCCCCCGTGCAGTGTCCGAAGGGGAAATTTGCGGGAGGCGCCGAGGCGACGTCGCCCGGCAACAACCCCGTAGCACCGCCGACCACCGGTCCTCAGGCCGAGCACTCGGCCACGCTGAGCAGGCCTGGCCCGCGCTGCTCATCTGCGGCGCGCACCAGCCGACAACAGGGGCCCGCGGTGCCGGAGACCGGCCATCGGTCATCCGGCACACGCCTCCGGGCTTCTTGCCGTGCGGCGGCTCAGCCGAACGGGCGGTCCCCGGCGATCGCCACGCGTTCGGCGACCCGGGGGTACGGCGCGTAGTCGTTGACGGCGTAGTGCTGGGTCGCGCGATTGTCCCAGAACGCGACATCGCCCGCCTGCCAACGGAACCGTACCTGGAACTCCGGGACGTGGGCCTGCTGGAAGAGCAGCCGGAGCAGGCGGTCGCTCTCCGGGCGCTCGAGGCCGATGATCCGGGTGGTGAAGGAGGTGTTGACGAACAGCATCCGGCGTCCGGTCTCCGGGTGGCGGCGCACCACGGGGTGCTGAACGGGCGGGAACTGCGCCTGGAACGGGGCCAGTTGCTCCGGTGCGTAGAAGCGGGCGAAGCCCGGAAGGAAGTCGTGGACGGCACTCGCGCCGTCGATCAGCTCGCGGACATCGGACGGCAGGTTGTCGTACGCGGCCGCCATGTCCGCCCACATCGTGTCGCCGCCCACCGGCGGCACTTCCCGCAGCTGCAACACGGCACCCATCGCCGGGCGTTCGCGGAAGGTGACGTCCGTGTGCCAGACGTTCTCGTAGGTGGGAACGGCACCGGCCGACTTGTCGAAGCGGACCACATCGTCGCCGTCACCGGGGGCGAGCAGCGGATTGGTCTCCAACTCACCCCAGTTACGGGCGAACTGGCGCTGCGCGTCGGACGTCAGATGCTGCCCGCGGAAGAAGAGCACCTTCCATTCGAGGAGCGCGCGGTTGAGTTCCTCCCGCACCGCGTCGGACACGGGCCGTGAGAGGTCGAGGCCGCGGATCTCCGCTCCGATGACGCGGCCTTGCGGAACGAGTTCGAACCGCTCGTACGGCCTCTCCCGTACACCGTCCGGAAGGCGGTTCAGGATGCGGGTGCCCTCGTACAGGCCGTCGGCGGGTATGCGGTGGTCGCGCAGGGCTGATGCGGGGGCGACGTCATGAGTGAGGGACATGGCGAACTCCTTCGGAACTCAAGAAGGGGCCGGTGGTGGACGGCGCGACGCGACGTTTCCGGGTACCGGTACGGGAAAGCTCAGGCCCGAGGACGGAGGCCTAAAGGGCGGATTCAGCGACAGGAAGACGCCGGGGGCGAACCCACCCGGCCGCGGCGGCGCAGAAAGCCGTATCCGCGGGGCGCGCACTCACCGCGGGGGCCGCTGTGCTGCGGCTCATCCTCACGGAAGTTCGAGTGCGTCTGCATGTCGGCCACCCTAACGCAGAGACCTGCGGGCCGACACCACGCGTCTGCTCACGAGGCCCCTCGCCGTGCTCGGGGCCGACTGCATCACCTGGGGTGGCAGCCGCCACGTCGTCGAGCACTCCGGCGCACGTCAGTCGTCCTGGCAGGCCTTGGCTTCGAATTCCGCTGTGGGGACGTTGACCGCGGACTCTTCACCGTCGTCCGAGACGGTGTCGTACCGGACCATGCCCGGAGTGAGCCGGTCGCTGTCGGCCCGCGTGAACGAGACGCTGCGCGATGACCACGAGTTGTCCTTGGTCCAGCCATAGAGGGCATACGTGGTTCCGGCGGTGAGCGGAGGGAGAGATGTGTCGGCGGTCCAGCCGGCGGAAGGCGGATCAAGGGTCCAGGTGGTGAGACCTGCGGTGAGGCGGTGGGTGGCCGTCCAGGAATCCACCCTCACCGTCTTGTCGGTATCGGCGCTGTCGACATAGAGGGTCGCGCCGTCGATGTGGTGCCCGCAGACCATCATGACACCGATCAGGCGGCCGTCGGCGGTGACGGAGATGCCGGCGACGGCGTCGACGGGGACCGTGCACCCCGAGGTTGCGGCCAGTGCCATGCCCACCGCGACGGCACCGACGGTTCGACGGAACACCCGCCGTGAGGTGATCGACCACATCCGGCTCCCCCTGCCCGGAGCGCGCGCGAGGGCCCCTGCTCCTGGAGGGTAAGGGGCGAGCGATGCCGGGCCCGGCGCCGCAACTCACCCGTTGCACGCTCGTTGTTGCCTCGTGGCTGCCCGGCCACGTCGGCACGGGACCGGCGATCGGCTCGCGGAAGGGTGTGCCGACCGCACCGCTCGGCGATGGCCGCGGTCGACCGCACGAGCGGATGGCCGACGCTCAGCGCGAACGTCGGCCCGGTCTGCCCTCCCCTCACACACGTCGCACGGCGAGCGCCCGCGCCCGCAGACGGCCTGCGTGGCGAGAAGTCCCGTGCTCAGGAACGGACTTGATGAAGTGCCTCCGCGGTAGTGGGCCAGGTACTACAGCCCCAGGTCCCGGGCGACGATCTCCTTCATGATCTCGGTGGTGCCGCCGTAGATGGTGCTGATGCGCGAGTCGAGGTAGTCGTGTGCGATGCGGTATTCGAGCATGTAGCCGTAGGCGCCGTGCAGTTGCACACAGCGCCCGACGATGTCGACGTAGTTCTCCGTGGCCCAGAACTTCGCCGACGCGGCGTCCACGGCGCTGAGTTCGCCGCGGGAGTGCCGGGCGAGCAGGTCGTCGATGTAGGTGCGGCCCACGCGGGCGGTGGTGACCATGTCGGCCAGTTGGAAACGGGTGTTCTGGAAGGAGCCGATGGTCCGGCCGAACGCCTTGCGCTCCTTGACGTACTCCACGGTCCGCTCCAGCACGCCTTCGATGGAGGCCATGGCGTTGGCGGCGATGGAGATCCGCTCCTGGGGCAGGTTGCGCATCAGGGCCTTGAAGCCGGAGCCCTCCTCTCCGAGCAGGTTGGCGGCGGGTACGCGGAGGTCCTGGAAGAACAGCTCGCTGGTGTCCTGGGCGTGCAGGCCGACCTTCTCCAGGTTGCGCCCCCGTGAGAAGCCGGGCCGGTCCGCCTCGATGACCAGCAGGCTGATCCCGCCGTGGCGGTCCGCGCCGGTGCGTACGGCGGTGACGACCAGGTCGGCGTTCTGGCCGTTGGAGATGAAGACCTTGCTGCCGTTGACCACGTAGTCGTCGCCGTCCCGGACGGCGGTGGTGGCGATGCCGGCCAGGTCGCTCCCGGTTCCCGGCTCGGTCATGGCGACCGCGACGATGAGGCTGCCGGCGGCGATTCCCGGCAGCCAGCGGGCTTTCTGCTCGTCGTCGGTCAGGTCGGTGAAGTAGGGCACGACGATGTCGCTGGAAAGGCCCACGCCGGCGAGGCCGTCCGACACGGGGTGGCGGGAGAACTCCTCGCCGATCACCGCGTTGAAGCGGAAGTCGGTGATCCCGCCGCCGCCGTACTCCTCGGGGATGTTGAAGCCGAGGATTCCGGCCCGGGCGGCTTCCTGGAAGAGTTCGCGGTCGACTTTGCCCTCGGCCCTCCAGCGGTCGGCGTGCGGCGCGGCGTGCTTGTCGACGAACGCCCGGACCGTCTCTCGCAGGAGTTCGTGGTCGTCGTCGTAGAGGGACCGTTCACCGAAGATCGCACTCGTCATCGCATACCTCCGTGGATACTCCGCCGTTCTGGGCGGTCAGGAATCGGGCTCCTGCAGGGCAGGGCAGCGGGCTGGGATGCGCCGCCAGGGCGGATCACCGTGCTCTGACCCGCGGGCTGGACTGATCTCGTGCATGCGGCATGAGATGAGCATGAGTGAGGCGGGAGCACCCAGAGGGGATGCCCGCCGTGCATGCGGCGGGAGATGAGAAAGGACGGAAGCAGAGGCACTCAGAGGGAATGTCCGCGTCGTTGGCGCACGGCAGCCGGCGCGGTGCCGTTCATCGCACACGCAGCCGACGCAGCAGGGCCAGCTGTCCGTTGGTACGGCGGACGAAACTCTCGACAGCGCTCTGGCCGGGCTTCGGCGGTCCGAGTGGCATGAGGCGCTGCGTGGCGATGGTCTGGTTCTCGGTGTACTTGCGGATTCCCTCGGCGCCGTGGCGCCTGCCGAGTCCGCTCTCGCCCACGCCGCCCATTCCGGCCTCGACGCTGCCGGCCGCCGCGGCGGCGCCGTCGTTGATGTTGACCGACCCGGCGCGGATCCGCGACGCCATCCGGCCGGCTTCGCGGGAGTCCCTCGACCAGATCGACGCGGACAGTCCGTAGGTTCCCTGGTTGGCCAGGCTCACTGCTTCGTTGTCCGCGTCGTAGGCGTAGAGGGAGAGCACCGGGCCGAACGTCTCCTCGTCGCATACGGCCATCTCGGGTGTGACGCCTTCGAGGACGGTCGGTTCGTAGAAGAGCGGGCCGATGTCGGGACGGGCCCTGCCACCGGCGAGTACGGTCGCCCCCTTGGCCACCGCGCCGTCGACGTGTGCCTCGACGGCCGCGAGCTGCGCCGCCGACGTCAGTGACCCGATGTCAGCCGAGTAGTCGTAGGACCGCCCGAGTGTGAGGGCCTGCGTCGCCCGGACCAGCTCGGCGCGGAAGGCGTCGTAGACCTTTTCGTGCACATAGACGCGTTCGATGTGGATGCACATCTGCCCGGTGTTGGCGAAGGCCGCCACCACGGTGCCGGCCGCCGCGGAGGGCACGTCGGCGTCCTCACGCACGATCAGCGGGTTCTTGCCGCCGAGTTCGAGAGAGGCTCCGACCAGTCGTTTCGCGGCACGCTCGGCGACGGTGCGTCCCGTGGCGGTCGACCCGGTGAAGCAGACGAAGTCGACGGCGTCGACCAGGGCGGTACCCACCACTGCCCCGGGACCGGCCACGATCTGCCACAGATCGGCCGGCAGCCCGGCCTCCGCCATCAGGGCTCGCGTCCACAGCATGGTCAGCGCGGTCTGGGGATCCGCCTTGGAGATCACTGCGTTGCCGGCCAGCAGGGCCGGCAGCACATCGCCGACACCGAGGTAGAGGGGGTAGTTCCACGGGGAGATGACGCCGACGACGCCCTTCGGCACCCGTACTTCCTTGACCTTCGTCAGGCCGGGCACCATCCCGCGCACGTGGTGGGGGGCCAGGTAGTGCCGGGCACGCCGGGCGTAGTGCCGGGCGATCGCCGCGACCTGGGCCACTTCCTGCCAGGCGTGATAGCGCGCCTTGCCCGTCTCCCACTGGATCAGGTCGATCACCTGGTCCTGCCGTTCCAACAGCAGGTCGTGGAAGGCGAGTACGACGTCGCCGCGGTGCCTCAGCGTCGTCCCCGCCCACTGCGGCTGGCCCGCTCGGGCGCGGGCCACGGCCGCCGCGACGTCCTTTGGGGCGCACGTGGGAACGGCGGCGATCGGCGCCAGGTCGTACGGCGCGAGCGCGGTCACGGGCTCGGCACGGTCGGGCCCGGGACGTGTCGCGTCGCGGCGCACCCACGTGCACCATTGCATAATCAACTCGTCCGTCACCCACGGGGGTCGAGCAGTCTTCGCCACGAGGCTGTCGGGCGCAGACCGGTCGGGCGTCGAGCCGTCAGGCGCTGGACTGTCGGGCGCGGGGATGTGGTCCTGTTCCGTGGCCATGCGGGCTCCTCGGTCGTACGGGACTGGTTCGATCCGGAACGCCTGGGCCCTTCGTCCGGCTCGCCCGGTGTGGATCGGGCGGGCCGGGGGCCTGAGCCGGCGGCGGCTTCTCGGTCACGTCGATGCCCTTGTCGACGGCAGCGCGCCTCGCTATGTTAATCAGAAATCACATCCTGGAACAAGCTTTGAATCGTGTCGGCAACGCCAACTCCGCGCTGAACAAGGCGAGATGTGCCGCACGCCCTACCAGGAAAGCGAGCAAGTCAATGCCAAATCTCAGCCGCAGAAGAGTCCTGTCCCTCGGTGCCGCGTTGGGCCTCGTGGGCGCGACGAGCAGCACACCCGCGTGGGCGTGGTCGCCGACGGGCTCGGTCGCCGGCACCGGCTCGGGCACCGACCCGGAATACGTGTGGGACGACGAGGTGGACCAGTTGGTGGCCTCGCTCTTCGAGAACGGCCAGGTCCCGGCGGTCAACACTGCGATGGCGTCGTGGGTGAACAACGACGACCCGCTGCCCAGTGGCCTGCCGGCCGACCTCACCGCGTATCTGCAGAGGGTCAACAAGCTGCCCTCCTGGGCGGATCCCGGCAAGCTGGCCCGCGCCGCGGACTTCAACCGGCGCAAGGACACCTACCTCTTCATGCTCTACGGGCTCGGCAGCGGGATCATGAGCACCGTCATCCCGCGTGAGGCCAGGAGCGTGTACTGGTCCGCGGGCGGCGCCAACATGAAGGACCGTGCGGCCAAGACGTTCACGTTCGGCTACGACCTGGCCCAGCTCAAGGGTTTCGAGCCGACGGGCCAGTTCGTGGTCACCGCCAACAAGACACGTGTGGTGCACGCCGCGGTGCGCCATCTGCTGCCGCAGTCGCCCCATTGGACGGCGGTCACGGACGAGAAGACGCCGATCAGCAACGCCGACATCCTGGTCACCTTCCACAGCCTGGGCACCTTCGTGCGCAGGAAGCTGCTGGAGTGGAAGGTCCCGTTCTCGGCCGAGGACCAGGACGCCTTCCTGCACAGTTGGCAGGTCGCTCTGCATCTGCTGGGCGTGCGGGACGAGTACATCCCCAAGTCGTGGGCCGACGCGGAAGCCCAGTCGGGTCAGGTGCTCACACCGATCCTCTCCCCGACGACCGAGGGCATCGAACTGGCCGAGGATCTGCTCGGGTTGACCGCGCAGGTCGACCTGGGGGTCACGCGCGGATTCCTCAACGAGTTCGTCCGTTACGTCCTCAGTAACGAGATCGGCGACTGGCTCGGGCTGAAGCGCGACTACGCCTCGGCGGCGCTGATCCGCACCGCGTGGCCGGCCTTCATCCTGTTCCGCGAGGGGCTGTCGCCCGTCGCGCCCGGCGCCTTCTACGTGTTCGACCAGTTCGTGCGCGCCTTGGCCATGGCGTTCCTGAACAACGGCGCCTCAGGGACGAGCACCCCCATCGTGATCCCGACGGGGAACAGGCCGACCTCCTGAGCCCTCCTGCACCGATCGCGCACAGGCCCGTTCCGTGGCGCACCGCCGCGGAACGGGCATCCGCCACGGGACGGGCATCCGCACGGTCCGTTCACAGGCCCAGAGCGCCCACGACCAACCCCGTCACGGTGGCCCGGTGTGCAGGACTGTCCTGCCATCGCAAGCTCCGCCCGGCCTCGACCACCACTCCGAATCCGGCGTGCACCAGCACGCGGGCCTGACGCGGGTCCAGCTCGGGACGGGCAAGCCGCAACTGCTGCTCCCAGACGGCGATGTGCTCACGCTGCGCGAGGACCAGGGGGCGCTGCAGATCGGCCGGCAGGCCGGCGACCTCGGCCTCGGCGACGCTCGTGAGTGCGGTGTGCTCGAAGCTGTAGGCCACGTACGTCGCCGCCAGCGCCACGACGGCGTCGTGCGGATCGGCCACCTTCTGCAGACTCCGGTCCACCGCCTGGGCCAGCAGGCCCGCCGCCTGCAGGCATGCCGCCGCCAGGATGTCGACCTTGCCGGGGTAGTGACGGTAGAGCGCGGACGGCGCCAGCCCCACCGCCTGTGCGATCTGGCCGTTGGTGACGTTGGCGAACCCGTCCCGGGCGAACAGCGGGACGGCGGCGGCGAGGATCTCCGCGCGCCGCGAGCGTGGCACCGGCAGGGTCGGCAGCTCGACGGGGTGGGTGCTCCTCATGGCCGGAAGGGGGTCGCCGGCGATCACGCGCAAGGTGCACGCCAGCAGCAGTTCCTCGGCCCGACGCTGAGCGATGGAGGTGCGATGCATCGTGATGGACCCGATCGCACCGAGAGCCGCGGCGACCCGCAGCTGCTCGTCGGACCGCGGTTCCTCGCGCCGCACCGCCTCGGTGACCCGCCCGACGACGTGCCCGAACTTGGCCCTGAGGAGCCGGCGATCCTCGCGGTCGAGGTACCTGGCCTCCCATCGGTACACGCCGCCCGACGCGCGATGCGCGAGGGTGACCCGGATGAGGGCGGTGAGCACGTCTGCCGGGGCCGCCTCGGGCGGCGTCTCGTCGAGCGCGCCGACGAGCCGGTCGACCATGGCGTGCGCGCATTCGGCGAACAGTGCGTACTTGTTGGGGAAGTGCCGGTACAGGGCCGTGGCGGTGATGCCCACGCCGGCGGCGATCTCCTCCATGGACGCGGCGTGGTAGCCGCGCTCGCTGAAGAGCCGGCCGGCGGCCTCGACGATGAGCTGCCTGCGGTTGCGGGGGCGGGTGGCCGCGCTCGGTTCGGCGGTCATGAACGCACACACGCATGGGGAGACAGGGCCATACGGCCCAGTCAATCACACGTCGGGCAGGCACCGGGGGCGTCCGTGCGCGGGCCGTGCGACATGGGGTACCGAGACCTCACCCATGTGATTTTCCATTAACAAAATTCGTCAGGACGCTTCTCGAACCGCTGCATTGAACGACACAATGCGGCTGCGGCCACCGATCGACACGACACCTGAGGAGTCACCCATGCCGACCGACACGGCGCCCGCCTGGTCCTTCCGGCACCACTGGATGTCCCAGGCGGCCACCCACGCGGCGATGCGGCCCGACAAGCCCGCGCTGCGGTATCTCGGCAGGACCACGACCTGGGCGCAGCTGTCGCGGCGGTCGCTGCAACTGGCTGCCGCACTCGCCGACCGAGGCGTCGCCACGGGTGACCGCGTGGCCATGCTCACGCTGAACCATCCGTGGTTCGTGGAGAGCGTGTTCGCGGCGAACAGCCTGGGGGCCATGGCCGTCCCACTCAGTTTCCGGCTCGCTCCGCTGGAACTCGACCACATCCTGACCGACTGCACCCCTTCGGCGATCGTCGTCGACGCACATCTCCTGCCGCTGCTCCAGGCCGCGCCGAGCGCCACGTCGATCGGCACGGTCGTCGTCATCGGCGCATCGGGCGAGGCCGAGACCGAAGGCGACATCGCGCACCTCGCGTACGAGGAGTTCCTGACGGCGCACGAGCCGATGGAACTGCCCGACATCAGCGAGGAGTCGACCGCGCTGATCATGTACACCTCGGGCACCACCGGCCGGCCGAAGGGGGTGATGCTGTCCCACCGCAACATGCAGGTACAGGCGATCACGTGCATCCGCGCGATGGAGATGTTCGACGACTCCGACGTCGGTTTCCTGACCGCGCCCTTCTTCCACATCGCGGGTCTCGGTTCGATCGTGGCGAACTTCGTGGTCGGCAGCACGGTCGTGATCCACCCGCTGGGCGCCTTCGACCCGCGGGCGGTGCTCGATGCCTACGAACGCGAAGGCGCCACCGTCGTGTTCAACGTTCCGCAGCAGTGGGACCTGATCTGCGCCCAGCCCGACATCGACAAGCGTGACCTGAAGCTGCGGATCATCAGCTGGGGCGCCGCCCCCGCGAGCGACGCGACCCTGCGCGCCATGGGCGACACATTCCCCGGCGCGCTCAACGTGGCGGTGTTCGGCCAGACCGAGACCTCGCCGATCACCTGCGTACTCCGCGGGGAGGACGCGCTGCGCAAGCTCGGCTCGGTCGGCCGGCCGATCCCGAGCATCCAGTACCGCGTCGTCGACGCGGACATGAACGACGTCGCCGTGGGCGAGGTCGGTGAGATCGTCTACCGCGGGCCCACGCTGACGCGCGGGTACTGGCGCAAGCCGCAGGAGACCGCGGAGGCCTTCGACGGCGGATGGTTCCACTCCGGTGACCTGGTCAAGCGGGACGACGAGGGCTTCGTCTGGGTGGTCGACCGCAAGAAGGACATGATCATCAGTGGCGGCGAGAACATCTACTGCGCCGAGCTGGAGAACGCCGTCGCCGCGCACCCGTGCGTACGGGAGGTCGCGGTGATCGGCAGGCCCGACGAGCGCTGGGGCCAGGTGCCGGTCGCCTACGTCACCGTCACCCCGGGAGCCCGCCTGTCGCTGCGCGAACTGACGGAGTTCCTCGAAGGAAAACTCGCCTCCTTCAAGTGGCCGAAGGACCTCGTGCTGCTCGCCGAGCTCCCCCGTAACGCGGGCGGAAAGGTGGTCAAGCCCCTGTTGCGTACCCGGGACGCCGAGAAAGCCGGCGTCAGCGAAGGGTGACCGATCCCGCGTGACGTCACGAAGCGCGGGTGATCACCCCCAGGCCTGCCCCCGCACGACGCGGTACGGCGACCGCCCGGCCCGCGCCGTGGCAAGCACCTCCTCGGCCGGCGGCAACGCATCCCAGTTGCTCGCCGACCAGCTGTCCCCCGTACACACGATCTCCCGCCCTTCCCCTGCGTCGACGTGCACGAACGTGCCGGTGACCACGGCGACCACCACCTCGTCCAGCGTCTCGAGCAGGTCGGCGGAACCGCTGTCACAGGCGTCGCAGCCACAGTCGGGAAGTCGCTCAAGACGCACAGCGGGCTCCCCGGCCCCGACTACGAGAACCGTCCGGGGAACCTCGTCGATGGCCGAGAACCCGAACACGAGAGGTGCGGCGTCCGCGCGTACCGGACGCAGCCGGACAGCACCGCTGACGGCCGCGCCCGGCCCTCGCCGCCAGATCGCCGCCGGATCCGTGAGCGTCTCCACTTCGCCCAGCCCGAGCCGGGACAACGCCTGTGTCCAGGCGTCGGCCCGGGCGGCGAGCACGCGGTACTTCTCCGGTTCGGCGCACCGCGAGTACTCCTCGTCCCGCACGTCGCCGTGAGGATGCGGGTCGGGCCAGGGAGGGGTGTCCACCCCGGTGACGGCGAATGCCTCGTCGACAGCCCGGCCAAGTCCCACTGGATCCATGCCGGCAAGCCTATGGCGCGGAGCCGCGGCGCCCGTCGCCACCTGCCGGGGGGCACATCGGCAGCGGTGAGCGCGCCGCCACGCCTCCCCGGACAGCGCGGGCCTCGCCGCGTCCTTCGGCGAACCGGCCTGTACGGCGCTGGACCGCGCATGCCAGCCGCAACCTACTCACGGGGAGTGGTGACGCGGGTGATCGCGGACTCGACGGCGGCGATGCGGTCGGCCACCAGTCCCAGCGCGGCGACCGCGCGGACGGCCGGGTCACCGTCGGCGCCGCCCAGCATGCGGGCGCGGACGTGGGCGGCCTTCAGCTGCGACCAGCGTTCGGCCTGCTGGGGCGTGAGGGTGCCGCGCAGTTCGGCGAGCTTGAGGAGGTTGGCCTCGGCGCCCGTGGTGAGTGTCTGGGCCTGGGCCGCGTAGTGGTCGTCGAGGACGGCGGAGAGTTCGGCGTCGTTCATCGCCGGGTCGATGCGGGCTGCGATCCTGTTCATGTCGCGGTAGGAGCCCTGGAGTTGGAAGCGCGGTTCGGTGCGGGCGTCCTCGGACTGCGCCGCCGAGGCGATGTAGGCGGCGTTCACCGTCAGGACGGTCGTACGGGCGGTGAGCAGGTGGCACAGCACTGCGACGATCCGCTCGGTCTCGGCCGGGGCGAACGGGTGGCTGAGCCGTTCGGTAGGGGCGATGGGGCCTCCTTCCATGCGCGTGCCGGTTCGAGAGCGCGAGGAAAGGTCATCGGCGGCGTGGCGGAGGAGGACGTCGAGGTCGGCACGGTCGCGGCCGGCGAGCGGCGCCAGGTGGTCGTTCGCGGTGAGCGCGTTCTCGACGAAGCTGACCGCGAAGGCGTCCTGTCTGCCGGTCACGACATCGCCGAGGTTCCACACGTCGGCGCGGTTGGCGAGCATGTCGGGGACGCGGAAGAGGGCACCGGACTCGGTGTAGGGGTTGCCGGACATACAGACGGCGAACCGTTTGCCGCGCAGGTCGTACGTACGGGATGCGCCGTTGCGGACGCCGTCCATGCGGCGTTGGGCGTCGCAGAGCGCGATGAACTTCTGGAGGAGTTCGGGCGAGGTGTGCTGGATGTCGTCGAGGTGGAGAAGGACGTTGTTGCCGGCCTCCAGGGCGAAGTTGATCTTCTCGACTTCCTGGCGTGCCGTCGCGTCCGGGGCCTGGGCGGGGTCGAGGGAGGTCACCTGGTGTCCGAGGGCGGGGCCGTTGACCTTGACCAGGAGCATGCCGAGGCGTTCGGCGACGTACTCGACGAGGGTCGTCTTGCCGTAGCCGGGCGGCGAGATGAGCAGCAACAGGCCCCCTGCGGTGCCGAGTTGCCGGGTGAGGTTGTCGCCGATCAGCGGCAGGTACACCTCGTCGATGAGGCGGCTGCGGACGAAGGACGGCATGACGTGCGGGCGGTGCTCGTCCAGGCGCAGGGCGGCGCGTTCCGCGGCGACGAGGGCGGCCCGGCGGGACTGGTAGGCCCGGAAGCCGGGGACGACCTGCTCACGGAATTGACGGGTGCGGGCAAGGAGTTCGTCGAGGCGGAGGGTGAGGCGGCGGCCGTTCAGGCGCGGGTGGGTCCCGAGGAGCCCGTCGACGGTCGCGGTGAGCGGAGCGTCGTTGTCGTAGTGGAGGAGGCCGGGGCAGAGTTCGACGGCGACGGCCTCGGGGAGGTCGGTGTCCCCCTCTCCGGTGGCGGCGGCGTACGAGGACAGCCAGGCCTCGGCCAGGGAGCGGCGGGCGGCGAGGTCGGTGACAGCGGCGAGGTCGGCCTCGTAGGCCGGGCAGTCCACGGCGCGGCGGAACTTGTCGAGGAAGGTGCGGGTGGCGGCCGATGTGACGAAGCCGTCGGGTGCGGACGTCAGCTCCTCGAAGAGGTAGTCGGCGGCCGGGGCGTCCTCGATGCGGGCGGCGAGTTCGGCGCGCCAGTCGGTGGTGGCCGGGGCCTGGCCGAAGGTGTCGCGGGCGCGGGCGAGCGAGGCGGCGCGGCGGGTCCACTGCTCGCGCTCGCCCTCGTCCGCCCCGAGCGCCCAGAACTGCTGGGCGGCGGCGCGGGCCGCTGGTGTGTGGCGCAGCAGTCCGGCGCCGGAGTGCAGGCGCAGCAGGGCGGTGAGGATCAGGGTCGCGTCGTGGTCGTGGACGCCGCGTTCGTAGCCTTCGTCGTACGCCTTCTCGGCGGCGGTGCGCACCAGGGCGCGCAGGTCGTCAGCGGCGAGGAGCGCGTCCGCGCCGTGGTCGGCGAGCAGGCGGGCGGCGAGGTGCTCGGCGCGGTAGACCGTCTCGTTCTCCGAGGGGAGCAACTGGGTCCAGTAGGGGCGCAGTTCGGCGAAGGCGGGGTCGGTGACGGGCGCTCGGTAGTCGGTGCCGCCCAGGGCGAGGGCCATGCCGTCCCCGTGGGGGACGAGGGTCAGTTCCTGCGGCTGGGTGTCGACCGGGAAGCGGTGGCGTCCGAGTCGGACGGTGCTGCCGCCGTCGGTGTAGAGGTCGGTGCGGTCGCGCAGGGTGCGCTGGGCGTGCCGGCGGGCGACGGCCAGGCGGCCGTCGAGTTCTTCGGCGCGTACCTGGTCGTCGAGGGCGCGCAGTTCGTCGATGGTGCGGCGGACCTTGGCGACCATCGGGTCGGACGCCAGGTATGTGGTGATGTCGTCGGGTGAGGCGAGGGCTGCCAGCCGGCGGGTGACGGTCTCCATGACGCGGTGCGCGGAGAGCGCGAGGCGTTCGGTGTGCCGGGCGCGGGCGTCGGCGAGGGTCTGTTTGCGGGCGGCGAACGCCTCGTGGATCTCGGTGCGCTGGGCGTCGAGGTCGGCGAGGAAGTCGTCGGAGTCGGCGAACCGTCCTTCCAGTGACTCCAGTTGGAGGAGCAGTCGGGCGAGGTGGTCGTCGCAGGACTGCGGGGTGTCGGCGACGGCGAGGGCGCCACTGACGGCCTGGCCGAGCAGCGAGAACTCGGCGGCGAACTCGGCGCGCGCCTCGTTCACGGTCAGCTCGCGGCGGCGTGCGTCGAGTGTGGCGCGGGCGCGGTTGACGCCGGCGAGGACTTCGGCGATGCGCTCCAGGATGCCGGTCCGCACGGTCGCTTCGCCGACGTCGAGGCCCGTGACGATGTCGGTCACCGTCTGCAGTTGCTCGGCGAGGCCGGCGACGCGTGCGGCGAGCGGGGTCGCCTCGGCGGCCGTCTGCAGCTGAGCGGCCTCGGCGGTGAGCTGCTCGATGTCGGCATGGTGGGCGGCGAAGGCGTCCGGGCGCGCGAGGAAGGTGACGGCGCGGGCGGCTGCCGCGGCGATGTCCCCCGCGAGGTCGTCGGCGAGACCGTCGATGCGGTCGACGTCCGCGTACCTGAGCTCCTTGAGGGTGAGCAACCGTCCCTGCGATCGGCGCAGTTCGGTGATGCGGCCGACCCACTCGTGGGCGCTTCGCGGTGCTTCCCCGCGGATCCTGCGTACCAGGCCCGCGATGTGTGAGGACGCGTCGGCGAGGGCGTCGGCGGCCTGCCGTGTCAGCGTCCGGACCGTCTCGTACTCGGTCAGAATCCGGCGGGCCGTGGCCCGCATGTCCCCCAGCGGGGCGTCCAGGCTGCCGAGTTCGGGGTCGGTGAGCCAGTGGTAGAGGTCGGCGGCGCGCTCGCAGGACGCGGCGAGCGTCTCGTAGGCCTTCGCGGTGGGGGCGTGCGCGGTCTCGGCGACGGCGCGGGCGACGGAGAGGCAGTCGGAGATGCCCCGTACGAGATCGGCGTTGCCTATGCGGGTCAACGTCTTGTCGCCACGGGGTACTTCGGCGGCGTAGGTGTCGGCCGTGAACGGGGTGCGCCATGTCTGGACGGGGTGCACGCGTGCCGGCTCATCGGCCTCGTCGGACCGGAGCAGCATGAGGGTGCCGTCGTCGAAGACGGCGTGGCCGCGGCAGGTGAGCGGGGCGGCGACCTCCTTGCGGATGACGTTGTACGGGAGCAGCAGGGTGCGGCCCGCGGCCCGGGCCCGGAAGACGTACAGGACGTCCTCGCCGTTCGGCGAGCGCACCGTCCTGTCGTAGGCCAGGCCGGTGCTGTCGAGCGCGTCGAAGGTCTTGTGCGTGCCGGTGGCCAGGCAGTAGCCGCCGGGGAAGAGGATGCCCTGGTCGTCGGGGAGGACACGGCAGCCCTGGCCGATGCCGTCGAGGCGGGCGACGGTCTTGGTGAGGGTGCTGAAGACCAGGTGGCGCCAGGCGTCCTCCTTGTACGGGCGGATGCGCAGCAGGAGCAGAGGGCCGACACGGGCGTGAGCGATGTCGGCGTCCGCGAGGGACTGCAGCGGTTCGTCGACCGGTTCGGAGTGGATGCGGTCACCGGTCTCGGTGTCGTCCTCGGTTTTGACGGTCAGGGCGCCGCCGACCGTGGACACGTACACCTCGCCGCCGATGGAGACGTGCGGGTGGCGCCCCGGAACGTGGTCCTCGCGGGTCGTGTGCCGCCAGATGACGTCGTGAGCGGGCGGCTGTACGTCATCGCGTTCGCCGCGCGCGTCGAGGAATCGCACGCCGTCCCGGCCGTCGCGCTCCCAGCGCAGTACGCGGATGTCGTCGGGCTTCTCGCCGATCTGGAAGACGGCGAGGAACTTGCCCTCGACAGAGCACAGTTGGAGGAGGCGCGTCTGACGGTAGTAGCGGAAGAGAGCGGCGAACTCCGCCACGAAAGCGGGGTCGTCGAGGAGGCCCGGGACGGCCCCGACGGGCAGCCGGGCCAGGTCGCGGTCGTGCAGGGTGAAGACGTCGCCGATGTCGGGCGTGCGGGTGCCCGGCGAGGTGCGCAGACCGAGCAGCAGGACGTCCCCCACGGCGACGATGTCGCGTGCGAGCCGCGGCTCATCGGTGCGTACGGCCCGGCTCGCGGTGAGCGTCAGACCGGTGGAGCCGAAGGCGGCGACGCGGCGGTCGTTGAGCGCCGTGGACCGGTCGGTCAAGTCCTGTGCCTGGAGGGCGAGTCGGTCGCGCAGGACTTCGTACGTGCCTGCGTCCAGGCCGGTCCGCGGTTCCGTTCCGGTGGCCATGCCCGGTCTTCCTTTCCGGCTCTGCTGCTACGTGTGCGGGTGCCTGCGGGCGCCCGGACCCGCGGATCCCCGTACGGCCCCGGGCGCGATTCCATGGGCGGATCAGTTCCTGCGTGATCCGTTCAACTCGGCGAGCGGCAGATCCGCGATGCCCAACTGGGCAGCCTTGTCGAGCAGTTCACGTACCTGCCCGGCGCGGTCGCCATTGCCCTTCATGAGCTTCATCAGCAGTGCGGAGACGGTGAGGTTCTGCACGGGCGAAGAGAGGGAACCGAGAATCTTCGACACGTCCTCGGTGAAGCTCTCGGTGCCGTCCAGCCACGGCTTGGCCAGCGCCTGCGCGGTCTCGGAGTGCTGGACGAAGGCGTCGACGCCCTTGCCGAGCGCGATCGAGGACACGAGCCGGTCGAAGAAGACGGACTCGCCGCCGACGATGTTGATGTCCGCGTTCTCCAGGCCGGTCGCAAGGACGGTTGCCTGGGCCTCGGCGACCTGCCGCTGCACGTCCAGGCCCGCGAGCCGGATCTCCTTCTCGGCCTGCAGGCGCAGCCGGTACTCCTCGTGCCCGCGCGACGCCTCGTCCAGGGCGGCCATCGCGACGGCTTTCTGGTTGATGCCCTCGGCCTCCGCCTTCAGCTTCTCCGCGATGGCGGTCGCCTCGGACAGCGCCTTCGCGCGAGCCCCTTCCGCCTCCGCGCGCATCCTGGCCTCGGTGGCCTCCGCCTCGGCACGGCCGGCCTTCTCGGTGACCTCGGCCTCCTTGTCGCGCACCTGGACCTCGGCGAGCCCGGCGGCCGCGCTCTCCGCCTGAATACCCGCGGCGAGTTTGAGCTTGGCCTGCGCCTGCAGATCGGCGGACTTCAACTCGGCTTCAGCGAGGGTGAGTTGTTCGGCCGCCCGGTGGGTGGCAGCCTGTTCGGCCGCCTCCGCGGCCTTGATGTCCTTGACGAGCTTCTCCTGCGCCTCGGCCTCCGCCGCGATGATGACGGCCTGCCGCCCGCGCTCGGCCTCCTCGACCGCGCGCAGCTTCTTGATCGACTCCTCCTGCTCGGCCACCGTGCGGTCCACGGCGACCCGCTCACGCACCACCTCGGCGATCTCCCGCTTCTCCGCCTCGACCTCCTTGTCGGCGGCGATCTTCGTCAGCTGCGTCTCCCGCTCCCGCGCGATGACCTCCAGCAGGCGGTCCTTCTCGATGCGCTCGTTCTCGACGGCGATGACCCGCTCGCGGTTCTTCTGCGCCACGGCGACCTCGCGGGCCTGGTTCTCGCGCTGCACACCGAGCTTCTCCTCCGTGGCGAGGAACGCGCCCTGCGAGCGCAGCCGCTCCTCCTCCACCACCCGCGCCGTCTCGGCCTCCTCACGCGCCCGTACGGTGTCGATCTCCCGCTTCTGCTTGATCTCGGCGTCGGCCTGGCGGCGCTCCAGCTCCAGGATGGTCTCGCGGGCGTCGACGTTCTGCCGCGTGATCTCCTTCTCCTCCGTCCGCTGGAACTCGTTCGTGCGGACGTGCTCGATGGTCGTCAGCTCGGTGATCTTCCGGATGCCCTGGGCGTCCAGGACGTTGTTCGGGTCGAGCTGGGACAGCGGCGTCTGCTCCAGGTAGTCGATCGCCGCGTCCTCGAGGTGGTAGCCGTTCAGGTCGACACCGATGACCTCGATGATGCGGAACCGAAGCTCCTCGCGCTTGGTGTACAGATCGGTGAAGTCCAGTTGCTTGCCGACCGTCTTGAGCGCCTCGGAGAACTTCGCGTGGAACAGCTCCTGCAGCGTCCTCTGGTCGCTCGCCCGCTGGGTGCCCACGGCCTGGGCGACCTTGATGACGTCCTCGACGGTCTTGTTGACCTTCACGAAGAACGAGATGCGGATGTCGGCGCGGATGTTGTCCTGGCAGATCAGCCCGTCCCGGCCGGTCCGGGTGATCTCGATGGCCTTCACCGAGATGTCCATCACCTCGGCCTTGTGCAGCACCGGCAGCACGACCTGCCCGGTGAACGTCACATCCACCTTGCGGATCTTCGAGACGATCAGGGCCTTGCCCTGCTCCACCTTGCGGAACAGCCGGGTGAACACGAGCAGCAGCGCGGCGACGACGATCAGGACAACGACGACGGACACGCCGATGCCCACGGTGGTGGCATCCATGATGAAGTCCTTTGGCTTCAGGGGGAGTTGGCACCCCTGGATGAGAGAGGAGAAAGACATGCCGGGGCAGCGGTGCGGCACTGCCCGGATGGGAACCACAGGACGACGGAGCGGGCCCTGCCCGGCACCTCAGCGGCCCTGTTCCCTCAAGGCCCTGCCGCCATGGAGGGATCCCTCGCGACCGCCGGCCGCGGCGCCGACACCATGCCGGAGCGGGCCGGGTTCCTCGGCAGCCTGGTGGGCGAGCCCATGAGGCGGCGGGCCACCCTCCGGCCGACCACGGGCGAGCCGATCAACAGCACCAGTTCGAGCACCGCATGCGTCATTCCGCCCGGCGCGACCAGATCGGTCAGCATCGAACCGGTCACCGTCATGAACCACGCGACAGCGATCACCCACGACACGGCGCCGGCAACAGGCACTCCCCCGAGCCCCCACGCGTCCAGCTCGACATCCGCGTCGAACGCCCCGGCCCCGACCCGGCCCAGCGCGACCAACACCCAGAACCCGCAGCAGACAACGAGCGCAGCGGTGAAGAGCAGCCCCGGAAAACCAACCACCGCCGCGACGAACTCCCCCATCCCCCGACCCCCGTTCGGTGCCCCCCTAGGCTCCGCCCTGGTGCCGGACATCGCATCCGACGTCCGGCACCAGGGCTTGGCCCCCGTTCCTGCCACACCCATCCTGAGGCGTCCGCGACGCCCGGCGCATTGCCGTACACCGGCAGTCTTTATGACTCCTTGATGCCGGTGTCCGACACACCCGATGCCCCGGCGGGCACCCGGCTGTGCCGCTCCGGCGGGTACGCCTCCAAGGTGGCACCATTGCGAATCAAGGGCCGGCCGCGCTTTCCAGGGCCTCGGCCACCCCCCGGGCGCCCCCAGCGCCATCCGCCCCGGCCGGTCGTAGCGCACCGGACCCGTCCACGCAGCGGGAATGTCCACACGAGCGGGTCCTTTGTCTATGGTCCGCGTTCTCCGGGCGACCAAGACTGTGGGCGCATCGTGTCCCCCGCCCGCTCTCGCCCTGGAGGCCCCCGTGGACCACCCGACCTCGGCCGCCCGTTCCTCGCTCACCCCACGCAGAACCGTCGTGGCCGGCCTGGCCGCCGTTCCCCTGCTGATCGGCGCGGGGGCGGGCACGGCGGCAGCCGACCCCTCCGCGCCTGCCCCTGCAGCAAGCGATACCGAACTCACCCTGGTCACGGGCGAGATGACCGTCACCGTGGCGACCTCCTTCCCCCGCGTCGTGCGCTACACGCACCGCGAGAGCGGCGCCGTCCTGCACGGGCAGGAGGACACGGTCACCTCTCTCGTCATCGACGGGACGGAGGTCACCCCGAGCGGCGTGACGTGCCACAGGGCCGACCATTGCGCCGTCGCGTACGTGCTGTCCTTCGCGGGCGGCGGCCGCATCGAGGCCGAGATCGCCGCCGACGGCGCCGTGGCCACGTTTCGTGTCACGCGCATCGTGGAGAGCCCGGACTTCCGCGTCGGCACCCTGGAGATACCCGGGCTGCGCATGGTGAGTGTGCGCAGTGACCAGGCCGGCGCGACCGTGCGGACCGCGCTGGTCGACCTGGACAAGAGCCGTGAGGGCGACACCGTCATCACACTGTCCGCAGACACTCCCGCAGACAGTGCCCGCAAGGGCTGCGCCTACGCGGTACTGCACACGCAGGAGCTGGCGGCGGGCATCGAGTCCAACAGCGTCACCGACCAGATCTCCAAGGTCCCCGGGAGCTCGTGGGAGAACGGCCGCCTGTGGCGGCTCATCGAGCGCCGCGACGGCTATGTGAAGTGCTCGCTCGCCTCCGGCCAGTGGACGTACCGCGCCGACCAGGCCAAGGAGACCGACACCGAAGCCCTGCCGTACGTGCGGGTGATCATCACCGGGGACCGGAACGGTGACGGTGTGGTCGACTGGCAGGACGGCGCGATCGCCCTGCGGGAGCTGCTGCCCCGTCCCCTCGGAGCGGACGAGCAGCACCTGCGGGTCGTACCGCACATTCCGTACCTGAACAGCTCCGCCGCGGAGAACACGTTCCTGATGCTGCTCGACAACGTCAAGCGCATCTCCTTGGCCACCGACGGGCTCGGCCAGTTCACTCTGGTCAAGGGGTATCAGGGCGAAGGCCACGACTGCGCCCACCCCGATTACGCGGGGCACTACAACGAGCGGGCGGGCGGCCTCGCCCACCTCAACAAGCTGTTCCACGAGGGCCGCAAGTGGAACAGCCACTTCGCCGTGCACGTCAACTGCACCGAGTCGTACCCGGAGGCACACGCCTTCTCCGAGGAGCTGGTGGACAAGACCTGGCTCGGCTGGGACGGCAAGGACCAGTCGTACCGGATCAAAGCCCGCCGCGATCTGACCTCGGGCGACAACGCGGCGCGTTTCCGGCGGCTGCGCGAGGAGGCCGACGCGGGTCTGGACATGCTGTACATCGACGTGTTCCGCGAGTCCGGCTGGACGTCCGACCGGCTTCAGTGCGAACTGCGCGCGCAGGGCTGGGTGGTGACGACCGAATGGGGCCATGGCCTTGAACGTTCGGCGGTGTGGTCCCACTGGGCCAACGACGTCACCTACGGCGGCGACAGCTCACGTGGCATCAACTCCACACTCGCCCGCTTCCTGATGAACCACTACAAGGACGTCTTCAGCAACCGCGCCCCGCTCCTGCCCGTCCCGCGCGTGTACGACTTCGAGACCTGGCAGGACCGCACGAACTGGAACTCCTTCTACGCGGGGATCTGGGAGAACAACCTTCCGGCGAAGTACCTACAGGCACATCCCGTCACCACCTGGGCCGACGACCGCGTCACCTTCGAGAGCGGCACCGAGGTGACCGCGGACGCCGACGGAACGCGCGTCATCGTCACGGACGGCCGGACGGTCCTTCACGGCGACACCTACCTTCTGCCGTGGGAGCCCCGCAACGCGCGAGACCCGGAGCGCCTGTACCACTTCAGCAAGTCCGGTGGGGTCAGCGAGTGGGAGCTGCCCCGCGGATGGTCGGGACAGTCCCAGGTCGCGGTGTACCGGCTCACCGATCAGGGGCGCGTGTTCGAGGACTGGGCTCCGGTGCGCCGGGGAGTGGTCACGCTCCGGGCCGAGGCCGGGCAGCCCTACACGGTGTACCGGCGCAAGGCGCCCATGGTGCCCCGGCCGCGCTGGGGTCAGGGCAGCGGGTTGGTCAACCCGTACTTCAACTCGGGTGACCTGGAGGGCTGGAGGGTCGAGGGGGCGGCGCAGGTCCGCTTGTCGAACCGCGGCCATTACGAGGCCCACCTCGGCACCGACGGCCTGCCGGCGTCCCTCGGCCAGCGGGTGACCGGGCTCGTACCCGGCGCCTCTTACACCGCATCGGTGCAGGTGGAGATCGGCGCCACCGCGGGTGAGCGCCGCATGGTGACCGTGGCCGTGACGACGCCCCTGGGTCGGTCGGTGAACCGTCTCGTCACCTCCACGCTGGTCAACTCCCAGGAGAGCGACCCCAAGAAGGGCACCCGTTTCATGCGGGTGCCCGTGTACTTCACGGCGCCCGACCGCGGAGGCGACGTCACCGTCGAGCTGGGTGTCGAGGCGGGTACCGCCCAGGTGCGCCTGGCCCACGTACGGGTCTCGCGAGGTGGCCGGCCCACCAAGCCGGGCACCCTCGTGTACGAGGACTTCGAGGACGTGCCGTACGGGATGGGACCGTTCGTCGGCTGCAACATCCGCTCCCACCTGTCCGAACTGCACGCCCCCTTCACCCAGAGGGGCTGGAACGGCAAGCAGATCGACGACGTGCTGAGCGGAGGCTGGTCTCTCAAGAGCCGCGCGACGTCCAAGGCCCTTCAGTACCGTTCGATCCCGTGCACCATCCCGTTCCGTGCGGGCAAGCGCTACCGGGTCGAGTTCGACTACCAGAGCGAGACCAGCGCCAGTTGGGTCACCGGCGTCGACGAACCCACGTCGCGCATCCTTCGGGCGGACGCCCTGCCCCGGACGTCCTCGACGACGCGATGGTCCTACGAGTTCACCGCGCCGGAGTCCGGTGAGGCCTGGGTCGGCCTGCGCTCGGACGCGGCCAACAGCACGGAGATCGTCATCGATCAGTTCGCGGTCACCGAGCTGGACTGAGCGCGCCCCACAGGGCCGTTGTCTCCTCGCACGATTCGTCCACTCCTGACACGAAGGGTTTCCGCACCCCATGTCCCACCCCGCACCACCTCAGCAGACCGTCGTGCTGATGACCGACGCAACCCGCTGGGATCTCCTGGGCAGTTACCGCTCCTCAGGCATCGACACGCCGCACCTCGATGGCCTGGCTCGATCCGGGGTGCGGTTCGAGCGGGCGTACACCACGCAGCCGGTGTGCGCTCCCGCCCGCTCCGCCCTGTTCACGGGAACCTGGCCGCATACGAACGGCACCTGGTCCAACAACCTGGCTCCGGGACTCGACGTGCCGACGCTGGGGCAGCGGCTGCGTGATCGCTCGATCACCGCCGCGTACATCGGAAAGTGGCATCTGGACGGCACCGACTACTTCGGGAACGGGCGCTGTCCGGACGGCTGGGACCCCGAGTACTGGTACGACATGCGCACCTACCTGGAAGAGCTGTCGCCCGAGGAGCGGCGTGCGTCGCGGGATCCGGCGACGGTCGAGGATCCGGGCGTGCCGGAGGAGTTCACATACGCGCACCGATGCACCGAGCGCGCCGTGGAGTTCCTGGAGGACCACGTGGACGACAGTTTCCTGCTCGTGGTGTCGTACGACGAACCGCACGATCCGGGAATCACCCCGCCCCAGTACGCCGAGAAGTACCGGGACTTCGTCTTCCCTCACGACGACAACGTGCTCGACGATCTCGCGGACAAGCCCCGGCACCAACGGGTCTGGGCGGGTCCGCGCCTGGCGGAGGAGCGCGATGACGGCTTCGAGCGGCGCGACTCGCGTTACTTCGCCGCGCAGGAGTTCGTGGACGCGCAGATCGGACACGTCCTCGCCGCCGTGGAGACACACGCGCCGGGGGCGCTCATCGTGTACACGTCGGACCACGGTGACATGCTCGCCTCGCACCGGCTGTACGCGAAGGGGCCGGCCATGTACGACGAGATCGCGAGGGTGCCACTGCTGATGCGGATGCCGGGCGCCGCGTCCGGAGCCGTGGCCCCGCACCCGGTGTCGCACATCGACATCGCGCCGACCGTTCTGGAACACATGGGCATTCACGTGCCGGCCCTGATGCCCGGCAAGAGTCTTCTCCCCGTGCTCGCCGAGCCCGCGCGCCGTGTCAACGACGAGGTGTTCGTGGAGTTCGGCCGCTACGAGGTCGACCACGACGGGTTCGGTGGATTCCAGCCGATGCGGGGCGTGTTCGACGGGCGCTTCAAACTGGTGGTGAATCTCCTGTCGGACGACGAACTCTACGACCTCGCCGACGATCCCGGCGAACTGCGCAATCTCCTTCACGCCCCCTCGTGCTCGGCACACCGGAACCGGCTCCACGACCGCCTCCTGTCCTGGATGAACGAGACGCGCGACCCGTTCCGCGGGAGCTGCTGGGAGAGGCGGCCGTGGCGTGCCGACGCGCGCGAGGACACCTGGTCGTACGACGGGCTCACCCGGCAGCGCCCGGACGACCCGGGCTATCAGCCCCGTCTGCTCGACTACACGACGGGTCTTGAGATGACGGAGACGGTTCGTCGCAAGTGACCTCGGGGAGCGCCGCCGTCCTGGTCTCCAGCCTGCGGAACTGTGACGGCGGCATCCCCAGCTTGCGGCTGAACAGACGGCTGAAGTAGGCCGGGTCGTCGAAGCCGACCATGCGGGCCACCGTGGTCGTCGGCAGGTCCGTGCCGGCGAGCAGCTCCTGGGCCCGGCCCAGACGCACGGACAGGAGGTACTCCTTGGGGCCGCGGCCGCTGGCGCGGCGCACGACGGCCCGCAGCCCGGCCGGCGTCATGCCGAGCCGGGCCGCGTGCTCGTCCACCGACATCGGCAGGAAGGCGTCGCGTGCCAGCGCCTCCAGGACCGGCCGGTCGGCGGCACCCGAGTCGTCGCGCGCGGTGCGCAGGACGAGGAGGAGCTCGTGCACGGCGACGGCGGCCTCGATGTCGACCAGGGGATTGGCCGGACGGAGCGCCCGCACGATCCGGGCGACCACCTTGCTGATGCCGTCCGTGCCCTTCAGCGGCACGACCGGGTGCCGAGGTGTGATGTAACCGGCCCGGGTGTAAGTCCCCGTGGCGGGCCCCGTGAACGCCACGAAGGTTTCGTCCCAGCCCGTGTCGGGTTCGGGACCGTAGTGGTGTGGAGTGCCCGGTGTCAGCCACAGCAGCGCCGGGGCCACGACGCGCTGCGGCGGATCGCCGGCGCGCCGGAACCATCCGCTGCCCGCGGTGACGACGACGGCTACGTGCCGGTCGAGGGTGCGTGGACCGACGACGGGCAGCGGCCCGCGCTGCACCCCTGCGCCGAGGCACATGAGCCCCAGGTCCTGGTGCGCGACATCGGGGGTGAGGAAGCGCATCCAGCTGTAGTGGGCCATGGTCGACACATCCTGACTCGATGGGCTCGGCGGAAACCTACGTGTCCGGGGCGCTCGCGTGCACCTCGTCCGTGCGGACGGCCCGCGAAGCCCACGGCTGGATGCGGGGTCTCAGCACCACAGAGTCCCGGGTGCGGTTCCAGGGTGCGACCGCGGGGCAGGCGTGGCGCTGTCGGCGAAGGTGGCCATGGCCTCGCCGTCCGATCGCCGGCCGGGTGAGAGCCGATCGGGGCTGTGGTTCATTCTGGCCGCTTCATCGGGGCGTCAGTCGCCTGCGGGGCGGCGGATGCCTGCCATGGCGGAAGACCGCCGCACCCTCAGGTCGGGGTCCGACGTGCCGGAACGTCGACGGTCAGGAGCAGGGAGCTCGGCGCTCGGACGGGGTGGCGTTCTCACCTCGCGCCTCCCGCGGCCTTCTCGCCGTTCCGCGACAGGATGGCGTGGGCCTTGGGCCCCGGTACCAGCCGGCCGCCTTTTGACCAAGCCGTCCGCGCGTCGGCCCGCGGCGGCCGGTCATCCGTCATTTGCCGATGCCGAGTGTCATCCCGGTGATGATGCGTCGTGACAGCCATCCGTACAGGACGAGCATGGGGGCGACGATCAGGCACAGGCCGGCGAACATCCCGCCCCAGTCGGCCCCCTTGTACTGCTGCTCGCCGATGAACCGGGCCAGCGCGAGGGGCAAGGTGTAGTTGTCGTCGCTCTGCACCAGGGCGAGTGAGAAGAGCGTCTCGTTCCAGTTGTTGATGAACTGGAGCAGGAACGCGGTGATCATTCCGGAGCGGGCGAGGGGCAGGACGATCTGCCAGAACGTGCGGGCGGGTGAGGCGCCGTCGAGGGCGGCTGCCTCCTCCACCTCCTGGGGGAGCGACCGGAAGAACCCGGTGAGCAGGAAGACGGTGAACGGCATGCTCAGAGCGACGTAGGCGAAGCCCAGACCCACGAGCGAGTCGACCAGTCCGATCCGACTGAGCATGAGGAACACGGGGATGAGCAGGACCTGGCCGGGCACTCCGAGGCCGAGGACGAACAGCAGGGTGAGCGGTCCGGCCGCGCCGCTGAGCCGGCGGCTCAGCGCGTAGGCCGCCGGAGCGGCCAGCGCCACGGAGATCACGGCCGCGGTCGAGCTCACGAGGACGCTGTTGAGCGCGGCTCGGCCGAAGCCGGAGTCGAACGCCGTGACGTAGTTGGACACCTCCACACGGGTCGGAAGCGACCAGGGGGACGCGAAGATCTCGCGCGTGGTCCGCAGCGAGGACAGCACCATCCAGAGCAGCAGGAACAGGTTGGTCGCCACGAAGACCCAGACGAGGATCAGACCGATACGTCGCAAGGGCGGACGCGGGCGGGTGGCGGACCGCGACGTGCGCGCGGTCGTGGGCAGGGAAACGGTCACCAGCGGGCCCTTCTCAGTACTCGATCGGATCACGGCGCATGAGGCGGCGCAGGAGCAGGGTGAACACGGCCACCAGGACCAGGCTCGTGATTCCCGCGGCGCACACCATGCCGAACTGCGGGATGCTGTCGCCGGTGAACGCGTTGCGGTAGATGTACAGCGCGCTCGTCCAGGTCTCGACGGGTGGGCCGCTTCCGGTGTTGCTGCCGCCGAAGACGAGGACGAGCTCGAAGACCTTGACCGAACTGATGGTCCACAGAACCGCGCAGACGCTGATGACGTCCCAGCTGAGCGGCAGCGTGATGTGCCAGAACTTGCGGAAGCTCCCGGCGCCGGCGAGCTCCGCGTCCTCGTACAGATAGAGCGGGATGTTGTCGACCGAGGCCATGATGATCGTGACGTAGAAGCCCGTGGTCGTGAAGACCATGGTGGCGAGGATGAGCGTGAAGACGTTGTCCACGGAGAGCCACTTGGGCGGATCGTCGACACCGATGGCCGCGAGGACCGAGTTGGCGAGACCGTTGGGGTTGAAGAGGAAGCCCGCGAGCACACCGAAGACCATCGCGTTGACGATGTGCGGGAAGAAGATCACGGCGCGTACGAACTTCTTGCCGCTCATGTCGCGCAGCACCATGGTGAGCGCGAAGCTCAGCACGAACATGATGACCCCGACATAGATGAGGATCTTGAACGTGTTGGCCACGGACGTGCGGAAGAAGGGATCGTCCAGCAGCGCGCGATAGTTGCCCAGTCCGCGCCAGGTCATCGGTGTGAACCCGTCCCAGCGGTGGAGACTCGTCCAGACACCGAAGAGCAGAGGTCCGAGGTAGAAGAGGACGAGACACGCGAGGGCGGGAGTGACGAACGGCCAGAACAGGCGGCGCCTGCGCACCGCGAGCGGTGTGCCCCGGCCGTTCCCGGCGGCGGGTACCGCTGCCCTGCCGCGTCCCGCAATGAGAACGGCCATCAGCCCTGTGCCTTCACGTAGGCCCGGTGCAGTTCCTTGACGTCGGCCACGAAGCCGTCGGCGTCGGTCTTGCCGAAGAACAGCTTCTGGTAGGCGGGGAACAGAACCTTCTCGTTGAACTCCGGTGTGGATCCGGCCAGTTGCTCCCTCGGCTGTGTCGACTCCAGGGTCGCCTTGACACCGGTGAGCCCCTTGGGCGCCTCGATGTCGTCGCGCGGCGTCAGATTGGCCGCGGTCTCGGAGATCCCGCTCAGGCGCTTCTTCGCCATGACGTACGCGATCAGCTTCTCGGCCGCGTCGGCATGCTTGGCCTGCCGGGGGACGCAGAAGCCGAGCAGACGCACGTCGGTCGTCGCACCGCCCTTGCCTCCGTCGACCGAGGGGAACGGCGCGAACCGCGCGTCGAAGCCCGCCGTGGCGAACTTGCCGGTCTCGGCCGGCAGCCAGCTGCCGTTGAGGATGAATCCGGCCTTGCCCTCGGCCCAGCGGTTCTGCTGCTCGGGGTACTTGCTCGCGTCGTATCCCTTGATCAGATAGCCCTTGTCGACCAGCTCGGCCACCTTGGCTGCGGCGTCCTTGACGGCAGGGGCGCTCCAGCCGGCCCCCGTCTTGTCCTTGATGGCCTGAGCCATGGTCCCATCGCCCCCGATGCGGTCGACGAGGTAGTCCAGCCACCAGGCCGTGTAAGCGCCCTGATCGCCGTCCACGGCTATGCAGGCGCGCTTCTCCTTCTTCAGGGCGGCGCAGGTGTTCATGAGGTCGTCCCAGGTGGCGGGTGCCTTCATGTCCTTGTCGGCGCCGTTGTACCAGAGGCCGACCGAGAGCACCTCGTACGGGATCATCCAGGTGCCGACGCCGTCCGGACTCTTGCGCAGTTGCCCCATGTAGCGCTGCACGCCGGTGTCCGACAGCTTCTCCTTTTCGCCGGTCGCGGGCCTGGCGAGTACGCCGGAGAGGTCGCGGGCACGGCCCGGCTGGGCGAGCGTCGGGTAGAGCTTGTCGTCGGTGTGGTCGACCAGGTCGGGCACCTTGCCGGTGATGAGGGTCGGGGCGACCTTCTCCAGGACGGTACGCCCCTGCCATTGGACGTCGACCTTGATGCCCGTGTCCTTCTCGAAGTCGGCGACGGCGGACTTCAGAACGGCCGCCTGGGGTTCGTTCTCGGTCCACATGGACCAGTAGGTCAGGCTTTTGCTTTCGGAAGCTGCGCCCGAGTCGCCGCAGGAGCTGAGCGAGGTCACGGCGACTGCCACGACCGCCACGGCGGCGGCCAAGCGGATTCCGGTGCGCTTCATCATGTCCCTTTCAACGGACAGAGCAGGCCGTCGGACCAAGGGCGGACGTGCCCTGGTCCAAGGCAACTGCGGGGAGACGAGCCATTGATCCCGCCAAGGGCCACAGGGAGTCAAGATCCGGCGGACACATGCGCACGGATAGTCCACGCCTTCGAAGGGTCTGTCCAAGAAGAACCCTTCAGGTCCCGGACAGCTGTGGTGTTCGTCTCCAGCCCGGTTCACACACCGGCGAACAGAAGGGTGGCCCAGTCCGCTCGCGGCCGGGCATCGCTTTCCATGGTGGGCGCGCGCCGCAGCTCGTCCCACGACGGCCTCAACCGCTGAGGGCCACCGCTCCCGTATCAAAGATCACGGTGATCAGCAGGCCGCCCTGATCAGTTGTGCCGCCTTCTCTCCCACGAGGACCGTCGGCGCGTGCGTGTTTCCGTGGGGAATCGTCGGGAACACCGATGCGTCGGCCACGCGTAGTCCTGCGACGCCGTGCACGCGCAGCTGCGGGTCTACGACACCGTCGGCCTCCGTCCCTATGCGTGCCGTGCAGGAGGGGTGGTAGGTGTGGGCGACGTTGCGTCGGACCTCGGCCTCGATCTCCGAGCGGCCGGCAGCGCCTCCTCCGGGATGGAGCTCACGTGTGGTGAGACCGCGCATGGCCGGTGAATGCGCCACCTCACGTGCCCGCTCGATGCCGGCCACCATCGAGTCCATCTCCGCCGGGTCGGAGAGGTAGTTGAACGTCAGAGCGGGCTTCGCCGTCGGGTCGCCTCCGCGCAGACGCACCTGGCCGCGGCTGCGGGAACCGACCAGCGAGAGCGCGATCGCATACGCCGGTTTGTCGTGCGTCGTGAATCCGTTGTTCCAGAAGTACGCGGGCGCGCCGAACATCTGCATGTCGGGCGCGGCCTCTCCCGACCGCGTGTGGAAGAACGCCCCTGCCTCGGCGATGTTCGACGTCAGCAGCCCGCGTCGTGATGCGACGAACTTGGCGAGCTGTAGCGGCGACTGCGCGTTCGCCAGCGTTCCACGGGCCGTGGTCTCGAAGTTCGCAAGGTAGAACGGGTGGTCCATCAGGTGTGATCCGACATTGGGGTTGTCGACGACCACCTGGATACCGTGCCGGACGAGGTGATCGGCCGGCCCGATCCCTGAGAGCATCAGGATCTTGGGGGTGTTGAAAGCGCCCGCGGACACGACGACCTCGCGGTCAGCCTGGTGGAACTCATGCCGCCCGGCACGAGTGACCTCGACGCCGACGACCCGTCCGCCCTCGATGCGCAGACGATTGACGTGTGTCTGCGTGAGCACGGTGAAGTTCCGGCGCTTCGATGCCGGCGCGACGAAGGCATCCGCGGTGGTCCAGCGCTGTCCCCGCCTCTGCGTCACCTGGTTGAGGCCGGCGCCGACCTGTTCCGCGCCGTTGAAGTCGGCGTTCCGGGGAAGGCCCGTGGAGACCATGCCTTCGATGAGGCTCTCGGAGAGAGGGTTCGGGGACCGGAGGTCTTCGATGTGCAACGGGCCGGTCGCGCCGTGGTAATCGTTCTCGCCGCGCGAGTTGCGTTCCGACTTCTTGAACAGGGGAAGGACATCGTCGTACGACCAGCCCGGCGCACCGTTCTTCGCCCAGGAGTCGTAGTCGTGCCGGCTGCCGCGGATGTAGATCATCGCGTTCATTCCGCTGCAGCCGCCGAGGTACTTGGCCCGGGGGTGGTACAGCGAGCGGTTGTTCAGACAGGGTTCCGGTTCCGTGTCGTAGTTCCAGTCGAGGTTCGTGCGGAACTGCGTGGCGAACGCCGCCGGGATCTGCACATTCATGGGCTTCTTGGCGCTGCCTGCTTCGATCAGCAGGACCCGTACGCCCGGATCCTCCGAGAGCCTCCCGGCCACGACCGCACCCGCCGAGCCCGCACCCACCACAATGTAGTCAAATGCCGCCATCAGTTCCTCACCAGAGTCGTCGGTCCGGGAAATCTCGCATCGCGCGACGGGACATCGCTTGGCATTGCGTCCAGGATTCGGCTGCTGCATTGTGTGCGTGTCCAAAGCCCTGTCTCATCTGTCTCATCGAGGACCACGTCGCCCTGGAGGTGCCTGCGTGACCGTGCCGGGTTCCCCCGACCTTTTGGCGTGGATGCGTGGATTCGCCGAGGAGGCCGCCACCGACACAGTGGTCGCCGCGTTCGTCCGCAAGGTCGACGACCGCGTGATGGATCAGATCCCCACCATTGCCGCCGATCCGATGCTGGCCGAGATCCTTCACGGGAGCACCCGCTCGCAATGGCGGTCGTTCGTGACGAACCTGACCTCCGAGCATCAATTCGCCTTGCCCGGGCCCGCGGCCGATCTCGCCCGCTCGCTCGCCCGCCGTGGCGCCGACCTGGGTGTCCTGCTCAAGGTCTACCGCGCCGCACACCACAGCGTCTTCTCGTTCTTCACCGAGGTCACGGACACTCTCGACGAGTCCGCGCCCCCGCGCGACGAGGCCCTGAAGTACATGTGGTCCCGCGCCGAGCAGTGGATGAACGACTCGGTGGAAGCCCTCATCGAGACCTTCTACGAAGAGCGACAACAGCTGCTCGAGGGAGCTCTGCTGCGTCGCACGCGATTGGTCGAGGACATCCTCCGGGGTTCCGCGGCCGACATCGATCAGGCATCGAACGAACTGGCCCATCCGCTCACACATTGGCAGAGCGCTTTCATCGCGTGGACGGCGAACCCGGACGCGGCGGACGCCAGCGACCGGGTTCTCCATATCGCCCACCGCGTGGCGCGGGATCTCAACGCCCCGCGCCCGCTGACCGTGGTGGCCGGAAGCCGCGACTGGTGGTTCTGGGTCGCGACTCCGTCACGTCCCGACCTCGGATTCCTTGCCGATCTGGAGGCCGACCTCGCGAAATGGCAGATTCACCTTTCCTCCGGATCGCCGTCGCCCGGGTTGCAGGGATTCCGCGCCGGGCACGCCGAGGCCAAAGCGGCCCAGAAAGTCAGCCTCAGCGCCGTCACGCCGCGCGCGGTCACGGAATTCGCCGACGTCGAACTCCTGTGTCTGGTCGCCGACCGCCCTGAGATGACTCACCGCATGGTGCTCCGCGAGGTCGGTGGCCTGTGCGGGGCGGACAGGAACCTCGCCCAGCTTCGCGACACCGTCCTCGCGTACTTTTCCAACAGTCACAACGTGGAGGCCACGGCCGAGCAGCTCTTCGTCCACAAGAACACCGTCCGCTACCGGCTGACGCGTGCCGAGAAGATCTTGGGTCACCCGTTGACCGACCGCACCGCGAAGGTCGAGCTGGCCCTGCGGTACATCGCCCTCTTCGGTCCTCCCGAACCCTGACCGTCGCGCGCCGGAGCGGACGCTCGCCGCCGGAGACACTCACGGGCGCGACGCCACCGGAGCCATGGGCGGAGGTCCGGCAGATGCGGTCGGTGCTTGTGCCCGGGCACAAGCGGTCAAGAGGACAGGCGGGCGTCGGCGCCTACTCTCCGTTCACGCCGAGCCGCAATGCCCGCAGGGCCACGTAGAGTTCCGCGGCGTCCACCGGCCGGGTGGGAACCCGTCCGGTGAGTGCGGCGACGCGGGTCATGCGGTACAGCACCGTGTTGCGGTGGCAGTGGAGTTGTCGTGCCGCCTCGGCGGTCGATCCGCCGGCGGCGAACCATGCGTGGAGGGTGTCCAGGAGCGCCGCGTCGCCGGCTTCGTCGGTCAGCAGGGGCGCGAGGACGTTCTCGGTGAGTTCGCCCGCGGACTCGGCGTGGGTCGCGACGAATTCGTCGATCGGGGCGCTGCCGTAGCGGTGGATGCCCGCCGGTGCCGTGACGCACCGCACGGCGATCCGGGCCTCCTTCACCGCCCCGGGTGCCGCCGCGAGCGAGGTGAAAGGACGGCTCAGCCCGACCCGCGAGGTGGCAGCCCTCTCCACCATCCGCAGCGCTCCTTCGGTGTCGGCCTCGCTGACGGCCGCGACCAGGCCGATCCGTTCTCCCAGTTCGGTTGTCCATGCGGAACGGATATGGGCGTTGTCCAGCAGCGTGTCGACTCCCGGCAGCGGGTCCGTTCCGTGCTCCCCGATCTCGCCGACCACGACACGGTACGACGCCCGCTCGGGCAGGCCGAGGGCGCGAGGCACTCCCGCGGCGGGGACTCCGTTCGGGCCCCGGTCTTCGGCCGAACCCTCCAGGACGGCCAGCAGAGCGACCCGCCGGGAGACCTGCTCCCGCTGTGCTCTGTCGTCGGTCACGTGCCGGTACGCCTCCGCCGCGGCGGTGGTGAAACGTTCGAGTGTCCCCCAGAAGTGGGACGACCGGCGCAGCAGAGCGCTCGCCTGCTCGCCGTCCGCGGCGCGCGCGATCGCCCATTCCCAGATCTCCAGCCCGCCGAGGCGAAATCCGTGGAGCAGGCCGGAGACCGGCACGCCGTATTCGGCTTTGACCTGTCCGGCCCAGGTGGCGGCGTCGACACCGACGTCCGTCTCGCCGGACACCACCCGCAGGATGGCCTCGATGTTGGCCCGCACCACATCGTGGAGCAACTGCGGAGGAAGGGCGTTCTCTGCGAAGTCCTCTTCACCGGAGACGATCTGGCGTACGGCCGAGTCGGTGAGGTCGTCGACCGAGTCGAGCATGTCGGTGAAGACGTCGGCGTCGTGCGCCTCGGCAGGTGTGGCGGTCCGGCTCATGGCCAAGACGGTATCCGCTCCCCCACCAGCGCTCTTGTGCCCAGGCATAAAGAGGAACAGGCCACCTTGGATGCCCGCCCATAGTCAGCGGACCTCCCGTGCGCCATCTTTGCCTGCGTCAGGACTCCTTGCGTCACGAGCCGACATCCGGGGTTGCCATCGGCAAGACCGGATGCATCCGTCGAGCTCGTCGCCCGCGCCCTGGGGCGTAGCGCTGACCGCGTTCCGGATCTCTCCGCCGTCTAGGAATTGACGGACGCAGACCTTGGGCGCGGCATACCTCAATATCGATACCCCTGGTATCGAAATAGTACGCACTCTGGAGGAGACAACACCCATGGCTGCAGTCGACACCACCCGCCGGCCCACCCTGGACAAGCCCTTGATGCGCTACGGGCAGCGCGTCCTGAACCGCACCGCCCCCGGCAGCCCTGAGGCAGAGTTCCGGTTTCTGGGCATCCGCCCGCTCACTCCCCACATCGGCGCCGAGATCAGCGGCGTCGACCTCTCACAGCCGATCGGTGAAGAGCTCGCCGTGGAGCTGCGGCAGGCGCTGCTGGAGTGGAAGGTGATCTTCTTCCGTGACCAGCACCACTTCGCTTCGGAACACCACGTCGCGCTCGCGGCGGTGTGGGGCGAGCCGGAGGTGAACCCCTTCTTCCCCAAGGGCGACACGGTCGGCGTCTCCCGGCTGGCCAAGGACGCCATGGCCATCGGCAACGAGAACATCTGGCACAGCGACCACTCCTTCATGGCCGCCCCCGCCCTGGGTTCCGTGCTGCGCGCTGTCGAGGTGCCACCGGCCGGCGGCGACACGATGTGGGCGGACATGGCGGTCGCCTACGACAACCTCTCCGAGGAGATGAAGACCCGGATCGACGGTCTCACGGCCGTGCACGACTGGGTGCCCAGCTGGGGTGCGCTGATGACCGAGGAGCAGGTCACCCGGATGCGTAGGGCCCTGCCTGCCGTGGAGCACCCGGTGGTCGTCCGCCACCCGCAGTCGGGACGCAAAGTGCTCTACGTCAACGAGCCCTTCACCACGCGGATCGTGGGCCTGTCCGACGCCGAGAGCCGTGAACTGCTCGACGAACTGGTCCTCCAGGCCCGCATCCCCGAGTTCCAGGTGCGTTTCCACTGGCAGCCGGACTCCGTCGCGATCTGGGACAACATCGCGGTCCAGCATTACGCGATCAATGACTACTACCCGCAGCGGCGCGTCATGGAGCGCATCGCGATCGCGGGAGTCCCGCTCTCCTGAGGCGCCGATCGCCCCGGCGGGCCGCGCACGGGCCACGACGCCGCCCCGCCTCCTTGCGTGCCCACCCCCTCGTCAGCGCCCCTTCTCCGGAGGACCCCCGTGACCGCCGCCGACACCGCCCCCAGACCGACCGAGAATCAGACGGCAGGCCGTCACTCCGGCTCAGGCGCCCGCGCCTGGATCGTCACCGGACTCCTCGTGGTCTTCATGATGGTCAACTTCGCGGACAAGTCCGTGCTCGGCCTCGCGGCCGATGAGATCCGTACGGACATGGGCCTGTCCGCCACCGAATTCGGGCTCGCCAACAGCGCCTTCTTCCTGCTGTTCTCGGTCGCCGCCGGGGCAGTGGGACTGCTCGCCGACCGCGTACGGCCCAAGTGGCTGCTCCTGGCCATGGCCCTGCTCTGGACCGTCGCACAGACGCCGGCAGCCCTGGGCGGCGGCCTGGCCGTACTGGTCGGCTCTCGCGTCCTCCTGGGCGCGGCGGAAGGTCCCGCCTTCCCCGTCGCGCAGCAGGCCGCGCTCTCCTGGTTCCCCAACCACCGGCGCAATCTCCCCGGGGCGCTGGTCACCTTCGGCGTCACCCTGGGCGTGATGACCGCCGCCCCCGGCCTGACCTGGGTCATCCACCACCACGGCTGGCGCGCCGCCCTCTGGGTGGTCGCGGCCGCCGGTGCGCTGTGGGCCGTGTTGTGGTCCGTGTTCGGCGCCGACGGGACATACCGGAGCGACGCCGCGGAGACGCCGTCCCGTGAGCCTGCGGTGACGCCCACCTACCGTCGCGTCCTGGGCACCCGCACCTGGATCGGCACCACCGCCGCCTACTTCACCAGTTACTGGGCCGTGGCGCTGATGGTCGTATGGCTGCCCTCCTACCTGCGCAACGGCCTCGGCCACTCCTCCGACGCCGCCGGCAGGCTCACCGTCCTCCCCTGGGCGGTCGGCGCCCTCGCCCTGCTCGGACAGGCGGCGCTCACCGGGTGGCTCATGCGCCGTGGAGTCGGCAGCCGCTGGGCACGCGGCCGGGTCGGCGCGGGCCTGCTGCTGCTCGGCGCGGTCTCCTGTCTGGCGATACCCCTCGTGGACGGTGCGGCGGCCAAGACCGCGCTGCTGGCCGCCGGCTTCGGTCTGGGCGGATCCTTCGCCACCGTCGCGGTCACCACCGTCGCCGAACTGGCCCCGCCCGCGCGGCGTGGCGGTGCCCTCGGCACGATGAACGCCGTCGTGACCACCGCGGGCCTCATCGCCCCCGCAGTCGTCGGATCGCTGGTCGACAGCCGCGGCGCAGCGGGATACCAGACCGCCGTCGTGCTCTTGGGCGGCTTGCTGCTGCTGGGCGCGCTCGCCGCCTTCACCCTCATCGACCCGGCCCGCGACGCCCCCCGGCCGAGCGTCTGACACACCGGCCCCCTCAACTCGCCCACCCCTGCCCCCCTGGAGCAAACCGTGCACTCCACCGCTGTCGACACCGAACTGCTGGACCGGGCCCTCGCTGAGCTGCGCGACGGCGCCACGACGTGGACCATCACCCCGATCGCCGAACGGATCGCTCTGCTGGAGCGGATGATGCCGCGGATCGTCGACGGCGCCGCGGACATGGCCGCCGCCGGCGCCCGCGCCAAGGGATACGGACCCGACTCCCCGTGGGCGGCCGAGGACTGGATCGGCGCACCGTGGGCACTCGCGCAGAACGTCAGCGCCTGCCTGCACGTACTGCGCCGGATCGCGGCGGGCGAGGATCCGGTCGAGGCCGGGGCCGTGCACACCCGCGACGGCCGCACCCTGGTGGATGTCTTCCCCGCAACCGGCTGGGACGCTCTCCTGCTCAACGGGTTCACCGCCCAGGTGTGGATGCGCGCCGGCACCACCGCGCAGCAGGTACGGGACCGGGCCGCCGGCGAGTACCGCGGCCGGCCCGGACGCCCGGCCGTCGGCCTGGTCCTGGGCGCGGGCAATGTCGCGGCCATCACCGCGCTCGACATCCTCCACAAGCTCTATGCCGAGGGCCAGGTCGTCATCGCGAAGATGAACCCGGTCAACGCCTATCTCCGCCCGCACTTCGAGCGCGTTTTCGCGGAGTTCGTCGAGCGCGGCTGGGTGCGCTTCGTCGACGGCGGCGCGGGCGAGGGCGGCTACCTCTGCGCACACGAGGGTGTCGACACCATCCACGTCACCGGCAGCGACCGCACCCACGACGCCATCGTGTGGGGCACCGACGCCCAGGCGGACGAGCGCCGCCACGACGACAAGCCGCTGATCGGCAAGCCGTTCACCAGCGAACTGGGCGGGGTGAGTCCCTGCATCGTGGCTCCCGGACCGTGGAGCGCGGCGGACTTCCGCTTCCAGGCCGAGCACATCGTCACCAGCAAGATGAACAACTCCGGCCACAACTGCATCGCCAGCCAGATCCTGGTCCTGCCCCGGGAGTGGGACGGCACCGAGCGGCTGCTGGAGGAGATCAGGCGGGTGCTGCGGCAGCTGCCGCCGCGCACCGACTACTACCCCGGCGCCGACCGGCGCCTCGCCGCCGTACTCGACGCCCATCCGCAGGCCGAGACCCACGGCGACGGTGACTGCCGCATCGTGGTCCCCGACATCACCGGCCACGACGACATGCTGATCACCGGCGAGGTCTTCGGCAGCGCCCTCGGCGTCGTACGGCTCCCGGGCTCCACCGCTGCCGAATTCCTGCGCCACGCAGTCGACTTCGCCAACGACACACTCCCCGGCACCCTCGGCGCGACCCTCATCGTCCACCCCAAGACCGAGAAGACCCACCGCACCGCAGTGGACACCGCCGTCGCCGAACTGCGCTACGGAACCCTCGGCGTCAACTGCTGGTCCGCGATCGGCTTCCTGCTCGGCTACACCCCCTGGGGCGCCTACCCCGGCCACACGCGCCAGGACATCGGCAGCGGCATCGGCTTCGTCCACAACGCGTTCATGCTCGAGGACATCGAGAAGACCGTGCTGCGCGCCCCCTTCGCCCCCACTCCGCGCGGCCTGTTCACCGGCTCCCCGTCGCTGTCCCCACGCCCGCCGTTCTTCGTCACCAACCGCACGGCGCGTACGACCATCGAACGCGTCACCCGCTTCACCGCCGCGCCCGGTGTCGCCAAGCTCCCGGCCATCTTCGCCTCCGCGCTGCGCGGCTGACCACCCCACACTCCACACCCGAGCCAGACACGGCCCGCTTCCCCGCCCGCCGCGAGGCGTCACCGCCCGTGGTGTGCGGTCGGGCCCTGTTCGGGTACCTGAGACGAAAGGCCCCGCGATGAATGTCGCCGATCTCCTCAGCCGCAGCGCCGCCGCGCACGGCCCCCGCACCGCCGTCGAACTCGGCGACCGGTCGCTGTCCTACACCGAACTCGACACCCTCGCCGGCCGTGTGGCAGCGCTGCTCACCGCCCGCGGTGTCGCCCCGGGCGACCGGGTCGCCCTGATGATGCCCAACCTGCTGGAGTTCCCGGCCCTCTACTACGGCATCCTGCGCGCCGGCGCCGTCGTCGTTCCGATGAACCCGCTCCTCAAGGCACGCGAGATCGCCCACTACCTGGGCGACTCGGGTGCGGTGCTGCTGTTCGCCCACGAGTCGGCCACGGCCGAAGTGGCCACGGGTGCGCAGGGCACCGCGGCCGAGGTGATCCCGGTCGGGCCGGGCTCGCTCGCCGACCTGCTCGCCGCCCACCCGGAACCGGTCGCGGAAGCGCTCGGCGGCGGCCACGACACCGCGGTCATCCTCTACACCTCCGGGACCACCGGAGTCCCCAAGGGAGCCGAGCTCACCCACGCCGGCCTCACCCGCAACGCCGACATCACCGCACGGTCGCTGATCCGGCTGGGTCCCGATGACACCGTGCTGGGCTGTCTGCCGCTCTTCCACGCCTTCGGCCAGACCTGCTCCATGAACACCGCGGTCGGCGTCGGTGCCCGGCTGACCCTGCTGCCCCGGTTCGACCCGGTCCTGGCGCTGCAGACCGTCCAGCAGCGCGAGGTCACCGTCTTCGTGGGCGTGCCCACCATGTACGCGGCGATGCTCGCCGTGCACACCCAGCAGCCCGGCACCTACAGCTGCCCCACCTTGCGGGTGGGTGTCTCCGGCGGCGCTTCGCTGCCCGTCGAGGTCCTGCACGGCTTCGAGAGCGCCTTCACCTGTCCTGTACTGGAAGGCTTCGGCATGTCCGAGACCTCCCCGGTCGCCTCCTTCAACCACCCGGACCGTCCCCGTAAGCCGGGCTCCGTCGGCACCCCGATCGAAGGGGTCGAGATGCGCCTGCTCGACGAGCACGACGGAGTCGGCGAACTGTGCGTACGCGGCCACAACATCATGAAGGGCTACTGGGGCCGCCCCGAGGCCACGGCCGAAACCATCCAGGACGGCTGGCTGCGCACCGGCGACCTCGCGCGCGTCGACGAGGACGGCTTCTACTACATCGTCGACCGCAAGAAGGACCTGATCATCCGCGGGGGCTACAACGTCTACCCCCGCGAGATCGAGGAAGTCCTCTACGAACACCCCGCGGTCGCCGAGGCCGCGGTGATCGGCGTCCTGCACCCCACCCTCGGCGAAGAGGTCGCCGCCGCCGTCGCCCTGCTCCCCGACTCCGGGGCCACCGCCGACGAGCTGCGGGAGTTCGTACGGGCGCGGGTGGCCCCGTACAAGTACCCCCGCGAGGTCTGGCTGGTCGACGCTCTCCCCAAGGGGGCCACCGGCAAGATCCTCAAGCGCGAGATCGCGGCGCCGAGTTCCTGAGACCCCTTTCCCTGCCCTGCTCGTCCACGTCGGCCCGTTGTCACCGCGGGTCGGCGTGGAGTTCGTAAGGAGACACCTTGCTGGGAATGCTCGGAATTCCGCCGGAGCAGGAACGGCTGTACGTCACGCTCGTCGCCCACCCCGACAGCTCGCTCGCCGAACTCACCGGCTCTGCCGACGCTGTCCAGGACGCCGTCGCGGCGCAGCTCAGTGAACTGATCGCGAGCGGACTGGTGGTGGCCGAGGTGCGTGACCTGGCGTCGGCAGATTCTGCCCCCAGATTCCGTGCGGCATCACCGTCCGTGGCCCTGACCCCGATGCTGCTGCACCGTCGCACCATGCTCGACCGGACCGAGGCGGCGGTCCTCGCCCTTGCCGAGCAGCACCGCCATGCGACCTCGCCGGCAGCGGGCGGAGTCGTCGAAGTGGTCCACGGGGCCGGTGCCACCCGGCATCGTTTCACCCAACTGCTCGGCGGGGCACGGCAGGAGATCCTGGTCTTCCCGACCGAGGTGGCGGTCGCCGTGGACCAGGAATCCGCCGATCCGATGGTGGAGGACGCGCTGCGGCGAGGGGTGGCGGTCCGCACCGTGATCTCGCGTCATCATCTGCAGGCCGACGGGACGATGGCTGCCGCACGACAGTCCTCGGATGCGGGCGTGCAGGTGCGCGTGGCGGAGGACGTTCCCGTGCGCATGCTGGTGTGTGACCGGGCTACTGCCCTGATGTCACTCTCGCAGGAGGCCGGCTGCAACGAGGCGGACTCCCTCGTCATCCACGGCACCGCGCTCGTGCAGGCCCTCGCCGTGTTGTTCGAACAGTACTGGCGGCGCGCTCACCGGTTGCCGCTCGAGGCCGAGCCCAGCGATGCCGGGGAGCCGGGCGCAGTCGGTCCGACCGCCGAGGACCGGCTGATCCTCTCCCTGCTGGCGCTCGGGCTCTCGGACCGCAAGATCGCGGCTCAACTCGACATCTCCCTGCGGACGGTGGAACGTCGCCTGCGCTCCCTGATGGAGCTCGCGGATGCGCAGTCCAGGTTCCAGCTGGGCTTGTACGCAGCACGGCACGGCTGGCTGCCCGCTGACGAGAACGGGGCCGCCGACGTCACTGTCCCGGCATCCGGTGGCGGTCCTCCGCCGAGACGGTAGGCCGCCGCGCAGAAGGCGCCGCATTCCCTGACCGACCGCCAAGAATGACTCCACCCCTTGTTCCCCCGCAGAACCCGGAAGGCACACTCTTGCCATCATCATCCTCGCGCCGCCGCGGGCTGATAGCCCTCAGCACGGCCTTGGTCGCCATGGCGGTGACCCCGTCGAGCGCCTTCGCCGGCGGACCTGCCGTCGCCGCCGCGACCTCCGCGAAGCATGCCTCTGCCACCACGGACACGCATGTCGTCACTCTGATCACCGGTGACAAAGTCACCGTCAGGGCCCTTGCCGACGGCCGCAGTGTGGCCACCGTCGATCGGCCCGAGAACCTCTCCGGCGGCGTGCGGACGCAGACGGTCGGCAAGGACCTGTACGTCTACCCGGACGAGGCACTGCCCTACGTCGCCGCCGGCGTACTGGACCATCGTCTCTTCGACGTCACCCGGCTGATCGCCGACGGATACGACGACAAGCACACCGCCGGGCTACCGTTGATCGTTCAGTACGACGGCGGCGCGCCATCCAGCCGGTCCTCCGACCGTCCGGCCGGACTGACCGCCGGGCGTGGTCTCCAAGCGATCCACGGCGAGGCCGCAAGCGTCACCCGGTCCAAGACAGCCGAGATGTGGCAGGACCTCACCCCAGCCGGTTCGCTGACCCGCGCCCAGGCCCGCTCCGCCGCACTCAACTCCGGCAAGCCGCAGGCCCGTAGCCGGGCGGCATCCACCCCCGCGGTCTTCGACAGCGGCATCAGCCGGATCTGGCTGGACGGCAAGGTCAAGGCCACACTCGCCGACAGCACCGCGCAGATCGGCGCACCGGACGTGTGGAACACCGGTACCGACGGCAAGGGCGTGAACGTCGCCGTCCTGGACACCGGCATCGACACGGGACACCCCGACCTCGCTGGGCAGATCGCGGACTCGCAGAGTTTCGTGCCCGACCAGGACGTGACCGACCGCCACGCCCACGGCACCCACACCGCCTCCACCATCGCCGGCACCGGCGCAGCTTCCGGCGGCAAGGAGAAGGGCGTCGCCCCCGGCGCGCACCTGCTGGTCGGCAAGGTCCTCAGCAACGAGGGCTCCGGCGACGAGTCCTGGATCATCGCGGGCATGCAGTGGGCCGCCCAGACCAAGCACGCCAAGGTCATCAGCATGAGCCTCGGCTCCTCGCAGCCAAGCGACGGCACCGACCCGATGGCCCAGGCCGTCAACGACCTGAGCGACTCCACCGGCGCGCTGTTCGTCATCGCCGCCGGCAACTCCGGTTCGGGCGGCATCGGTTCACCCGGCGCGGCGACCTCCGCACTGACCGTGGGCGCGGTGGACTCGGGTGACAACCTCGCCGGCTTCTCCAGCTGGGGCCCTCGCTCCGTCGATGGCGCGCTCAAGCCGGAGATCACCGCACCCGGTGTCAACATCCTGGCCGCCCGCTCCCAGTACGCCTCGGGCACCGGCTCGTACACGACCATGAGCGGCACCTCGATGGCGACGCCGCACGTCGCCGGCGCCGCGGCGCTCGTCGCTCAGAAGCACCCGGACTGGAGTGGCCAGCAGATCAAGGACGCCCTGGTCAGCACTTCCAAGGCGACCCCGGACATCCCGCTGCCCAAGGGCGGCAGCGGCCGTGTCGACGCCAAGGCCGCGGTGCTCGGAAGCGTCCATGCGTCGGCCACCGCATGGTCCGGTTTCTACGCCTGGCCGCACACGGCGGACCAGCCGTCGGCGAAGACCGTCACCTACACCAACACCGGTGACACCGAAATCTCGTTGAACCTGGCCGCGAAGGCCACCGACGTGGACGGCGCCCCCGTGACGGGCAAGGTCTTCACCCTCTCCGCGCCCACCGTCACCGTGCCGGCCCACGGCACCGCGCAGGTGACCGTCACCGGCGACCCGGACGCCGCCCCGTACGGCGTCACCGACGGCCTGATCGAGGCGACCGGCACCGACGGCAAGGCGGTCGCGCACACCCTGCTCGGCATCAACCGCGAGGCCGAGCGCTACAACCTCACGATCAAGGCCACCGACCGCAGCGGCGACCCGATTGCGGGCCGGGTGGCGATCTACCGGACCGGCGACCAGTGGCCCGTGCCGGTCGATGTCCCGGAGAGCGGCCGGCTCACGCTGCGCCTACCGAAGGGCGAGTACTCGGCGGTCATGTTCGCGAACCTGCCCGGCGCGGCCGTGCCGGACGACCTCGGTCTCGGCGTGCTGTCCGTCCCGCAGATCAACCTGGACGGCGACCGCGAGGCGGACCTCGACGCACGCGAGGCGCACCGCGTCACCTCGGTGGCACCGCAGCACACGACGGACCTGACCACCAGGGTCGAGTGGAACCGGGTCACCGACGGCTACAGCCGCAACGAGAGCTACATGCTTCCGGTCGCCTACACCAGCGTCTGGGCGCAGAGCACGGCCAAGGTGACCACCGGCAGCTTCAATTTCGTCACCCGCTGGCGCAAGGCCCAGCCGCAGCTCACGCTCAAGGCCACGCAGCGGCCGCTCTCCGACCGGGGCGACATCGACCCCCTGCTCCAGAACGGTGCGCCGAAGCTCCCTGCGGGCACCAGCCGGATCGGCGTCGTCGACGCCGGCAAGGGAACGGAGGCCGACTACGCCGGGCTGGACGTCAAGGGCAAGGCCGTCGTGGTGACGTACGACCGCAAGGCCTCCTTCCAGGAACAGGTCAAGGCCAATGCGGCCCAGGCCGCCGCGGCCGCCGCCGCGGGTGCCGAGCAGTTGCTGGTCGTCAACGACGGCGCCGGACGGCTGAGCACCTGGTACGGCGCCGCCGACGCCGTAGCCACCGGCCCGATCCCGGTCGCTACCCTCCAGGCCGACGAGGGCGCGGCACTGATCGAGGCGGCCAAGCGTCGCGGCTTCGAGCTGAAGGTCACCTCCGCCGGCACCGGCACCTCGCCGTACGTCTACGACCTGGTCTACCGCCACGACGGCAACGTCCCGGCCACCGACATGGTCTACCGTCCCAAGCCGAGCGAGCTGGCCCGGCTCGACTCCCGGTACGCCGGCAAGTCCGACCCGAACGGCTACAACGGCCGGTACGACTTGCAGGACTTCGACACGTACGCCGTCGGGTTCGACACCCTCCAGCAGACCGGCACCACCCGCACCGACTGGGTCACCGCGGGCAAGGGGAAGTTCCGGTGGTACGAGAAGTCCGGCATCACCAACGTGGTGGAGGAGCGCGCGCCGGTGGCCGACCCGAAGCCGGGCTCCCGGACCGCCGACCAGTGGTTCTCCCCGGTGATCCACCCCCGGCTGGGCGACAGCATTCTGCCGAACCGGCAGGGCAGCGCCTTCTCTCTCAACATCCCCGCCTGGGGCGACGGAGGCACCCGCCACACCGGCTACGACTACGGCGACTGGCGGCCCACCCCGGGCCAGCTGCACCAGACAGTGTCCCTGTATCAGGGCGACACTCTGATCAAGTCCACCAACCACCAGCAGCTGAACGGCCTCTCCGGCACCCTCAGCCCGGAGCGGCTGCCCTATCGTCTGGTCACCGAGACCAGCCAGGCGACGGTCTTCCCGACCTCGCCGACCACACGTACCGAGTGGGGCTTCACCTCCGAGAACGGCTGGGTGAACCTTCCGCTGATCCAGCTCGACTACGGCGTGGACACCGACATCACCGGTGCAGCGGCACGCCGCACCACGCTCGCCCTGACCGCCTCCCACATGCCCGGGGTCACCGGTGCCGGGAAGGTCGACGGGGCGACCCTTCAGGTGTCGTACGACGACGGCTCGCACTGGATCCCGGCCGCCCTGCACAAGACGGCTGACGGCCAGTGGACCGTGGACGTCAAGGCGCCGAAGTCGGCCGAGCACGTGTCTCTCCGCGCCACCGCCAAGGACGACGAGGGCAACACGGTCAGCCAGACCGTGGTGCGCGCCTACACCCTGAAGTAAGCACCACTGCCCACGGGGGCCGCGGCCACAAGGGCGCGGCCCCCTCGGCGTGCATGGCTGCTCCGCCACTGTGGGAGTGGGAACGGAGTGGGTGCCAGAAACGTCCCCGTCGGCCAGGTGCACTGCGATAGCGGAGGTGTGGTGGGCAGGCCGGCAGGGTGGATGGAGAAGGCGTCAACTACCTTGGCCTCAGCCGCATAGCCCTTGTCCAAGATTCCGGGGAAAGCCCTGCGTCGAAGACTGACGGACGTTGTCGACAAGGGCTCGGGCGCGTACAACAACGGCACCGGGCCTCCCGGCGCTGCTCGGTTGGATTCGCATTCCCGAGCTGCCGAGAGGCCCTGTCTTCATGCGCGTACAACGGGAGGATCCCCCAGCGGGAAATCTGCTCGACCGCACGTTCCTTGACCGGTTGAGATACAGCGACTCACACCCGGAAGGAGAGGCGCCAGTCACGTGTGACGTGAGGGGTGAGGGTCAGGCGGGTGTCGTCCAGTTCTGGTTCGTGTTGCCGTTGCATGTGTAGACGATGAGGTCCGTGCCGTTTGCGCTGCTGCCGCCCCGTGCGTCCAGGCACTGTCCCTGGTTCATCAGCGTCGACCCACTGCGCTGCCATTGCTGTGAGGCCGATCCGTCGCACGTCTGCAACACCACGTTGCTGCCCGCGGCTGTGCCCGAGGCTGTCATGCACTTGAACAGCGCGTGCACCGTACCGTCATGGGCGAGCACCCAGTTCTGGTTGTCACCGCCGGTGCAGGTCCACAGTTCCAACAGTGTGCCGTCCGTGCTGCTGCTGCCGGTGATGTCGGCGCACTTGCCGCTACTTCCGGTGATCGCCCCGGACGACGAGTTGCCGATGGCGTCCTCGTGCACGCTTGCGCCCGAGACCTGGGTGACCTTTGAGTAGGCGGTGCATGTGCTGCTGAGCGATGTGCTGCTGATGGGCGAGGTGACCGTCGAGCCGTTGGTGGAGGTGCCCTGCGGTAGGTCGAACCGGGCGCGGGAGTACGGCTCGTCCTCGCAGCGGGCGGCGGCGTTGTTCCAGTCGAAGTACTCCACCCAGTCGAGCATTCCGGTCGCATCGACCTGTGCGCCCGTGCCGACCTGGATGCTGCCGAGCACGAACGACGTGCCCGCGGTGGTGTCGGTGACCGTTGCCTTGTACCAGCCGTTCTGGGTGTCCGGCGCGACCTGGTACGTGTAGTGGTGCCCGGCGACGAAGCTCTGATCAAGGCGGCAGGTGTACCCGGTGCCGCTCTCGGTGAAGGTCTGGCAGTACGTCCCTGTCGACCCGGGTGTCGCCGCCGTCGAACCCCACAGCGAGAACAGGAACATACCGGTGCCGGCGCGCTTGCGCTGTTGCCCGATGTACCCGTGGACGGTGTTGGTGAACCGGAACTGATGGGACCAGAAGACATTTCCCTGTGCGGGGTCCGCCTCGACAGTCGTGCCGAAGGTGACGTCGGTGAGTGTGCTCGTACCGGCGGGCGCAGAGTAGTACGTGTTGCTGCCGGGTGTCTGGCCGCCCGCGGCCTGTGCCGGCACGGCGAGGCCGAAACACGCGGCGGCGGCCAGGGCCGCGGTGACGCAGAGGGATCTGAAGCGGAGCAAGAAAACCTCCTCAATGGGAGCCTGCACACACCGAGGTGACGGGCAGGCGAAGCACATCTGGCATGCGCTCGGCATTCAGAGTCCAGCGTGGGAAAGTCACGGGACATGGACATCCTGAGCCCATGAGTGGATTTCTTCCGCTCCCCTCCCAGGCTGCCGACAGCCGGCTCCGCAAAGCGGCCGTCGCCCGCGGCGCGCTGCCGGCATTCGCTCGGACAGGACGTTGTTGGCGCTGGCGAAAGGGGCCCTCTTCACCGCGTGTTCATCGCCGTATGTCCTTTCAGGGGGCGGCGGCTGCGGGTGCCGTCATGTCGAGGGCGGCAAGGGCCAGTGCCTTCGCGGTGGCGACCAGGTCGCTGATCTCGATGTACTCGTCGATGGTGTGGAGGGTCGGGGAGCCGTCCGGGCGGGTGGCCGTGGGGCCGATGCAGACGGCGGGTGTGCCGCCGAGGCGGGTCAGCGTCGCGGCGTCCGTCCAGGACGGTTCGCCGAGTAGCCTCGGTGTGCGGCCCACAGCGGTGGCGGACGCGGTCAGAGCCCGTACCAACGGGTGCGTGGAGGGGACTTCGGCGGGCGGGAGTTCGGTGTCCCAGGTGAACCGGGGCGGGTTGGCGGTCAGCCAGCCGTCGTCGGCGCACGCTTCCCGTACCGCCCGCTCGATGTCGTGACGAACCCGGCTCGCCCACCCGCCACCGTCGGCCTGCACCGGCAAGTAGGTGACGTCCAGGGCGACTTCGCACGACGCCGGGTATGTCACCCACCACTCCCCGCCCTTGATGGTGGTGGGTACGATCGCCGGCGGGGGCAGGAGCGGGTGGGCGTGGGCTGGATCCTCGGCCCATTGTTCGCGCAGTCGCCGGAGGGCGGTGAGCACGGGCATGGTCTTCTCGATGGCGTTGACCGCTCCACCCGTACGCCAGTCGCCCGGCGGGTACTCCGCGTGCCCAGGGCGGCCGGCGACCGTGACCGTTCCGCCGAGTATGCCGCGCTGGGCGACGACGACGTCCAGGTCGGTGGGCTCGGGAACCACGGCCGCGTCGGCGCGTACGCCGTAGCCGACGGAGGCGAGCGTGCCCGCTCCGTTCCACTCCTCGTCGGTCACCGTGTTGATCAGCAGGTCACCGGGGAGCCGGATGCCGAGCGCGGCGAGCGCCTCGGCGACGACGACGGCCGCCGCAATGCCGCCCTTCATGTCGCAAGTGCCGCGTCCGTACAGCCGCCCGTCGCGCACCTCCGCTCGGAAGGGATCGCTCGTCCATTCCCGCCTCGGTTCCGCGGACACGACGTCGATGTGGCCGTTGAAGAGGAGCGAGCGAGCACCGGCCCCGCCGGTACCGGGAAACCGCGCGATCAGCTGCGGGCGTCCGTCGAAGCCCAGGCCCGGAGGTGTCTGCGGAGACACCGGCAGGTCCCCGGGCTTGGGCGTGAAGACGTCGACGGTGGCTCCGGCGGCGCGCAGGCGGCCGGCCACGTACTCCTGGAGGTCGGCCTCGTCGCGGGCGGGTTCGGCGGCGGCGCCGCGCACGGTCGTGTCGAAGCCCACCAGGTCGGCGGTGAGGCGGATGAGGTCGTCCGTACGTCGGTCGATCTCGGCAAGGACGTGAGAGGTAGTGGTCATGCGTATGCGATCCAAGTCGTCGTCAGGCCGGTGTACTTGTCGAACGAATGCAGGGACAGTTCACGCCCGAGGCCGGACTGCTCGAAGCCGCCGAAGGGCGTCGCGGGGCTGAGCGCGTCGACCGGCCCGCGCGATCCCCTTGCTCGTGGCGGGGTTGACGGTGGCGAAGGGCGCCGTCCGCCGCGGCGGTCCAGCAGCCGTCGATGAAGGCGCGGGTACGGAAGTCGAGGCGGCGGCGTACTGCTGCCAGGTGGCGTATGTCTCCGTGATCATGGAGCGGGGACTCCGGTGGTCGGGACGCTTGCGGTGGCGCTGACATCCGCTGCCGTGGGTTTACGGGCGGTCAGGCGGGCCGCGAGCAGGTACGCCGGGACGGTGACGATCAGCCCCGCGATCCAACCCAAGTCGGTGTCGCCGAGGGCGTGGGCGAGCGGCCCGGTGTAGAGCGACTGCGCCATGAAGGGGATCTCGGCGAGGATCCCCAGGGCGTAGACGGCGAGGGCGGCGACGTTCCAGCGGCCGTAGATGCCGCCGTCCTTGGCGAAGAACGACGCCACGTCGTAGTGGCCGTGGCGGACCAGGTAGAAGTCGACGAGGTTGATCGCGGTCCATGGGATCAGGACGTACTGGAGTACGTAGATCAGGTTGAGGTAGCTGGTCATGAAGGAGTCGGCGAACGCCAGGGCGAGCGCCACCGAGAGGGCGGTGAGTACGCCGCCGATGACGGACCGGCCTGTGGCGCGCGGCAGCCATCGGTGCGCGAAGGTCTGCACGGCGGTCACCGCGCACAGCACGGCGCCGTACAGGTTCATGGAGTTGGTGAGCATCGTGACCAGCGCGAAGCTCCACAGAGTGATCTGGCCGAGCGGGGATCCGAGCAGGTGGCTCTGCGCCGCGATCGGGTCGCCGCCGTCGGCCACGCCGATGGCGGCGCCGACGACCATGGGGAGCAGGCTGCCGAGTACGCAGCCGGCGTATGTACACCACAGGGTGGAGCGGATTCCGGCCTTGTCGGCGGGCATGTAGCGGGAGTAGTCCGAGACGTACGGGGCGTACGCGATCTGCCAGAGCGCGCCGACCGACACCATGCCGAGGAACCCGGCGAGGCTGAAGCCGCCCTGGTCGAGGAAGCCGTCGGGCAGGCCGCCGAAGAGCAGCCAGGCGGCGCCGGCGAGCTGTACGGCGCCGAACGCCCAACTGGTCAGCGCGCCGATGCGGTGCATGAGCCGGTAGCCGACGACGGCCACGGCCAGGCTGACGAGTGCGCCGAGGACGACGCCTTCGCCGCGGCCGACGGCGGGCACCACCTGGTTCAGGGACTGAGCGCCGACGACCAGGTTGGAGGCGAAGAAGCCCTGGTACATGACGATGACGACCAGGATGACGGCGAGCGCGCCGACCGATCCGAACTGGCCGCGGCTCTGGATCATCTGTGGTACGCCGAGCTGCGGGCCCTGCGCCGAGTGGAGCGCCATCAGGAAGCCGCCTCCGAGGTGCCCGACGAGCAGGGCGGCGACGCTCCAGCCGAAGGAGAGCCCGAAGGCGGCGGGGGCCAAGGCGCCGGTGACGACCGTGAGCGGGCCCAGGTTCGCCGAGAACCAGATGGTGAAGAGGTCGCGGGTACGGCCGTGCCGCTCCGACACGGGAACAGCGTCTATGGTGCGGCGTTCCAGAACTGGTTCGGGACGGGGTTCCGGGGGTGATGCTGCGCTCTTGCGGGTCATCTGGCCACCTCCATTATTCTTTGAGCGCAGATTCAAACAATCGCCTGCGAGGCCGTCAATGGCTTGTGTTGAGAAACTTGCATTACTTGAACCTGCTGGCAGAAAATTGGCTTCACGGGGAGACCGAAGAGCCGGACGGCACGCCGCAAAGCCCTTGCCGGCGCGGCCGGCCAGCGATCACGGCACGAAGGCTCGAGGGCCTGAGGATCACGGACATCGCAGCCGAGACAGGGATGTCGGCAGGCTCGGTCGTCTACTACTGCCCGGAGTGGACGAGTTGTGTCCTAGGAGGTGCACCGGGGTGCCGTCGAGCGCTACCTGACCGCCCGCCACACCGTCGATCGACTGCGGACCGATCGGCCTCGGATTACGTACCGGAGCGGACGACCCTCAGCGCAGCCGGCTGTACGGGTTGCACCGGCGCGCGGACCGCAGCGCCGGGCATGCCGCGCTGATGGCGTCGCCGTTCGCACTGAGATCGCGCCCTACACGACGGTGCTCGAAGTCGGCGCTGCGGCGGGCACGTTCGTCACCGAGGAGCCCGCCGACCTGACCCGCGATCTGGTGGAGCTGGAGGACGGGTTCGGCCTGCACATCGTCAGCCGCAACACACAGCCGACCCCGGACGAGGCACGCAGACCGATCCTCGGATATGCGCGGACGGTGACGCGCTGCGCGGACCTGTGAGCGACCGTCCTGGGCCGACCGGAAGGCATCGCTGCGGGCCGCAGAACTGGGACGCGCTCACTGACGTCATGCCGGGACAATCGCGTCGCTCATGTATCAGCCGCCCCGAAGGCCGGCGCCGGCTCCGGCGATGCTGCTGGGCTGCGACACCGCAGGTGCGGCGCACGTCGGCATTCACGACTCCATTCGGAGGAAGGGCAGTTGAACGACGCGCTGACCGCCATCGGAGTCGTATCGCTCGCCGACCGGCGACACGGCCCCGATGGCGTGGACCAGTAGGACAACTGGCCCGCCGGGAGACCCGGCAGGGCTCACCTTCGCAGAATGTTCGCTCGCACCGGGGCGTGTGGCCGGACGGGTTTCCGCCATGGCCAAACCCCGCCACCGGGCTACGGGCTGCCGGCCTCGGGCTGGTCGGGGCCGCGCGGCCTGGATGTGATTCTTGGTTTCTCGAGCCTGATCCTCGGCGTGACGCCGGCGCTGATCCTCGGTCTCGGTGATTGCCCCGTGCTGCTCCGGCCGACGTGCCCTGCATCGGCCTTCCAGCGCCGACGCGCCCTCCCCCACGCAGGCCCCGGTTCAGGTCGGACATCGGCCATCAACTGTCCACCGCACGGTCGTTGACACCCACGACAAGTGGAGTAGACCATGACGATCCCGTGCACCCGGCGGCTGAGACGCCCTCCCCCATGCCGGTCGCCCCCGTACCCGTCATGAGGTGGATCTTCATGCGTCACGCCCTTGCCCGAGGCGCCGCCCTGCGCTCCTCCCGAATCCGCGCCGGACTCGCTGCGGCCGCCGTACTCGCCGTCGTGGGCCCGTCCACGCTGCCCGGTGTCGCGGAGGCCGACACCGCGCCCGCAAAGGCGACCGAACAGTGGTCGACGCAGACTCCCGCTCCCGGGGTCGAGGTCCGCACCGGCGTCGTCCAGCACCCCGGCGTCACACACTCCTGGACGGTCACCGTCCAGGCCCCGGTGTCCACCCGATGGTCCTCGAACGACCCGGACGCACCCGCGAGCTGGGCGGAGGTCTCCACCCGGGACTGGGCCGACAGCACGGCACAGAAACTCACCGCGGCCGGCCTGCGGCCCCGCGTGGAGAGCGTGCAGTGGCCCGCCTACACCGACAGTCCCCACGGGCTGATGGGGTACCGGGTACGGGTCGGGAACTTCGCCACACAGAGCGAGGCGCAGAGCACGTCGTCGGCGGTCACCGCGGCCGGCTTCCAGCCGACGCTCTCCTGGACCGGCGCCGACAGTCAGGAACCGGCCGACCGGGAGAACATCCACGTCGCGGTGATCGACCCGAAGACCTTCACCGGGACCGTCGAGGCCACCCACGACGGCAATGTCGCACACCGCGCGACCACCTCGGCGGTGGCCGCCAAGCTCAAGTCGCTGGTCGGCGTCAACGGCGGCTTCTTCGTGATCGGATCGGCCGACGGCGTGCCGGGCACCATGTCCGGCATCGGCGCCTACCAGGGCGAACTGGAGTCGATGGCGGTCGGCTCACGGGCCGCGCTGCTCATCCGCGACGGAGGCCGCAGCGCCCGGATCGCCGACCTGACCAGCACCGTCACTGCCCGGGCGGGCAACGACTCGTACCAGATCCAAGGCATCAACCGCAGGCCCGGCACGGTGCGCGACTGCGGCCGTCCCGGCACCACCCCGAGCGAGCTGCCCTGGCAGGACGTGACCTGTCAACTGGACGACGACATGGTGCAGTTCACCCCGGCCTTCCAGGCCGACCTGCCGACCGGCCCCGGTGTCCAGGTCGTACTCGACCCGTCCGGCCGGGTCGCCTCGGTCGGCACACGTGGCGGACACGTGCCCGCGGACGGACACGTGCTGCAGGGCACCGGCCGCGCAGCGGACTGGCTGACCGAGCACGCCGAACCGGGCCACCGGATCAAGGTGACCGAGGACATCCGCGACAGCCTGGGCAGGCGCGTGGAGCTCCACCGTGGCGACTCGCTCGTCAGTGCGGCCCCGACGCTGGTTCAGCACGGGCGCATCGCCATCGACGCAGCCAACGAAGGGGTCATCGACCCGGAGTACCCGTCGTTCGGGTACGCGTGGGCCAACGTCCGCCAGCCCCGCACCATGGCAGGTATCGACAAGCGGGGCAGGCTGCTTCTGGTGACGGTCGACGGACGGCAGAAGGGCGGCAGCGAGGGCTTCACCCTCCAGGAGGCCGCCGCGTTCATGAAGTCGCTCGGTGCCGTGGAGTCCCTGAACCTCGACGGCGGCGGCTCCACTGCCATGGCCGTCAACGGCTCGGTGGTCAACCAGCCCTCGGACTCCACCGGCGAACGCGCGGTCGGAGACACCATCCAGGTCCTTCCGGCGGACGACTGACCGCCGCCCACATCCTCCGCGCCGCGGAACCGGTGGCCGAACCCGGCCTCGCCCGAGGCATGACATGCGCGGAGCCGGGCTCCCGCCCCGGCCACCCGGCTCCGCCTCCCGCCGCCCAAGGAAATCGGCGCTTCCTCCGGATTGCGCCGCAGGCAACGGCGACGCGCTCCGGAAGCCACCGCGCGCTGCGGGCCGACTCTTGCACCAGGACGGTGCCACTGGGCTTCGGCGGCCTCGATCGCGCTGCTCCAGCCCGGGCCGATGGCGGTGAGTTCCGCGGCAAGGGCCTGGACCGCCGCCCTGCCGACGGAGAGGGAGAGGAAGAAGGCCACCCCTGCGCGGCGATCGGCAGTTGACGCCCCCGAGACCTGCGGGGGCGCCGAGGTGTGCACTGCGATTGCCCGGCCGCGCGCGTCGTTGCCTTCAGGCGGCGTGGGGCTGAGGCACGGTGAGGGCTATGAACATCACGGCGCAGCAGCGTATGCCGTCTTCGACCCGTGGCATGGTTCGGATCCCAGGCGGTGCGTTCCTGATGGGATCGGCCGACTTCTATCCCGAGGAGCGGCCGGTTCACCCGGTCACGGTGGACGGGTTCTGGATGGACGAACACCCGGTGACCGTCGCCGCGTTCCGGCGGTTCGTGAAGGCCACCGGCTACGTCACCGTGGCGGAGCGGGAACTGGACGCGGCGGACTATCCGGATGCCGACCCCGCCGCGCTCGTCCCTGGCGCGCTGGTGTTCCGGATGACGGCCGGGCCGGTGGATCTGGACGACTGGCGGCAGTGGTGGGTCTACGCCCCGGGCGCCAGCTGGCGCCACCCGCTGGGGGCCGACAGCAGCCTCAACGGCCGGGAGCTGCACCCGGTCACTCAGGTGGCCTACGAGGACGCCGCCGCCTTCGCCGCCTGGGCGGGCAAGAAGCTGCCCACGGAGGCGGAGTGGGAGTACGCGGCCCGCGGCGGTCTGGACTCGGCGGTCTTCCCCTGGGGCGATGAGTTCACACCCAAGGGCCGGCGCATGGCCAACACCTGGCACGGCACCTTCCCTTGGCAGTATCTGCCGGCAGGCAAGAGCAAGACCCGGCCGACGCCGGGCACCACCCCGGCGCGCGCCTATCCGCCCAACGGATACGGCCTGTTCGACATGGCCGGCAATGTGTGGGAGTGGACCTGTGACCACTTCACCACACGCCACCCGGATCCCGCCCGCCCGGCCTGCTGCACCCCGCGCAACCCCGGAGCGGACGGACCGGTCGAGGCCGGCGCCGAACGATTCGTCCGCCGCGTCATCAAGGGCGGCTCCCATCTGTGCGCCCCCAACTACTGCCTGCGCTACCGCCCCGCCGCCCGCCAGGGCCAGTCCGAGGACACCGCGACCTGCCACTTGGGCTTCCGCTGCGTCCTTCGCTGACCGCTTCGTCAGCCCGCGAGCGGCGAGACCGCCCCGATCGACTTACCGAGGACCAGCCGATGAACCATCCGGTGCTTCCTTCCTGGCGCGACGGACATGCCCGTGCGGCCCTGCTGCGCTTCGTCGAGGAGGTGACGACCCCGGGCGACCACTTCCTCGTACCGTCCGACCGGGTCGCCGTCTTCGACAACGACGGCACCCTGTGGCCGGAGCAACCGATTCCCGTGCAGCTGCACTACCTCACCGAGCGGTGGCGGCAGATGGCGAAGGCCGATCCGGCTCTGGCTGACCGCGAACCGTACACATCCGCTCTCTCCGGTGATCCGGCATGGCTCGCCTCCGTGCTCGAGGACCACTACGCCGGGGACGACACCAGGCTGCCCGCCCTGGCCGAGGCGGTGATCGCCACACAGCGGGGCATGGACACCGACGAGCTGGCCGTGGCGGTAGGGGAGTTCTTCCGTACCGCGCGTCACCCCGTGCTGAGGCGTCCGTATCCGGCCTGTGCCTACCAGCCCATGCTGGAACTTCTGTCCTTCCTGCGAGAACACGGATTCACCACCGTGCTCGTCTCCGGCGGCGGGCGGGACTTCATGCGGGTGATCTCCACCGAACTGTTCGGCGTGCCCCCGGAACAGGTCATCGGCTCTACCGCCGATGCGCACTGGTCGGCCTCCCGGCGGGCCGTCGTCTACGGAGACCGTATCCGCGTGCTCGACGACGGCCCGGAGAAACCGGTGCGCATCTGGAGCCGTCTGGGCCGTCGACCGGTACTGGCCTGCGGCAACTCCAACGGGGACATCGAGATGCTCGCCTACACCGCGGACGCTCCGCACGGACTGGCCGTCCTGATCCACCACGACGACGACACACGGGACGACCCTCCGTACGACGCCGGGGCACAGCGCGCGCTCGCCGAGGCCACGCGGCGGGCGTGGCTCACCGTCAGCGTCAAGTACGACTGGACCCGCCTCTACCCCGATGTCCCCTGATCCACCGGCAACCGCGTCCAGCTTGCGTGTCGTGGACGCAGCAGTCCCCCTTCCCTCAGGCGCTCGCCTGGACAGGCGCGGTTCCTCCATCCCGACCAGACTGCAAGCAGCCGCCTGTGCGCCCCGATGAGGTACGGGCATGAACCTTGCGCGAAAGGGATGGGCCATGGCCGACACATTCCGCGGTGTGATCAACCTCGACATCCGGGACTCGGTGCCGGACTGGGCTCCGTACGAGCAGCCGAAGGCCCGGGAGGGTTCACCCAACGTCGTGTACATCGTGCTGGACGATGTCGGGTTCGGGGCGATGAGCTGCTACGGCGGCCCGATCGAGACGCCGAACATCGACCGGATCGCCGCCGCCGGCGTGCGCTACTCCCAGTGGCACACCACGGCGCTGTGCTCGCCGACCCGCTCCGCGCTGCTCACCGGGCGCAACCACACCTCCAACGGCATGGCCTGCATCAGCGAGGCCGCTGTCGGCTTCCCCAACGCCAACGGGCACATCCCCGCGGAGTGCGCCACCCTCGCGGAGATCCTGGTCGACCAGGGCTACAGCACGGCCCTGGTCGGCAAGTGGCACCTGTGTCCCGAGGACGAGATGAACCTCGCCTCCACGAAGCGCAACTGGCCCACCGGGCGAGGGTTCGAGCGCTTCTACGGCTTCCTCGGCGCCGAGACCAGCCAGTGGTACCCGGACCTGGTGCACGACCAGCACCCGGTCGAGCAGCCTGCGAGCCCGGAGGAGGGCTACCACTTCGGCGTCGACATCACCGACAAGGCCATCCGGTACATCGACGACGTCAAGGCCATCGCACCCGAGCGGCCGGTCTTCCTGTACTACGCACCAGGCTGTGCGCACGCCCCTCACCAGGCGCCGCCCGAGTGGATCGAGCGCTACCGCGGCAAGTTCGACATGGGCTACGAAGCCATGCGTACCCAGACCCTGACCCGACAGAAGGAGCTGGGTCTGGTCCCGGCCAACACGGAGCTGCCGCCGGTGAACCCGATCGGCACACCGCAGACCCGCAGCGGCCCGGACGGCGAGCCGTTCCCACCGCTGGACTTCACGCGGCCGTGGAGTGAGCTGAACGAAGAGGAACGGCGGCTGTTCGCCCGGATGGCGGAGGTCTACGCGGGCTTTCTCTCGCACTGCGACGACCAGATCGGCCGGCTGCTCGACTACCTGGAAGACATCGAACAGCTGGACAACACCGTCTTCGTGGTGGTCTCGGACAACGGGGCCAGCGGCGAGGGAGGGCCAAACGGCTCGGTCAACGAGAACAAGTTCTTCAACAACGTCGCCGACGACCTGGCGGAGAACCTCGCCATGCTCGACAAACTGGGCGGGGTCGAGACATACGGCCACTACCCGAACGGCTGGGCGATGGCCTTCAACACGCCGTTCAAGATGTGGAAGCGCTACTCCTTCAACGGCGGCACCTGCGACCCGTGCATCATCTCCTGGCCCGCCGGGATCAAGGCGCACGGTGAGGTTCGTGATCAATACCACCACGCGGTCGACATCGTCCCCACCGTGCTCGACTGCCTCGGCCTGGAGCTGCCCAAAACGGTCAAGGGCCACACACAGGTCCCGCTGCAGGGCGTGAGCATGCGCTACAGCTTCGACGCGGCCACCATCCCGTCCGCCAAGAGCACGCAGTTCTACTCCATGCTCGGCACCCGCGGTATCTGGCACGACGGCTGGAAGGCCGTCACCACGCACCCGGCGATCAGCGGCTGGAGCAAGTTCCAGCAGGACACCTGGGAGCTGTACCACACCGAGGTGGACCGGGCGGAGCTGAACGACCTCGCCGAGGCCGAGCCGGAGAAGCTCACCGAGCTGATCGGCCTGTGGTTCTACGAGGCCGGCGTCAACCAGGCCTTCCCGCTGGACGACCGCTCCGCGATGGAGATCCTCACCACCCAACGCCCGCAACTCACCCCGCCCCGCAACCGATACGTCTACCGGCCCGGCGGCTCCGAGGTGCCCGAGTCAGTGGCGGTCAACATCCGCAACCGCTCCTATGCGATCGGAGCGATGGTGGATCTGCCCGGCCCGGGCGCATCCGGCGTGCTCTTCGCCCACGGCGGACGGTTCGGCGGGCACGCCCTGTACGTCAAGGACGGCCGGCTGCACTACGTGTACAACTTCCTCGGCAGCCAGGAACAGCGCATCAGCGCCGACGAGGATCTTCCGACCGGCGAGAATCTCATCCTGGCCGCGGCCTTCGAGAAGGACGGCGAGGAGACGCCCGGCTTCGCCACCGGCATCCTCAGCCTCTACTACGGTGACCGCAAGGTCGGCGAAGGCCGTATCAAGACCCAGCCCGGCAAGTTCACCCTCGCCGGCGAGGGCCTCAACGTCGGCCGTGACAGCGGCGACGCCGTCACCCGCGACTACCCAGGCACCGCCCCCTACGCATTCACCGGCGGCAACCTGCGCCGCGTGGCCGTGGACGTCAGCGGCGACCCCTACGTCGACCTCGCACGCGAAGCCGAAGCCATGCTGGCCCGCGAATGAGGAAGGCGGGAGCGGCTTGCGCGCGGAAGAGGCCCCGTGTAGCCCTTCGCAGCGACCAGACGCTGTTCGCGCATGCCCTGTTCGATCACGCGGTCGTCCACGCCTGCGACGATGTGGTCGGCCATTCGGACGGTGAAAAGCGGTAGGAAACTAGCGGGTCATGAGTCCTCGGTCACCGGGCCGGGACCCCGGGCCACGTAACGCTCGTACCGAACGATCCCCATGCACACGTGTGCCGCAGCGAAAGCGCGCTCGGGAGCGACTTCGTCGCCCCCCTGGAGGGCCCCGGTCGCGGCGTCAGTAACCGGTGCCGCGCTTGATCTGGGCCCGCTCGGCCTCGGCGGTCCCGCCCTTGTGGTCCAAGGTGTCGCACGCGTCGGCGATGTCGCGCGTCAGACGCTCGATCTGCTCACGGCTCAGGGTCTCCTTGACCAGGGCACGCAGGATCTTCACCCGCTCCGCGTTGGGCGGGAGCGTGTAAGCCGGCACCATCCAGCCGCGCTCGGCCGAGAGCTGCCAGGCGATGTCGGACTCGTCGTAGGCGTGCTCGCCGGCGAGGCGGAAAGCGACCAGCGGCAGCTGCTCGAGATCGCTGCCGATCACTTCGAAGCGGCCGCTGCTACGCAGGTTGTCCGCCAACGCGTGGGCGTTCTTCTGCATCGTCTCCATGACGTAGGTGTAGCCCTGACGCCCCAGCCGCACGAAGTTGTAGTACTGGGCCAGGACCATCGACGCGCCGGTCGAGAAATTCAGCGTGAACGTCGCGTCGGTCTTGCCCAGGTAGTTCTCGTAGAACACGAGGTCCTCGGCCAGGTCGGACTCCTCACGGAAAACCAGCCAGCCGATGCCGGGGTAGACCAGACCGTACTTGTGTCCCGATACGTTGATCGAGCGGACCTGCTCGAGCCGGAAGTCCCATTTCGAATCCGGATAGAGGAAGGGCCACACGAAGCCGCCGCTGGCGCCGTCGACGTGGATGGGGATGTCGAGGTCCCGCTCCTTGCGGATGTCCCGCAAGAGCTTGTCGATCCCGACCACGTCGTCCTTGTGGCCGGTGAACGTGGTGCCGACGACGGCGACGACACCGATCGTGTTCTCGTCGATGTGCGGCTCCACGTCCTCCGGGCCGATCGTGTACTTGTTCTCGGCAAGCGGCACGATCCGCGGCTCGACGTCGAAGTAGCGGCAGAACTTCTCCCACACGACGTGGACATCGCCGCCGAAGACCAGGTTGGGGCGGTCGACCGACAGGTTGGCCGCCTGGCGGCGCTGCCGCCACTTCCACTTCAGCGACAGCGCGCCGAGCATGATCGCCTCGGACGAGCCCTGGGTCCGGCATCCGATGGTCTTGCCCGGTGCGTTGAAGAGATCGGCGAGCATGCGCACGCAGCGCTGCTCGATCTCGGCGGAGATGGGGTACTCCGCGTGGTCGATGAAGTTGCGGTGGAGGTTCTCGGCGATGACCCGTTGCGCCTCCGGCTCCATCCAGGTGGTGACGAACGTGGCGAGATTGCGCTGCGGGTCGCCCTCCATGACGAGGTCCTCGTCCAGAAGCCTCATGGTGTCCGTCGCGGTCATGCCCTCCTCGGGGAAGGTCTTCGAGGGAGCCGGCTCGGTCAGGAAGCGGTTTCCGAACAGGTCCGCGGCGTCTCTCTTGGTCATGCTGACGATTCAACAGTTTCCCGAGCGGGAGCCATGCTCAGGACTCGGGTAGGGCTTGGGATTCACGAGAACGGCGCACCTTGACGACTTCTCGACGTGATCACTCCCGCCATCGGCCGCTCCCGCGCCGTCTGACCACGAAGATCCACCTCGCGGCCGACGGCCGGCCGTTGCCGGCCACTCGCGTTCGTCCTCACCCCCGAACAAGCCGGGAACGCACCCGCATCCACTGACGCCATGGCCCGCCTGCGCGTTCCCCGCCACTCTGGACAGGCCCCGCCCCAGGCCGGACATGGTCCTGGCCGACAAGACGTACTCCTCCCGCGAGATCCGGGACCGACTGCGCAGACGCGGTATCCGCGCAGTGATCCCGGAACGGGCCGACCAGCGGACCAATTGGATGCGGCGCGGGCGGGCCGGTGACAGAACGCCTGCCTTCGACCGGGAGGGGTGCGAGCAGCGCAACACTGTCGAGCGGTACATCACCCAACTGAAGCAGTGGCGAGGCATCGCCACCCACTACGAGAAGACCGCGAGCCTTCTACCTGGCCGGGACTCCACATCGCAGGCATGCATCTGCCTCAGGTCCACACGCTGATCCAACCCTAGCCTCGTGTCAGGGTCTTGACCTCGGGAGGCAGGCTGCCACCAGGTTGGACGGCAAGGAGCATGACCTCGTCCGAGGTGTACCGCACCGCAATGGCGACACGTGGATTCAAGCCGTCGACGGCATAGGCCGTGGTCGGTTCGGGCCCTGCGGCATCATCGTCGTGGCCCGGCGTGTCATCGCAGGGCGGGAACTCGGCGGGGCCGAGTGCTTCGCCAACGGTGAAGTCGACGTTGGCGACCTGTGTGTAGGTGCGGCCCCTGTACAGAGCCGCGATCGCGCATGACCCTTCGGCTTCTCCACCACCGCCCTGCGCCGTGCAGGCGGTCGTCAGCGCGGCCACGACCATGCCCGAGTACCACGGCAGCCGCCGCAACCGCGTCGACCTGGCGGCCTTGCGTCGGCTTGAGCTGCTGATTCGCATCAGTGGGCTCCTTCTGGAGCGTGCGCGCTCCGTCTCACCGGGTACCGCATGACGCATGGGGAGTTCGGACCCCGGGCGCGGCTCCCGAGCCATTCATGACCATGACGGAGCTCGAGGCGAACTGGTTCGTTCCGCTTTGAGTGACTAGTGATTCACCCTTCTCGCGTGATCCGGACGAGAGACCCTAGGCCCAACCAGGGGCCGTAGCTCTTGAGTGTCGTCTGTTCCGGCAGCCCGAGCCGTTTCGCCGCCCGGCGTCGTTCACGGAGTTCTGCACTCGACCGCGGCCGGTTGCCGGGACCGGCCACAACCGCGTGAGTGGATCGTGAGGTATCCGCGCACTCGCCCTGATTGGTCGTCAACTTGCAGGCATCCACGTGCAGCCCGGGGAATCGATCGCGAGCAGACAGGCGCACGCCTCAACGACTTGACTGGCGTCATGCCAAGCACGACGCCTTCAGCCCGCTCGGTTCGCCCAGCAGCTCAGTGATTTGTACGGCTGTAGGAGTGATCAAAGCGTGAACGACGTTACGCTCTGATCCCTTTTGCGCATCGTTCCTCAGGTGTCTGCCCGATCTGGGGCAGAGCAGCGGAGGAGAACACATGAGGAACGTCCGGAAGATTACCGCGGTAGCCGTAGCCACCTGCGGAATCCTCTTCGCAGGCATCGGCGGGGCCAGCGCTGACACCCGTAACGGAGGGGACGACATCCCCGTGCTCAGCAACTTCAACCAGCTCGACTGGGACGATTCGCCCTTCTGCGGAATTCAGGTCAAGACCAAGGACAGCGAGCAGAAGACGTCCTGCCCGGTGGTGCACAACGAGGGCAGCTCCCACAGCCCCGTCTACGTCATCACGTTCGCGTCTTGATCTTCCTTGGCGGTCCGGCGGTTCGCCCGTCGGACCGCTTGGCTTGTCGGGGCGTGGGCAGGCAGGCAGGCAGGCAGGCAGGTGAGTGATCCGGCTGTTGTGTCGGGTGGGCCCCCAGGGCTTCGACACGGTTCGGCCTCGCATTTTTGATCACGCCAGGCCGAGGAGGACCGGGGGCGGGTTCGGTCCGGCCACGCTGCGTCGAACCGTTGAGGGTGACCGAGAGGCCGAGGGCCAGCACTTCGACCATTGGCTTCACAACAACCTTGGATGCGAGCGTGCGGCTCTGCCTCAGCTCTAGTCCACGATCTTGAAAACCGTCATGGCGCGAGCCGCCATGGGTTCACATCCCATACCCAACGGGCAAGTTGAAGGTCCCTGACGCGGAACATCGGTCGGGGGCCATCGTCATGCATGCTGCCCATGGGTGACCGCGGTTCCCCGTGAGCCCCCGGTCCATCGAGCACGGATGGGGCGCGGTCGCTTCGGGGCCTCGCGGGCTGGCCGGAGTCAGAGAGTCATGAACGGTGAGTGCTCGACGAGCAGGAATTTACGTAGCGTCGAGCGAATGCGTGAGAGGACGCGGCGACGTGGCGATGCGGATGCGGGCATGACTCCCCCAGGAGTAAGGTACGCGTGGGTGCGTACCTTGTCGAGAGGTGGAGTGATGGACGCTGGCCAGTTGGTGCATCCTGGCGTCGAGGAGCTGGAGGTGGGCCCCATCCTTCTGGCGCTTGCGGACGAGAACCGCCGTCGGGTGGTGGCTGAACTGGCTGCGCGACCCGACGATGAGCGGCTGTGCGCCTCTTTCGACCTGCCGCTGAGCAAATCCAGTCGCACACGGCATTGGCGAGTGCTGCGTGAGGCAGGCTTGGTCTATCAGCGCAGCGCCGGAAACGGGTTGTACATGCGCCTCCGCAAGGAGGACTTGGACGCCAGGTTCCCGGGTCTGATCCAGGCTGTCGTAGCCGCTGACTAGGCCCCTGGGCCAGCGCTCCACCCCTCCTGAACGGCGGGGTCTCCGTCGCGCCTCTGGTGCCAGGCCGTTGTCAGTGCCGCTTGCCAGTGCCGCATCAGGCATCGTTCGCCCTGGTGAGGAACCAAGCCAACACAGCCACGGCGATGGGCAACGCAACAAGGTAGCCGACGAGGATACCGACGCCCGGATCAGCCAGCGCAGGAAAGGCCCAGTTCACTGCTGCAGCCACGAGCAGGCTCACCGTTGCCAGCGCAAGGAGAGCGGCGACAACAGCAAGCCGACGCGGCGGGCCCGCCCCGCGGTACAACTCAGCCGCAGGCTCGAACGCGATAAAGCCCGTCACGATGAGGACGAAACCAGTGTCGGGCAGCCACCCGAACGGCCACCCCACCAGAGCGACCAACCCGGAGACAGCAAGGCCGCCCAGTTCCGCCGCGACGGTGGCCACTACCGGGTGGTCCCACGAGGGGCCTCGGATCGAGCCGCTCTCACTTTCCTTTTCATCGGCCACGTCGCCAGAGTAGCCATCGGCAGGGCGAACGTCGCCTGATGCGGCACTAGTTTGCCTGGTGGAGTGAGACCGGACAGAGAACCTTCGAGGTCCGCGGTCAAGGGGGTGGGCATAAAGGTCCCCGGGAGCCGGCTCGGGACTACGTTGCAGGCCGTGGATACCCACCCTCTCATCCTCCGTGAGGCAAGCGGCCGGCACCGTTTGAGAGCCCAACACGCTTTCCGACTGTGTTGGTGGAGCGTCGGCTGTGTGCAGGGGCGTTCATCTGTGTTCTTGGGCGGCTGGCCCGTGCGACAGGGCTGACGTCCGGACCCTCGCCTGAACGACCGTGACCGGAGCTGAATAGGACGGAAACCGAGACGGGCGCGGACGGTCCAGCCCCATGCCGGGAGGTGTTGTCGGTGGCCTCCGCCAGAATGCGCGGCATGAGCATCAAGATGCAGCTGCGTGCCATGTCTGAGTCAGAGATACGGGAGGAGTGGACTTGGCTGGAGGAGGTCTTGGGGGACGCCCTCGACCGTTTCCGAGCCGAACGCCGGGCCGGCATCGCCGAAGCTGTGCCTTATCACTTCCACGCGCTCAATGAGGTCTACGCGGCAGCCCGTTCGCCACGAGGCGCCCACGACTGGGAGCTGCCCATCTTCGGCGGCACCCCTGTCCATCACGCCGCCAACAGCCGGCCGCCGTTCGTGATTGCCCGCCCCACCGAGGTCCGCGAGGCAGCGAACTTCCTGGCTGCGGTCTCCTTCGACGACCTCTGGGAAGCTGCCGGTCCGAAGGTCCTTCCCCCCTTCTCGGCCTTCGCCGAAGCCGAGGTCAAGGGCTGGTTCCTCAGACACCACACGGACCTGCGTGCCTTCTACTCCCGCTCTGCCTCAGCGGGCACTGCGGTAGTCAAGGCATTCTGGTACTGAATCGCCGAGCACTCCGACCATGCGGGAGCGTGGTGGTGACCGCCCGGTCCCTGCCCCGCCCCCGTCCCCGTCCCCGTCCGCGACAGCAAGAACCTCACCGGTCCGGCAGTCGTGTTCGGGGACGGGGCACGGGCGACGTCGGTGGCGACGGGCAGGCGCGGCAGCAGCCCGCACCACGCCTGACCGGCCTTCGCCGCATGAGACTGCCCGGCCTGCCCGGACAGGGTCTCGGCGCCTACTTGATGTAGACGAGGCCGTCCGTGGTGATGGTCGGGCGACCGCTGGTGCCGACCACGACGATCTTCACCTTGTGCGTGGCACTGCTCGACCAGGTCTTGGTCCAGATCGCCTGCCGGTACTGGGTGGTCGAGGACTTGAGGTCGACGGTGCTGACCTTCACCCCGTCCACGTAGACGTACGCCTGGCCGGAACTGGTGGCGCGGGAGACCACCCAGGAGGCGGAGCGTCCGGTGAACGTCCAGGTGAGGGCGGCCCCCTTGGAACTGCTGGAGTAGGACTTGCCGCCGAGGTAGCTGGTGCTGCTCCGGCTGGTCCAGGTCCCGGACTTGACGGCCGAGGTCTCCTGCTGGATCACCGGCGTGTACGACGGGGACGAGGTGCGGTAGTTGCCCGCCCAGTCGTAGGCCCGCATCGACCAGGTGGTGGCGGTTCCGGACGCGGCGGTGCGGCTGGAGCTGGTGGTGGTCGGGCCGAAGGTGACGGCGGTCGGCGAGAGCAGGTTCACGGAGCGCAGCGCCTTGTCGTCGGTGGCCTTCCAGCCGAGCGTGACGGGGACGGCGCTGGTGTTGACGGTGCCGGTGCGCAGGGAGATCTTCGGGGTGGTGGTGAAGGTCGGTGCGGTCGTCTCGGCGACGACGTTCAGCGCGGTGGTGGTCGTCGCCTTGCCGGACTGGTGTGTGGCGCGTACGGCGACGGTGTGGCTGCCCGGTGCCAGGGTGGCGGCGGCAGAGGTGGCGCTGCCGGACGTGGTGGTGACGGACTTGCCGTCGACGAGCAGCTCGAACTTGGAGATGAGCGAGGCCGGAGTGGTGGCCTGCCAGTGCACGGTGAGGGCGCCCTTGGTGTAGTACGTCGTACCCGACAGGCCCGCGCCGTCGACCGTGGTGGTCTTCAGGCCCTGCACCGGTCCGGCCGCCCAGGTGCGGATGGTCGCCAGCTGGCCGTAGAGGGTGCCGCCCGGGCACTGGGTGTTGTAGCCGTCGCGGTGGGCGGAGATCCGCTGGAAGGTGTACGTGTTGCCGGCGGTGAAGCTGGTGCCGAAGTAGTTGGTCTGGGTCGCGCCGGCGGTCAGCTTCACGGTGCCGGCCGGGTCGGCGCCGTACTGGCCGAGTTTCCAGGCGGCGACGCGGGCGATGGAGGCCAGCGCGGCGTTCGAAGCGCTGGTGGAGGTGTACTCACCGAGCACCGCGATGCCGGCGGACTCGCGGTTCCAGCCGTAGGTGTGGGCGCCGAGCACCGGCAGGTCGGTGCCGCCCTTGCGGCCCTCGAAGACGGTGCCGCACTTGTCGACCAAGAAGTTGTAGCCGATGTCCTTCCAGCCGTTGACCTGTACGTGGTAGGCGTAGATGCCGCGCACGATCGAGGCCGAGTCTGCGCAGGAGTAGTCGTTGGCCCCGTCGGTGTGGTGCACGAACACGGCCTTCACGTCCGCGTTGTACTCCGGTGCGTCCGGGCTGATCGACTCGTCGGCGCCCCAACCGGCGCGCGAGGTGACGGGCGGTTTCGGTGCCGTGGACGGTGGCGCGGTGGGCGTGGCGGGGGATGCGCTCGCCGAGGCCGATGCGGACCCCGAGGGGGTGGCCGTGGCCGGGTCCGTTGGGGTGGCGTCGGCGGGGTCGCTCGGCGCGGGGGTGTCCGCGGGCGCGCTCGTGGAGGCGGCGGGGCTGCTCTCCGCGACGAACGCGGCCGGCTCGGCCACGGTCTCGGGCCGGCGGGCCTCGGCGTCGGTCACCACGCCGGGGTCGACCAGATTGACCTCAAGTCCCTTGGGCAGAGCGGTGGTCGTGCCACTCTTGCGGACGACCTGCACCTGAACTCCGTCGGAGGGGCCGACCCACAACGGCTCGGAGGCGCCGCGCACGCCCGGCTCAGGGCGCTCCAATGGATCGACGTTCAGCTCCAGATCCCGCCAGGTGCTCCACTCGCCCGTGGTCAGGCTGCGGGTGCGTACCTGCGCCGTCCCGTGGAGCCGCTTGGCGGCGCCCGACCAGGAGACGCCGACCATCGAGAACTGCTTGGCGTCCTTGCGCGGCAGTTCCCGCCGGTCGGCCGCCGCGCCCGGCAGCGCGAGGTCGTAGACCTTGACCGGCCGCTTGTCCCGGCCCGCAGGAGCCGTGCCGTCGGAGGGGCTGGCGACGGCATAGGCCGCCACGCCCCCGCCGCCCAGGACCACGGCGCCGAGGGTCAGCCACGCCCTTCGCTTCAGGCTCAATGATCTGTACGCATGAGACACGCGAGGACTCACGAATTTCCACCCCAAAGAAAGGCCCGACAGGCCGCAGAAAAGAAGTCACGTACGCCACATCCCTCGCAGGGATGACCAACTGTCCCAGCGCAGCAGGTCGAGAAAACGTCACTCCGGCCGCTGTCACTCTCGGGCGGGCGGCGCCTGCCTGGTAACTGGACCACGTCCACGGCACGCGCCCACGCGGATCTCCCTGGCCTGGCCGCGGCCGCTTGTTGCGCGCCCGCCGAGCGCGCCCCGACACCCCCGCGCGTCCCAGCCCGCCAGGCACGGGAGTGACTCAAGCTGGTCCCTGGACCTCGTCCTGGTCCCGGGGCCCACTCGAAGGGCATGCGCGCACCCTGCACCCCGCATCCGCATCCGCATCCGCATCCGCATCCGCATCGAGAAAAGGCACTCGTTGGGGCGGACACCCATCTCCACCGCCGCCTGAAGAACCCAGCGGACCTCATCCGGTCACAGAATCAGCCGGCGTACGGGTTGCCACCGAGCCAGGTGGTGCCGTCGATGAGCTCGCGCGCTGCATCCAAGTGACCGCTGTGGCAGGCGACTTCGGTGAGCACGTGGATCAGAATGTGCCGCACGTCAGGCAGCTGCCAGGTCGGCCAGATCTCCACGGGCCACGCTGCGGGCTCCTGTTCGGGCGCGGCATCAGCGAGCACGGCGTCCGCGCGCGCGATGGCCGCCCGGTAGTCGGCAAAGACCTCCTCGGCGCTCATCCCCTCGGGCACATACCAGTGGGCCTCCGCGCCCGCCTTGAGCTGTCCGGCCACATCCGGCGCGCCCGCGATCACCCCGGGGAACCAGAAGCGTTCGACATCCAGGGTGAGGTGGCGCAGCAGTGCCAGGCAGCTCCAGCCGCTGGGCAGTACCGGCCGCCGCAGTGCTTCCTCCGAGAGCCCTTCGAGGATCCCAAGGACGTGCTCGCGCTGGCGCTTCAGGGCGCCCTTGAGAGCGTCGAGTTCGGCGTTCACCGGGCGGCACAGTTCCGCAAGGCGTTCCAAGGTGCTGGTCATCTGCGTCTGCCACCAGGCGCGCCCTCCGTCCACTTCCGCGCGTTTGTCCTCCGGCATGCGCGAACCGTCGAAGATCTCGGTCACCACTGTCGTCCCGGCCCCGTCCGGTAGCAGGTCGAAGATCCATCGGTGGCCCCACGCGGCCCCAGGCGCGGTGGCGTCCGGGTGCCCCCGACCGGGCCTCGGCTCCCAGCCGATGCGGCAGCCCGGCTCGTACTCGACGACGTGGTTGAGCATCTCGTAGTCACCGTGCTGCTCGTTGTGCATCCGCATCATGAAGACGTCCCCGACACCCGAGACCACGGCGTCGGAGGCACCACCGCGCAGCATCCCCGAGCCGTCGAGGTCCGGGTGCCGTCCGGGGTCGGCCAGGATCCGGAAGACGTCCTCCGCCGGGGCCTTGATGCGCCGGGACACCGCCACCACGGCCTCGCCTTTCCTACTCGTCATCCGCGCGCCTCCGTCAACCGCAGAACATGAGCCTGACTCCGGCCCGGACGCTACACCGGGGGTACGACAACGCCTGGCCGACCACGTGCGAGGCCGGTCTCGCACGCACTCCCACTGAACCAGTTCTCTCGACGGAACCGCATGACGCCATGTGCGGGGAGATCCCCTCCAGCAGCACACGCGCCGGCGCGCGGCCCGCCTCCGCCATCGGCGGGTCTTCGAAGCCGATCAGCACCACATCGTCCGGCACCCGCCGACCCGCTGGACGTTCCCAAGCACGAGCACCAGCCTCGAGTCTGGAGCTCGTGGCAGCCCAGGAAGGGTCGTCGACGAAGCAGTTGACAGCACCTCGGAAGCCGGCGGTATCACTGGCACTCAGGACAAGGACCACAACCCCGTCTGATTCGTCGAGTCATGCCTGAACCACTCGCTGCGGCGGGACACCTACGTCCAGGACGCGCCACGCGGGGAGGACACCGGACTCGTCGGCCTGTTCCGCACGGCGCAGGCCGACAGCCGCAAAGGTGCCGTCCGTTCACGGCTCGGCCTGACATCCCCAGTCCCGTAGCGCAGTCCCACGGAGTACTAGCTCTCGGCGGCACGCGCTGCCGCCGCATAGTCCTGGAGCATCGCGTCGAACTCGCCGGCCGCAATGTCACAGTCCTCGAACTGCCCGTACAGGTCGATGAGCCTGACGGTCCCCGGGCTCACTCGCTCAGCCGCTGCAGAGGCGGTCGCCAGAGTGAAGCCGGACTCCCACCGCTGTGAATCGGCGGACCAAGCAGCCAGGTACGTCTGCGCGGCCCGGGCCGAGGCGATCCCCAGGAGCAGGGTCTCCACGGCCCGCCGGAGGTTCTCGTCTGCAGCGGGCTCCCTGGACGGGACCCAGTCCTCGTCCTCGTCCCGTGTGAACGTCCAAACGGCCCGTACGACGGAACTGGCCATGGCATGCCCTCTCGCCGGACCGGAACAGCTTGGCTACGGCTCCCATGATCTCATCGGCCCCTCTCGGCTACAGCCCGCCCACACCCGACAAGACGACGGCCAGGCGTCGCGAAGGACATGCACGGCCACATGGGCAGACTCAAGGGCATTCGACCCTTCCCGGTAGCCGATCAGGGCCTCGGGATGCTGTACGAGCACACCGACCAGCACGTAGCCCCACGTCCCGTACGCGGCGGTGAAGCCTTGCGAGCCATGGTTCAGGTCGGAATGCGCCAATCCCGCAGCCTCGTCCGAGGCGCTACGTATACGGTGTGCGGCGATGGATGACGACGTGCGGCCCTGGGACGCGGCGGCGCCGCTCGTACGGGCCGCGCGGGGTGGCGACGCCCTTGCCATGGACGACCTGCTGAAGCTGGTGACGCCGTACGTCACCCGGCTGTGCACCCCGATCGCCCCGGCCGACACCGCGGACGCCGTGCAGGAGTCCCTTCTCGCGGTGTTCCGGGGGCTACGCGGACTGCGGGATCCGCAGGCGTTCTACGGGTGGGTGCGTGCGGTCACCGTGCGGGAGGCTGTCCGGGTGGCGCGGCGCACCGCAGGCGAGACGCCCGCCGACCCCGAGGAGATAGCCCGGCTGCGGGATCTACTGCCCGGCTTCGGCGATGAACTGACCACAGAAATACGGGACTTGCTCGCCCGACTGCCCGTCCAGCACCGCACCGTACTGGTACTGCGGGAGCTGGAAGGCCTGGACGAGCGGACGATGGCCGAACTGCTCGGCGTACCCGAGGGCACCGTGAAATCACGACTTAACAGGGCCCGTTCCTCCTTCCGGAAGGCGTGGACACGGTGAACGCACCCGATGCGGTCGCCCGGCTGCGCGTACTGGCCGCCGGACTGCGAGCCCCCCTGTACGCCGAGGCACGGATCGCGCTGCCCTTCGACCAGGTATGGGCTGTCATCGCCGACCTGGAGGGCGAGCTGCCCCATCTGATCTCCTTCGTGCGGGAGTTCAAGGTTCCGCCCGGCGACAGCGAGCGCAAAGCGGCTCAGGCCGTTGACGTACTCGGCCTGCGCGGGCCGTTCGACATACGGCTGAGCCCTGGGTGGTGCCTGATGCAATCCAGGCTGGTGACGATGGGAATGGCCGCCACGCCTGATGGCACGGGGACGCGGCTCGCCGTGTGCGGCGCGGCGCGCCCCGCCGCCCTTGGCCCCGTGCAGCGCGTGTACCGCCGCCTGCTCGGAAAGCGCCGCACTCACGCCTTCTTCCGCGAGGTGGAGCGCCGCGCCGCCCTGCGGTGACCCCTTCAGCCGGCCTCGGCGATGAGTTTCCGCAAGGCCTCGGCCACCAACTCCGGCCGCTCCTCGTGCAGATGGTGCCCCGCTCCCGGCACCACCCGTACGGTCAGATCGTCCGCGTTGGGAACTCCGCCGCGCAGCAGGGCAGGCGGGATCACCGGGTCGTGCTCGCCGCCCAGGACCAGCGTCGGGACGGTCAGTCGACGTCGGCGGTGGGTGCCCCGGAAGCCCGCCGGGATGTCCCGCACGACGTACTGCCAGAACATCGCCTGCCCGGCATGGGCCGAGCTCTGCGCCGCCTCGGTGAACTCCGCGAGGTCCGCGTCCCGCCACGCCGCCGGGTCGGCGACCGCGCGTCGCAGCAGATGGCGGGTGAAAGACGGCCAGTGCCGCAGGACCAGCCGTCCGAGCACCGGGTACTCGATGAAGGCGGTGAACCACATCCGCCACAGATTCGGCAGAACGTCGCGGTGGCGCGTCCACGGGTGCGCCATGTTCAGCGCGAGGAAGGCACGGAACCGCTCCGGGGCCCGCTGGCAGAGCCGGAAGCCCACCCCGGCACCCCAGTTGTGCCCGACCAGGGTCACCCGGTCGAGGCCGAGCGCGTCCAGCAGCGCGAGTATGTCGTCACTGAGCCCGTCCGTGTCGTAACCGCGCTCCGTCTGCTCCGACCAGCCGAAGCCGCGCAGATCGACGCAGATCAGCCGGTGCCCGTCGGCGAGCAGCGGGACGAGCGCGCGCCACGCGTACCAGTGCTGCGGGAAACCGTGCAGCAGCACCACGGGCTCGCCGCTGCCGCACTCGGCGATGTGCAGCTGGGCCCCGCGGACCATCACCCACCGGTGCTGTGCCGCTTCCAGCGAGGGCATGGGACGTTCGCTGTTGGTCATGAGGGGGATCCCTTCGCCAGATACGAGAAGTCGCGTTCACCCCGCCAGGAGGCGCACGATCCGGCAAAGGTTCCCTCGTGTTTGTGAGTACGTACGCCCAGATCTCGCCCAGGCGATGGCGTCGTTCAGCGCGCCTCAGACAACTCGTCCGCGCCTCGGACAGCGGTGGGGGTTCCACGTCGAACAGCTCTGCAGGTCACCACGTTTGACGGAACGGAGCCGCGGCCGGGGCATGTCGCTCTGCGGGGTCTCGTCGAGGATCTTGGCCGCCTCGCTCACCATCCCATCTCGGTGTAGAGCTGACCGGCTTGGATCCCCTCGATGGCCGCGCGGGTGTAGTGGACGATCGGATCCGGGAGGCTCCGAGGGAACCACCATCGCCAGGCGACGCACTTGTCGACTTCGCGCACCTCCGCGGCGCCTTCAAAGTGCCGTGCCTTGAAGACGAGCTGGATCCGCGGCCGTGCACCCGGTGAGTCGACGAGATGGACCAGGTGCACAAGTTCGACATCACGGGGCTTGATGATCAGGCCGGCCTCTTCCCTGGCTTCCCTCACCAGACAGCTGATCGCCGCCTCCCGCTCGCAGTGACCGGCCAGGAAGTGCCACCGGTTACCCGCGTATGCCGAATCGGGGTGGCGCAGCCCAAGGAGGATCCGGCCGTGCTCGTCCTCGAGGTAGAGGTGGACACCGACGACGTGGAGCTCGGTGCCTTCCGGTGCCTCGTGGCGCAGCGGACGGCTCCAGTCCGGTGGGCTGCTCGTGGCGGGATGCTGGGCCACGTGCCGGTGGATCAGCTCGCCCGTTCCCGGACTCAGGCGCAACCGGTCCAGCATGTCGGGGGTGAACCATCGCAGCAGCACGCCTTCTTGCAGATTCACCGTGTCGGGGTCACCGTTCCAGCGGCCCGCGTAGACCTGGACCGGCAGCGCGAGGCCGTCGACGCTTGTCTCCTCCTCCGTGGTGTAAGGCGTCAGGTCTGCGACGTCGAGGCCAGGGGCTTCCTCGGCGAGCTCCCGCAGCAAGGTCGTCTCGAGGTCGCGGTCGTCCCTCTCACGGCCGCCTCCCATGAGGGCGAACGCTCCGGGCTCCCAGATGCCCTCGCGCTGATCCCTCAGGTGCAGGAGGTATCGTCCGTGGCCGTCGTGGATCAGCACGGATGCGTTGACGGGCTCTGGCTGCCCGGTCAGACCCGCGTCCTCGGCGTCCAGGAGCTTGGCGCGCAGTGTCGGCGATCTGACGTCGGCCAAGGGCAGCCATAGGGCGCCGCAGACCTCTTCGTCCTGCAGGGCGAGCAGCGGTGGCTGTTCGGTCGTGAGGTAGAACGCGAAGCGGAAGTCGAAGTGCCGGTGGCCTGGCTCGTCCTTGGCGGGATTGGCGTCGATGTCGTGGACGTCGATGTCGATCGGGTCGCCGAGGAACTGAGGGGTCAGGCACAGGTCCTTGGGGAGGATGCCAGTTTCCTCGCATACTTCCCGCAAGGCGGCCGCCAGGAGGGTCCGGTCATCTTCGACGTGGCCCCCAGGGGCGAGCTGCTTCCCCGATGCCTTGTGGCCGATATGCAGTACGTGCCGGTCACGGTTGATGACGACCGCACTGCAGGTGACGTGGGCGGGCAACGTGGCGCGGTTGCACGGGTCGTCTGTGCCATCGAGAAGGGCCGGCAGGTCGGCCAGGGCCTCCCGCTCATGAGGATGACGGGCCAGGTACGCCTCGACGGTCGCGCGGATGTGGGAGCGGGTGGGCGGCACGTCGTCACCTCGGCAGTTCGTGGAACGGGGAAGGGACCGGTTGGGGTATGTGGCTGTGTATGGAGCCACGGCAGGGTCTCCTGAAGCGGCATCGGGGCGGCTCATGCGTGTGTTCCGCGTCCCTCCGGCTCCGAGGTGACCTGGTAGGACAGCAACTGCTGGAACAGGCCTGGTTGTTGGGCGAGCTGTGGGTAGGTGCCCTCCTGCACAATCCTTCCCTCGTCGAGGACCACGATCCTGTCGGCCACGGCGACGTTCGTGATCCGGTGAGTCACCAGCAGCACCACCCGGTCCTGAGCCAGGTGCCGGAGTCGTTGGAAAATGCGGAACTCGGCACGGGGATCCAAGTTCGCTGTCGGCTCGTCGAGGACCAGCAGCCCTGCCTCGCGGAAGAACGCCCTCCCCAGAGCGATGCGTTGCCACTGACCGCCGCTCAGCTCCTCCCCGTTGAGCCACTCGCGGGCGAGGAGGGTGTCCAGCCCGGCGCCGAGCTTGTCAATGACTTCGTCGGCCCCGGCTGCCTCGCACGCCTCACGCACGGCCGCGTCGCCGCGCTCGGAGGGCTGTCCGAGAGTGATGTTCTCGCGCACGGTCAGCGGCCAGTGCGCGTAGTCCTGCGGTACCAGGGCCACTTGCTGCCACAGAGCTTGGGGGTCGGCATCGCCGGTGGGGATGCCGTCCCACAGGACCTGTCCGGCCGTGGGCAGGTACAGGCCGCTGACGACCTTCGACAGCGTCGACTTACCGGAGCCGTTGAAACCGACCAGGGCAGTGACCTCCCCTCGGCGCAAGGTGAGCGAGATGTCGGACAGCGCGTCCTGGTCCTTGCCCGCGTAGCGGTGGGTGACCGACTTGATCTCGATCGTCTTCGGCGGCGCTGGACGGCGCCGGCCCCGGCGCATTCGGAATCCTCCGGCCTTGTCCAGGAATCCGCTCCAGTCGTCCATGTACAGCCCCGTGCGCACGGCGCGCGCCCCGACGGCCACCAGGCCGCGCACGGACTGTCCAACCGTCTGCAGGGCGAAGACGGCCGTCCCGGCATTGCCGACGGTGATGCGGTTGGTGGCCAGCAGCCACACGACAGCGGCCCACACGACCGCCGACCCCAGACCACCGCACAGTGCGCCGACCAGGGACATGCGGGCTCCGGTGTCGGCTGCGTCCCGGTCCTCGCGGTTGATCCGGGCGACCGTCTGCCGGTAGCGGCCGGACAGGAAGCCTGCCATCGTGCCGGCACGGATCTGGTCCGCGGCGTCCTTCGTGTAGATGTGCCACCGCAGGACCGAAAGCATCCGGTTGTCGCCGTTGCTGCGCAGATTCGCCAGATAGCGCACCCGGGCGGCGCTGACCTGAGCCAGGGCCTGCGGCAGACTGGCCGCCACCAGAAGCGGGAGCAGGACCCAGTGCACCCCGGCCAGCACGATCGCGCCGGCGAGGAAGCTGGCGCTCGATGCGATCAGGTCCTGGCCTTCGTCGACCAGGTCACCGGTGACCTGGGCTCCGCGGTCGGCGGCTTCACGATCGCGGTTGAAGTCGGGTTCGTCGTAGGCGCACAGCTCCGCCTCGGCGCAGCCGGTGAGCAGCATCTGCTCGGCCTCACGCGACATGAGTGGGCCCAGTCTCGAGGACAGCCAGCTGACGGTGATCCCCAGGAGGGCGCGTACGCCGGAGGCTCCCGCGAGCAGGGCCACTGATGGCCAGGCTTCAACGAGCCGGTGGTAGACGTCTCCGCTGGTCAGTAGCGCGGTCAGGGTGCCGCTGATGGCGACCAGGCCAAGAGCCTGCGTGACGCCGGCGACTGCCTGGCACAGCAAAAGGCCGACGGTCGCACGCCGGTCGACGCGCCAGGCGAGAGCCAGTGAGCGGTGCACCAACTGCGGCAAGCGCTTGGCCATGTCGCGCATCCGAATGGAACGGCCGGCCGCTTCACGACTGCCCGTCAGGTCGACATACCGCATCTGTGGCTCGGGTGCAGTCGTCGAAGCGGGGCCCGGCTCTGATCCGGAAGAAGACTCGGCAGTCGGGCCGTTCCGCGCTCCGCCAGACGACATCGCCTGCGGGGCTGCCTCCGGAGTGGTGCGCGGTCCCGGGACACCGTCAGCTGACGCATCGGTGGACTTGCTCATACCGCCCACCCCGTATCCAGTGTTGCTGCGCGGCGGGTGACGGCGTCAACTCTGCGTGCAGTGAGGATGAACATGCCCTCTGCGGGCCGCCGTTGTTCGAATCCAAGAGGCCGATACGCGAGGGCGAGTACGGGATTCATGGCGTCCTCCATCTGGGCGCTCGGGTGGCACTGGTGCTCTAAGAACGGCGCCGATGGAGGTCCGTAACGGCCGCCTCAGGGGCAGATCGTGGACAGATGTTCCATTCGGGAGCGGTGGCCGGTCGTGCTGCGGCTCGAGGGGGCCGATGAATTCTCGAACGCCCTCATCACTCGTACGTGGTCTTGTCTTGTGGGCAGAACCGCATGGGCGGCGGGGCGGTGGACGCTGCCTTGAGGACCGGACCGGGATCGGATATTCGGTGTTCCGCCCGCCCCGCGAGGACGCACCATGGTGCGCATGACTTTGGCCACTCCCACACTGCACACCCCCCGCTTGCGACTGCGCCCCTTCACCGACGCCGACGCGGCCGCCCTCTTCGCGCTGCACAGCAGCAGCCACGTGATGCGCTATTGGGATTCCCCGCCATGGAGCGAACGGGTTCGCGCCGATCGCTTCATTGCGATGTGCCGGAAGATGGCGGACGAAGGTACCGGGGCGCGCGTGGCCATCGACCGCGCTTCTGACGGGACCTTCGTCGGCTGGTGCGGCCTGACCGGATGGAACCCGGTCTACCGCAGCGCATCGTTGGGCTATGTCCTCGACGATGCGATGTGGGGCCAGGGCTTCGCGACGGAGACCGCGCATGCCCTGCTGCAGTGGGCATTCGACACACTGGACCTGAATCGAGTTCAGGCGGAGACCGATACGCGCAACCTGGCATCTGCCCGGGTCTTGGAGAAGATCGGATTCGTCCGCGAAGGGACGCTGCGGGAAGACTGCGTCGTGAACGGCGAGGTTTCCGACTCGTGGGTGTTCGGGTTGATCAGGCGAGAGTGGCGGCCATCGACCCTCCCGATTCCAGCCCGATAAGCGGACGTTGAGTACGTCTCTGGTAGCGGCCTCGTCCGGGTCGAGTGAGGAAGCCTCGGCGGGTGAGGCCTCCAAGGCGGCTCCGGGGGACGCCGATGGACGGTTCGCCGGTAGGCATGCCGACGAGGCGATCCGCGCCCAGTGCCTCCTCTGTGGTGTGTGAGGCGTGGATGCGGCCCGACCGGTGCGGATCCGGTCAGGACGCCGGGGTCTTCCAGAGGTACACGACACCGTCGGAGCTTGTCGTGGCGACCTTCGTGCCGTCGGGGCTGAACGCCAGTGTCTGGACGTTCCAGTGGTTGCCGACCAGCCGGTACGTCAGCTTGTTCTCGGCCATGTCCCAGAGCCGGACCACATCGCCGTCGAACACGGCGAGGGTGGAGCCGCGAGGGCTGTACTCCACGCTCTGGACCGGCACGCTGGTCGTCTCGTCGACGCTGCCCGTGGCACGGCCGTCGGACACGTTCCACAGCTCGACCCTCCGGTTCTCGGCGGCGGTGGCGATGGTTTTGCCGTCGGCGCTGTACGAGACGCCGTAGATTTCCTCGGCGCGGAAAAGCTCCTTGCGCGCCTTGTGCCGGGCCACGTCCCAGAGCTGCACGGTCCACTCGGAACCGGAGCCCTGGTCGTGGGGGTAGCCCACGGTGGCCACCGTCCTGCCGTCCCGGCTGAACGCCACCTGCCGCGCCCACATGTCGTCGTCGAGAACGGCGACCCGTTTGCCCAGATCCGAGCCGCTTTTTGCGTTCCAGAGCTGCGCGCCGCCCTCGCTCGCGGTGGCCAGAAGTCGGCCGTCGGGACTGAACGCCACGCTGTCGAGGGAGTCCGAATCCTCGTCGGTCGTGGTGATGGAGGCGACCTGCCGCCGCCCGGCGACGTCCCACAGCGTGACGACGTTGCCGGCCGTTCCGGCGGCGAGCAGTCGGCCGTCGGGACTGAAGGCGACCGTGGTCACCGCGACCGGGGTTTTGCCGGGCGTCGTCCGCGGGCCGAACCTCGCCCGCACCTTGCGTCCGGCCACGTCCCACAACCTCACCGTGCCGTCCCCGGCACCCGTCGCGAGGGTGGCGCCGTCGGGGCTGAACGCCACGCCTTCGGGCCCCTTGCCCTTGGGGTAACCCCCGAGCGTGGCGGCCGGTTTCAACTCGGTGGGTGTGTCGCGGTCGGAGGAGTTGCCGGGCAGCAGCACTGCGACCAGTACGGCGACCACGGCCAGCACCCCGATGCCGCCCACCAGCGCGGGCACCGACATCGTCGGTGTGTCCGTGGGCGGTGCGGGATGCGCCGGATCGGGTCCGGTGGCGGCGTCCGGCGGCTGCGCCGAACCCGCCTGCCCGGACTCGGGGTTCCGCGCCTGTGGCGCCGCGGGCGCGGTGGCGGCGTTGTGGAAGTCCGGTGCGGGGTCGACGACGGTCGGCTGCGGCGGTACGGCGGGGTCCGGCCGGTCGGGGCCGCCGGTACGGCACAGGCGGATGATCTCGGCCAGGTCCGGCCGTTCCGCTGGATCCTTCGCCAGGCAGCGGGCGGCCACGGTCCGGACGGGCTCGGGGCAGCCGTCGAGATCCGGCGCCTGTTCGAGGATGCGGTACAGCACACTGTGCCCGCTGCCGCCGAACGCGGGTCGCGCGGTGGCAGCGTAGGCGGCGATGGCGCCGAGCGCGAAGACGTCGACGGCCTCGGTGAGGCTCTCGCCCCTGATGTACTCGGGCGCCATGTAGCCGGGCGTCCCGGCCAGCATGCCCGTGCTCGTCACCGAAGTGACGTCTGTGGCCCGGGCGATCCCGAAGTCGATGACCTTGGGGCCGTCGGCGCTGAGGAGGATGTTGGAGGGCTTCAGATCGCGGTGGATCACCCCGGCCGCGTGGATGGACTGCAGTGCCTCGGCCACCTGCGCCGTCAGCGCCAGCACCGCCTCTGCCGCCAGCGGCCCTCGCGCGGCCACCGCGTCGTGCAGGGCCGGCCCGGGGACGTACGCCGTGGCCAGCCACGGTTCGTCGGTGCCCAGATCCGCGTCGACGACCGGCACGGTGTACAGGCCCTGCACCCGCCGGGCCGCGGACACCTCCTGCTCGAACCGCTTACGGAACGACGCGTCGGCCGCGTACTCGCGGTGCACGACCTTGATCGCCACCGCGCTCCCGGCCGGGGTGCGCGCCAGGTAGACCCGGCCCATGCCGCCCGAACCGAGCAGGCCCTCCAGCCGGTACGGGCCCGCGGTGGCCGGATCGCCGGATCCCAGCGGGCGGACCGGCGGCGGATCGGCCGGCCACCCCGGGGCGCCGGCCAGGTGCGGAACCGCGCGCGGGCCATGGTCCGGTTGGGACATGCCGACTGTCACCCCTAGCTGGTCGTGCCTGCGCCACGCGGGCAGCTGCCTCGTACGAGGACACGACACAACGCGTCCTCACTGGACGGAACCCGGCGCTCCATCGAGGCTCGCGCCGGTTCGAGCGTCAGCGTAATGGAGCCCCGGCCGGGGCGTCTGTCGCGGCCCTGTCACAAGCGGGGGTCCGACGACAGCCGGCTCCGGCCGCCCGGACCCGGCCTAACGTTCCCTCTGATACGGGCAGTTGAATGCCTGTCGGATGTTGAGAGCCGATACGACAGCGGTGCGGACTGGGTGTGATCAGGCGCTTTGCCGAGCGCTGTTGATCAGATCAAGGCCGCAAGGGTGAGTCTGCTGTACGACGCCGCACAGGTCGAGTTCGGAGGGAGCCCGGACCTGATGCATCCCAGTCGACGAGGAAGGGGTTTGCCGCGGTGTTCCTCATCCTGCTCGCCGCATGGATCCCAGCAGGACCCCGATCAATGCGCAGCGCGGCCTGTGGGAACTCGCCGCGGAAGCGGGTGGATGCTGCTCTCGTCGGGGCAAGTTCCGGCCTGTCGGGAAAGCTGCGAACCAACTCAGAGTGGAACATGGTGAGTCTGTTGCCGCGTGCAGGGCCCGGGGGCGCCAGCCGGTACCCGGCCCAGCCACTCTCGGCCTCGCGCGCGGCTGCGGCACCCCTCTTCCGAGGCCGCCGCGAACTCCGTCAGCCGGGGCACAACCAGCCATACGAAACGCGCAGTTCAACGTGCGGCCGGCTGTTGCTAGGGGGCACCACCGAGTTCGAACATCGCGAATCCGGCGAACCACCCGGAGGCGAGAGCGCAGGTGCCGAGGACAGTCACCAGGGCAGGTCGGCGAAGCCTGCTCAGGGCAATCGCCAGCGGGATGAACAACGGGAAGGCGGGCAACAGAAAGCGCGCGACGTTGCAGAACATCTGCTGGCTGCCGAGCACGGTAGCGACGGTGAGCAGCGTGTGCACCATCAGAACGGCCGGCGGGCGCAGCCGCACCACCAGGACGATCAGGATGGGCAACGCCATGACGATCAGTGCCGCCAGCAGATCGGGGATGGGCGCGGCGAAGAAGTCATCGTTGCGGCCGAGCAGGATGCCTCGCATCACGGTGGCATTGTGCTGGCCCCAGTCGAAGAAGTGCAGCCAGGCTCCTCTCTGGAGCTTGAAGTAGCCGCCCCAGTCGCCCATACGCCAGCTCACCCAGCCCACGTACCCCAACAGCCCGATCGGAGCCAGCGCCATCGCGGCAAGAGGACGCCGGGTTCCGTCCGTGCGCCGCAGAAGAGCGACGAGCGCCGCCAGGCACACCGCCGCGATCAGGGTCGCCGAGGTCGGCCGGTTGAGCCCGGCCACCAGGGCGAGCAGTCCGGCAGCGATCCACCGTCGGGTCATCACGGCGTAGCAGGACCACGCGGCGAGCGCGGTGAAGGTGGAGTCCGAGTAGACCGCCCACTCCGCGCCGGATCCCGGGACGACCGCCCACAGGCCCGCCGCGATCACACCGGCCCGGACTCCGCCGAGCCTCTCCGCGACGGCGAAGATACCGGCCGCGGCGAACAGCGAAGCAACCACCGATACCAGCATCCCTGCGCCGTACAGGCCGAGACCGGTGAACTCCGAGACCATGCGCATCAGGCCCGGGTAGAGCGGGAAGAACGCGGCCGAGTTCGGCTGATACGTGTACCAGGGGGAGCCGATGATCGGCACCAGTTGGGGGTTGTACCCGAACTCCGCGACCTGTTGGTACCACCAGCCGTCAAAGGAAGCGAGCACGTCCCACGGGTGGGCTCCGCCACCCAGGCGCAGTTCCTTCGTGAGGTGGTAGCCGGAGTAGTCGACCAGCCACATGAAGACCCCGAAGCCGGCCAGCTTCAGTGCCGCGTAGCACCCGACCGCCGGCCCATAGCGCCGCACCAACCTGCTCGACTGCTCGCGCAGGTCGACCGGCGGGCCCGGGAGTGTGCTGTCGTGTTGTGCGGGCTCGGCAGAGACAACAGTCGGCATCGCGTTCATCGGTCGGAGTCACCCCGTCGTCATGGACGATCGTTCGCCGAACCCTTACACCCGCGCACGTCAGGGATACGCAGACACGCCCCACCTCTGTGCCATGGCTGTCGGAACACCCTCGGCCGCAGTAGCACGACCCGTCTGTTGGCGGTGGTGGTCAAGCAGCGCCAACTCCACTGGAAACAGGGGCAACCCTGTGAGCCTCCGAACTTCCCACCACGTCCCCGAATCCGTCAGGGACGCTGCCCTCGCCGACTCTGTCACCTTGCTCGGGCTACCTCATAGAGACACAACAAATAGGCAAGGATTACGCGCAGTTGATCGGCCTGGTCGAAGACATCACCCATGTTGAGTCGCATCCCCATGACCAGGCCGCCGATCTCGAACTCGCTGGCGCTTTGCCCTAATTCTGCCGACAATCAGCGAAACTTGTCGCCTCGGCCCTATCCCCAGCCTGCATACGAAATCCAGATCATCGGTAAGGCCCCCGGTCGACGCCCTGAACCGGCTCGCCGCTCACTCTGGCCATCCCCACCCTGACCGACCTCGGCTACGAGAACGCTGCCGACGGTCTCCGCCACCTCGTCAAGAGGCCCAAGGGCGGCGAACTCACCGAAGAGCAGGGCACGTTCAGCGTCGCCGTCCGCGGCGCGGCCGAGTGCGCCAGCGCTGCTCAAGGTCACCTTCAAGGCCTTGCGCCGGGTCAGCCTCGGCCTCGAGGCGATCACCCGGATCGCCCGCGCCGCCCTTGTCCTGCTCCAGTTCGAACACGGCTGCACCGCATGAAATTTGACGACAAACCATCACGAGGTGTTATCGAGAAGGCCGGTGTCTCGGAATCGCGGACCTCACCAACCTGGTCGGCGAACTCCCGTCCTGTCTCATTGAGCACATTATCTGGATGCTCCCTGATCTGCGAGGTTCGCACGGGAGTACCGACGCGCGTGGCGGCGGCCGGCGTGAAGCGTGAGGCGCGGGCCTGTTGGGAGCGGCTTGACCGTACGCGCCACCCAGACGGTACTCATCGCCGCCGAGGCGGCCGGGGTGAGCCGAGCCTGGCGCGGCGGCAGGACCGGCACTCCTCGTCTTGGACCCGTCCTGGAGCAGATCGGCACGCGCGAGCGCGTGCTTTGCGACCTGGCCCAGGATCAAGCCTTGGAAATATCCCTGCCCGGCATCGGCTCCGCGAGTGCTGTCCGCCATTGAGGCGCGCCGAAGGCGTCGGCGAAGTACTGCGTCTCGTGTACCACCTGCCCGTGCGCAAATTCCATGATGCTCACTGAGTAGCTGGGCACCCCGTCGTATGTGATGACGCACTCACTCACCCAGAGATCCCCACCACCGACGATTCGGTGGACGGTGAAGTGCCGACTGGCAGGGTGCCCGCCGCGTTGCTCCGCGATCGTCGAGCGGCCCCGGAACCTTTCACCTGACTGCGGGTAGTCGAGGATCGCGTCCTCGGCATAGATGGCGTGCTCGGCTTCGGTATCCCCGCGTTCCGACGCCCGCCAGTGTTCCTCGACAGCGGCCCTGGTCTGGCTATCGGGATCCATCGTTTTCTCCCTTTATGGAGCCGAGTTCGCCGTCTGCGCCGACGACGTCTTCTCAGTTGTCCAGCGCGGTCTTGAGTGCGTCGATGGCCGGGTGACGGTCGACCCTGGTGCCGTAGGTGTGACGCAGGCTGTCGAGCATGAGGATGTCGCGCACCAGCCCGAGGACCCGCACCGCGGTGGTCGTCCACCCCCGCTTCGCGCAGCCTGGCGGCCCAGGCTCCTCTCTCATCGCGCAGCAGGTCGGGCATCGACGGTGATCGCGCGAGCTGTCGGCAGGCCACGCAACTGGTCCAGGCTCGCCCCGCAGCGGGGCCGCGTACGGCTCGATGCGCTGCGCGGGGGCACTGGTTACTGGTCCCAGAACAGCCACCCACCTTTCGTCGACCTCGGGTTTGGCCCACACCTTGGCCGGCCTGCAGTTGGTTGAGAGGGGCCCGGCCCTGGTTCAGAAACATCTCGTAGATACGCGGATGCGGGGAGATGATCTAGGCCAATTGCTTCGCGACCACCTCCGGCACGGGAGCGGGCGGGGTGGACACCTGCAGCCATGATCAAGTCTCCTGGCGTGCGCTGGAGCAGGGCCGCGGGCCGCTCACGCAACAACAGCGCCCACGTGCGGCTCTTTCGACTCAACACTCGAACCGCGCGCCGTCGGACGCAAACGCACAGCGACGAGTCAGTGGCGATCCTCGGGGGTACGACGCGACGCGGCCGCCTGCCCACGGCCTTCCCACCCCGAATGGTGCCGTGACGGTGTGCGTGTAAGCATGCCTGGGGGGAGATATCGGCGTCGCCGGGTCGCGGGCCGTCGTGCCTAACGGCCGCGTATCGCCAAGACCAGCAGGAGCGTTGCAGAATGCGCACTCCGAAGCAGTGGACTCCGCTCAGCGCGATCGCGTCGGGTCTGGCCGCCGGCCTGGTCGGCACCGTGTGCATGGACACGGTGCGGTTCCTGCGGCAGCGCCGGTCCGGTGGTGAGCGCAATCCCCTGCGGTGGGAGTTCGCTCCCGTCCGCACCTGGAAGGAGGCTCCGGATCCCGGGCAGGTCGGCAAGCGCCTGATCGAGGGCTTCACCCAGCGCGAGCTCCCGGATGCCGCGGCCTGGCCGGTCAGCACGCTCATGCACTGGTCGTACGGCGCGGCCTACGGGGCGCTCTACGGCGTAGTCGCCGGCTCGGAGCGCAAGCTGCCCTCTGTGGTCTACGGTGTGCCGTTCGGCGCGGCCGTTTGGATCAGTGGCTACATCACCTTGCCGATCGCGGGGCTCTACGAGCCCATCTGGAAGTACGACCGCAAGACCCTCGCGGACGACCTCGGCCCCCACCTGGTTTACGGCGCAGCGACCGGGACCGTCTTCTGGATCCTGAGCAAGACACGCACCGTCTCCGTCCGGACTCATTCGAACGGGTGAGTGCGCCCCACCACGGCCCGGATCCGGATCCAGCTCCCTACAACCGTCCGCACAGCGTTGATCGTCCGGATATCGACTCGCTGGCTCAGCCGGACCGGGGTTTGTCGCGCCTGCGAGACCGCGCTGTGCCGACGTGGTCCTGGACATGTGACCGGATTGCGCTCCTCGGCTGCGAAGGTTGAGCACTTCCCACTCCCCGCTTCGCTCCAGGCGGGCAGCCGTGCGGAGAGAACGTCCGGGTGCGCCGGTCGGCAGACGTGCATAGGGTCCCAGAAGGGTGGAACTCGGCGGAGCGGACAGGTTTCATGGGTCGTCTCGCCGAACCCTCTTGTGTATCCGAGAGGAGATCTTTAACCATGGCGAAAGTGCTGTTCATCGTCAGCGGAGCCGCCTACTGGGTGCTGAAGGACGGCACGAGGTACGCGACGGGATACTGGGCCGAGGAATTCGCGAACCCGTACAAGATCCTCACGGACGCCGGTCACGAGGTAATCGTCGCGACGCCGAGCGGCGTCATCCCGACCGTCGACATGATGAGTCTGCGCCCCGAGATGGTCGGCGGCAACGACAGCGCCCTTGAGTTGGAGGCCATCATCCGTTCCGCGGAGGCGATGCGCCGGCCACTGCAGTTGTCGGACGTGCGCCTGGAGGACTACGACGCGGTGTACGTACCGGGCGGTCACGGCCCGATGTCGGACCTGGCGTTCGACGCCGACATGGGACGGCTGCTGACGCAGCAGCTGGCCTCGGGCAACCCGCTGTTCATCGTCTGCCACGGCCCCGCCTCATTGCTGGCCACCGTGATCCACGGCGAGTCACCGTTCAAGGACTACAACATCACCTGCTTCACCAATGAGGAAGAAGAGGGCGTCGGGCTCGCCTCCAGGGTGACGTGGCTGCTGGAGACCGACGTCCAGGAGAAGGTCGGGGTCAACTTCAGCCGCGGCCCGATGTGGGAGCCGTACATGGTCGAGGACCGCAATCTGGTCACCGGGCAGAACCCGGCTTCGGCCGCGGTCCTGGGAAAGCGGATGCTGGAAATCCTCAACTGACCCCGTCCCGCGGCGTAGTGGGACGGAGTTCGGTCACCTGTCGAGTGACAGGTGTCCCCAACGGACGTAAGGAGCTGGCTCAGTCCTGCGTTGCCGCCGCAAGCACCGTGCGGCAGTCCGACCAGGCAGGGTGGCTCAGCAGGGGCTGGAATCGTGTAAACAGAGACAGGAGTTCGGCCCCCCACTTCTCGCGGAACGCGGGGTCAGTCCGGGCAAGGTCGAGTTCGTTGGCGGCGGACAGCTCAGCGAAGTCCCGTCGAAGGAGCGGTTCCGGAGCATGATGAAGGCCGGTGAACCGATCCCGGAAAGCCCCCGTAGCATCCATCAGCGTCGGATACGTGGCCCTGCGGTCGCACGATGCGTAGAGATACACAATGGCTTCAGCCTCGGTACCGATCACCTCTGCAAGTTCGGCGCGCCGGTCCAGAGACAGCAAGGCGGTGGGGAAGCCGTCGGTGCCGTAGAAGGCGTGGCACAGACCCGCGACCTGGAGGGCGGGACGGGCTCCCCATACAGTGAGTTGGTCCTGGACACGCTGGAGGTGGGCGACGAGAGTGCCACCCGGATGAGCGATGTCCGCAGCACCGAGCTTGCCCAGTAACGCAATGGCCTGATCGGCCGGGGCAGGAGAAGCAGGCACGGGCAGTGTCCTTCTGGCTCACGAGGTCGGCACCCGCCCGCGCCTTCGTCTGTGGTCCGGACCCGTGAAGCACCGGACGGGTTGTCGCCTGGGTCCCGCGCTCATCATTGTGGACCCCAAAACCCCAGTCAATCCTAGGGATTTCTGCGCAGTGCCCAAGCTTTGACTTGCATCATGGGTTGAAGTCAGAGGATCCCGGCTTTCTCGATCGCTTGCTGTGCCACTACGCAGCTCTGCGCGAGCCTTGATGAAGTACGGACACTCGTATCGCGCGGGAGCCAGGCACTTGCTGTCATGGCTGCGTACGTGAGGGGTGGTCCCGTCGAGGTACAGAAGACTCCGAGGAGTGTCGCCGGGAGGCCTTCGCCGTGCGACTGGCCTACTTCGACGAGGCCTCGACTGTCAACGCGTAGTCCACATCGATCGAAAAGTCATCTGACTGTCCTCGGATCTTCAGTGTGTGCGCCCCAGGCTCGAGGGAGAGCAACTGGACCCACAAGCCGCATCCTGCAGTGGTGAAGCTCCCCTCCTCTCCGGTGACTGCGTTGCCTGGAGCGCTTTGCACCGTGATCGAGTTGTCCCGGTAGGCCTCCGGCTTGACCGCTTTGCCGTCCAGGAGCACAGTCCCCTGCGCGCTGCTCATGAAGAGGGCACAGTCCGAACCCTCTCCGAAGAAATTCACGACGGGGAAAGCGATCGGACGACCGCTGGGAACGGTGCATGCGCGCATGGCGTGACCGCCGAAGGTACCGGCCAAGAACCACACGTCTCGCGGCTGGTTGCGCTCGCACTCACTTCCGTCCTCGTCAGCCACAGGGTTGCTCTCCTCAGGCTCCGATGCTGCCCATGTCCACCATCGCCCCTGCAGTTCCGCAGAAGACAGGCGAGCGTTCGCAGTCGCGGACGACGCAGTGAGAGAGGGCTCTGCCGATGCCCGCCCTCCCGCGTCCCCCGGGTCTGCGGCCTTCTGCGTCCCGCACCCCGCCAATGCAGCCAGCGCAACAGCAGCCAGCCCCGCCGTTCCAGCCGTGAACCTCATCTGGGCCCCTCCCCCACCAGGCACGCCGCCTTGTCCTCATGACAAGCGCGGCATGCGCGGACACCTTAGACGGTGTCCTACATGGTGAGTTTCAGGAGCCGTTTATAGCAGCAGAGGGCTGCGGCGAGGCCGAGAAAGGCCAGATAGTGGGCAGATTGGCGCTCATAACGAGGGCTGAGTCTGCGGTAGCCCGTCAGCCACGACATCGTCCGCTCGATCACCCACCTGCGGCGCCCTAATCGTTCGCTGGACTCGACATCCTTGCGGGCGATGCAGACCCCGATGTGCTTGCCCCAGAGCCGTCACCGCAGGTGAGGGATGTCGTAGGCCTTGTCGGCGTGAAGGCGGGGTCATGTCTCGTTTGGTGACCCTGGACCATGGGTTTCAGCACGAGGCTGTCGTGGACGTTGGCGGCGGAGAGACCGACGATGAGGGGCAGTCCGTTCGCGTCCGACAGGACGTGCATCTTGGAACCCGGCTTGCCCCGGTCCACGGGGCTCGGACCTGCGGGTTCGCCCCCTTTTTTTGCCCGCACGTGCGCGGAGTCCAGCACGACTCGCGAGACGTCGACGAGGCCGGCATCGTCCAACCGGTGCACAACCGCCTCGTGCAGCCGACCCCACACACCGGCTCTCGACCAGATCAAGAACCGCCGGTGCACCGTCGACTTCGACACCCCAAAACAGGGCGGCAACGCCCGCCAGGCGCAACCGCTGACCAGTACGTAGGTGATCGCGGCGAACAGCGTCTCATCAGGCGTGTTCTGCTTTCCGCGACCCTGAGGCCGCACCCGATCCGCCGGAATCAACGGCCTGGCGATCTCCCACAGCCCATCCGGAACAATCCAACTCCACGTCCCCTGAACCATATTGAGGAGCACTACCCAGCCTCACCATGTAGGACACCGTCTTATCCACGAGGCGAGACCGGGTTGGCAGTGGTGGCTGCGCTGCGCACGCCGCGAGAACGCAAGGGCCCCAGATCTCTCCGGGACCCACACAGATGAGCGAGGTGAGGCGAATGAGCGTCTGACATGTGGACTCCGGCCCCGCTCCTGCCATGAAGCGGGGCGGCCCCATCCCGTCACCGCTATGTGCCGACATGCCGACGGCGGAGTGTCAGCCGGACTCGATCACTCGGTCCCGAAGGGTCTTACGTATTACGGCCTTCGGTGAGGCAGCGGCGTGCCTCGTGCAGCCGTAGAGCACGAACGGCGGCCCGCTCGGTCTCTGTACCTGACCGACGATCACGGCTCGTCCGTCATGTGCACGCTGGCGGCGCACCATTCGCCGAGCTCTTCAGTCAGCGGAGACCCTGGCCGCAAGCGGATGTCGCTCAGGCGTCCCGCCAGCGGCACCGTGACCATGGGCAGCAGCAGCGTTGCTGATCCCCAGTGTGCTGGCGCTGGCCGACGCGTTCTCAAAATCGTTTGCCGCTATGGCATTTCTCGGACTACCCCTCGGTGCCAGGTGGCGCTGAACCCAGACAAAGGGAATGGCCCACTGTGGCGGGTTTCAGCCATGGCGCAAAGCCGCCCGGCCACGTATCCGCGCTCAAGCGAACATTCTGCGAAGGTGGCCGTGCCGGGTCTCTGGCGGGCCGGTTGGCCTACTGGTGCACGACGGCGAAGAGGCGATGATGTTGCCACCCTCAGCAGAGCGTGCGCTGGCGCCGACTGTCCGCAGCCGGCGCCGGTGTGATCGCGTCCTTCAGCACGCCCCTCCCACGGCAGCGACAGGGGGTCCACCAAGACCGGTCATTCTCACCTAGTTGATGCTCACTCAAGCGCTGCTGCCAAGGCTCCTCCGCGCGATGTGAGACAGGCCATCCGACAGACGTTCCCGCGCGCCGATCATTCATCCAGTCCTCGACGGAGTGTCATGACAGCAGGGTCACGGGAAGCAAGCCTCCCTCCATTCACCGCGCGCGGATCAATGAGGTGTCATGGCCACTCCCTCGACTCACCAAGGCAGCACGCCTGGTGGGCGTCCTATCGCTCAACGCCACGCTGACCGCCTCTCTTTCTACGGCGGCCGGACCGCGGCGTGAGGGCGTCCAGCGGTTGAGCACCTCACCGCGGGCGTCGAGCAGGTCCTGTCGCCTGTCGCTCGCGGCGGAACCTGAACAGCGCATCTGAAGCGAAATCCTTTCGATGGGAGCTCTATGAGCAACTTCAAGCGGCTCATGAATAGACACACCTGGTCGATATCGGCTGTCACGCTCCTTGCCGCCGCGCTCACGTTCTTCACCGTTCCGGCGCAGGCAACCCAGTCACCCCAGTCGGCCGGTGCAACCCACGCCGCGTCGCCCGCCAACGAACTCATCAGCACGCATAGAGCACCCGGCATTACCGGCAGCTCTGCAGCAGCGCAGTTGTCGGCCCGTCAGACCAAGGCCCACCGTGCGAACCACTACGCCGCCCTTCAGGGCGCGCAGGGGCCGGCCAAGTCCACCGCGGCCGCGGCCATCCCGCGCCACCAATTCTGGGCGGTCTCCCCGTCCGGCGCACCGGCGCCGACGGGGGCCTACGCCACGCACTCGGTCCTGCCGAGCTTCCGCACCTCGCACTCACCGGACGTCATCTACGCACCGACGCTGTATCCGGCGGGCAACGCCTGCATCGAGAACACCACCGCCTACTTCACCAGCAAAGCCGAGATCTGGGCCTGGGACTGGTGCAACGGGCAGACGGTCGGCAAATTTACGCTGATGGATTCGGCGTTCCTGTCGACCTACGTGCAGAACGGCGGCTACCGGGTGTGGATCCGGCAGACGGACACCACCGCCAACACCTGGGAGATGCTCCTCTACAACTTCACCACCAGTGCCTGGGACTCCTACTACACCTCCTCTGGTCAGGACCCGAACAACCCGTCCGGCACAAACGTCCACGGCTGGGACGCATTCGAGGTGTACTCCGACACCGACCCGTCGACCGCTCAGCCGTACATCTGCGCCGACACCCAAGGCCTCACGTTCAGCGCATCTAGCATGCAGCAGATGGAGAACGGCGTCTGGCACCTGCTCAGCCCCTCTGACTCCACCACGTACACACCCGGCATCATCTTCGGCTGCTCGAACCTAACCGTCGCCGTCGTCAACCCGAACTACACCTGGCGTGTCACCAACCCCTGAGATGTGCGCACGTTGGGCCCCGCCACCGCACGCGGTGGCGGGGTACGGCCTCCCTTGTCTCGCAGGAGCACGGGGGCTGGACGCGGCCTTCACCGCTACGCATGCGAGCTCAGCCTCGATTGCAGTGGTGACGAAGCATCATGACGTAGCCATCAGCGGGAGATGACGCAGGAACAGGCACGCGACTTACCACTGGGGCGAGAAGTCCAGAACCTCGATGTGGACGCCAAGGATTTCCTCCGCCCGCCCTGTTGTCTCACACCGCATCCGCCACGGCGGCGTCTTCTCTCACAGATGCACCTCGCGCCGCGCGGATCAGCCGATCGACCCCCACCTCCGAGCACACCCGCGCCTCAGAGTCCGGCACAGCCAGCCGCTTCGCCCAGGCCGGGACCGTCGGCCTCGGGCCGCGCTGCCGGCGCCAGCGAGCCTGACAACACGCACGCCCGCAGGGGAGTTCCCACGTGTTCACCGCCGCGGTGCCCCAGAGCAGTTGCCGAGCCTCGCCAATCTCGCCACCAGAGCACTGCCGAGTGGTGTCCTGGCACGTAGTGTCCCGCGTGCTTCCAGCCGATCTCCGTGGTCCGGCCCGGAGTTGTGCTCGTGGGAGGCCGGCTCTCCTGCCTCCCCCGGCGGCAGCGCGTCAGTCGCGGTCGACCTCCTCGCGGGTGATGGTTCCCTTCACCGCGTCGATCTCGAAGTCGGTCTTGTTCCAGTCCTTGGAAACGACCTCGACAGACCAGATAAGGGTCTTGTTGTCGTTGTCATCCAGGTTGATGGAGGTGACCGTGCCCTTCTGCTTGTCCGTGGCGACCTTGGCCGCCTCCTGCGGCGTCTGCGTGGCACGGGCGATCCGGTCGGCCATCTCACGCTTGTCGCCGGCATCCTGGTCGGTCTCCGCGACGGTCTGGATCACCTTGCCCGAGATGGCGTCGATGCGGACGGTGTGCGTGGTCCCGTCTTTCTCGACGACCTCAGCGACCCATTCCGGGGCGGCGGAGCTCCCGCTCGGGCTAGGGCTGGGGGTCCCGCTGGGACTGGGGCTCATGCTCTTGTCGTTGTCGTTGTCGTTGTCGTCGAGGCCCTTCAGGTCGAGTTCTGCGAGCTTGCTGCCCGAGACCTCGCCCACTGCCGTGGCAGCGGCCTTGTCGAAGGTGACCTTGGTGACACCGAGCAGCTCCTTGCGGGCAGTCTGGTCCTCAGTGAGCTGCGTGCTGCCGGAGGGGCCGTCCGACGGTGTGGCCGGCGGGATCGGAACCGCCTCCTTGCTCGCTGCGGCTGTCGTCTTGCCACCGTCCCCGCCGCAACCTGTCATCAGTGCCGCTGAGGCTACGACGGCACACACGGCGCCGACGACATGAAGGGTGCGGGCGCGCGGGATGCCGATCTTCTTGCGGCGGGACTCAAGTCTCATGACCCCATGCCTAGCCCTCACACCGATCGGCCATGTTGCCCGACGGCCGGAGTCACCCGATCGTCCATGCGGCGCGCCGGCTCTTGGCCGGTCTCCGAGCCAGGTCCGCCACGGGCTGAGGGTCAGGGGCTCGCGATCCCTTCATGTTCTCGCGGGCGACGACAGGGTGCACGCCGAGCCACGGCTACGCGGCGCGGGCTACCAGAGCCAGCGGGCGAGGAACTCCGCCCATATGAAGCCGCGGTAGCCCTCGAAAGCGGCGGGGTCGATCTCCTTGAGCTCTGCCGTGAGTTCTTGGAGCTCGGCGAGCACCGCGTCCTCCTCGTGGAAGTCCGCATTGAGGAGGAGATCGCAGGTGTCGACCCTCAGGCCATAGTGGTGCAGGCTCTGCAGCCACAGCGCGACGGAGGAATTGGCGAACCACGCCTCGCCATCGGGTAGGACGTAGTACACCGCACCGGTGCCAGGCTCGGCGCAGAAGGTCCACGTCAAAGTGGCGCCCCCGCTGGTGCGACTGGTTTCCTCTGTCAGCCGATAGTGCGGGGCGCCCTCACGAGTGAGGAGGGTACGCTGCGGATCGGGCTGAAAGCACACCTGGTCGATCAGGTTTTCGACTTCGGGCACTCCGACCTCCGCCAACAACCTCTTGTGCTCATCGGGGATCTGCCAGCCGACGACGACCGCAGGGTCGGCCCGGTGGACGTGCTCCCCACCGGCCCAATCGGTCAGATCGTCATGGCTCAAGTCTTCATAAAACAGCGCCACTGACGCCCCCGTCATCTGCAATGGCCGGGCCCGAACCCTACCTTTGCCCTGCTGGAAAGAGCGGACTGGAGTTGTACTCGCTTGGCAGCCACATGGCCCATTGCCTATTGGGCAGGCTGGCGCGGCTTCTTCCGCATTCGTGAGGTGAGGGCGGTCGGTGCCGAGGCGGCGTGACACTGATCGTGGGCGGCGGTCCGTTCGTGGTGAAACGGCAGCTGGAGTCGGGACCCCGTGCCGGGCGTGTGGGGTTCCCGGGGGCCGGGTTCATCCATGCAGGTCCATATCGCCAACGGCCGGGCTCCGGTCAGCTGCATAGCGAGACAAACAAGCCGATTCCGTATCCACGACCACCCCAAGACCTCTCGCTCCTGGACGTTCGGGTGAGCCGCACGGCCCAAGGAACTGCTCGACCCCATGACCCCGCCGCAAGGCGGGCGTGGACGGCGGGCCCCCGTCCGCATGGTCGATGACGTGCGGATCCCGCTGGTGGTCGAAGCGCCAAAGGAGGACCAGCCCCTCGTACTTGTGAGGGGGACGGCGCTGCGATACAGCCCCGGCCCCCTCCGTACTGCCCTGCCTGGACATAGTCCTGGTGGATGTCCCCGGCAGCGACGCTCCCGCCTGCAAGGAGACACAGACGCTCAGTTCTCCGAGGGGATGCGCTCCGCGATCTCACGCGCGAACCACTGTGCTTCCTCGCTCAGTTCGTCCGGGCCCTCCGCAGCAATCATCTGCAGCAGGCGCATCAAGTCGTGGGCTTCCTCAAGAGTGAGCAACTCCAGGCGATGGGTTGAAGTGTCCTGCTCGGGGATCACGCTGACGGCATCTGGATTCATGCCGGTACTAACGACCATCGACGCCAAGAGCATCGACCGGGCAGCCCCGCACAACCGAATGGAGGACAAACGCTGCCTGTCGCCTCAGCCCGCTCCCGCCTCCACTTGCGCCCAAGGCCACAAGAGCGTGTGGCCCGAGGACGAACGCACCGCCCCCAGTTACGCAGGCCGACGGCGCCAGGCGCCACTCCCTGACATCAGTCGCTGCCAAGCGTCGGTGTAGGGAGTGTGATTTAGAACCCGGGACCCGGGTCGCCGCCGCGCTGTCGGCATTCGGTGGCGGCATCGAGCCAGTCGCCCGCCGGCTCGATGGCCTGCTCGCGCGGCCAAGCTGGAACTGGCACGCGTCTTCAACCGCGCCATCCGCGACGATCAGGACGGCGTCACCTCCAGGATCAGACGACTCCGCGAGCTGACCCGCGAGGGCTACTACGCCTACTACATCGACATCGCTCACTTTATGGCCGACCTTGCGCTCGACACCCCTTCCCGTGCACGGTGGCTCGGCGAGCAGCAGGCGGTGCGCCAACGGTGGCGCACCATGGTCACCGGCCGACGCGCTCGGCTCACGTCAGCGACCGCTACCGGAGCGCCGTAGCCGCCATGGCAAGGGACTCCCCTAGGGGCCCCATGGCCGCAGTGTGACCTCTCGCCCGGGGCCGTGCTCACTGCGGGTCTAATTTCCTCAAGCCAGCACAGTCCCCTGCGCTGGTCGGGGCGTACACGGCCGACGACGGGTGGTAGGGGTTCTCGCTGGGCTCACTGGCCAGGTTCGATGCCCCGCCGCGCCTTTCCCTCCTCACCCAGTGTCAGTGCTGCAGCAGCCGCGTATCCGTCAGGAGCTGCAACATCGTGCAGCTCCAGCTCCGGCCCCACCTCGGCAGGGGAAGGGCCCGTCCCCACGAAGCGCTCCATTCCTCCGTGGGCCAGACCCGTGCCCGTCGCTTTGCCACATGCCTCCCTGCGCGCCCAGGCGCGCACAAACGCATCCGGGCGCGCGGCCAGCGGAAGTTCTGCCAACTCCCGCTGCTCGGCGGAGGGCAACATCGAGGCCGTGTCCGCGACGACTGAGGCAGATGGCACCGCTTCCACGTCTACCCCTATGGGCACATCGGCGACGGCCAGCAGCACGAGCGCCCGAGTGTGGGACAGGGAGAAGGAGAGGTCGTCCCCCACCAGCACCGGCCGTCCGTCCGGTCCCCGGCAACCGGGGCACGCCGCCCGGCCCATGCGGAGGCGGGCCGGGTCACCGCCGGTAAGGTGCCCGAGCAGCAGACGCAGCCCGACGTGCGCGACCAAATAGCTGGCGCGGTCCTCGGCGTTGCGGAACGCTGCGGCCCGGGTGCGCTCCCGCGCGTCCAACAGTCGCGGCGCCATCCTGGCGGCTGTTACGGCCTGCTCCGCGACGTCGACTAGGAGCAGCGCCCTGGTGCCTGGCAGTGCCTGGCCGTACTGCGAGGCGTCGGGGCGTGTCAGGTCCAGCCAAGCTGGCGAAAGGACGAGAGCACGCGTACCGACCAATTTGAATCGTCTCCTACATGGTGAAGCGGTCGAGTTGGTGCAGCGGCCGGCCCCAGACGCCGGCTCTGATCCATGTCTTGGTTCCGACAAATGTCCACCGTCTCGTCCAGGAATTGGCCCATCCGGCTTGTCGAAACGTGCGGTTCTGTTCGCTGGGGTGCCACGAGAACCAAGCGCTGCCCTCGCCAGGGTGACCGCGTCCAGGAACTGCTCGCAAGGGGCTCGATAGGGCCGCTTCGGCCTACTCCCGTAGGCGAATGAGTTTCGGACGGCGACGGAACGGGATCGCTCTCCTTCGTCCGGTCGCCGAGCCATCCTGACAGCGAAAGTGGATCAGCTTGGCGACAAGCTACTTGATCCGAGTCCGCCTCGGCGGAGCACTCGGATGCCGGCTGATGTCATCCGGCATCCGAGTACCGTGAACCTCAGTTTTCGCGCAGCTCAAGGGTGCAGCACTTGACGCTGCCTCCGGCCTTGAGGAGCTCGGTCAAGTCGACGCCGATGGGCTCGAATCCACGCTTTCGGAGGTCAGCCGCGAGCTGCGTGGCGGTCTCCGGCAGGAGAACGTGTCGACCATCTGACAGCGCGTTGAGACCGAACACGGCCGCGTCCTCGTCCGTGGCGACGATCGCGTCGGGGAACATTTCCTTCAGCACTTTCTGACTTCCGGACGAGAAGGCCGCCGGGTAGTACATGATCTCGTGATCCGAGAGCACTGCCAGCGCCGTGTCCAAGTGGTAGTGCTTGGGGTTGACCAGAACAAGTCCGGTGACTGGCAAGCCGAAGTACTCCTGTGCCTCGGCATGGGACCGGGCGTCGGTACGAAACCCCGTTCCGGCGAGCAGCCGCCGTCCGACGACGAGGTAGTCGCCCTCGCCTTCGTTGATGTGCTCGGGCCAGTGAATGTCGCCGTATCCATGGTCCTTGAACCAGTTCAGATAAGCGGGTCCTTCGGCGGTGCGCTCCACATGCCGAAAGCGCGCTCCCAGCACCTTACCGTCGACCACAGTGGCGCCGTTCGCGGCAAACACCATGTCCGGTAGCCCGGGTATGGGCTCGATCTCCTCGACCGTATGTCCCAGATCGCGATAGAGCGCGCGAAGGTTCTCCCACTGCACGAGGGCCTTGTCCGCGTCGACGGGCTTCTCCGGCTCCATCCACGGATTGATGGAGTAGGTGACGTCGAAGTGGCTCGGCGGGCACATCAAGTACCGCCGGAGGGTGGCCGTGCGCATGACCGGGTGCGGGCGCACGGTGGTGCTCGGGTAGGCGGTGGCCGACGGGATGGGGTCGGTGTGGGGCATGGGGTTCCTCCAGAGGATCGCTGCGCGATCGTTCAAGCCGTCACGCTCGCGGATCGTTGACATGAGGTGATCGACCCCGGTCGACCGCGAGTAGAGAAGGCGCGTCGTCTTGTGACGCGCACTCGGCGCCGTGGCAGGCGGTGGGTTCGTCCGGCACACGAAGCGCTAGGACATCTGGAGCTGGCTTCCCGAGATCAGACCGGACCCTTCCGGCGCTTCGGTGGGATCCGCGCCCACGGTCATGGGGGCATTGTCCGCGTCGACGAAGACCACACGGGGTGTGAAGTCCCGGGCGTCCGACTCCGACACGAGCGCATATGCGATCAGGATGACCAGATCCCCGGGGCTGATCAGCCGCGCCGCGGCGCCATTGATACCTATGACGCCCGAGTCCCGGGGCCCTTCGATGACATACGTAGTCAGCCTTGCTCCATTGTTGATGTCGACGATGTCGACCTTCTCGCCGGGCAGGAGATTCGCCGCCTCCATGAGGTCGGCACTGACCGTGACCGACCCCACATAGTGGAGATCGGCCTGCGTAACAGTCGCCCGGTGAATCTTCGACTTCATCATGGACCTGAACATGAGGCGTGTGCCTTTCTGAAGGAAGGAAAGATGAATTCCCGCGCGTCACACGGCACGGGATGACCCGGCGATCAGAGGGTTCGCAGGAGGGCGGCACGGTCGATCTTTCCGTGCGCCGTCAGGGGAAGGCTGTCCAGGAAGGTGAAGTTCTGGGGAACCATTTCGGAGGGAAGGTGCTGCCGCGCGAATTCGTTGAGCAGCGAGGACGAGCGGGCGTCGGCCCTGGCCTCGTCACCGACCACGTAGGCGGTGAGCCGGGCCCCGTCCTGGTCCCAGTCGACCAGGACGTCGTCCACTCCGGGGTGCCGGCCTAGCACTCCCTCGATCTCCCCCAGCTCAACCCGTACGCCGCGGATCTTGATCTGTCGGTCGATCCGCCCGAGGAACTCCAGGTCGCCCTTGTCGTTCTCGCGAACGAGATCACCCGTGCGGTACCACCGGTCCGGAGAGCCGGTGACGCGCACGAAGCTCCTCCCGGTCGCGCTCTGGTTCCTCCAGTACCCCAAGGCCAGGCACCCTCCGCTGACGAGAAGTTCGCCCTCGGCCCCACTCGCGGTCTCCCGCTCACCGTCGAACACGATGGTCCTAGCGGAGCCAATCGCCCGGCCGATCGGGACGGGGCCGGTACTGTTCGGTGCCACTTCGTGGCTGGTGGCGACTACGGTCGTCTCCGTGGGGCCGTAGTGATTGACGAAGCGCCGGAGGGGGTGTCCGTCCTGCAGACGCAGCCGGTCCCCTCCGGTGAGCAGGCAGCGGAGCTGCCCGAAGTGGGTGCCATGACGCAGGTACGCCTCGGCAAGCGGAGTGGGCAGGAACGACAGGTCGATTGCTCGTGCCTTGTACCAGTCTCCGAGTTCCCAGGGAGCCAACTTCAGTTCCGCAGGTGCGAAATGAACGGACGCACCACGGGAGAGATATGGCCACGTCTCCCACATGAAGGCATCGAACGACATGGCCGCTACCGAAGAAGCCCTGTCCGCAGGAGTAACCCCGTAGGTGTCGGCGTGCCACTGCGCCAACAGCACGAAGGAGTCGTGCCCGACGAGCACCCCTTTGGGGGTCCCGGTCGACCCCGAGGTGTATATGAGATACGCACTGCCGCCGCGTACATCGAGCGGAGTCGGCTCGGACTCGCCACACTCGGCGACGTCGATCACATGGGGCAAGTCCAGGGAACCCGCATCCGGCGAGCCCGACTCATCCCGGATCAGCGCTTCCGGCTCGGCGTCGGTGAGGATCGCCCCGACGCGGCCGTTCGGCATGTCGAGTGGGAGCGTGAGAGAGATGCCTCCCATGATCCAGATCCCCAACTGAGCGGCCAGCACATTGCTCCCGCGATCCTGCTGCACCGCGACCACCGCACCGGGCCGAACCCCGCGCCGCTTCAGAGCTTTGGCGATTCCCCCTGCCCGCAGAACGAGCTGCCGATAGGTAGTGCTGTCCCCCTCGAACTCAACGGCCAACGCCTGCGGCTGTCGCCGCGCCTGGTCCAGGACGAGCTGTGGAACCGAACTGATGGCAGTCGGACTCACCAAGGCCCTCACTCACCCTCGATGGTGACGCACGCTGCCGCGACAGCTTCCGCCCGCGCGTCTGTGAGGAACTGGCGCGCGGGGACGCTCACCCCGTACTCCGTACGCAGGATGGATATGACTTCCATGACCAGCAGGGAGTGACCGCCGATATCGAAAAAGTCAGACTCCGCGTCGACTTCCGATGTGCCCAGGACCTTCCCGTAGACCTCGATCACCACATCAAGTGAGCTGTTCATTACCTTGGCTCTCCGTTGCTTCTTCACTGAAGGGCGAACCGAGGCGCCGCAAGCAGCGCCTTCGGAAATCGCCGTCCTTTAAATGGTTCTGAGATTAATGTCGAGCACTATGCGTCGTCGGACGGGCGCGGCATCCGGCGCAGCTTCGGACGTTGCGACTTCGCCGCGTCATGGCCCAGCCGTTCCGCCAATTCGGCTACGGTGGGCGCCTCGAACAGAATACGGATGGGCAGTTCGACGCCCTCAGTGGTGCGAATACGACTGATCAAGCGGGTGGCGAGCAAGGAGTGGCCGCCGAGGTCGAAGAAGCTGTCATCGATGCTGACCTGCTCCAGGCCCAGCACCTCGCCGAACAGGGCGCACAGTGTTTCTTCGCGGGGGGTGCGCGGGGCGCGTCCTGTCGTGCTGCTCAGATCCGGGGCCGGCAGGGCTCGGCGGTCCAGTTTGCCGTTCGGGCTCAGCGGCAGCGCGTCAAGGACAACGATCGCGGCGGGCACCATGTAGTCCGGGAGAGTCCGAGCCGTGCCCCGACGCAGCTCCTGGGCTTCCAGCTCCTGTCCCGGTGCGGGAATGGTGTAGCCGACCAGTCGTTGGTCACCGGGTCGGTCCTCACGTACCACCACAGCGGCCTGGCGTACTCCGGGCTGGGCGGCCAGCGCGGCTTCGACCTCGCTGAGCTCGATGCGGAAGCCGCGGATCTTTACTTGGTGGTCCGCGCGTCCCAGGTGCTCCAAGTTGCCGTCGGCACGCCAGCGGGCCAGGTCCCCGGTGCGGTACATACGTTCACCAGGAGCGCCGAACGGGCAGGCCACGAAGCGCTCCGCCGTGAGCCCTGCACGCCCCAGATACCCGCGCGCTTGCACCGGCCCGGCTATGTAGAGCTCACCACTCACGCCCACCGGCACCGGCCGCAGCCGTGCATCCAGAACGTACATCCGCGTGTTCCAGACCGGAGTACCAATGGGAGGGATCAGTTCGTTCTCGATCCCCCTGCCGTCCCAACCGGTGGAGAAACACGTCTCCGTCGTCCCGTAATGGTTGTGCAGACGCCGACCCTCGCGCTGGTAGAACTCTCGCATCTTCGGACTCAGCACGAGCGGTTCACCCGCGTGGGCGATGTCGGTGAGGTGGGTGAGGTCGATGCCGAGTTCGTGTGCGGTCTCGGTGACGGCTTCGATCACGGTGTTGGGTGCGAAGAGTTCGTTGACCTGGTGGGCATCGAGCCAGCGTGCCAGCTGTGCCGGATCGCGGTGGGTGTCCCCGGCCGGGACAGCCAGCCGCTTCCCGAAGAGCAACGCGGAGAAGATCTCCTGCATCGACACGTCAAAGCTGATCGTCCGGAACTGGGCCGTGGTGATACCCGGCATGGTCGGGAAGTGGGAGTCGTGCCAGGCCAGGACGTTGAGGACCGCTTCGACGGTCATCACGACGCCTTTGGGTTGTCCGGTGGATCCGGAGGTGTAGATGACGTAGGCGGGGTGGTGGGCGTGGAGGGGGGTGGGTCGGTGTTCGTCGGTGGGGTTGTGGGTGGTGTGGGCGGCCAGCTGGTCCTGAACGTCGGGGGCGTCCAGGAGGAGGTAGCGACCACTGGCAGGCAGGTCTTGGGCGGCCTTGGTGGTGGTGAGGGTGAGGGTGGGGTGGGCGTCGGTGAGCATGTAGGTGATGCGCTCGGCCGGGTATTCCAGGTCGATCGGCACGTAGGCGGCGC
>NZ_JBHJYS010000003.1:0-122947 GCF_042270245.1 Streptomyces sp. NPDC055955
GTTGAGTTCTCAAGGAACGGACGCTTCCTTTGTACTCACCCGAGAGACTCTCTCAGGCTTTCCTCCGGGCAGTTTCCCTTCGGTCTTGCGTTTCCGACTCTATCAGACTCTTTCGTGTCCGATTTCCTCGGTGCCTTTCAGGTTTCCGCTCCGGCCTTTCGGCTTTCCGCGTTTCCCTTTCCGGCGGTTCCGACTTTATCAGAAGTTCTCGGCCGGATTGACCGGCATTCGTTTTCCGATTTATCGGGGGTGCGCTTCTGGAGAAGAATTCTCGGAAGCGAGCTAGACCCTAGTCGTTGCGGGCGACTCTGTCGAATCCCAGGCAACTGTTCGAATCTACCTCCCCACTCCGTCCGTGTCAACGGCTCTTGTGGGGCGACGAGGAGACTAGCAGGTCAGAGGCCGTGAACGCACATCAGGCGGCGGTGGGTACGGAGGCGCTGCGCTCCGCCTTGTCCAAGTCCCCCGTCTCGCCGGCGCGGGCCGCTCTGCCCCCGAGCACGTAGACGTAGACGAGAAAGGCCAGCTCGGCGACGACGCCGATGGTGATGCGGGCCCAGGTCGGCAGGCCCGAAGGGGTGACGAAGCCTTCGATGGCGCCCGAGATGAAGAGGATGAGTGCCAGGCCGATCGCCATTCCCAGGGCGGCGCGGCCTTCCTCGGCGAGGGCCGCGCGGCGGGTTCGGGGGCCCGGGTCGATGAGGGTCCAGCCGAGGCGCAGGCCCGTACCGGCCGCTACGAAGACCGCCGTCAGTTCCAGGAGGCCGTGGGGCAGAACCAGGCCGAGGAAGGTGTCCAGACGGCCGGCCGAGGACATCAGGCCGATGCCCACGCCCAGGTTCAGCATGTTCTGGAAGAGGATCCAGAGGACCGGGAGGCCCAGGAAGACGCCCAGGACCAGGCACATGGCGGCTGCCTGGGCGTTGTTCGTCCACACCTGGGCGGCGAAGGATGCCGCTGGGTGGCTGGAGTAGTAGGTCTCGTACTCGCCGCCTGGGCGCGTGAGGTCGCGCAGTTCGGACGGGGCGGCGATCGACGCCTGGACTTCGGGGTGCGTTCCTATCCACCAGCCCAGGAGGGCGGCTATCGCGGTGGAGAGGAGTGCGGTGGGGACCCACCAGTGGCGGGATCGGTAGACCGCCGCGGGGAAACCCTGGGTCAGGAAGCCGGTCACGTCGCGCCAGGAGGCGCGGCGGGTGCCTGTCACGGCACTGCGCGCGCGTGCCACCAGTTGTGTGAGGCGGCCGGATATCTGGGGGTCCGGGGTGCTCGACTGGATCAGGGAGAGGTGGGTCGCGGCCCGCTGGTAGAGGGTGACGAGTTCGTCGGCTTCGGCGCCGGTGAGGCGGCGTCTGCGGCGCAGCAGAGCGTCCAGGCGGTCCCACTCGGCGCGGTGGGCGGACACGAAGACGTCGAGGTCCATCGGGTCGGCTGCTCCTCGGCTGCTGTTGCTGTGGCTACCTCTGCGGCGCGATGTGCCCTCAGCTTGGCAGACTGGCGGTTCCGAGGGCAGGGCAGGGAAGGACGGCCGGCGTGAGTGAGCTTGTGACGGGCGAGGCGGTGGCTCTTGAGCTGCGCCCCGCGAAGCTGCCCAGTCGGGCGTTGGCGGTGGTCATCGATCTCGTCGTGGCGTTCACCCTGTACATCGTGGTGACGCTGGGGATCGTGGCGTCCACCGCTTCCCTGGACGAGGCGGCGGCCGCGGCTGTGGCGGTGGCGACGTTCGTGCTGGTGCTGGTCGGAGTGCCCATCGCGGTGGAGACGCTGAGCCATGGGCGTTCGCTGGGCAAGCTGGCGTGCGGGCTTCGTGTGGTGCGGGACGACGGGGGGCCGATCCGGTTCCGGCATGCGCTGGTGCGCGGGGCCGTCGGGGTCGTGGAGATCCTCATGACGTTCGGGGTGGTCGCGTGCATCGCGTCGCTGGTGTCCGAGCGGGGGCGGCGGCTCGGGGACGTGTTCGCGGGGACGCTCGTCGTGCGCGAGCGGGTGCCGGCGGGGCCTGCCCGGTTCGTGCCTCCGCCGCCTCCGTGGCTGGTGGGGCGGTTCGCCGGGCTCGATCTGTCGGGGGTGCCGGACGGGTTGTGGCTGGCGGTCCGGTCGTACCTGACGCGGATGGGGCAGTTGGATCCGCAGGTGGGCTGGGCGATGGCGGAGCGGCTCGCCGGTGATCTGGCGGCGTGTACGGGGACGCCGGCGCCGCGTGATGTGCCGCCTGCGGCGTATCTGGCCGCGGTGGTGCACGAGCGGCGGTCGCGCGATGCGCAGCGGGCGTTCGGCGGCGGGGCGGCGGGGGTGGCTCCGGGCGGGGCGAGGCCGGCGGGTGGGCCGGGTCCGGTGTATCCGGGTGCCGGGGCGCCGGTCGGGCGGCCCGTGGGACCGGCTGACGCGGCTGTGCCTCCCGCTCTCGATGTCGCGCCTGCGCGTGCTCGCGAGGACGAGGGTCCGGGCACGGGTTTCGTGCCGCCTGCCTGACGCGGGTGCGCCGTCTCTCAGGTGAAGGTCGAGGGCGGGGATTCGAGGTGTTCGAGCTCGATTCCGGGGGCGGCGAGCACCACGTCGCCGGCGAGGTGGACGGTCTGTCGTTCCCCCGTGTTCAGGTCTGTGACCTGGTATTCGTCGACGTTCAGGGGGCCGCTGTCAGTGGCGTGTGTTTCTGTTTTCAGCAGGGCCCAGGACTGGTCGACGGTGAGGGGGGCCAGGACGGGGTCGGTGAAGCGGACCAGGCGGACGCGCGTCGCGGGGGTGGTGGGGGTGAGGCGCAGCAGGCGTGCGGTGGCGACGAGGAAGGCCGGCGAGGTGCCGGTGAACGCGTGGGCGGGGGCGTTTCCCTCGGTGGCGTGGGTGCCGGTGGGGTCGGTGCGTACCCAGGTGACGCCGTCGATGGCTGCTCCTCGTACCTGCCAGCTCGCCGCGTTGAGTTCGAGGCGGATGGGGCGGCCGAGTTCGTCGATGGCCAGGTCGACGGAGCCGGAGTGATCGCCTGAGGGGGTGATGGTCTGGGAGACGTAGCGCCAGCCGGAGGGGCCGGGGGCGCAGTGGAAGTGTTCTTCGCCGAGGGGGGTGTGGTCGTGGGTGTCGTGGAGCGAATAGCGGCCGCGGGGCATGAGGGGCTCTCGAGGTTCTTCGGGGGCGTGCGGGCGTCGGGTGGTGCCGGGTGCCGGGCCGGTACGGGGCAGGCCCCCCGCACCGGAGTGCGAGGGGCCTGCGGAGCACCGGGGTCCGCTCGGGATCAGTAGCGGTAGTGGTCCGGCTTGTACGGGCCGTCGACCTCTACGCCGATGTACGCGGCCTGCTCGGGGCGCAGCGTCGTCAGCTTCACGCCGAGGGCGTCGAGGTGGAGGCGGGCGACCTTCTCGTCGAGGTGCTTGGGGAGCACGTAGACGTCGGTCGGGTACTCGTCGGGCTTCGTGAACAGCTCGATCTGGGCCAGGGTCTGGTCCGCGAACGAGTTGGACATGACGAAGGACGGGTGGCCCGTCGCGTTGCCCAGGTTCAGGAGGCGGCCCTCGGAGAGGACGATGAGGACCTTGCCGTCGGGGAACTTCCAGGTGTGGACCTGCGGCTTGACCTCGTCCTTGACGATGCCGGGGATCTGCGCGAGGCCGGCCATGTCGATCTCGTTGTCGAAGTGGCCGATGTTGCCCACGATCGCCTGGTGCTTCATCTTGGCCATGTCCGAGGCCATGATGATGTCCTTGTTGCCGGTCGTGGTGACGAAGATGTCGGCCTTGTCGACGACGTCGTCGAGCGTCGCGACCTGGTAGCCGTCCATCGCCGCCTGCAGCGCGCAGATCGGGTCGATCTCGGTGATGATCACGCGGGCGCCCTGGCCGCGCAGGGACTCGGCGCAGCCCTTGCCCACGTCGCCGTAGCCGCAGACGACGGCGGTCTTGCCGCCGATCAGGACGTCGGTGGCGCGGTTGATGCCGTCGATGAGGGAGTGGCGGCAGCCGTACTTGTTGTCGAACTTCGACTTCGTCACGGCGTCGTTCACGTTGATCGCCGGGAACAGCAGGGTGCCGTCGCGGTACATCTCGTAGAGACGGTGGACGCCGGTCGTGGTCTCCTCGGTCACGCCGCGGATCTCCGAGGCGAGCTGGGTCCACTTCTGCGAGCCGTCGGTGATGGTGCGGTTGAGGAGCTCGAGGATGACCCGGTGCTCGTCCGACTCGGCGGTGTCGGGCGAGGGGACCTTGCCGTCCTTCTCGTACTGGACGCCGTTGTGGACGAGGAGGGTGGCGTCACCGCCGTCGTCCAGGATCATGTTCGGGCCGCCGGTGGGGGTGTTCGGCCAGGTCAGAGCCTGCTCCGTGCACCACCAGTACTCGTCGAGGGTCTCGCCCTTCCAGGCGAAGACCGGGACGCCCTGGGGGTTGTCCGGGGTTCCGTTCGGGCCGACGGCGATGGCCGCGGCGGCGTGGTCCTGGGTGGAGAAGATGTTGCAGGAGGCCCAGCGGACGTCGGCGCCGAGGGCGACGAGGGTCTCGATGAGGACGGCGGTCTGCACCGTCATGTGCAGGGAGCCGGTGATGCGGGCGCCGGCGAGCGGCTGCTCGGCGGCGTATTCCTTGCGGATGGACATCAGGCCGGGCATCTCGTGCTCGGCGAGGGTGATCTCCTTGCGGCCGAAGTCGGCCAGGGAGAGATCGGCGACCTTGAAGTCCTGGTCCTGTCGGTTGTCGACAGTCGTCATAGGGAGCTTGCTCCTCGTGGTGGTGGGTCGAGGTGGGCATGGCTGGTCTGCGGCGATGGACATACGAGTGCCCGGCGCTCGCAGCGCAGTCCGTCGGAGGCCCTCTCTCCCTCGGCCGGCCCCGTCGTGCGGGCCGCCCGACCGCCATCAGCAGCGACGTCTGGCTCAGTGACGAATCTACACCGATCGGTCCAGCCGGACCCAGCCCGCCTCCGGGTCCGGCGGCAGCGGGGAGGCCGGGCGGCGCCGGGCCGGGGCTGTCGGGGGCCTGGGCCCTAGTGGTCCGAGGCCGGGCTGTCCGGGGTCCTGGCCGGGTTGGCGCCGGCGGAGGCGGCCGCCTCGTTGTAGATGTCCGGTTCGAGGTAGATCACACGGGCGATGGGGACGGCCTCGCGGATGCGGGCCTCCGCGGCGTTGATGGCGTTGGCGACCTCGGTGGCCGTGTCGTCGTGCTCGACGGCGATCTTGGCGGCGACGAGGAGTTCCTCGGGGCCGAGGTGGAGGGTGCGCATGTGGATGACGCCGGTGACGGTGTCTCCGTCGACGAGCGCGGTCTCGATCTTCTTGACGTCGTCGACGCCCGCGGCCTCGCCCAGGAGCAGCGACTTGGTCTCGGCGGCCAGCACGAGCGCGATGGCGATGAGCAGGAGGCCGATGCACAGCGTGCCGATGCCGTCCCAGAGGCCGTCGTCGGTGGCGAGGGCGAGGCCGGTGCCGGCGAGCGCGAGGACGAGACCGATCAGCGCGCCGAAGTCCTCGAGGAGGACGACGGGCAGTTCGGGTGCCTTGGCGCGGCGGATGAACTGGGACCAGGTGAGCTTGCCGCGCAGCTCGTTGGACTCCTTGATGGCGGTACGGAACGAGAAGCCCTCGGCGATGATCGCGAAGACGAGGACGCCGATCGGCCAGTACCAGTTCTCGAGCGCGTGCGGGTGCTTGATCTTCTCGTAGCCCTCGTAGACGGCGAACATGCCGCCGACCGAGAAGAGGACGATGGAGACGAGGAAGGCGTAGATGTAGCGCTCGCGGCCGTAGCCGAAGGGGTGTTGCGGGGTCGCCTCGCGCTGGGCCTTCTTGCCGCCGAGCAGGAGGAGGCCCTGGTTGCCGGAGTCGGCGAGCGAGTGGACGCTCTCGGCGAGCATCGAGGACGAGCCACTGAAGAGGAACGCCACGAATTTCGCTGCCGCGATCGCGAGGTTGGCGGCGAGTGCCGCCACGATCGCTTTTGTGCCGCCTGAAGCGCTCATGTGTTCCCGATGTCCCTTCGTACGCCGTCCCGGTCCTGGCTCGTACGGATCTGTCCGCGTACGCCGTCCCGGGCTTTGCCCACCCTTTGCGGTGGGTCATTGTTGCAGCCCGGGACGGCCGGGGTGCGTCAGGCCACCACGGTTGCCCGGAAGAGCGTGCCGACTCCGGATACTTCGGCCTTTTCGCCCGCGGGGACGAACGCCGACTGCCCTGCGGTGAGGGCGAGTTCACCGGCGTGGACGGTGCCCGCGGTGCAGAGCAGGATCTGCGGGGTGCCGGCGGTGACGTCGTGCGGGGCCGCGCCCTCGGGAAGGACGTGGCGGGAGAGGCGGAATTCGTCGATGGGGGTCGCGTAGACCTCTTCGCCGTCGGGGGACGCCTCGGGGCGAAGGATGCCGGGGTCGGTGGCCTCGAAGCGGACGATGCGCAGGAGTTCGGGTACGTCGACGTGCTTGGGGGTGAGGCCGCAGCGCAGGACGTTGTCCGAGTTGGCCATGATTTCCACGCCGAGGCCGTCGATGTAGGCGTGCGGGACGCCGGCGCCGAGGAAGAGGGCCTCTCCGGGGTTGAGGCGGACGTGGTTGAGCAGCATGGCGGCGATGACGCCGGGGTCGCCGGGGTAGTGGTGGGCGAGCCCCGCGTAGGGCGCGTAGTCGCCGCCGAGGCGTTCGGCGGCGGCCTCGGCCTCGGCGACCGTGGTGGCCATCTCCGCGGGGTCCGCGCTCAGTACGGCCGTCAGGACCTCGCGCAGCGCGGCCTCTTCGGGGTGGGCGCGCAGCAGGTCGACGTAGGGCTTGAGGGAGTCGACGCCGAGGCCTTCGATGAGGCGTGCGGCCTCTTCGGGGGCGCGGAATCCGCACAGGCCCTCGAACGGCGTGAGGGCACAGATCAGTTCGGGCTTGTGGTTGGCGTCCTTGTAGTTGCGGTGCGGGGCGTCTATGGGAACGCCGGCGCGCTCCTCGGCCTCGTACCCCTTCTTGGCCTGGGCGAGGTCGGGGTGGACCTGGAGGGAGAGCGGGGCGCCCGCGGCGAGGAGTTTGAGGAGGAAGGGGAGGCGGGGGCCGAACTTCGCGACGGCCTGCGGGCCGAGTTCACGCTCGGGGGCCTGGTCGATCACCTCGTTGAGCGGGCCGCGCCCGGTCTGCGAGGGGGCTCCCGGGTGGGCGCCCATCCACATCTCGGCCTGCGGCTCGCCCGTCGGCTCGGCACCGATGAGGTGCGGGATGGCGGTGGTCGAGCCCCAGGCATAGGGGCGGACGGTGTTGGTGAGGCGGTCCATCTGGTGTTGTTCTCCGTACGCGGGTCAGGGGCCGGCCGGTATTCGGACCGGCCGGTTCCACGTCATGCGCCCGAGGCGAGCGCGAGGTAAACGGCGGCGAAATCCGTGACGGCGATCAGTTCGGCGAGGGTTTCCAGTTCGTCGCCCTCTTCGGGTTCGAGCTCGCTGATCGGGGTGTCGTGGCCGAGGGCCAGCTCGCGGGCGGCGGGCGCGGCGGTGAGGCCGCCGGGCCGGTCGCGCAGGAGGACGACGCGGACGCGCATCGGCTGTTCCTCGTCGACCCGGTCACGGAAGAAGTCGTCGGGGTCGGCGCCGCCCGCGAGGTCGCCGAGGAGGAGGCGGCCGTGCGCGGGGAGCGCTCCGGGCAGGTCGGACGCGAGGGCCGGGCGGCCGGCGAGTTCGGCGAGCGCGGCGGCGAAGCGGCGGCCGGCCGGGCCCGCGGCGTGCCCTTCGGTCCAGATCAGGGGCAGCGCCTCGGCGAGCTCGGCGGCGAGGGTCTTGGCGGGGTTGCTGTAGGTCGCGATGGCGGGGCCGCAGCGCTCGGCGGTGTGGTCGAGGCGGTCGGCGACCTTCTCCAGGGTCTCGGCCGGCGCGGAGAGCAGGCCGGTGCGGTCCAGGAGGGAGAGCAGCGGGGTGAGCAGGGCCCACAGGGCGCCGGGTGCGGAGGCCGCGGCGGGTTCGTCCTCCTCGTAGGGGGCGGTCGCCATCGGTACGAACAGGCCGTGTGCCCCGGCGACGGCGTCGCTCAGGGGGGCGCCCGCGGGGCTGACGGCGACGATGGTGCAGCCGCGCCGGTAGGCCTGCTCGACGAGGAGGCCGAGGCCCGGTTCGGTGCCGTCGGTGGTCGCGATCAGGAGCAGGTCCACGGGGCCCGCCCAGCCGGGCAGCTCCCAGCGCAGGGCGCCGGCGGCGGGGGCGACTCCCGTGGGGCGCAGGCGGGCGACGGGGCAGGAGGCGCCGGCGAGCCTGTTGAGCAGGTCGGCGACGCAGGTGGCGGCGAGGCCGGGTCCGGCGAAGAGGACGGCGCGCGGGCGGCCGTCCGGTTTGAGCTGGGTGATCCCGGCCTCCGCGGCGTGCCGGACCGCGGTGCGGACGCGGGCGCCGGCCTCGGCGGCGCCGCGCAGGAGTCCGCGGCGGTCCACCCTGGCCAGGGCCTCGGGGGCGTCGAGCAGCGATTCGTCGAGCATGGTGTCAGCCTCCGGGACGGCCCGTTCGGGGCCTGGGGTGGGACCTATGCGGGGCGGCGGGCCTCGTCCACGAGGAGTACGGGGATGCCGTCGCGGATCGGGTAGGCGAGGCCGCAGTCCGATCCGGTGCACAGCAGCTCGGCGTCCGCCTCCTTGAGGGGGGCGTGGCAGGCCGGGCAGGCGAGGATCTCCAGGAGGCCGGCTTCGAGCGGCATGAGGTGTCCCTTCAGCGGTGTGAATGTGTGTACGTGCGGCCTGGTCAGCGTACCGCCGGGGGCGGGGGCTCGGCTGCTCGGACGGGTTCGCGGCGGGTGTGGCCGTGGTCAGGCTCTGATGATCGCCAGGACCTCGTCGCGGATCTTGGCCATCGTGGCTTCGTCCCTGGCCTCCGCGTTCAGCCGGAGGAGGGGTTCGGTGTTGGACGGGCGGACGTTGAACCACCAGTCCACGGAGGTGATGGTCAGGCCGTCGAGCTCGTCGTGCGTGATGCCGTCCCGGCCGGCGTACTCGGTCTTGATCGCGGCGAGGCGGGCGCGCTGGTCGTCGACCGTGGAGTTGATCTCCCCGGAGCCCGTGTAGCGGTCGTACTCGGCGACCAGGGCGGACAGGGCGCCGCTCTGGCCGCCGAGGGCGGCGAGGACGTGGAGGGCGGCGAGCATGCCCGTGTCCGCGTTCCAGAAGTCGCGGAAGTAGTAGTGCGCCGAGTGCTCGCCGCCGAAGATCGCTCCGGAGGTGGCCATCTCCTGCTTGATGAAGGAGTGGCCCACGCGCGTGCGCACCGGTGTGCCGCCGTGCTCCTTCACCACCTCGGGGACGGACCAGGAGGTGATCAGGTTGTGGATGATCGTGCCCGTGCCGCCGTTCCTCGCCAGTTCGCGGGAGGCGACGAGGGCGGTGACGGCGGACGGGGAGACGGGGTCGCCGTGCTCGTCGACGACGAAGCAGCGGTCCGCGTCGCCGTCGAAGGCGAGGCCGAGGTCGGCGCCCTCCGCGCGGACGCGCTTTTGGAGGTCCACGAGGTTCGCCGGGTCGAGCGGGTTGGCCTCGTGGTTGGGGAACGTGCCGTCGAGCTCGAAGTACATCGGGACGAGGTCGAGCGGCAGGCCGGCGAAGACGGTCGGGACGGTGTGCCCGCCCATGCCGTTGCCCGCGTCGACGACGACCTTCAGGGGGCGGATCTGCGTGAGGTCGACGAGGGAGCGCAGGTAGGCCGCGTAGTCGTCGAGGGTGTCGCGCCGGGTGAGGGTGCCCGCCTTCGCGACGGGTTCGGGGGCGCCGGTCTCCAGCCACTTCTCGGCCAGTTCGCGGATCTCCGCCAGGCCCGTGTCCTGTCCGACGGGTGCGGCGCCGGCGCGGCACATCTTGATGCCGTTGTACCGGGCCGGGTTGTGCGAGGCCGTGAACATCGCGCCGGGCAGGCCGAGCGCGCCCGACGCGTAGTACAGCTGGTCGGTGGAGCACAGGCCGATCTCGGTCACGTCGGCGCCGAGGGCGGCGGCACCGCGCGCGAAGGCCCGGGAGAGGCCGGGTGACGAGGGCCGCATGTCGTGTCCGACGACGATGGCCGCGGCGTCCGTGACGCGCACGAAGGCGGCGCCGAACAGCTCGGCGAGGTGCTCGTCCCACTGGTCGGGGACCACTCCGCGTACGTCGTACGCCTTGACGATCTGCGACAGATCAGCAGCCACGGTCACCCAACTCTCCTGAAGTCCGCTTCGGACAGCACAAACTACCCGTACGGACCGACAGTCGGCTGTCAGGGCAGCATCCAGCCGAGGACTGCGGAGCTCTGTGCCATCACGATCAGACACATCACGAGCAGCAGTCCCGCGCTCCACGGCAGCACCTTGCGCAACAGGTCTCCCTCCCGGCCCGCGAGGCCGACGGCCGCGCACGCGATGGTGAGATTCTGCGGCGAGATCATCTTGCCGAGGACCCCGCCGGAGCTGTTCGCGGCGGCGAGCAGTTCGGGTGACAGGCCCGACTGCTGGGCGGCGGTGACCTGGAGCGCGCCGAACAGGGCGTTGGCGGAGGTGTCGGATCCGGAGACGGCGACGCCGAACCAGCCGAGCACGGGCGACAGGAACGCGAGGCCCGCACCGGCAGCGGCGACGAAGTGCCCGATGGTGGCGGCCTGCCCGGAGAGGTTCATGACGTAGGCGAGGGCCAGGACGCTCGTCACGGTGAGGATCGCGAAGCGCAGCTCGTACACGGTCGCCAGCCACTCGCGTACGGCCACGCGCGCGTGGACGCCGATGACGGCGGCCGTGATCGCGCCGGCGAGGAGGACGAGGGTGCCGCCGGTGGAGACGAGCGGCAGGGTGAAGACGTTGCCGCCGACGGACTTGCCCTCGGGGTTCGCGACGTTCAGGAAGGGCCAGTCGAAGACGCGTGTCGCCTCGGCGATCCAGTCCTTGACCGCGGGGATCTGCGCGATCGAGAAGATGACGACGATGAGCGCGTACGGGGCGTAGGCGCGCAGGACCTCGGGCCGCGGGTCGTCCTGGTCGAGCTCCTCGCTGCGTACGCCGGTCAGGACGGCGGCGCGTACGGGTTCGGCGACGGGCCTGCGCGCGTGCGGCACGGCGACGAGGGCGCCCGCGCCGATGAGCGCGGCTCCGATGTCGGCGAGCTGCGCGGAGACGTAGTTCGAGGCGGCGAACTGGGCGGCGGCGAAAGCGACTCCGCAGGTGAGGGCGGGTATCCAGGTTTCGCGCAGGCCGCGCCGCCCGTCCACGAGCCAGACGAGGATGAGCGGCACCAGCAGGGCGAGGAGCGGTGTCTGACGCCCCACCACCGAGGCGACGGAGTCGAGCGGGAGCCCGGTGACCTGGGCGAGGGTGACGACGGGGGTGCCCATCGCGCCGAAGGCCACGGGCGCGGTGTTGGCGACGAGGGCGACGACGGCCGCCTTCACGGGGTCGAAGCCGAGCGCGACGAGCATCACGGAGCAGATCGCGACGGGGGCCCCGAATCCGGCGAGCGCCTCCAGCAGGGCGCCGAAGCAGAACGCGATGACGAGGGCCTGGATGCGCGGGTCGTCGGACAGCCGCCCGAAGGAGCGGCGCAGGATGTCGAAGTGCCGGGTGCGGACGGTCATCCGGTACACCCACAGGGCGTTGACGACGATCCACATGATGGGGAAGAGCCCGAACAGCACGCCCTGTGCGGCGCTGGACACGGTCTGGCCGACGGGCATCCCGTAGGCGAGGCAGGCGACGAGGGCGGCCACGGCGAGCCCGATGAGGCCCGCGAGGTGGGCCTTCATGCGGACGGCGCCGAGCAGGACGAGCACGGTGACCAGGGGCAAGGTCGCGACGAGTGCGGACAGACCGAGCGATCCGGCCACCGGTTCAAGCTGCTGGACGAACACGGGCGCCTCCCGGGGCTCTGGGTGGCGAAATTGTTGTGTCCGCAACAAACTCAGGTCAATGAGTGGGACGAAGGAGATTCCGTAAAGGGGAAACCGAAGTCCGAATCCGGCTCGCCGGCGCGGCTACCGGGTGACGTCCGGCTCAGTTGTCCGGTGAGCGCAGCACCCGCAGATGGCCGCGGCGCGCGACCTCCATCGGGTCCGCCGTGCGGGGGCCCGAGCCGCCCGCCTCGGCCGCGCGCTCCTGCGGGCGGGCCGCCTCACGCACGGCGTTCGCCAGGGCCTCCAGATCGTCGCCGCTGGGGCGCGAGGGACCGGAGGTGTCGGCGAGCCGGACGACCTCCCACCCGCGCGGGGCGGTGAGGCGCTCGGAGTGCTCGGCGCACAGGTCGTAGCAGTGGGGTTCGGCGTAGGTGGCGAGGGGGCCGAGGACCGCGGTCGAGTCGGCGTAGACGTACGTCAGCGTCGCGACGGCGGGACGGCCGCAAGCGGTGCGCGAACAGCGACGTACAGGGCTCACAGCGTTGGACGGTACCGCACTCTTGAGCGGGCCGCGACGACTCCCCGGGAGGTCACCCCACCGTGTCGTGGTGCGCAGCGGCGCGCGCGGGGTTCCTGGAGCGCACCGCTGACCTGCGCGGACCGCGGGTGGTGCGCCCCGCGCCCCTGGTACGCACGGCCACCGGTCGGGGCAAATACCGACAGAAGCCGCGAGGTCGCCGGTCCGGGAGGGATGCCGAATCGCGCCCGAGTTTGGCTTGATCGGTCAGCAAGCGACATGCCGGTTCCGTGCGGGCCACCGCGGGCGGGTGCGTCCTCGGGAGGTCTACGCTGCGTCAGTGATGGAGAACCCCGTACCGCCCCCCGCCGCCGAGCCGAAGCCTCCCCGCCGCCGCGACCGGCACGGCAGGGGCATGCGCGGGCCCGTCGCCCCTCCTCAGGTCCCGCTCTCCGCGAGCCGGGCCGCGGGGTTCGCGGATCTGGTGCAGGACTCCGTGGAGCGGCTCGAGCGGCGCTTCCCGCAGCTCGCCGACATCGACTTCCTCATCCTCGACGTGCCCTCGGTCGGCACGGCCGGCGAGGGCTGGAGCGACGAGCCGGTGCCCCTGGGCTCCACGATCGCGGCGCGCGAGGGACACCCCGCGCGCGTGGTCGTCTACCGCCGCCCGGTCGAGATCCGCACCAAGGGCCGCGACGAGCGCGCGGCCCTGGTGCACGAGGTCGTGGTCGAGCAGGTCGCCGAACTCCTCGGCCTGTCCCCGGAGACGGTGGATCCGCGCTACGGCGACGAGGAGTGACCCGGCGGACCGGGTCACGTCGCGATCACTTCTGCAGTACCGACAGATCCTGGTCCGCGTGCGGCACCGAGACCGTCCCCCGGTCGTCCGGGAGCGTCTGGACCGTGAACATCGGGACGCCGGGGTTGTCCGCGTCGGGCACGTCCAGCATCCGCGAGCCGTAGACCTCGCCGCCCGACACCTCCTCCACCGTCAGCGCGTACGACCCCTTGAGCCCGGCCGGGACCGGCGGCCGCACCGACAGCGTCGTGCCGCCCTTCACGGTGTACGTCTTCGTGACCGGGGTCCCGCCCTCGGTGCCCGCCGACGCCGTCACCTTGACCGTGCCCGCCGCGCCCGGCGCCGTCAGCGACAGCGTCGAGCCCTTCGCGCGGTTGTCGGCGACGGTCGCCCGCGCGCCGATCGACCGCGTCGCCGGGATGAACGCCGACTCCTGGTCGTCGCCCTTGCCGCGCACGACGCGCAGGGCGGCCACGACCGGGGCCGAGTCGCCCGTGGGCGTCAGGACGAGAGAGCCGGCCTCGCCGCGCGTCACGTCGCCGAGGTCGACGGCGGCCGTCATCCCCGACTTCACGTGCAGGCTCTCGTGCCCGGCCGGGGTGATGCGGCCGGTCGGGGAGGTCAGCTGGACCTTCAGGTCCGCGTCGTTGTCGCCGGGCGCGAAGGCGACCAGACGCACGCTCGTGGCGTCCTTCGGGATGCCGGGCAGGACGACCGTGTCCGCGGGGTCCGCGGACGCCGGGAGCCAGTCGCCGCCGAGCTTGTCGTCCGCGGCGAGGACGGCGGCGGCGACCCGGCCGCTGCGGGCCGTCACATGGAGCGTGACGTTCGTCTGCGGCTTGTCGGCGAGGGTGGACAGCAGGACCGGCACGCTGGAGTGCGGCTGGACCTGGATGCCCTCGCCCACGTCGGACTTGATGGCGCCGTTCGCCCCGTACAGCTGGACGTCGACGACCGCTGCCGAGTCGTCGGGGTTCGTGAGGTGGATGTAGTCGCTGCGCTCCTTGGCGGTGGAGGCGCCCGGGAACCAGAAGTCCGTGTCCGGCGCCGAGCAGTTCACCCCGAGGAGGCCGCGGCCTGTGCCGGCGGCCACCCCCGTCGTCTGCTGCACGGTCCAGCCGGGCGCGAGATTCCCGTCCGCGCTGCCCACGAGAGCGGGCGACTCGGCGCCCGACGAGTCACCCGCGACGGGCTTGCCCGGCTTCAGCGGGGACAGCACGGGCTTGTCCGCCTCGCTCTTGCCCTTGCTCTTGCCGTCCTGCGTGCTGTCCGACAGCTCGCGCGTGGCGGGCGACAGGGCGGCCTTGCCGGAACTCCCCGACCCCTGCGAGACGGGCGTGTACGACGTGTACTCGGTCTCGGCGAGGTCCGACGTGCTCGGCGTGGGGCACAGCAGGCTGGAGCGCTCCACCGGCAGCCGCGCGGCCGCCTTCGCGGAGTCGCCGTCGCCGCCGGGCGCGGTCGCCGCCGCGAAACCGGTGACGGCGGCGAGGGCCGCGGCCGCGGCGATCAGGGACAGGGTCGTGCGGTTCACTGCTGGCTCCCGTCGGGGCGCTCACTGTCGGTGCCGTGCGGCGGCTGCGCGGGCGGCTGCGGCTGCTCGTACGGGGCGTCGTAGGCCTGCTGCCCGTACTGCTGCTCGTCGTACGTGCCCCCATAGGCGTACGGGTCGTACTGGCCGGCCTGGTAGGGATCCGCCTGGTAGGGGTCCGCCTGCTGGGTCTGGTCGTACGTGCCCGGGTAGGCGCCGCCCTGGTACTGCTGCTGATCACCCGCGGCGTACTGGCCGTAGTCGGCGGCCGCGTACGTGGGGGTGTCCCACTCGCCGTACGCCTGCTGCTGCGGCACACCGGCCGCGGCGAGCTCCTCCTCCGAGGGCGGCGGCACCGCGCCGTCCGTGCCCTCGGCCGCGGCCTGTTCGGCCTCCGCCTGGGCGCGCAGGCGGCGGGCCCTGCGGCCCTCGCCCTCGACGGCCTGCGTGGGCACGACGGGCTCCTCGGGGAGGTCGTCGTCCACGTCCCTGCGCCGGCCCGGCAGCGCGAGCACCACGAGGACGAGAGCGAGCGCCCCCTGCGCCCACAGCCAGGCCGCGTGCGAGATCGGCGCGTCGAACGTGACGTCCAGGCGACCGCCCGAGGCGGGCAGTTCGAAGCCCTGCGCCCAGCCGTCGACGGTCGTCTTCGTCAGGGGCGCGCCGTCCAGCGTCGCCGTCCAGCCCTCGTCGGCCGTGTCGGCGATGCGCAGGACGCGGCCGGCCTTGCCCCCGGGGATCTTCGTGTGCAGTTCGACGGGACCTGCGGCGACGGGCTGCGGCTCGTCGGACCCGGAGACGATCGCGGCGCGGGAGACCTGCCGGTCCACGCGCCACAGCGCGGTGCCGTCCTGCTGGCTGAGCCGGGACAGGCCGGGCGTGGAGTCGAGGACGCGGCTCATCTGCCGGGGCGCGCCCGCCCGCACGAGGACGTAGCGCACGGCGAAGCCGCCGAGCTGGTCGGCCTGGTCGGCGCCGGAGCCGGCGACGAGGTTGGCGACGACCTTGTCGAGCTTCTTGTTGCTGCCGCCCGCCTCGGTCAGTTCGGCGTCACCGAGGCGCGCGCCGGCGCCGCGCACCAGGGTGTACGACACCCGGGCGGCCGAGTCGCTGTCCATGACGAGGGTGCGGGCCTGGTCCTGGGTGTCGCTCTCCTCGGCGACGAACGCGGGCACCTGGGTGGGGTCGCGGCGCTCCAGAGGGCCGTCGGCCCCGCGGATCATCCAGCCCGCCGCGGCGAGGAGCGGTCCGGCCACCGCGGCGAACGCGATGAGGGCCGCCACCGGCTGCCGCCAGCCGAAGCTCTGCTCGGCCACGCGCGAGCGTGCCCCTTCGGCGCCGAGCACGGAGGCGGCGAGGAGGGCGATGCCGTAGACGAGGGTCGCGGGCCCGGCCCAGGCCGAGCTGTTCGACAGGGCCGCGAAGACCAGGGCCACCAGGGCGATCACCCAGGCGGTGAGCACGGCGGGGCGGCGCTCGGTGCGCAGGAGCGCGGCGAGCCCGGCGAGCACGATGCCGATGAGCAGCAGTCCGCCGAGGGTGCCGGAGCCGCCGGGCGAGGCGCCGAGCAGGCCGAGCGCGGACGCCGACCCCTGCCCGTACGGAAGGCCCGCCTCCTTGAAGAAGCCGAACGGGAGCAGGGTCAGCGACCAGGGCGCGAGGATCAGCAGCGGGGTGCCGAGCGCGGCCAGGAAGCGGAGCCCGTACGCGGTGATGTCGCCGCGGCGGACCGCGAGGAGTGCGATGCCGAGGACGAGCGCGATCGGCCACACGATGGGCGTGAAAGCCGTCGTGACGGTCAGCAGGAGGGCGTACGCCCAGGTGGCGCGCCAGCTGCCGCGCGCCCCCGCGTGGTTCATCAAGCCGCTGGCGGACAACCCCGCGCGCGCGATGAGCGGCAGCAGGATCGCGAGGACCGCGGTGCCGATCCGGCCGCCGGCGAGCGCGCCGGTGGCCGCGGGCAGGAAGGCGTACGCGACCGAGGCCCACGCGCGCAGCAGGCGCGAGGTGACCAGGGGCCGCGAGGCGAAGTAGGCGGTGAAGCCGGCGAGCGGCACCGAGCACACGAGGAGCACGGTGACGGCGAGTCCGGTCGAGCCGAACAGGAGCGTGGACAACGCGGCGACGAGCGCCAGGTACGGCGGCGCGGACTGGGTGCCGCCTGTGCCGGCCGCGTGCCAGCCGTCGAGATAGCGCGACCACAGGGCGGACGCGTCACCCGGAGCGGGCAGCAGCGCGCCGCCCGCGAGCGCCCCGCCGCCGAGCAGCGCGCGGCAGGCGATGAGCGACACGAACAGCAGCACCACGAAGAGCATCGGTCCCGGCTTGCGGGCGATGCGCTTGAGGCGGGCGAACTGCTCGATCTCCAGGAAGTCCGCGTCGTCCCCGCCGGGGCCGGACTCGACGGCGCTGCCGTGCCGTCCCGCGGCGTTGATCTCGGGGTCGGACGCGCCGAAGACGCTTCCCGCGACCTGCTCGACGGTGAGCCGGACCGTGGCGCCCGGCGGCGGGAAGAGCGGCCGCAGCTCCTTGGCGTCGATCACTCCCTTGCCGCGCCTGCGGCGGGCCGCGAGGATCCGCTCGGGCCGCAGCAGGGTGCCGAGGAGTCCGGTGATCTCGTCGAGCGCCTGGCCGGGAACCTTGCCGACGAGGTACGCGAGCGTACGCGCGAGCGTGCCGATGACGAGGCGCACGAGGACCCAGGGCAGCACGGCCGTAGGGGCGTTGACGAGCAGGGTGTAGACGGCGCCGGCCTTGTCGACCTTGTGCGGGGACGTCGCCGTGCGGCCCACGCAGTCGACGGTGCGGCGCTCGCGCGAGGAGGCCTCCGCGTGCCGGACGACGGCGTCGGGGGCGACGACGACGCGGTGCCCGGCGGCCTGGGCGCGCCAGCACAGGTCGACGTCGTCGCGCATCAGGGGCAGCCTGCGGTCGAACCCGCCGAGCTGTTCGAAGACATCACGCCGGATCAGCATGCCGGCGGTGGACACGGACAGGACGGGCCGCACGTGGTCGTGCTGCCCCTGGTCCTGCTCGCGGCGGTCGAGGCCCGTCCAGCGGCGCCCCGAGTTGGCGATGGAGACGCCGACCTCCAGGAGCTGCCTGCGGTCGTACCAGCCGAGCAGCTTGGGTCCGACGACGGCGACCTCGTTGCCGATCTCGCGCTCGTTCTCGACGACGCGCAGGAGTTCGGCGAGCGCGTCGGGCTCGGGCGCGCAGTCGTCGTGCAGGAGCCACAGCCACTGCTCGGGCTCGCCGTGCGGCAGCTCCGGCAGGTCGTAGGCGTCGTCGCGCCAGCTCCGGCTGACGGGGTCCCAGCCACTGGGGCGCTTGAGGTACGGCAGCTCCTGTGGGGTCAGCACTCCGGCGGTGCGCGCCGCTTCGTCGACGGCCTGGCCGAAGCCGGTACGGCGGGCCAGGTGGAGAACACGCTCGTCGCCGATCGCGTCGGCGATCAGCGTGGCGGAGGCGTCCGCGCTGCCGGTGTCGGCCGCTACGGCGTTCTGTACGGGGCGCTCCTGGCCGAGCAGTCCTGACAGGACGTCGGGCAGCCAGCGCGCCCCGTCGTGGGAGACGAGCACGGCGGTGACGACGTGTCTGGGGAACTCGGGTGGCCTGGCCGGGTCTGGGCCTGCGGCGTGCCCCGGGTTGAACGCGGCTGCGGCAGTGTCGAATTGGCCTGCCGAATGGCTGTGCACGGACATCGAGGTACGGGCCCCGGTTCGTTGGACTGCGGTGGACGCCTTTGCCCTGCGGGCGATGGGTCGTCTCGGACGGGGCCCCACACTAACGGCTGACAACAACAGCGGCCCGCCCCCTGTGGACAACCCAGGGCGACGGGCCGATCGCTACGCGGAAAAGAGTCTTCGGACGGCGTCCTTGTCACGGTCCTCGGTGCGGCCCCGGCTCTGGTCCCGGCTGCGGGCGCTGGTGCGGGGCTTCGTGCGGTCCTGCGGCGTTCCGCAGCCTTCGTCCCTCAGACCGCCGCCTTCTTCAGGCGGCGCCGCTCCCGCTCGGAGAGGCCGCCCCAGATGCCGAACCGTTCGTCGTTGGCGAGGGCGTACTCGAGGCACTCGGACCTGACCTCGCAGGCGAGGCAGACCTTCTTGGCCTCCCGGGTGGAGCCGCCCTTCTCCGGGAAGAAGGACTCGGGGTCGGTCTGGGCGCACAGCGCGCGCTCCTGCCAGCCGAGTTCCTCTTCCGCGTCCTCGACCAGCAGTTGCTGAAACGACTCGGTCATAGTGCGCCCCTCGTCCGTCTGTGCGTCCCCGTGATGCTGCCGCTACCGATTTCGGCTGAACGACACGAGTGAAATTACAAGTGTGCCGATCCGGGCCAGTCAAGCCGAGATCTGCTATTGGGTCCCTTATTCACTCTGCGGAACCAAGGCTATGCGGAAAGTGTTCAAATCGGCCTAAACCTTGACACTTGCCAGAGGCCCATCCCGGCCGCCACCCCTCCGAGAGCCCCGGTCGACCTCACGCGGGCCTCTGCAGGGAAGGACGCCTCGGGCGTTGATCCCGTTCCGGGAGCGGCGCCGGAGCGTTCCGGATCACATTCGGATCACAGGAGCGCAACGGCGTTTGCACGCCCGGTTGATGCGCCATGTGTCCCGGCCGGAAGCTGAACAAACCTTTCACCTGACAGGGCAACCGGATGAGGTGAAACATATCCCACAATCCGGACACCTGGTTGACAGGGGAGGAATGAACCGGTGTCCTGGTGGGCATGCTCGCGAACTTGGCGCTTTCCGTGACCCGACCCGGGTCCCTCGGTGCTGCCCACGCGCGCTGTCGTTGTTGCTGTCCCGGCTGTTGAGCCCATCGCGCTCCGGCTGAACCCCCTCGCTCCACTCCCCCGGCAGTTCGTCCGTGCCGGGCGCCGTCAAGCGACACCCCCCAGCACACCGCACTCCGCCGAGGAACCCCCATACCCATGAACAGCAACAGCGACCTCCAGATCGCCGGCGACATCCTCGAAGTACCCCACCTGCTCCAGCCCGCACGCGAGCACCCGGCCACCGTCGCCGAGTTCGCCGGCCTGGCCCGCACCATCGCCGCCGACCGCGGCCGGTGGGAGCACCTCGTCGAGTACGACGCCACCAGCCGCTGGTACCACCGCCTGCAGACCGGTCCCGGCTACGAGGTCTGGCTCCTGTCCTGGGTGCCAGGACAGGGCAGCGGACTGCACGACCACGGCCGCTCCTCCGGAATACTGACCGTCCTCCAGGGCGAGTTGACGGAGCGTTCGGAGCGCGGCTCCCGCACCCTCGCGCCCGGCGCGCAGCGCGTCTTCGCCCCCGGCTACGTCCACGAGGTCGTCAACGACGCGCTGGAACCCGCCGTCAGCCTCCACGTGTACTACCCCGGCCTCACCGAGATGCCCATGCACGCCCCCCGCTGCGTCAGCGACGCCACGCAGGATGCCCTGACCGCCTGACGAACTGTCGTACCCGCCTGCGATGCTGGGCACATGCGCATTGTGGTTCTGGCAGGCGGCATCGGTGGTGCCCGGTTCCTTCGCGGTCTCCAGCAGGCGGCACCGGACGACGCGGTCATCACGGTCATCGGCAACACCGGGGACGACATCCATCTCTTCGGCCTGAAGGTCTGTCCCGACCTCGACACGGTGATGTACACGCTCGGCGGCGGCATCAACGAGGAGCAGGGCTGGGGACGCAGGGACGAGACGTATCTGGTCAAGGAGGAGCTCGCCGCGTACGGGGTGGGGCCCGAGTGGTTCGGTCTCGGCGACCGGGACTTCGCGACCCACATCGTCCGTACGCAGATGCTGGACGCCGGCTATCCGCTCAGCGCGGTCACCGAGGCGCTGTGCGAGCGCTGGAAGCCCGGCGTGCGGCTCATCCCGATGTCCGACGACCGCATCGAGACCCATGTCGCGGTGACCCTCGACGGGGAGCGCCGGGCCGTGCACTTCCAGGAGTACTGGGTGAAGCTGCGGGCCTCCGTGGACGCGCACGCGGTGGTGCCCGTCGGCGCCGAGCAGGCCAAGCCCGCGCCGGGTGTCCTGGAGGCCATCGCCGAGGCGGACGTCATCCTCTTCCCGCCGTCCAACCCCGTCGTCAGCATCGGGACGATCCTCGCCGTGCCCGGCATCCGCGAGGCCATCGCCGAAGCCGGTGTGCCCGTCGTCGGGCTTTCACCCATCGTCGGGGACGCGCCCGTGCGCGGCATGGCCGACAAGGTCCTCGCCGCCGTGGGCGTCGACTCGACGGCCGCCGCGGTCGCCGAGCACTACGGGTCGGGGCTGCTCGACGGGTGGCTCGTCGACACGGTGGACGCGGGCGCCGTGGAGCGTGTCGAGGCGGCGGGCATCCGCTGCCGCGCGGTGCCGCTGATGATGTCCGACCTGGACGCGACGACGCAGATGGCGCGTGAGGCGCTCACGCTCGCGCAGGAGGTCCGCGCGTGAGCGACGCCCCCTCCTTCCGCGCCTGGGCGCTCCCCGGCATCCCGGAGGTCCGGGAGGGCGACGACCTCGCCAAGCTGATCGCCACCGCCGAGCCGGGCCTCGTCGACGGGGACGTACTGCTCGTCACCTCGAAGATCGTCAGCAAGGCCGAGGGCCGGATCGTCGAGGCCACCGACCGCGAGGCGGCCATAGACGCCGAGACCGTGCGCGTCGTCGCGCGCCGCGGCACCCTGCGCATCGTCGAGAACAAGCTGGGCCTGGTCATGGCCGCTGCCGGCGTCGACGCGTCGAACACGCCCGCGGGCACCGTGCTGCTGCTCCCGCAGGACCCCGACGCGTCCGCCGCGGCGATCCGGGACGGACTGCGGGACGCGCTCGGCGTGGAGGTCGGGGTCGTCGTCACGGACACCTTCGGCCGCCCCTGGCGCAACGGCCTGACCGATGTCGCCATCGGCGCCGCGGGCGTGCGCGTCCTCGACGACCTGCGCGGCGGCACGGACGCCTACGGCAATCCGCTCAGCGCCACCGTCGTCGCCACGGCGGACGAGCTGGCCGCCGCCGGGGACCTGGTGAAGGGCAAGGCGGCCGGGCTGCCCGTCGCCGTCGTGCGCGGGCTCGCGCACGTGGTGGGCGAGGGCACCGGCGCGCGCGAGCTGGTGCGCGTCGCGCGGGACGACATGTTCCGGCTCGGCACGTCCGAGGCCGTACGGGAGGCCGTGACCCAGCGGCGTACGGTGCGGGCGTTCACGGACGAGCCGGTCGACCCGGGAGCCGTACGGCGCGCGGTGGCCGCGGCCGTGACCGCGCCCGCCCCGCACCACACGACGCCCTGGCGGTTCGTGCTCCTGGAGTCGCGGGACTCGCGGGTCAGGCTGCTCGACGCGATGCGGGACGCGTGGGTCGAGGACCTGCGGCGCGACGGCAAGAGCGAGGAGTCCGTCGCCAAGCGGGTGCGCCGCGGCGACGTGCTGCGCCAGGCGCCGTATCTGGTCGTGCCGTGCATGGTGATGGACGGGTCGCACACGTACGGGCACGCGCGGCGCGACGCCGCCGAGCGGGAGATGTTCGTGGTCGCGGCCGGTGCGGGCGTGCAGAACTTCCTGGTCGCGCTCGCCGGTGAGCGGCTCGGCTCCGCGTGGGTGTCGTCGACGATGTTCTGCCGCGATGTCGTACGCGAGGTGCTCGGGCTTCCGCAGGAGTGGGACCCGATGGGCGCCGTGGCCGTGGGGCACGCGGCCGCCGCCCCGGCCGAGCGCCCGGCGCGTGACGCCGGTGACTTCGTGGTCGTGCGCTAGCGGAGCGGCTACCAGGCGGCGATGTCCGTACGGCGCATCTTCGGCTGTCTGCGCGGGGGTGTGCGGCCGCTGAGGAGGATGAGGCGGGCCGCGCGGTGGCGCTGGCCCTGCTCCTCGTACGGGGCGAGGAGCCGCAGCATCTCCGCGTCGTCGGCGTCGCGGTTGCCGGCCAGCGCATAGCCGACGATGCCGGGCAGGTGTACGTCGCCGGTCGTCACGGCGTCGGCGGCGCCGTTGCTGCGCTGGACCGTCTCGGCGGAGGTCCAGGGGCCGATGCCGGGGATCAGTTCGAGGCGGGCGCGGGCGTCGGCCGGGGTCATCGCCGCGGCCTCCTCCATACGCCGGGCCACCTTGACGGCCCGCAGGACGGTCGAGGCCCGCTTGTTGTCGACGCCCGCGCGGTGCCACTCCCAGGACGGGATGAGCGACCAGGCGCGCGGCTCCGGCATGACGTGCAGGCCGAGCCCGGCCGTGGGGCCGGGCGCCGGGGTGCCGTACGTACGGAGCAGGATGCGCCAGGCGCGGTACGCCTCGTCCGTCGTGATCTTCTGTTCCAGGATCGACGGGATCAGCGATTCCATGACGAGCCCGGTACGCAGCAGGCGCAGTCCCGGCCGGTGGTGGTGGGCGTGGGCGAGAAGCCTGTGGCGCGGCTCGAACGCCTCGGGCTCGTCCGACTCGCCCAGGAGTTCGGGGAGTTGGGCAAGGAGCCAGGTCGCGCCCGGGCCCCACGCCTGCGCCTCGGCGACTGTGCCGCGCAGGGCCACGCGCAGGGTGCCGGGGCCTTCGGGGGTGCGGGTGGCCCGCCAGACCGAGCCGTCCGGTGTGACGCGGAAGGCGGGGTCGGCGGGTCCCCGGCGCAGCGGGCCCAGGGTCAGGCCCAGGTCGAACGGGCCCCTGGGGGTCCAGCGACGGGTGTGCGCCTCGGTCGCCGGGCGCGGCACGACGGCCCGGGGCGCGGCGGCCCTGGGCACGACGGTCTCTCCGCCGCGCACCGTGGTGCGCGTGGGGCGGGGGGCGTATCGGCCGGCCAAGGGGTCCTCGTCGGGTGGGTGGGGCTGCTCCTTGCAGCGTAGAGGGTCGGGCTCGCCGGCCCCCGCCGGTCCGAGGAGATGCCCCCTGCCGGTCCGGGGAGCCGGCCCCTACTGGTCCGAGGAGAAGCGCACCGCCGCCGCCGGGATACGCGCGTCGCACCACACCCGTACGCCCGACTGGAGTTCGTTGTCCGCGCCGACCGTCGCGCCGTCGCCGATCACCGCGCCCGTCAGCACCGTGCGGGCGCCCACGTGGGCGCCGCGGCCGATCAGGGAGTCGGTGACGACCGCGCCCGCCTCGACCGTCGCGTCCGCGAGGATCGCGCTGCCCGAGATGCGGGCGCCCTCGCCGACCGTCGCGTTCTCGCAGACGACCGTGCCGTCCGTGAGCTTCGCGCCGGGGGCGACGGAGGCGGTGGGCAGCGTGAGGCTGTCGCCGCGCCGGCCGGGGACCGCCGGGGACGGCGCGCGCCCGAGGACGAGGTCGGCGGAGCCGCGCACGAAGGCCTGGGGGGTGCCCAGGTCCAGCCAGTACGTGGAGTCGACCATGCCCTGGAGGTGGGCGCCGGTCGCGAGCAGGTCGGGGAACGTCTCGCGTTCCACGGAGACGGGGCGGCCCGTCGGGATCGTGTCGATGACCGAGCGGCGGAACACGTAGGCGCCCGCGTTGATCTGGTCGGTGACGATCTCCTCGGGCGTCTGGGGCTTCTCCAGGAAGGCCTGGACCCGGCCCGTCGCGTCCGTGGGGACCAGACCGAACGCCCGCGGGTCCTCGACGCGGGACAGGTGCAGGGAGACGTCCGCGCCGGTGGTCTCGTGCTCGTCCACCAGGGCGCGGATGTCGAGGCCGGTGAGGATGTCGCCGTTGAAGATGAGGACCGGGTCGTCGGGTCCCGAGTGGAGCCGGGACGCGACGTTGCGGATCGCGCCGCCGGTGCCGAGGGGCTCCTCCTCGGTGACGTACTCCAGATGCAGTCCGAGGCGCGAGCCGTCACCGAAGTACGGCTCGAAGACCTCGGCGAGATACGAGGTGGCGAGCACGATGTGCTCGACGCCCGCTGCTCTCGCCCGGGCCAGCTGGTGGGTGAGGAACGGGACGCCCGCCGCCGGGACCATCGGCTTGGGTGTGTTCACGGTGAGCGGTCGCAGTCGGGTGCCCTTGCCGCCGACCAGGAGGATCGCTTCTGTCACCTGTCGTCTCTGCTTCCTGCTGGGGCCGGTCGAACTGCCTTTCGGCCGGCCAGTGTATGCAGACTGTGCGGCGCGGCCGGGCGTCAGCGGCCCTGGAGACTGGCCGATGTGGACCGGGCGGTGCCGAGCTTGTCGTAGAGGAGGCGGCCCGGGCACTCGGTCGCGAAGCCGTCCCGGTGCCCCGAGATCACGTTCAGTCGTACGCTCTTTCCCTTGCTGTACAGATTGCCACCGGCTGACGTGAGATATGTCTTACCGCTCGGATTCACCCCGTACAGGCCAAGCTTCCAGGCCGTCAGCTGGGCGATGCCCTCCACCGCGGCGACCGGCGGCTTCGAGGATTCGAAGGTGCCGATCACCGCGACCCCCATCGTGTTCGAGTTGAACCCGAGGGTGTGGGCGCCCATGACGGGCTTCGTCACGCCACCGGCACGGCCCTCATAGATGTTGCCGCACTTGTCGACGAGGAAGTTGTAGCCGATGTCGCGCCACCCCAGGCTCTTCACGTGGTAGCGGTAGATGCCGCGGATGACCGAAGGGGCTTGCGAGCAGGTGTAGTTGTTGCCCGTGGCGCTGTGGTGCACGAAGGCCGCCTTGACCGACGAGGTGTAGGCGAAGGCGCTCTCGCGCAGCGTCTCGTCGGCGCCCCAGCCCTTGCGCGTGACGATGCGCGGGCGCGGGCCGATGTAGGGACCGGCCTTCACGTCGGCCTCGCCGCCGCGGGTCTCGATCAGCTCGTTCTCGGTCTCCTTCTTGCTGAGGGCGGGGATGACGTCCGCGCCGAGCGGGGCCAGATCCGCGTTGACGGCGGAGGCAGCCGCCGACTCCACGGTCAGTGCTCCGACACGGGAGGCCTCGGCGGGAGCGCCGCCGGGCGGGGGCTCGCCACCGGGGTCGACCAGTTCGAGGCGCAGGCCCTTGGGCAGAGGGGCCTGCGCGGCGGAGTTCGCGGCGGATCCGGCGGTCCGGTGCGCCGGGGCGGCCTGGGGGCGCACCCGCACCTCGACACCGTCGGAGGCGCCGACCCACAGCGGGGCCGTGGAACCACGCAGGCGGCCCGAGTCGCGTTCGGCCGTGCCGGGGTCGGGGGCGTGGTCGCCGTTGTGGGTCTCGACCTCCTGCCAACCGGACCAGTGGGTGGTGCCCTTGGCGCGCGTACGCACCTGGACACGGCCCTCCAGCACGGCCGACGGGTCGTCCCAGACGACGCCGACGAGGGAGAAGGGGTGCACATCACGCTGGGTCAGACCCTGTTCGCCCGGGGCGCGCAGAACGCGGTCGCGGGGCAGGACGGACAGGGGCAGCGACTGGGTGCTGCCGGGGACGGCTCCGGCGGTCAGGGGCCTGGCGGCCGAAAGGGTCGTGGCTGCCCCGGCTCCGGAAGACAGGGCGAACGGAAGGGACAGGGCGGCCGCACACGCGACGCCGATCGAGGAAGCTAGGAATCCACGCATGCAAACGATCGTGGACATAGCTGTACATATCTGTCCATCGGGAAGTGTCATTGGTGGACAGGGGAATTGACAGTTCATCGGGCCGACACGACGGAGAGGTTCCCCCGGTCGGCCGCACGGCGCCGTACGCCCCGCGTACCCTTGCGCCCGTGAACGCCACCGACCGCACCCCAGCCGACCTGCTGCGATCCGCGCTCGCCGCCGATCCAGGACGCCCACTGGTGACCTTCTACGACGACGCCACGGGCGAACGCGTCGAACTGTCCGTGGCCACCTTCGCCAACTGGGTGGCCAAGACCGCCAATCTCCTCCAGGGCGACCTCGCCGCACAGCCCGGCGACCGGCTCGCGCTGCTGCTGCCCGCGCACTGGCAGAGCGCCGTGTGGCTGCTCGCGTGCGCGTCGGTCGGAGTCGTCGCCGACGTCGACGGCGACCCGGCCGCCGCCGACCTCGTCGTCAGCGGCCCCGACTCGCTGGAGCGGGCGCGCGCCTGCTCCGGCGAGCGGGTGGCGCTCGCCCTGCGGCCGCTCGGCGGCCGCTTCCCGCAGCCTCCGGAGGGCTTCGCCGACTACGCGGTCGAGGTGCCGGGGCAGGGCGACCGGTTCGCTCCGTTCTCGCCCGTGGACCCGGAGGAGCCCGCGCTCGTCGTCGCGGGGGCCGAGCTCACCGGCGCCGAGGTCGTCGAGAAGGCCCGGGCCGACGCCATGGACCTCGGCCTGACGGGCCCCGGCTCACGCCTGTTGTCCGGACTCCCGTACGACACCTGGCGCGGTCTGAGCGCGGGCCTTTACGCGCCGCTCGCCACCGGCGGTTCCGTCGTCCTGTGCCGCCACCTCGACGGCCTGGACCAGGAGTCCCTGGCCAAGCGGGTGGAGAACGAGCGGGTCTCGACGACCGCACGCTGATCCACCCGGGCCGACGTCACCCGTTCGGCCCCGTCCACCCCTGGGTCACCGGGCCCCCGGCGCCGTGCCGGGCGATGGTCGAAGGGGCGCACCTGCGCACCGCCGTCGTCATGAGGGGTGGACTCACGTGACCGAACCCGCAGGCCCGCCCCCGGAGCGGCACCCCGGCGACGACACGGTGGGACCGGTCGCACACGGGCCGGGCGTGGGCTCGTCCCCCACGGGGGCGGGCGCGGCCCGGCGGCGCCGGCGCTGGCTGCGGTACACGGCGATCGGCGTCGGCGTCGCCGTGCTCGCCGCGGGCGGCACCGGCTGGGCGGTCTACGAGAAGCTCCAGGGGAACATCACCGAGGACACCGACGCGGCCGCCGAGCTCGCCCGCTACGAGAAGGAGCGGCCCACCTCGCTCGTGCGCGGCGCGCAGAACATCCTGCTGGTCGGCTCCGACTCACGGGCCGGCGCCGGCAACCGCAAGTACGGCCACGACTCGGGCACCCAGCGCTCGGACACGACGATCCTGCTGCACATATCCGCCGACCACAAAAGGGCCATCGCCGTCTCGCTGCCCCGCGACCTGATGGTGGACATACCGAGCTGCCGCACGCCCAAGGGCACCCGCACCGACCCCATGTTCGCGATGTTCAACTACGCCTTCGAGCAGGGCGGTTCGGCCTGCACGATCCGTACGGTCGAGAAGCTCACCGGCATCCGCATCGGCCACCACATGGTCGTCGACTTCAGCGGGTTCAAGGACATGGTCGACGCCGTGGACGGCGTCGAGGTCTGCCTCAAGGAACCCATGAACGACCGCGCGGCGCACCTGAAGCTGCCCGCGGGCAAGCAGACCCTCGACGGCGAGCAGGCGCTCGGCTACGTGCGGGCCCGCAAGAGCCTCGGCAACGGCAGCGACACCGACCGGATGGACCGCCAGCAGCGGTTCCTCGGCGCCCTGGTGAACAAGGTGAAGAGCAACCAGGTGCTGCTCAACCCGACGAAGCTGTACCCCGTGCTCGACGCGGCCACCTCGTCCCTGACCACGGACCCCGGGCTCGCCACTTTGCGCGGCCTCTACAACCTCGTACGCGGCATGCGGGATATTCCGACCGAACACGTCCAATTCCTCACCGTGCCGCGGCGCAGTTACCTCTACAACGCCAACCGCGACCAGCTCGTCCAGCCCGCGGCCGAACTGCTCTTCACGCAACTGCGCACCGACGCCCCCGTGGCGGTCGCCAAAAAGGCGCCGAAAAAGGGCGCCGCCCAGAGCTCCTCCGACAGCTCCGGCGAGGACAGTTCGGACACGGACGACATGGCGTACGAGCACGACGGATTCGACGACGGGAAGCCCGGCACCCCCTCCGTGCCGTCCGATTCCTCCGCCAGTCCGGCACCCACATTCCGCGGCAACACGGCCGCCCAGGATGCCTGCGGGTAAAGCGATACCCAAGGGGTTCGCGTCACGTCCTAAGAAATAGGACGGATTGCCCAGTTGTAGGGGAGTGGAATTTGTCACCGTCGTCGCTTGACGCTGAACTGGGCGGATAGTGTGAGCGATCCGGTGCACCCGGCCGACGACGGCCGCGCACTGATTACCGACTGACCGAGCGCCTTCTTGAGGGGGACAAGGCGCCGCGTGGCCCCGACGGAGGATGCAGACAACCGTGGACGCGCAAGGCCGTGGGCGGGCGGACAACATCGACCCCGCAGACCAGTGGGTACTCAACCCGAACACCGGTGATTACGAACTGCGACTGAACCCTTCCTCTGGGCAGTCGGCCGTACCCGGGCCGCGCAGGTCTTCCCCGCGCCCCACCGGACAACGGGGGCAGACCGGGCAGAACCGGCAGAACGGCAGGACCCGCGAGGAACAGGACAGCCGCGAGGTACCCGGCCAGCGCAGGCGCCGGGCCCCGCAGCCGGAGCCAGCCAGCAGGCGCCGGTCGAGGCCGAAGAAGAAGTCGCGGGCGAAGAAGGCGCTTCTGTGGACGGGCGGCACGATGGCCTTCGTCATGGTGGCCGCCGCGGGCGGGGTGTACCTGTACCTGCGCCACCTCGACGGCAACATCAGCACCACCGATGTCGTGGGCGCCAAGAACGGCTTCAGCAAGGACGAGGCCTTCAACCTCCTCATCATCGGCACGGACAAGCGCACCGGCAAGGGCAACGAGGGCTACGGCGACAAGGGCAGCGTCGGCCACGCCGACACGAACATCCTGCTGCATGTCTCCAAGGACCGTACGAACGCGACCGCGTTGAGCATTCCGCGGGACCTCGTCGTGGACATCCCGGAGTGTCAGGTACGGGAGAAGGACGGCTCGCTCAGGACGATCGAGGGCACGCCGGACCAGCGCTTCAACACGAGTCTCGGCCAGAGCGGCCGGGACGCGGGCTGCACCATGAAGACCGTCAAGGCGGTCACGGGCATCACCCCCGACCACTTCATGATGGCCGACTTCAACGCGGTGAAGACGCTGTCGAGCGCGGTGGGCGGTGTCGACGTCTGCGTCGCCAAGCCCGTCGACGACGCGGAGTCGCACCTCAAGCTGCCGAAGGGCCACAGCGTCGTCGAGGGCGAACAGGCCCTCGCCTTCCTGCGCACCCGGCACAGCTTCGGCAACCAGGGCGACCTCGACCGCATCAAGGTGCAGCAGCAGTTCCTCGGGTCGCTGGCGCGCAAGATGAGTTCGGGCGACACCCTCACCAGCCCCACCAAGCTGACGAGCCTCGCCGAGGCGGCCACCAAGGCCCTTACGGTCGACAAGGGCATAGGCAGCCTCAGCCACCTCAAGGACATCGCGCTCGAGCTGAAGAAGGTGCCGACGAAGAACATCTCCTTCCTCACGACGCCGGTCATCGACAACCCTGCCGACGGAGTCGTCCACAAGACGGTCATCGTCAACCCGACGCTCGCGCCCCAGGTCTTCTCGATGATCAAGAACGACGTCTCGCTGACGGAGACGAAGAAGAAGGAGAAGGCCGCCGAGGCGGCCAAGCTGAAGGGCCCGAAGTCCGCCGCCGCCGACGTGCGCGTCGACATCTACAACGGCAGCGACACCGTGGGTGCCGCGCAGCAGACCCTCACCTGGCTCCAGAACAACGAGGGCGTCACGAAGTCCACCCAGCTGGGCAACGCGCCGAAGAAGCTGTCGAAGACGACCCTTGAGTACGCTCCCGACCAGGCCGATCAGGCGCGGCGGCTGGCCGACATCATGGGGCTGCCGGCCTCCGCGCTGAAGCCCGGCAAGAGCGAGAAGAACGATCAGGGCCTGCCGGCCATGATCCTCACGCTCGGTGGTGACTTCGAGGGAGCCGGGACCCCCATCGCCGCTCCGTCGAAGGCACCGGACAACGTTGAGAAATCAACGGCGGACAAGACTGTGTGCGCCAAGTGACCAACCTCGGCCGCCTCTTGACTGTCTAACAGACAGGATCGGGGCGGCCGAAGTGCAGGCCGGGGTGGGAGGGGTGGGGCATGAGGCAGACCAGTGTGCGCGGGGACGTGCCGCGAGCACGGGGCCGTCGGCCGGTCGACTCGGGTGATCCGGGCCGGCGCGGCGGATCGCGCGAGGCCGGGGGGCCCGAGGGCGGACAGGGACAGGGCAAAGGGCAGGGTGACGGCGGCAGGCCGCAGGGGCACCGGCGCGGCGGCGCGCGCCCGCGGCGCCGCAGACACCGGATACTTCGCTGGTTCTCGATCACCGTCGCCGTACTGACGGTCGGCACCGCGGGAGCGGGCTACCTGTGGTACCAGCATCTCAACAGCAACATCAAGACGGACAAGCTCAACATCGGTGAGCACCACGCGGCGAAGCCGACGCCGAACGCGGCGGGCCAGACCCCGCTGAACATCCTGCTGATCGGCTCGGACGCGCGGGACTCCAAGGCCAACCAGAAACTCGGCGGCGCCAAGGACACCTTCGGCGGCGTGCCGCTCGCGGACGTGCAGATGCTGGTCCACCTCTCCGCGGACCGCAGCAACATGTCGGTGGTGAGCATGCCGCGCGACACCCTGCTCAAGCTGCCGAAGTGCACCGACCCGAAGACGGGCAAGGAGTACCCGGCCACCGTGGGGCGGCAGATGACGAACGAGTCGCTCGGCCGCGGCGGCCCCGGCTGCACGGTGGCCACCTGGGAACTGCTGACCGGCATCCACATAGACCACTTCATGATGGTCGACTTCGCGGGCGTGGTCTCCATGGCGGACGCCATCGGCGGCGTACCGGTGTGCGTCGACGCCAACATCTACTCCAAGGACCGCCTCGGCCACGGCTCGGGCCTGAAGCTGGCCAAGGGCACGCACCCGGTCAAGGGCAAGCAGGCCCTGCAGTGGCTGCGCACGCGCTACGGCTTCGAGGACGGCAGCGACATCGCGCGCACCAAGGCGCAGCACATGTACATGAACTCGATGGTGCGCCAGATGCGGGAGAACGCGACCATCACCAACCCCGGCAAGCTGCGCAGCCTCGCCGAGGAGGCCACGAAGGCGCTCCACGTCGACGAGGGCCTCGACACGGTCAAGAAGCTCTACGACCTCAGCAACGAGCTGAAGAAGCCGGAGCCGAAACGCATCACGATGACGACGATGCCGTTCGTGTACGTGGGCGCGCGCGTGGCCCCGAAGCCGGGCGACGCGGACAAGCTGTTCCGGCTCGTGCGCGAGGACGTGGCCCTGGACGGCAAGGACAAGAAGAAGGCGCCGGCGAAGGAGTCGGACGATCCGGCGGCGGCCGACGGCGCGATCGCGGTGCAGGTGCAGAACGGCACGCGGACGGCGGAGCTGCCCGCGGCGTCGGGCCGGGCCGGTGCGGTGGCGCAGATCCTGACGGCGAAGGGCTTCACGAAGACGTCCGCCGACCAGTCGCAGTCGCTGAGCGAGGAGAAGACGGTCGTCCGCTTCCCCAGCGTCGACCTGGAGGGCGATGCGCAGCGGGTCGCCAAGTCCCTCGGCATTCCGCTGAGTTCGGTGAAGAAGTCGACCGACGTCTCCGGGGTGACGCTCGTCGTGGGCGACGACTGGCGGGAGGGGAACTCCTACCCGAAGTCCTCGAAGGACGACGACACCACCCCGGACACGGCGCTGGCGCTGAACGGTTCGGACACCAAGGCGTGCATGAAGGTGAACAAGAACTTCACCTGGTGACGCGTGCTCCGGGGCCGGCGGACTCGGCCCCGGAGGTGCTCACGCCTCGCTGAGTACGGCCGGGCGCCGCGACGCGATGACCCTCTTCGCGAGGGAGCGCGGGCTGGTCAGGAAGCCCCAGCCCCACGACATGTGCATCGTGGCGAGCGCGACCGGGATCTGCAGGCGTGCCTTCAGCGACAGCCCCTTGCCGGCCGGCACCGAACCGGCCGCGATGGCCGCCAGGTAGCCGCCGGGGATCACGAAGCCCCACGGCGTCACGAGCGCGCCCACGACGACACCCGCGGCGATCGCGCACACGGCGACCGGCGGCGCGAGGTAGCGCAGGTTGATCGAGCCGGCGTGGTAGCGGGCGACGACGTGCCGCCAGCGGCCGTAGTCCTTGTACTGCTTGGCGAGCGCCTTCACGCTGGGACGCGGCCGGTACGAGACCTTCAGCTCGGGAGAGAACCAGATCAGGCCACCGGCCTCGCGGATGCGGAAGTTCAGCTCCCAGTCCTGGGCGCGGATGAACTCGACGTTGTAGCCGCCCTGCTGCTCAAGGGCCTCGCGCCGGAAGACACCGAGGAACACGGTCTCGGCCTGCTGGGCCTCGCCGCCCGTGTGGAAGGCGGCGTTGCCGACGCCGATCTTCGACGTCATGGCGGCGGCGACCGCGTTCTCCCAGTCGTTCTCGCCCTCGGCGTGCATGATGCCGCCGACGTTCTGGGCGCCGGTCTCCTCCAGGAGGCGGACGGCCGTCGCGATGTAGTTCGGCGAGAGCATGCCGTGTCCGTCGACGCGCACCACGATGGGGTGGCGGGACGCCTCGATCGCGGCGTTGAGCGCCGCGGGCGTACGGCCCGTGGGGTTCGGCACGGTGTGGACCCGGGGGTCCTCGCGGACGAGCTCCGCGGCGATCTCGTCCGTGCGGTCCGAGGACGGGCCGAGCGCGACCACGACCTCCATCTCGCCGCCGTACTCCTGCGCCAGGATCGCCTCGACGGCTCCGCGCAGGTGCCGCTCCTCGTTGAGGACGGGCATGATCACCGATACGGGCGGAAGCTGCTTGTCGGAATTCGCGTTCATCAGGCGTCACGTTACCGCTAATGGGGGACACCGGCGCGCGCCGCCGTGGTCAGTGCCTCGGGCGGGAGACCGTAGCGGCCTACGGTGCTCGCGATCCCACGCCCACCTTCTCGGAGGTGTCCCCCACGTGCCCAGTCCGCCGACCCGCTCCCCCGCACGCCCGCCCCGTCCCCCACGGCAGGAGCGCGGCCGTCCCCCCGTGCCCGTCCCCGTACGGAGGAAGAAGCCCCGGTGGGCCATGCGGGTGGCGACGGCGGTCTCGGTCACGGTCCTCGCGGCCGCCGGGATCGGGCACGCGGTCGTCACCGGGCTCGACACCGAGATCAACCGCATCGACCCCTTCAAGGACATGAAGAACCGGCCCTCCGGCGGTCACGGGATGAACGTGCTGCTCGTGGGCACCGACGGCCGCGACAAGATCACCCCGGCGGAGAAGAAGAAGTACCGGCTGGGCGGGGCGCCCTGTCACTGCACGGACACGATCATGATCGTGCACCTCTCCGCCGACCGGCACCGCGCGAGCATCGTCAGCCTGCCCCGGGACTCGTACGCCCAGATCCCCTCGCACGCCGACCGGACGACGGGCGAGCAGCACCCGGTGAAGATCAACGCGGCGTACGCGGAGGGCGGGCCCCATCTGACGGTGCGCACCGTCGAGCACATGACCGGCGTGAAGATCGACCACTATCTCGAGGTCGACTTCACCAGCTTCATGAAGACGGTGGACGTGCTCGGCGGCGTCGAGATCTGCACGGCCAAGCCGCTCAAGGACTCGTACACCGGGCTCGACATGGCCGTCGGCACGCACACGCTCGACGGCGGCCAGGCCCTCCAGTACGTGCGCGCCCGGCACACCGACGGGGCGGGCGACCTGGGCCGGATGCAGCGCCAGCAGCGCTTCCTCGCCGCGCTCATCGCGAAGACCACGTCGTCCGGCGTGCTCCTGAATCCGGTCAAGTTCCGTGATGTGGCGCGCACCCTGCTGAGCTCCGTGCGCGCGGACCGGGGGTTCGGCACGGACCAGATGGTCGAGCTCGGGCAGGCGATGCGGGGGTTCTCACCGTCGTCGTCGGAGTTCACGACCGTGCCGATCGAGAACGCCAGCTTCCCGGTCCAGGGCATCGGCTCGACGGTGAAGTGGGATCCGGTGAAGTCCGGGAAGCTGTTCAAGGCGCTGCGCGAGGACAAGCCGCTGGCCGTGCACCACCAGAAGAAGAAGGAGACGGTCGTCGGCGTCGCCCCGCAGCAGATCCGCGTCCAGGTCGAGAACGGCACGATGACACCGGGTCTCGGCAGGAAGGTGGACGCGGGGCTGCGGGGGACGGGGTTCCGCACGAGCGGTACGCCGAGGAACGCGGCGCGGCGCACCGCCCAGCACACGGTGGTGCTCTACGACCCGCGCTGGGACCGGTCGGCGAAGGCGCTGGCGACGGCACTGCCGGGCGCACAGCTCCAGGCCGTGAACGGACAGGGCGCGGTACTGAAGGTGGTGGCGGGCCCCGACTTCAAGGCGGTCACCGCGGTGCGGGCCGAGGACGACCGCCAGGGCGAGTTCGGGGCGGTCACCGGGGACCAGGTCGTGTGCGGCTGACGCCCCGGCCCGATCCGGACGACAGGCCCTAGTCCTCGATGCCGTCGGCCGCGCGCTGCTCGCGCAGTTCCTTGATCGCGCGGCGGCGCGCGAGCCGGTGCTGGCGGCGGATCTGGGCCTCCTGGTAGCGCCGCTTGTCACGCTCGCTCTCCGGGAGCACGGGCGGCACCGAGCGGGGCTTGCCGTCGGCGTCGACCGCGGCGAACACGAGGTAGGCGGAGCCGACCTGCTGGGCCGGCGTCGACTCGTTCCAGCGTTCGGCGAGCACGCGGACCCCGACCTCCATGGAGGTGCGGCCCGTCCAGTTGACCTGCGCCTTCACATGGACCAGGTCGCCCACGCGCACCGGCTCCAGGAAGACCATCTCGTCCATGGAGGCGGTGACGGCGGGTCCGCCCGAGTGCCGTCCGGCGACGGCGCCCGCCGCGTCGTCGACCAGTTTCATGATCACGCCACCATGTACCGTTCCGAGCAGGTTGGTGTCGTTATGGGTCATGATGTGCGACAACGTCGTACGGGAAGCTGAGGTCGGCTTACCCGGAATTTCGGATTCCGTGCCGCGGGCCTGGTCTGTCATGGCCTCCACCTTATGCCGGGCAGGACACGGGTCGCTTTGTGTCAGGTCTGCAACAGCCCGGGCCCGATTCGCCACCCGCTCTTGTGGGGCACACAGCTCAGGACTGCACACTGGGGCCATGAACGATTGGCCAGAGGGTTGGGGCGAGAGTCAGGGCGGCGGCGACCGCGGTTACGGTCGCGGCAGTGCCAGCGCGCGCCCCGAGGGCGCCCGCGCGATGCCGCATGTGCAGCGCGGACAAGGCGGCGGCCCCCGCCGCTCCGCGCCGCCCCGGCCCACGGTCCCGGCGCAGCCCACGTACGACGACGGATACGGGGACCAGTACGACAGCGGCTACAACACCGGCCAGGTCTACGGCGGTGGCGGCGGGCGCCGCGGCGGCGGCTACGTACCGAACGACAACGACCCGGCCGACGGGTACGCGCCCCCGCGGCCGCGGCCGCGCTGGGGCCGGCGCATCAAGTGGGCCGTCCTCACCCTCGTCGTCGTGTTCGTCGGTGTGAGCATCGGCACGTACTTCTGGGCCGACTCCAAGCTCCACCGTGACGTCGACCTCTCCAAGGTCATAGAACGGCCGGAGACCGGCAAGGGCACGAACTACCTCATAGTCGGCACCGACAGCCGGGCCGGGATGTCCGCCGAGGAGAAGAAGAAGCTGCACACCGGGTCCGCCGAGGGCAAGCGCACGGACACGATGATGATCCTGCACACCGGCGACAACGGCAGCACGATGATCTCCCTGCCGCGTGACTCGAACGTCACCATCCCGTCCTACAAGGGCTCGGACTCCGGCAAGCTCTACCCGAACCAGGGCCGCCAGGTGAAGCTCAACGCCGCCTACGCGGAGGACGGCCCCGAACTGCTCGTGCGGACCGTCGAGTTCAACACCGGGCTGCACATCGACCACTACGCGGAGATCGGCTTCGGCGGCTTCGCGAAGATCGTCGACGCGGTCGGCGGCGTCGAGATGAACCTGAAGGAGGGCTTCAAGGACAAGTGGTCCGGAGCCGACTTCCAGAAGGGCAAGCAGACGCTGAACGGCCAGCAGGCCCTGGCCTTCGTCCGTACGCGCCACGCGTTCGCGGCGAGCGACCTCCAGCGCACCAAGAACCAGCAGGCGTTCCTGTCGGCGCTGGCCCACCAGGTGGCCACCCCGTCGACGGTCATGAACCCGTTCAAGCTCTACCCGACGATGGGCGCGGGCCTCGACTCGCTCGTGGTCGACAAGGACATGAGCCTGTGGGACCTGGGCTCGATGTTCTTCGCCATGAAGGGCGTCACGGGCGGCGACGGCAAGTCGATGAACATGCCGGTCTCCGGTTCCGTCGGCGGCAACCTCGTCTGGGACAAGACCAAGGTCAAGCAGCTGGTGGGCGAGCTCAAGAACGACGAGACCGTGACGGTCTCGGGCAACTGACGCAAGAGACGGGGCAGTCGGCCGGTCGGACCTCCGGCTCAGGCCGGCTGCCCCGGCCCTCCCCGGCCGTTCAGCTGTATCGTGCCGCGCCGCCGGGCGGTGTCGAACATCGAACGGTCGACCGCCGGCCGGGGCGCCGGAGCGGCCGCGATCAGCTTGATGGTCTCGCGCCCGGCGAGCGCGGTCTGCCACTGCCCGAGATCGGGCCGGCTTCCGTAGGGACCGGCCGCGCGGTCCCAGAGGCCGCGCACCGCCGCCTCGCGCCGGTCGTCGAGTACTCCGGGGAGCGGCGCCATCGGCCGGCCCGGACGCGCGTACGGGTCCCGCATCAGCACCCGCCCGATCATCAGTGCCGCCTTGTACCGGTCGCTGTCGACGGTGGCCGTCCCGGCCGGGGCGAGCGGGTCCTGCCAGTCAGGGGTGTCCGCCTGGCCGAGCACGGCGGGCCGGCCGACGAGCCGGATGCCGTCGCAGTCGAGCAGGAAGACGGCGGGCTCGGGCGTGAGCGTCCACAGCACGTTGGCCTGCGACAGGTCGCCGACCACGAGCCCCGCCGCGTGCAGCCGCCCGAACAGCCCGGCCAGGGCGACGGCGATCCCGAGCCGGGCATCCGGCTCCGGCTGCGGCACGGCCTGCCAGGCCGCCTTGGGCTCACGGAGCAGATAGGACAGCTCGATGAGCTTCGTATCGCCTTTGGGAGTACGCCAGTTGGTGGTCGCCGGCGCCCTGCGCATCAGGAACCCGGTGACCGTCCCCGCGTCGAGGACCCGGCACAGCGGCCACGCGGTCTCCGCGTCGAGGCGGTCCCTGTCGGCGGCGGCGAGAGCCTGACGGTACGCCACCAGAGCCGCCAGGGACGATCCGTCGACCTTGTGCGGCTCGCGGTAGCTCTTGTAGAGCAGGTCACCGGGGCCACCGACCGCGTGCACCTCACCCTGCCCGCCGTCCCCCATCTTGCCGAGCAACTTGAGCCCGCTGTAGGGGAGATCGGCGCCGTTGTGGAACGTCATCGCGCCTCCCCGTGCTCCCACAGGACGACGGCGGTGCGGTCGTCGTCGTAGGACTTGACCCGGTACTGGAACTGCCAGAGGAAGTCGGCCGGCGCCGGGACCTCGTCGCCGTTCCACGCCTCGGCGAGGAAGTCCCGCATACCGGCGTCGCCCGCCAGCGGTGACGACAGGCCGTCCGTGCTGAGGACGAGGACGTCGCCGGCGTGGGCGTGGAGCAGGCGCACCGCGGCGCTGCGGGCGCGCGGCAGCGCCGCGGTGCGCGTGTCGATGACGTCGCTGTTCTTGTCGCCGTCGGCGTCTCCCACGACGTCCAGATGCCAGTAGCCGCGGCGCAGCAGGGCCGTACCGCCGTCCCCGACCGCCAGGAAGCCGCGGGTGCGTATGCGCGGATCGAGCGGGACCAACAGGATCCGCAGCGTGGTGGCGAAGGCGTCCGGGCGCTCGCTGTGCTGCAACGCGAGGTCGCCCAGCAGGTTGCCGATCTGGCGCACCACGTCGTCGGCCGTGCGCTGGAACCGCTCGGCGTCGCCGGTGCGGATCGACTCGTGCAGGGACGTGGAGCGGTCGAGGTAGCGCGCGGCCAGGCGGCAGGCCTCGTTGGACCCCACGTGCGAGCGCGGGGCCGAGCCCACTCCGTCGGCGACCGCGAGCATCAGCAGCTCACCGCCGTGTTCGTCGCCACCGATGCGGGTCACGCACAGCGCGTCCTGCCGCGGCTCCCCCGCATAGCGGTGGGAGTCCCCGCGCACGGAGGCGGCGCGGACGCTCAGCCCCGGGTACGCGGCGCCGTCGACGACGATGTCCGGCAGCACGGCCGCCGCCAAGTCCCCTGCCACGGCGGGCAGTGCCTGCGGGAACGGCGGATAGCTCGGCGCCTTCGGACCGCTGTGGGCGGGCGCGCCGAGAGCGGGGACGGGAGACGCGGTGAGGGCCGGACCGTCGGCGCCCCGCACCGGCGCGGGCAGCTCGTAGTCGTCGCGCACCGACGCAGACTCGTCCGGCACCGACAGGGCGCCGTCCCGCACCATCGGGGAGTCGTCCCGCACCGACGGGAGGTCGTCGCGCATCGTCGGGGCGTCGTCCGACACCACGAAGCCGTGCGGGTCGGTCGGCGTCCAGTGCAGCCGGGCCGCGTCCTCGCTCTCGTTCATCCGCGTACGCCCTTCGCTCACAGCTTGTCGAGGGAGACGGTGGAGAAGCCCGGGACGGTCTCGTCCACGGCCAGGGTGAAACCGCTCCCGCCGTCGGCCGGGATGCTGCTCGCCGACCGGACGATGGAGCGGGTCAGGCTGGACGCGAACTCCCGCAGGGCCTTCGCCGGTGACACGGCCGAGTCCTGCTGCATGAACGCGCGGAAGTTCGCCACCTGTCCGATCGTCGCGGCCTCCGCGTCACCGATCCCGAACGCGATGATCTTCGGGGCGTACTTCGAGCCGAGCAGGTCCTTGTGGTCCCGCTCCCAGCCGTCGTCGGTCGGAATGCCGTCGGACAGGAAGAACGCGACCGGCCGGTAGACCTCGTGCCCCTGCGCCTTCAGCGACGCGACGTCCGCCTCGACGCAGCGCAGGAGCTCGCGGAAGGCCGCGCCGTACGAGGTCAGACCGCCCGCGGCGAGCGCGGGGACCTCCTCGATGTCGCTCAGGTCGACCAGGGGCTGCAGCACCTTCGCGTCGTCGGAGAAACCGATCAGGCAGAACCGGGTCTTGTCGGCGACCGTCGGATTGGTGCTGATCTCGTGGTGAAGCTCGGGCAATGCGCTGTTGATCGCCTCGATCGGGTCCCCCGTCATCGAGCCCGACTCGTCGCACAGCAGGTAGAACGGCAGAATCTGCATGGCCTCGTGCCTCCGGAAAGCCTGTCGTCAGTTCGCGTAGGTGTAGAAGTAGATCTCGAGGTCGGCATGGCCCCCGGTGGCCGCGCCCTTCCAGAAGTCGCGGGTGGTCGCGTTCCTGAACATGTCCGGACGGGCCTTCGTCAGCAGCGAGTTGACCTGGTGGGCGTACGCGCCGCCGGCGCCGGGGTCACTGTTGCGGCCGAAGGTGAGGACGAACGCCGCCTGCCGCCCCCGGTACTTCTCCGTCACCGCGCGCAGCCGCTTCTCGATACGGTCCCGGTCCCCCTGAGCGGCGTCGATGGACACCTTGACGGGCGTACGGGTCACCGCGCGCGGGCCCTTGTGCGCAGGGCTCTTCGACGGTGCGGGCTTCCCGCTGGACGCCGGGGGCGTCGGTCTCGCCTCCGCGGCCTGGGGGTCGCCCTGGTCGCCCATCGCGACGAGCGCGAGGACCAGCAGCATGTCGGCGAAGAGCCAGCCCGCCAGGTGCAGCGGGTTGAACCTGCGCGCCCTCATCCCGCGGAGCCCGGCCGGCCCGGCACCGCGTCCTCGACGGCGTGCCCCCAAGCCTCACCCACGTCGCCGGGCTTGCCGAGATCCACCCCGCGCACGGGCCTCGACGGGGAGGGCTCCGGCGGCGCGCCCTGCGGCGGCCGGGGGGCGGGCAGACCCACTGCCCCGGCGTTCTGCACCACCGCCACCAGCCGCGCGAACGTCTCCGCGGTCTCGCGCAGGGCACCGGCCTGCTGGGCCATCGCCCGCACCACGGTCCGGGTCTCCTGCGCGGCGCTCTGTGAGTCCCGCACGGCGTCCTGCGTCTCCTGCGCCGCCTTCCGGGACTCCCGTACCGCCTCCTCGGCGGCGGCGAACAGCCGCGCGGACTCCTCCGCGGCCGCGTCGAGGCGCCCCAGAACCTGCGCCGACACATCGGAGGCGACCTCGATGCCGGTGGTGAACGACCGCTGCGAGGCGGCGAGTACGGTCACGGAGTCCTCGACGCGCTCCCCGGCCCTGCCGAGGCTGTCGCGGACCTCTCCGTTGACCGCCCGGACCTCCTCCAGCGCGTCGCGCACCATCGCGCCACTGCCGCTGACGGCCGTCTCGATCCGTCCGGCAGCCTCCTCCAGCGGCCGTACGGAGGTGCCGACCGCGCCCAGCTGGCGTTCTGCCTCCGTGATCGCCGCGCCGACCGTCTCGGCGGCGGCGGCGAGTTCGGCGTTGGTCCTGGCGGCCCGGTTGCCGAGCCGGGTCAGTGTCTTGGCGGCGCCCGTCAGTTCGGCGGCGAACCTGACGGGGGACGACATCCGGTGTTCGTTGAGGACGAGCTGGGCACGGCTGAGGGCCGGCACCAGACGCGCCATCAGCTGCTCGGCGGCACGGCGCGCGGCCTCCTCGCGACGGTCGACCGCCGCCTTGCGGAAGCTGTGCACGAGCGCCAGCGCGAACAGCACGGCGATCGCGACCGTCGCGCTCATCGCGACCGTGCCGAACGTGTAGAGCCCGGCGAGGTGTCCCTCGAACCCGGACTGCCACAGCTGGAGGAAGGGCCGCGCCGCGGCCTTCGGGTTGTCGCCCGTCAGGGCCCCGTACGCGCTGGACGCCTGGGTCAGGCCGTGCCAGGTGAACAGCAGCGGCAGGAAGACCAGCGCGCCGAGCCCGGCCTCCAGCCAGCCCCACGCCCTGTGTTCGACGGCCGGGTCGACCGCCACGCTCTCGGGCCGTCCGTACGCGGCGAGCAGGTCGAGGTCGGCCCAGGTTCCGAGGCCGTCGGTGTCCGGGGCGCGCAACGCCTTGGCCAGCGCCTGGAGTTCCTCGGCTCTCGGTGCGAGCCCGCGCTCGCCGGCGAGGTCACCGATCCGCTGGCCGACCACGTGCCGGTCCGTCAGGCCCCCCATGACCATCCCCCAACTCCCTCGTACACACCGGGAGTGCGCGTCACGAGCCGGCCCGCAGGTACGGCGGCCCCCCGGCCCCACGCGTCCCGCGCCCCTCGGGGCGCGACCGCAGGCGCACAGCGTACGACACACGTCACAGACCGCGTACGGTCCTTGCCGCATTGGGAGTTGGGGTGATCGGCCGGACGCGGAACAGCCCCCGGCGCGGCACCGGGGGCTGTCTCAAGGGTCTGGACTACGGCAGGTTGCGCGCCATGACGATGCGCTGGACCTGGTTCGTGCCCTCGTAGATCTGCGTGATCTTCGCGTCGCGCATCATGCGCTCGACCGGGTAGTCGCGGGTGTAGCCGTAGCCGCCGAGGAGCTGGACGGCGTCCGTGGTGACCTCCATGGCGACGTCCGAGGCGAAGCACTTGGCCGCGGCGCCCTGGAAGGTGAGGTCCGCGTCGCCTCGCTCCGACTTGGCCGCGGCCTGGTAGGTCAGGGCGCGGGCGGCCTCGATCTTCATGGCCATGTCGGCGAGCATGAACTGGATGCCCTGGAAGTCGGCGATCGGCTTGCCGAACTGCTTGCGCTCCTGGACGTAGCCCTTGGCGTAGTCGAGGGCTCCCTGGGCGATGCCGAGGGCCTGGGCGGCGATGGTGACGCGGGTGTGGTCCAGGGTCTTCATCGCCGTGGCGAAGCCGGTGCCCTCTTCGCCGATCATGCGGTCCGCGGGGATGCGAACGTTGTCGAGGTAGACCTCGCGCGTCGGGGAGCCCTTGATGCCGAGCTTCCTCTCCGGGGCACCGAAGGAGACGCCCTCGTCGGACTTCTCGACGACGAAGGCGGAGATGCCCTTCGAGCGCTTGGTCGGGTCGGTGACGGCCATGACCGTGTAGTACTCGGAGACGCCGGCGTTGGTGATCCAGCGCTTCACCCCGTTGAGAACCCAGAAGTCGCCGTCACGGACCGCGCGCGTCTTCATGCCCGCCGCGTCCGAACCCGCGTCCGGCTCGGAGAGGCAGTACGAGAACATGCCCTCGCCCTTGGCGAGCGGCGTCATGTACTTCTTCTTCAGCTCCTCGGAGCCGGAGAGGATGACGGGCAGCGAGCCCAGTTTGTTCACGGCCGGGATGAGGGAGGAGCTGGCGCAGACGCGGGCCACCTCCTCGATCACGATGACGGTCGCGAGGGCGTCGGCCCCGGCGCCGCCGTAGGACTCCGGTACGTGCACCGCCTGGAGGTCGTTGGCGACAAGTGCGTCGAGTGCCTCCTGCGGGAAACGCGCCTCCTCGTCCACCGCCGCGGCGAACGGCGCGATCTTGGCCTCGCACAGAGCCCGTACGGACTCGCGGAGCATGTCGTGCTCTTCGGCCGGACGGTACAGGTCGAATTCGGGCGAACCTGCCAAGGTGACTCACGCTCCAAGGACGCTAATTACCGTTAAGTAACCCAAATTTTATGCCTCTGCCCACCTGAGGGATACGTGAGCTACGCGACAGGGCAAACGTGCCCGGTGAGGGGCCGTGCCACGCCCGACTATGCTCGGGGCCGCACTGCAGCCGTACACCTCTGGAGCTCTCATGGCCTTGAAGATCACCGTGATCGGCACCGGCTACCTCGGCGCCACGCACGCCGCCGCCATGGCCGAACTCGGCTTCGAGGTGCTCGGTCTCGATGTCGTGCCCGAGAAGATCGAGATGCTCACGCGGGGCGAGGTCCCGATGTACGAGCCCGGTCTCGAGGAACTGCTGCGCAAGCACGTGGCCGGGATCGAGGGATCGACGGGCCGGCTGCGCTTCACCATGGACTGGGCCGAGGCCGGCGACTTCGGTGACGTGCACTTCGTGTGCGTGAACACTCCGCAGAAGCACGGCGAGTACGCCTGTGACATGTCGTACGTCGACGCCGCCTTCGCGTCCCTCGCCCCGCACCTGAAGGCGGGCGCGCTGGTCGTCGGCAAGTCGACGGTCCCGGTGGGCTCCGCCGCCCGGCTGGCCGCGCTCCTGCCGGAGGGCGCCGAGCTGGCGTGGAACCCGGAGTTCCTGCGCGAGGGTTTCGCGGTGGGCGACACCCTGCACCCGGACCGCATCGTGGTCGGCGTGGGCAGCGAGCGCGCCGAGAAGACCCTGCGCGAGGTGTACGCGACGCCGGTCGGCCAGGGCTCGCCGTTCGTGGTGACGGACTACCCGACGGCCGAGCTGGTGAAGACCGCGGCCAACTCGTTCCTGGCGACGAAGATCTCCTTCATCAACGCGATGGCCGAGGTGTGCGAGGCCGCGGGCGGCGACGTGGCGAAGCTGGCGGAGGCCCTCGGCTACGACGAGCGGATCGGCAACAAGTACCTCCGGGCCGGGATCGGCTTCGGCGGCGGCTGTCTGCCCAAGGACATCCGGGCGTTCATGGCGCGCGCCGGTGAGCTGGGCGCCGACCAGGCGCTGACGTTCCTGCGCGAGATCGACTCCATCAACATGCGGCGCCGCGGCCAGATGGTCGAGATGACCCGCGAGGCACTCGGCGGCGGCTCGTTCCTGGGCAAGCGGGTCGCGGTGCTCGGCGCCACGTTCAAGCCGGACTCCGACGACGTACGGGACTCCCCCGCGCTGAACGTGGCAGGCCAGATCCACCTCCAGGGCGGCCAGGTCACGGTCTACGACCCGAAGGGCATGGACAACGCGCGGCGCCTGTTCCCCACCCTCGGCTACGCGGAGTCCGCCGAGGCGGCCGTGCGGGGCGCGGACGTGGTGCTGCACCTGACGGAGTGGCGCGAGTTCCGCGAGCTGGACCCGGCGGCGCTCGGGGAGCTGGCCGGCACGCGGCTGATCCTCGACGGGCGCAACGCGCTGGACCCGACGCTGTGGCGCACGGCGGGCTGGACGTACCGGGCGATGGGCCGCCCGGCCGCCTGAGCCGCTATTTCGCGCGGTAGCGGCGCATCTTCGCGCGCGCTCCGCACACCGCCATCGAACACCAGCGACCGCGGCCCGCCGGGCTGCGGTCGTAGTACACCCAGTGGCAGTCGGGGGCCTCGCAGGCCTTCAGGCGGGGCCAGGTGCCGTCCGCGTGCGCCTGGGCGATCGACGCCGCGACGCGCGAGACGAGCGCGCGCGGGTCCGCCGGCGCGAGAGCGGCCGAGCCGTCCGCCGTGTCGACGGTCACGAGCAGCGGGGCCTCGGCGAGCAGCCGGTGCAGGGGTGTCACCGAGCGGTGGGGGGCGTGTCCGCCGTGTGCGAGACAGGCGACACGCAGTGATTCGCGCAGTTCGCGCGCCGCTTCCGCCTCCTCCTGGGTGAGGCCGAGCGCCTCGCGCCCCTTCTCCGTGTCGAGTGCGTCGGCGCCCGTCTCGAGGTCGAGGGTGTTCACCAGGTCCTGGATGAGGGCCAGCCCCCCGGGTGCGGGCACGCGGTCGTTCATGGTTGCGACGTTACCTCCATTGCGGCAGCATGCAGTAACGCGGTTACCTCATGAAGGCTCTTACAGGTAACCCCTACGTCGAGGAGATGTCATGGCTCTCGCCACTTTGGGTGTCGTCGTCCTGGATTGTCCCGAACCGCGCGCGCTCGCCGATTTCTACGCGGCGGTGCTCGGCGGGAAAGTGACGAGCGACGACGGCACATGGGTCGACCTGGAGGTGCCGAGCGGCCGGCCGCTCGCGTTCCAGGCGGCCCCCGACTTCGTGCGGCCGGCCTGGCCCGCGCCCGACCGGCCGCAGCAGTTCCACCTGGACCTCACGGTCGAGGACCTCGACACGGCGGAGAAGGGCGTACTGGCCCTGGGCGCGAAGGTCCTCGACGCGGAGGACCGCTCGCGCACCTGGCGGGTCTACGCGGACCCGGCAGGGCACCCGTTCTGCCTGTGCGCCTGCTGAGTCCGCTCCCCGCCCGCCCGTCAGGTGTCGAGGAGTTCGATCCTCGCCGTCGACGGCGGGCGGCACAGCGCGGCTGCCCGCGCGGCGAACTCCGTCTCGCGCAGCACACGCTGGACGTTGCCCCACGTGAGCTGCGCCAGATCGGACTCCGGCCAGCCGCGTTCGAGCAGTTCCGCGATGAGGTGCGGGTAGCGCGAGACGTCGCCGAGGCCGTCCGGGTGCACGGCTCCGGTGTCGTACGCGCCGCAGAGGCCGACGGGCTCCGGGCCCGCCACTCGTCTCACATGGTCGAGATGGTCGGCCACCTGGTGGGCGGCGCGTTCGGGCGACACCGGGCCGCGCAAACCTCCGGAGCGGCATCACTCCGGAGGTTTCTGCAGGTCGCCCGGCCGTCAGGCGTGACCGCCCGGCCGTCGGTCCCGACCGCCCGGCCGTCGGGACCGGTCGCTCAGCCGTCGAGCTGGTCGAGCGTCGCGTTGGACGGGCCGCGCCGCGTCTGCTCGTCGCGGGCCACGTCCTCCGCCGCGCCGAGGACCCGTACCGCGTTCTGCCAGGTCAGCTTGGCGAGGTCCGTGTCCGACCAGCCGCGGTCGACGAGCTCCGCGATCAGGTTCGGGTAGCCCGAGACGTCACCGAGACCGTCCGGCAGGAACGCCGTGCCGTCGTAGTCGCCGCCGATGCCGATGTGGTCGACGCCGGCAACCTCGCGCATGTGGTCGAGGTGGTCGGCGACCGTGGAGACGGTGGCGACCGGGCGCGGGTGCGCCTCCTCGAACGCGCGGTGGAGCTTCATGGCCTCCGGCGACGTGTCCAGGTGGTGGAAGCCGCTGGCGCGCAGGTTGTCGTCCGCGGCGGCCGTCCAGTCGACGGCGGCCTGGAGGACGAACTTCGGCACGAACGTGGCCATCGCGACGCCACCGTTCGCGGGCAGCCGCTCCAGGACGTCGTCCGGGATGTTGCGCGGGTGGTCGCACACGGCGCGCGAGGACGAGTGGGAGAAGATCACCGGCGCGACCGACGTGTCGAGCGCGGCCCGCATCGTGGTCGCCGCCACGTGCGAGAGGTCGACGAGCATGCCGGTCCGGTTCATCTCCCGTACGACCTCGTGGCCGAAGGGCGAGAGTCCGCCGACGCCCGGCTCGTCCGTCGCCGAGTCCGCCCACGCGATGTTGTCGTTGTGCGTGAGCGTCATGTAACGCACGCCCAGGGTGTGCAGCGCGCGCAGCGTGGCCAGCGAGTTGTCGATGGAGTGGCCGCCCTCGGCGCCCATGAGGGACGCGATACGGCCCTCGGTGCGGGCGGCCTCCATGTCGGCGGCCGTCAGCGCGCGGCGCAGGTCGGCGGGGTAGCGCTCGATCAGCTGCTGAACGCAGTCGATCTGCTCCAGGGTGGCGCTGACGGCCACGTCGCCGGCCATGTCCGAGCGCACGTACACGGACCAGAACTGCGCGCCGACCCCGCCGGCCCGCAGCCGGGCCAGGTCGGTGTGCAGGTGCGCGCTCTGGTCGACGGCGATGTCACGCGCGTCGATGTCGTACGCGACCTGCTCGCGCAGCGCCCACGGCAGGTCGTTGTGACCGTCGACGACGGGGAAGTCGGCGAGTATCGCGCGGGCCCGCTCCAGGGAGGTGGTCACCGCGGTCACTTCCCGAAGCCGAAGCCGGACGCGCCCTCGACCTTGGCGCGCAGCCGCTTGCCCTTCTCCGTGGCCTGGTCGTTGAGCTCCTGCTGGAACTCCCGCATGCGGCCGAGGAGTTCCTCGTCCTGGGTGGCGAGGATGCGGGCCGCGAGCAGCCCCGCGTTGCGCGCGCCGCCGACGGAGACCGTGGCGACGGGGACGCCCGCGGGCATCTGCACGATGGACAGCAGGCTGTCCATGCCGTCGAGGTACTTCAGCGGGACCGGCACACCGATGACGGGCAGCGGGGTCACGGAGGCGAGCATGCCCGGCAGATGGGCGGCTCCCCCGGCGCCCGCGATGATCGCCTTGAGGCCGCGGCCGTCGGCGTTCTCGCCGTACGCGATCATCTCGCGCGGCATGCGGTGCGCGGAGACGACATCCACCTCGTAGGGGATCTCGAACTCGTCGAGAGCCTGGGCGGCGGCCTCCATGACGGGCCAGTCGGAGTCGGAACCCATGACAATGCCAACGACAGGGGACGTGCTCATTCGGTGATCGTTCCTCTGAGGTAGCCGGCTGCGTGACGGGCGCGCTCCAGCACGTCGTCCAGGTCGTCGCCGTAGGTGTTGACGTGGCCGACCTTGCGTCCGGGCTTCACGTCCTTGCCGTACATGTGGATCTTGAGCTTCGGGTCGCGCGCCATGCAGTGCAGGTACGCGGAGTACATGTCGGGGAAGTCGCCACCGAGGACGTTGCACATGACCGTCCAGGGGGCGCGCGGGCGCGGGTCGCCGAGGGGGAGGTCGAGGACGGCGCGGACGTGGTTCGCGAACTGCGAGGTCACGGCCCCGTCCTGGGTCCAGTGGCCGGAGTTGTGCGGGCGCATCGCCAGTTCGTTGACGAGGATGCGGCCGTCACGGGTCTCGAAGAGCTCCACCGCGAGGTGCCCGACGACACCGAGCTCCTTCGCGATGCCGAGGGCCAGCTGTTCTGCGCGCAGGGCGAGGTCCTCGTCGAGGCCGGGCGCGGGCGCGATCACCGTGTCGCACACGCCGTCGACCTGCTGGGACTCGACGACGGGATAGGCCACGGCCTGGCCGTGCGGGGAGCGGACGACATTGGCCGCGAGCTCGCGTACGAAGTCGACCTTCTCCTCCGCGAGGACGGGGACGCCGGCCTTGAAGGGCTCGGCCGCGTCCTCCAAGGACCGTACGAACCACACCCCCTTCCCGTCGTAGCCGCCGCGCACCGTCTTGAGGATCACGGGGAACCCGTCACTGGCGGGATCGCCGTCCGCGACGCCCTCCGCCGCGAAGGCCGCCACGTCGGCGGGGTCCTTCACCATGCGGTGGCGCGGACAGGGAGCACCGATCTGCGTGAGTTTCGCGCGCATCACACCCTTGTCCTGGGCGTGCACCAGAGCGTCGGGTCCGGGGCGCACGGGGATGCCGTCCGCCTCCAGGGCCCGCAGGTGCTCCGTGGGCACGTGCTCGTGATCGAAGGTGATCACGTCACAGCCCCGCGCGAAGTCACGCAGCGTGTCCAGGTCGCGATAGTCGCCTATGACGACATCGCTGACCACCTGCGCCGCGGAATCCTGAGGTGTGTCACTGAGGAGCTTGAACTTGATGCCGAGCGGGATGCCCGCCTCGTGTGTCATACGAGCGAGCTGCCCCCCGCCGACCATGCCGACTACCGGGAACGTCACACCCCCAGGGTATCGGCCGTCCCACGGTGCCGGGTTTACCGGCGTCCCCAGGCGCCCGACCAGCCGCCTGGTTAGCATGACGAGGTCGATATATCGGAATCTACGGGGGCTGGGGCAAGCACGATGAACGGACCTGCCACATGGCGCGCGCGGCTCGACCAGCTCGGCCGTGAGGTCGCCAAGTTCGGTGCCGTGGGCGCGCTCGGAACCCTGGTGAACTTCGGTGTCTCGAACTTTCTGTGGCACACGACGAACCTTCAGGCCGTGCGGGCCAACATCATCGCCACGGTCATCGCCATCGCCGTCAACTACGTGGGGTTCCGCTACTTCACCTACCGTGACCGCGACAAGAGCGGCCGGACGAGGGAGCTCTCGCTCTTCCTGGCGTTCAGCGCGGTCGGCCTGGTGATCGAGAACGGCGTCCTGTACGTGGCGATCTACGGCTTCGGCTGGGAAAGCTCGCTCCAGCGCAACATCTTCAAGGTCGTCGGCATCGGCATCGCGACGCTGTTCCGCTTCTGGTCGTACCGCACGTGGGTCTTCAAGACTCTGCCCGGCCACGAGACCGTCACCCGCGCCGAGACGTTCCTGGAGACCCGGGACGGCCGGGACGGCCGGGACGGGCCGGACGGGCGCGAGGACCGCCGCTCCGACGTGCAGCGCACCCACCGCTGACCGGGCCGGGTCCGCTCACCGGCCGAAGCGACCGGCCGGTCGGCCCTGCAGCTAGCGGACCGTCTCGGGCCCGTCACCGGGCACCGGCTTCCTCAGCGGCGTACGCGACAGGAACAGCCCGAACACCGGCGGGTTCGTCTGGAGCATCTCCAGACGGCCACCGTCCGCCTCGGCCAGGTCGCGGGCGACCGCGAGGCCGATACCCGTCGAGTTGCGGCCGCTGATGGTCCGCTCGAAGATCCGCGCGCCCAGATCCCCCGGCACCCCCGGCCCCTCGTCCGTGACCTCGACGACGGCCTGGTTGCCGGTGACGCGGGTGCGCAGCGCGACGGTGCCGCCGCCGTGCATCAGCGAGTTCTCGATCAGCGCGGCAAGGACCTGGGCGACGGCGCCCGGCGTGCCCACGGCCTTCAGATGCCGCTTGCCCGAGGAGACGATGGCGCGGCCGGCGCTGCGGTAGGCCGGGCGCCACTCCTCCAGCTGCTGCTTGATGACCTCGTCCAGGTCGAAGGAGACCGCGGACCCGGTGCGCGGGTCGCGCGAGTTGGTCAGCAGCCGCTCCACGACGTCCGTGAGGCGCTCGACCTGAGCGAGCGCGATCGTCGCTTCCTCCTTCACCGTGTCCAGGTCGTCGGTGACGGTGATCTCCTCCAGGCGCATGGAGAGCGCCGTGAGGGGCGTACGGAGCTGGTGCGAGGCGTCGGCGGCCAGGCGCCGCTCGGCGGTCAGCATGCGGGCGATCCGCTCGGCGCTGGAGTCGAGGACGTCGGCGACCCGGTCCAGCTCGGCCACCCCGTAACGGCGGTGGCGGGGGCGGGGGTCGCCCGAGCCGAGGCGCTCCGCGGTGGAGGCGAGGTCGGTGAGCGGGGACGTGAGCCGGTTGGCCTGGCGTACGGCGAGCAGGACCGCGGCGATGACGGCGAGCAGCGCCACCCCGGCGATGATCAGCAGGGTGCGGCCGACCTCGCGGGTGACGGAGGAGCGCGGCTCCTCGACGGTGACCGTCTCGCCCTTCTCACCCTTGGCCGTGCCTTGGATGACCTCCCCCGCCGGGCGCTCACCGATCTCGATGGGGGCGCGCCCGGGCAGCTCGATCCTGGCGTAGCGGTCGGGGCCGACCTGGTTCCGCAGGATCGCGCCGGTGACCTGTTCGTCACCGAGGAGCCGGCTGTCGACGATGCTGACGAGCCGGACCGCCTCGGAGTCCACCCGCTCCTGGGCGCTGTTGGTGATCGTGCGGGTCTCGACGATGACGAGCGAGACCCCGAAGACAGCGATCACGACGAGCACGACGGCGAGCGTGGAGTTGATCAGACGGCGGCGCATAGCTGTACCAGTACGTCAGCTCTTCTCGAAACGGAAGCCGACGCCGCGCACCGTGGCGATGTAGCGGGGGTTGGCGGCGTCGTCGCCGAGCTTCTTGCGCAGCCAGGAGATGTGCATGTCGAGGGTCTTCGTCGAGGACCACCAGGTGGTGTCCCAGACCTCGCGCATCAGCTGGTCGCGGGTGACGACACGGCCGGCGTCGCGCACCAGGACCCGCAGCAGGTCGAACTCCTTGGCGGTGAGCTGGAGTTCCTCGTCGCCCATCCACGCGCGGTGCGACTCGACGTCGATGCGGACGCCGTGTGTGGCGGGCGGCTGCTGGGGCTCGGCGGCGCCGCGCCGCAGCAGGGCCCGTACGCGGGCGAGCAGTTCGGCGAGACGGAACGGCTTGGTGACGTAGTCGTCGGCGCCGGCGTCCAGGCCGACGACGGTGTCCACCTCGTCGGCGCGGGCGGTCAGGATGAGGATGGGCACCGTGTGCCCCTCGGCGCGCATCCGCCGGGCGACCTCGAGGCCGTCCATGCCGGGCAGCCCCAGGTCGAGTACGACGAGGTCGATGCTGCCCTGAAGTCCGGCGTCGAGCGCGGTCGGGCCGTCCTCACGCACTTCGACCTCGTAACCCTCCCTGCGCAGGGCACGGGCCAGTGGCTCCGAGATGGACGCGTCGTCCTCGGCGAGCAGTACACGGGTCATGCAGTGATGGTAGTCCGCGTCGGACCGCGGCCGGGGGGTGATCCACCAGGGCCGTGACCTGGCCGGGCGGGCCTGCGGCTGTGGGATGAGATCCTGGCGGACACCTTCGAATCCGCGTGAACGGTTCCATCAAGACCTGTGATCCATGTCTCAAGTCCTTCCATATGCCGCACTGTCGTGTCGTATGGTGAATCAACGCCTGATGCACTAAAGAAAGGCCTTTGAGCGCGCCGCGCTGCGAAGGTCTCTTTCATGTGCGAGCTGGTTACCGCCAGCATGAAGGAATGACCTGTGGGCCGGACCCCGACGCGATGACGCGTACGGGGTGTGGATCCCGGGACAGCCGTACCTGGCCTCCGCAGCGTCTTCGCGCACGGAGGCGCTCCCCTGTGGGCGTGGGGAGATGAGGACGGCAGGTCCCGGTGCCGGCCACCCCCACTGGCCGCGCGGTCACCCACGACCCGCGACCCGTACCAGCAAGGAACTTCCATGGCGACCAGCCTGACGAAGGAAGCCACCGGGGCACCCTCCGGCGGCAAGACCTTCTTCGGCCACCCTCGCGGTCTGGCCACTCTGTTCATGACCGAGATGTGGGAGCGTTTCTCCTACTACGGCATGCGCGCCCTGCTTCCGCTGTACCTGGTGGCCCCCGAGGGGCTCGGCCTCGACGCGGGCACCGCGATCGCCATCTACTCCGTCTACGTCTCGACGGTGTACCTGCTCGCCATGCCCGGCGGCTGGTTCGGCGACCGCGTGTGGGGTCCGCGCAAGACGACCGCGATCGCCGGTGCGGTGATCATGCTTGGTCACCTGCTGCTGGCCGTCCCGTCGAACGGCGTCTTCTACGTCGGTCTGCTCTTCGTGGCCGTCGGTTCGGGTCTGCTGAAGTCCAACATCTCGACGATGGTCGGCCACCTGTACAACGGCCCGGACGACCCGCGCCGTGACGGCGGCTTCACCGTCTTCTACATGGGCATCAACCTCGGCGCGTTCGCCGCGCCGCTGGTCATCGGCACCGTCGGCCAGAACGTGAACTGGCACCTCGGCTTCGCGCTCGCCGCGGTCGGCATGGCGATCGGCCTCGGCCAGTTCCTGCTCGGCACCCGCCACCTGTCGCAGACGTCGTCGGTCGTCCCGAAGCCGCTGGACGCCGCCGAGCGCGCCGCCACGCTGAAGAAGTCGATGATCTGGCTGCTCATCGCGGTCGTCTTCTACGGCATCGTCGTGGGCACCGGCACCTACACCCTGAACTGGGTGATGGTCCCGCTCATGCTGATCGGCCTGATCGTCCCGATCATGGTTCTCGGCCGCATCAAGCGCGACAAGGAACTGACGCGCACCGAGCAGTCGAAGGTCTCCGGCTACATCTGGTTCTTCGTCGCCGCCGCCGTCTTCTGGATGATCTACGACCAGGGCGGCTCGACCCTGTCGATCTTCGCCGACAGCCACGCCAACACGAGCGTCTTCGGCTGGGACTTCCCGGTCTCCTGGTTCCAGTCCGTGAACCCGGTGATCATCATGGCGCTGGCCCCGGTCGCCGCCATGATCTGGCTGGCGCTGGCCCGCAAGGGCAAGGAGCCGAGCACGGTCACCAAGTTCTCGCTGGGCCTGGTCCTCGTGGGTATCTCCTTCTTCGTCTTCCTGCTGCCGCTGACGGCCGCGGGCGACGGCAAGGTCAGCCCCTGGTGGCTCGTCCTGATCTACTTCGTCCAGACGGTCGGCGAGCTGGCGCTCTCCCCGGTCGGCCTCTCGGTGACCACCAAGATGGCCCCGGCGAAGTACGGCTCCCAGATGATGGGTGTCTGGTTCCTCGCGGTGACGGCGGGCGACGCGGTGACGGGTCTGCTCTCCACCTACGGCGCCGACCTCAACGGCTCGGGCGTCGTGGCCCTGGAGGCCGCGCTCGCGGTGATCGCGGGTGGCGCGGTGTTCATGTACCGCAAGAAGGTCAAGGAGCTCATGGGCGACGTCCGCTAGTCGCTCCGCTCTGCCAGTAGGCATCCCAAGGGCCGCCGCACCGGATTCGGTGCGGCGGCCCTTCGGCGTCCCGGGGTGTCCCGGTCAGCGCAGCCTGGCCCGCCGCTTCGGCAGGAACGTGAAGACCGCTCCGCCCAGCAGGATCACCGTGCCCGCGACCAGGCCGAGGGCACGCAGGATGCCGTCGTTCGAGGAGCCTGTCTCCGCGAGGCCGCCGGACGTGTCCGAGCCGCCCGCCGAGCCGGAGCCCGAGCCGCCTGCCGCGCCGCCCGGCTGGGCCGCCGTGTCGATCTCCAGGGAGACCTCCGTCTTCGACGGGGTGCACGTCGTCGTCGTGCCGAGGGCCTTCACCGTGAGAACACCGGGCGACAGCGTCGACTTGCCGTCGGCGCCCGGCTTGTAGGTGCCCGTCAGGTCAGGGATGTTGATGGGCGCACCGGACTTGATGGCCTCCTTGTTCGTGGGGCCGTCCACATGCACGGTGCCCTTGTCGGCGCCGCCCAGCTTCACCTCCATCGACGGCTTGACCGAGTCCGCGGGGATGTCGGCCGGGCTGTCCATGACGGACTTCTTGAACTGGACCGTGAGGCCGTAGTTCCCGCCGTCCTTCTTCGCGTTGATCTGCACCGGCGACGTGGCGTCCTTGTCGCCGATGGGCGTCTTGCACTTGTACGGGATCTGGACTTCCTTGCCGGTGAAGTCGCTCTGCCCGCCGCCGCCGCCGCTGGTGTCACCGCCGCTGGAGCCGGATGATCCGCCGGTGGGAGTGGCGCTGGCGCTGCCGGTCGGCAGACCCGTGGGGAGCCCGGTCGGAAGCCCTGTGGGCAGGCCCGTCGGGAGACCCGTCGGAAGCCCCGTGGGCAGCCCGCCCGTGGTGGCGCCGCCCCCGTCGGTGACCTTGATGGTCGCGCCGGGCTTCACGGTCTCCTTGGGCGAGCACTTGGTGTCCGTCGAGATCGGCTTGCTGACGTTGATGTTGTACTTGTCGGGCGTCAGCGTCACCTCGCCGGGCGCCGTCAGCTTGATCTTGCCCTTCATGTCGGAGAGCACCATGGGGCTGTTCTTCTTGATGGGCGGGTTGGAGCGCTCGCCCTCCACCGCCAGGTCCGCGGTCTGCGCGCCGCCCACCTTCACCGTTCCGGTCGGCTTGACCGTGTCCTTGTCGAGGTCGAGGACATCGGGGTTGTTCGAGGCGGCCTGCGTCGTCTTCCAGACGACCTCCACCTCGTCCCCCACCTTCGCCTCGGCGGGCGCCGTGATCTCCACCTTGGTCGTGCCCTCCACGGGGGGAAGGCCGGAGATCGAGGGCGGGATGCACTCGGTCTTGTACGCGACTTCGGCGGCCTGTGCCGGCGCGGCGGCGAGCAGGAGGCCCGCACCGCCCAGCATCAGGGCGACCCCTACCGCACTCACTCTCCGTTGCGTGCTCACGTGTTTCCCTTCGTCGTCGGGCTGTTGTCTGACGGTGCGGAGAGCTGACCGGCCGGTGCGCCCGGATCGGTGTCCGGGGTGAACCAGGGCAGGGCCGTGGTCGTGCGGGTGCCGGCTTCCGTGGTGGACCCGGTGCTGTCGCGCGCCGGGCCCTGAGCCCGGCGGGACGGTTCGGGCAGGCGCAGTCCCGGTACGCGCGCGGCCAGTTCGGGAAAGTGCAGCGCGCCCCGGTGCCGGCCCCCGCCGCCGGACCGCCGAGGGCGTACGCGGTCGACGACGGCCATCCCGATCCGGAACACGGCGGCCGGTACGACGACGCAGAGCAGGATCCAGAAGAGCGTCACGCCCCAGGGGCGGCCCACGCCCCACGGCTGCTCGGCGAGGACCCTGCCGCCGAACTTGAGGGAGACCAGGTAGTTGCCGTGTGCCCCCGAGGTCAGCTCGACGGGCAGCTTGATCTGCGCCTTCCTGCCGGGGGCGATCGTGCCGCGCCACTGCTGGTCCTCCCACTGCGGGGCGAACACCCCGTGGGAGGTGCCGACCTGGAAGACCGGGTCCTTGAGGGGGGCCGAGCCGACGTTGCCGACGGTGAAGACGAAGGTGCGCGACGCCGGGGCACCGAACCAGGTCAGGACGCCGCTCGAACCGTCGAGCCGGGTGTCGGTGAGGACGGACAGCTTGCCGGCGCCCGCCTGCGCGGGGAGCGCCTCGACCGGATGGCCCGCGACCTTGAGCACCGCGTCCGCCTGTGCCTTGTCACCGGTGACGGTCGCCACGTGGACGACGCACGGGCAGGGCACGGGCGGCTCGGCGACCGGGAGCTTCTTGCTGAAGGTGCCCTTGTCCCCGGTGGTGACGGCGCGGCCGTCGGCGTTGGCGCAGGAGTTCGTGCCGCCGATGACTCCTCTGCCGGGTGCGGACCGGCCGCAGATCAGCAGCATGAGCAGCGTCCTGGGACGCCAGCCCGAGCCGCTGACGGTGATCGAACCGCCCGTGCCCGCCTGGGACTTCGAGAGGGTGACGGCCGGCCCCTCGGCGGCGGAGGCGGCCTGCGGCAGGGCGACGAGGCCGAGCACGGTGACGAGGACGAACGCTGCCGCCCACAGCCGGGGCCCGCAGCGGTGGCGGCGGTTCATGACCAACTCCCTTGGATCTCTTGGCTCCCGTGGTTCCCGCTGTTCTCGCCGTTCTCGCTGTTCTCGCTGTTCTCGCCGTTCTCGCCGTTCTCGCTGTTCTCGCCGTTCTCGCCGTTCACGTCGCTCTCGCCATCGCCGCCGCTCGCATGCCGCCGTCGGCGTACGCACCACAAGGCCGCGCACCCGGCGGCGAGGATCACGGCGCACGTTCCGGCGACCGCCGCCCACGGCACGAAGCGCTTCGTCGCCGTCGCCTCGTCGTGCGCTCCGCCCCCGGCCGTGACCGTGAGCCGCACCCGGACCGAGTCGAGGGCGGGGGCGTTCCTCCAGGGCTCGCTGAGGGTGACGCGGCGGCCCGGCAGCAGCTCGACCGGCAGGGTGCGCGGGCGCCGGTCGAGCGCCCGGCCGAGCAGGCCGTCGGCACGCACGGCGAGCCTCGGGGTCAGGACGGTGTTGCCGCGGTTGACGAGGTCGTACGAGATCCGGCCGCCGGTGACCCGGACCCGCTCGACGGTGAGTGCCGAGAGGGTGGGGCCGCTGACCCGCAGATGGACGCTGACGCCGGAGTCCCGCCCGTTCGCGCTCGCCACGACGGCGCCCGGGTGGTCGCCGGGTGTGGCGTCGGCCGGGACGGTGACGGTGAAGGGCACCTCGGCGCGGGTGCGCGCCGGGATCTTCACCTCGCGCCGGGCGAAGGTGATCCACGCTCCCGTGTCGGTCGACTTCTTGCGCAGGGAGAGGGCTCCGGTGCCGGTGTTGTCGGCGTCGGCGCCGCGCAGCCGTACTGTCAGGGGGCGGCCGCCGGGGTTGGTGACGGCCACCTTGTCCTGGAGCACGGCGCCGGGCACGCCCTCCGCGTAGAAGTAGGGGCGCCCGTCCTGCGCGGGCCTGGTGCCGCCGCCGGCCGACGGCGAGACGGACCAGGCGGGCGCCGTGCCGGCCGCGGCCGCCGGGACCCCCGCCCCCGCGGTCAGCAGGACGGCGGCCCCGCACAGCGCGCGCAGGCGGGCGCGGGCCCGGGGACTGGACGGCATCGGCGGCTCCAGGTCGTCGCGTACGGATGTCGGACGGGCACGGCCGCCGAGGTCAGCGCGCCGCCTGGTTGCGCCTCGTCAGCCACAGCACGCCCGCGGCGCCCGCGAGCAGCACCGTGCCGCCGAGGGTGCCGAGGGCGATCGCGGAGTCCTCGGGTCCTGTCTGCGGCAGTTCGCCGCCGGACGGGGTGCCCTGCGAGCCGCCCGAAGTGCCGCCGCCCCCGGCCGACTTGACGTCCAGGGTCAGTGACGGCTTCGGGCTGTTCGCGGGGGTGCACGTGGTCGTGGTGCCGAGCGCCTTGATGGTGAGGACACCCGCCGTGAAGGTGACCTTGCCGCTCTTGGCCGGGGTGTAGGTGCCCGACAGGTCGCTGATCTTGATGGGGGTGTTGGCGGGGACCGCCTCCGCGTTCGGCGGTCCGGACACGGGCAGGGAGCCGGTCTCGGCGCCGCCCAGTTTGATGACGGCGCTGGGCTTCATGGCGCCCTTGCCGAGCTCGACCGGGCTGGACGAGACGCCCTTCTGGAAGGACATGGTGATCTTGTAGGCGCTGCCGCTCTTCACGCCCTTGATGTCGATCGGGGAGACCGCTCCCTTGTTCCCGATCGGCGTCTTGCACTGGTAGTTGACGTCCTGCACATCGGCCTGGGCTGCGGGGGCGGCCATCAGCACCCCGGAGCCGGCCAGGGCCGCGGCCAGCGCGAGCGCTGCCGTTCGCTTCTGGTACGTCCGGTACGACACCTCGAGTTCCCCTCACGCCGGGAGTTCCTGAGTTGCACGCGCCAAGTTACTGACGGCACATCAGATCGGGCGCTCAAGGTACGCCGGGGACCTTGCCGAGGGAAGACATAAGTGCGCGCCGGATCCGATGGGATCCGGCGCGTGCGAAGAGACGTGCGAACCCGGGGTAACCCCAGGCCCCCCAAGGGCTCCCGTCAGGCGGGTGCCCCCACTTCGGCCCACACGGTCTTGCCGGGGACGCCCGCGGTCCTGACGACCCCCCAGTCCACGCACAGGCGCTGCACGATGAACATCCCGTGCCCGCCGGGGCGGCCGGCGCGGTGCGGGGTCCTGGGCGCGGGCTGCCCGGCCCCCCGGTCGGAGACCTCGATGCGCAGCACCTTGCTGTCGCAGGAGATGCGCAGCTCCTCGGGGCCCTCGGCGTGCAGACAGGCGTTGGTGACCAGCTCGGAGACGACGAGCAGGACATCCTCGGCGGCGGCCCGCCGGTCGGCGGTGTCCGCCGGCATCCAGCCCCATGCGTGCAGCGCCTCGCGGGTGAAGTCGCGGGCCAGGGGGACGATGCCCGCCGCCCCGACGAGGTTCAGCCTGCGGCTCTGGTGCCCGGCTGCCCGACCGACGTCGACGGGGGGCAGACCTGGCGTGCCACCGGTTTCACCGGCGGCTTCCGGCTCCGGGCCGCGGTCGCCCGGCGAGTAGGGCCGGGTGGTGCCCATCAGCACTTCACCTCACCGAGACTCTTGACGTGTGATGTGTGGAAAAAATCCGCCGTGACGGCGTGGTCCGACGTGGGACCCAGCATGTCTCCTGCCCGACCGATCCGTGAGAACACCCACTTCTTCGGTGTGGCTGATGTGACGCTGGTAACGCCTCGATCACATAGAGACAACTGACGCGTAACTTCCGTGCTTCACCTGCGTACGCGCCCCGTCAGTCCTCGAGAGCCGCGTCCAGCGACTCGTGAACGGTGAAGACGGCCTCCGCGCCGGTGATCTCGAAGACCCGGGCCACCACGGGCAGCATCGCGGCCAGATGGACTCCGCCGCCGGCGGCCTCCGCCTTGAGGCGGGCGCCCAGCAGCACATTGAGCCCGGTCGAATCACAGAACTCGAGCCGTGAGCAGTCGATCACCAGCCGCGACAACCCGGAGGCGAGACAGCTCTCCAGCGGTTCTCGCAGCAGGTCGGCGGTGTGGTGATCCAGCTCACCCACCGGAGTCACGACGGCGCTGGCGCCCTCTTCCCGCACCTCGACCAGAAGCCGGCCCCGATGCGCGCTGCCGACTGTCCCGCGGTCCATGACGTCTCTCTCTTCCGAGTCTGCTCGACCGTCGTGGCTGTTCATTGACGCCCCCGAACACTACGCCTTCAGTATGCCCTCCGGTACCCGAACAACCCCTAGGAATCGGACATTTACGCACAGAACGCACTTGCGGGCGGAGCGTAAAAGCGGGTAGGCCTAGTAAGGACAGCTATCGACCACGGCCGGCTTTGGAGGCGCCGCACACCGCAGTGCACGTATTGGCATCGGCAGCCATATGCCGAGAACGATGGAGGACATCATGTCACCCCGGCTCGACGAATCGCGTACTGACCAGGCGTCGGCGTCGACACCCCCACCGGAACACGAGGCCTTCGACAACCTGGCCGGCCTGCCGGAGATCCCGCCTTTCGACGAGGTGGCTCCCCAGGACGCCCGGGCCCTGTCCAAAACGCTCTTCGAACGGCTGGAGTCCCTCGAAGAGGGCACCCACGAATACTCGTATGTCCGCAACACGCTGGTTGAACTCAATCTCGCCCTGGTGAAGTTCGCGGCGTCCCGGTTCCGCTCCCGCAGCGAGCCGATGGAGGACATCATCCAGGTCGGCACGATCGGCCTGATCAAGGCGATCGACCGCTTCGAACTGAGCCGTGGCGTCGAGTTCCCCACCTTCGCGATGCCGACCATCGTCGGCGAGATCAAGCGCTTCTTCCGTGACACGTCCTGGTCGGTCCGCGTTCCGCGGCGGCTCCAGGAGCTTCGTCTCGACCTTGCCAAGGCGGGCGACGAACTCGCCCAGCAGTTCGACCGCGCACCGACGGTGGGCGAGCTCGCCGAGCGCCTGGGCATCACGAACGACGAGGTCGTCGAAGGCATGGCCGCCTCCAACGCCTACACGGCCAGCTCCCTGGACGCTCAGCCCGAGGAGGACGACTCCGAGGGCGCGCTCGCGAACCGCATCGGGTACGAGGACCACGGGCTCGAGGGCATCGAGTACGTCGAGTCCCTGAAGCCCCTGATCGCCGAGCTCCCCTCCCGGGACCGGAAGATCCTCTCCCTGCGCTTCGTCGCCAACATGACGCAGTCGGAGATCGGCGAGGAGCTGGGCATCTCGCAGATGCACGTGTCCCGGCTGCTGTCGCGCACGCTGGTCCGCCTGCGCAAGGGCCTCACGCTCGAGGAATAGCCGTCACGCCGGAGCCACACCACACGTCGCCTCCGCGCTGCATGCGCGGAGGCGACGTGTGGTGTGGCTCGGACGACGTGTGTCGCGGCTCAGGCGACGCGCACTCCGCGCCGCCAGACGGCCGACACCAGCGGCACGCCCGGCCGGTACGCCAGGTGCACATGGCTCGGCGCGTCGAGCAGGGCCAGGTCCGCGTACGCGCCCGGCGCCACGCGGCCGACGTCGTCGCGGCGCAGCGCCCGCGCGCCGCCCGCCGTCGCGGACCAGATCGCCTCGTCGGGCGTCATCCCCATGTCCCGTACGGCCAGGGCGATGCAGAACGGCACCGAGGACGTGAAGGACGAACCCGGGTTGCAGTCCGTGGACAGCGCCACGGTCGCTCCCGCGTCCAGGAGACGGCGGGCATCGGGCCACTCGGCGCGCGTGGAGAACTCGGCGCCGGGCAGCAGCGTGGCGACCGTCCCGCTGTGGGCCAGGGCGTCCACGTCCGCGTCCGTGAGGTGGGTGCAGTGGTCGGCGCTCGCCGCGTCGAGTTCGACGGCGAGCTGGACCCCGGGCCCGTGGCCGAGCTGGTTCGCGTGGACGCGGGGGTGCAGGCCGCGGGCCTTGCCGGCCGTGAGGATCGCGCGGGCCTGGTCGCCGTCGAAGGCGCCCTTCTCACAGAAGACGTCGACCCAGCGGGCGTGCGGGGCGCAGGCGTCCAGCATCTCGCCGGTGACGAGCGCGACGTAGCCGGCCGGGTCGTCCGCGTAGTCCGGCGACACGATGTGCGCGCCGAGGTAGGTGACCTCGTCGGTGTGCCGCGCCGCGATGCGCAGCGCCCTCTCCTCGTCGTCGGTGGTCAGCCCGTAGCCCGACTTCGTCTCGAACGTCGTCGTGCCCTGGCGCAGCGCCTCGGCGAGGTAGTGGGTGAGGTTCGCCTCCAGCTCCGCGTCCGTGGCGGCGCGGGTGGCGGCGACCGTCGTACGGATGCCTCCGGCGGAGTAACTGCGGCCCGACATGCGGGCGTTGAACTCCTGGGTGCGGTCGCCCGCGAACACCAGGTGGGAGTGCGAGTCGACGAAGCCGGGGATGACGGCGCGGCCCTCGGCGTCGTACGTGGAGTCGGCCGCGGGGGCCTTCGCCTGCGGCCCCACCCAGACGATCCGGTCGCCCTCGACGACCACCGCCGCGTTCTCGATGAGCCCGAGCGGGCTGTCGCCGTGGGCCGGGTCGTTGGTGACCAGGGAGCCGATGTTGGTGATGACGGTGGTGGTCATGGTTCCTCTCCGTGGGTGGGGAAACCTCGAACGCCGGAGGGCTGTGGTGTCAGCCCGTCCGGCGTTCGAGGACATTCGGGAGGAGGCGGGCTGAGGGAGGGGAGACAGCCTTACGCCCGCAGCGCCCCGATCGCCGCGGCCAGCGCCCCGGGGACGTCTTCGACCAGCTCGTGCCGGCCGTCACGGACGATGTGCCGGCCGCCCACGACCGTGTGCCGCACATCCGCGGCCGACGCCGCGAACACCGCGGTCTCCGCCCCGAGGCGCGGCACCGGGCCCGCCGTCCGTACGGAGTCCAGCGCGACCGTCGTGAGGTCGGCGAGGGCCCCGCGCGCGATCCGCCCGGCGTCGTTCCAGCCGAGCGCCGCGTGACCGTCGGCCGTGGCCGCGCGCAGCAGGGCCGCCGCCGTCCAGTGGCCCCGCGTCCGCGTGCGCAGGCGCTCGTTCAGCTCCATCGCCCGTGCCTCTTCGAAGAGGTCGATGACGGCGTGACTGTCCGAGCCCAGAGAGAGCGGTGAGCCCTCCTTCTGGAGGGCGACGGCGGGACCGATGCCGTCGGCCAGGTCGCGTTCCGTGGTGGGGCACATGCACGTGCCCGTCCCGGAACCGCCGAGCAGGGCGATGTCCTCGTCGGTGAGGTGCGTGTTGTGGACGCCCGTGGTGTTCGGGCCGAGCACGCCGTGGTCCGCGAGGAGCCGGGTCGGCGTGCGGCCGTGCGCGGCCAGGCACGCCTCGTTCTCCGCGGTCTGCTCGGAGAGGTGGACGTGCAGGGGCGCGCCGCGCGTCCCCGCCCACTCGGCGACCGTGCCGAGCTGGTCCGCGGGGACGGCCCGCACGGAGTGGATCGCCGCGCCGATGCGCGCGTGGTCGCGGTCCTTGAGGAGCGTGGCCCGCTCGGCCCACGCCTCGGTGGTGCCGTCGGAGAAGCGCCGCTGGTGGCGGTCCGGCTCCTTGCCGAAGCCCGACGAGACATACGCCGTGTCGAGGAGCGTGATGCGGATGCCGGCCTCGGCGGCCGCCGCGATCAGCGCCTCGCCCATCGCGTTGGGGTCGTCGTACGGGGTGCCGTCCGGCGCGTGGTGCAGGTAGTGGAACTCGCCGACGGTGGTGATCCCGGCGAGCGCCATCTCCGCGTACACCGCCCTGGCCAGCGCGTGATACGTGTCCGGGGTCAGCCGGTCCGCGACCGAGTACATGACCTCGCGCCACGTCCAGAACGTGCCCGAGCCCACCTGGACGGTGGAGCGCAGGGCGCGGTGGAAGGCGTGGCTGTGCGCGTTGGCCAGGCCGGGGACGGTCAGGCCGCGCAGAACGGTCGCGCCGGGGGGCGGGGTGTCGACGCCGGTGCGCACGTCCGCGATGCGGCCGTCCTGCGACACCTCGACGACCACGCCCGGCTCGACCTCCGGGTCGAGCCAGGCATGCTCAAGCCAGTACGTCACCTGCACGCCAAACCCTCCAGTACGTCGGCGAGTGCGCTGACCCCGGCGAGGCAGTCGTCCTCCGCGGCGTGTTCGGCCGGGGAGTGCGAGACGCCCGTGGGGTTGCGCACGAACAGCATGGCGGTCGGCACGGAGTCCGCGAGGATTCCGGCGTCGTGTCCCGCGCCGGTGCCGAGCACCGGGACGGTGAGCCGGTCGTCGGTGCCGAGGATGCGGCCGAGCTCGTCGCGCAGCGCGTGGTCGAACTCGACGACCGGCGTGAACGACTCGCGCACGGTCTCCAGGTCGATGCCGTGGGCGTCGGCGTACTCGCGGGCCGCCTTCTCGACGGCCGTGACGACCGTGTCGAGGGTCTGCTGGTCGGCGGCGCGGGAGTCGAGCCAGCCGCGGACCAGGGACGGGATGGCGTTGACGCCGTTCGGTTCGACGGAGATCTTGCCGAACGTGGCGACGGCGCCCGCGAGTTCCGCCTCGCGGCGGGCCGCGAGGACGGTCTGCGCGTACGACAGCATCGGGTCGCGGCGGTCCACGAGACGTGTGGTGCCCGCGTGGTTGGCCTCGCCGCGGAAGTCGAAGCGCCAGCGGCCGTGCGGCCAGATCGAACTCGCGATGCCCACGGCGTCGCCGGACAGGTCCAGGGCGCGCCCCTGTTCCACGTGCAGCTCGACGAAGGCGCCGATGCGCGCGAGGCGCTCGGGGTCGGGGCCGATCGCCTCCGGGTCGTAGCCCGCCCGCTCCATGGCCTGCGGGAGGCTGACGCCGTCGCCGTCCCGCAGCTGCGCCGCCTGCTCGGGGGTGAGCCGGCCCGCGGTGAGGCGGGAGCCGACGCAGGCCAGGCCGAACCGGGCCCCCTCCTCGTCACCGAAGTTGGTGAGGGCGAGGGGACGGGTGAACTCCACTCCCCTGTGGCGGAGTTCGTCGAGGGCGGCGAAGGACGACACGACCCCGAGGGGCCCGTCGAACGCGCCGCCGTCCGGTACGGAGTCCAGGTGGGAGCCCGTGACGACGGCGTCCCCCGCGGCGGGGTCGCCGAGCCAGGCCCACTGGTTGCCGTTGCGGTCGAGTTCGTAGGTCAGGCCGCGGGACTCGGCCTGGTCCTTGAACCAGGCCCGGCAGTCGGTGTCGGCGGCGGTCCAGGCGAAGCGGCGGTAGCCGCCGCTCTCGTCGCTGCGGCCGATGGGCGCGAGGTCGCGCCACATCTCGCCGAAGGAAGGACTGCTCACGCGTCGTCACCCTCGCGCATCGGCACCCGCACCCCGCGCTCGGCCGCGACGTCGGCCGCGTGCTCGTAGCCCGCGTCGACGTGGCGGATGACGCCCATGCCGGGGTCGTTGGTGAGGACGCGCTCGATCTTCTGCGCGGCCAGCTCGGTGCCGTCGGCGACGCAGACCTGGCCGGCGTGGATGGAGCGGCCCATGCCGACGCCGCCGCCGTGGTGGATGGAGACCCAGGAGGCGCCGGAGGCCGTGTTGACCAGGGCGTTGAGCAGCGGCCAGTCGGCGATGGCGTCGGAGCCGTCCTTCATCGCCTCGGTCTCGCGGTACGGGGAGGCGACCGAGCCGGAGTCGAGGTGGTCACGGCCGATGGCGATCGGGGCGGAGAGCTCGCCGGAGGCGACCATCTCGTTGAACTTCAGGCCGGCCAGGTGGCGTTCGCCGTAGCCGAGCCAGCAGATACGCGCCGGGAGCCCCTCGAAGGCGATCCGCTCGCCGGCCATGTCGATCCAGCGGTGCAGGTGCTTGTTCTCCGGGAACAGCTCCTTGATCGCCTTGTCCGTCTTGGCGATGTCCTCCGGGTCGCCGGACAGGGCGGCCCAGCGGAACGGGCCGAGGCCCTCCTCGAACAGCGGGCGGATGTGCGCCGGGACGAAGCCGGGGAAGTCGAAGGCGCGCTCGCAGCCGGCCTTGCGGGCCTCGTCGCGGATCGAGTTGCCGTAGTCGAAGACCTCGGCGCCCTTGTCGAGGAAGCCGAGCATGGCCTCGACGTGCAGGCGCATCGAGTGGCGCGCCTTGTCGGTGAAGCCGGCCGGGTCGGCCTCGCGCTCCTTGTCCCAGTCCTCGACCGAGATGCCGACGGGCAGATAGGCCAGCGGGTCGTGGGCGGAGGTCTGGTCGGTGACGATGTCGATCGGGGCCTCGCGGCGCAGCAGCTCCGGGAAGATCTCGGCGGCGTTGCCGACGACGCCGATGGACAGGCCGCGGCGCTCGTCGCGGGCCTGGACCGCGAGCTCCAGGGCGTGGTCCAGGTTGTCGGCCTTGACATCCAGGTAGCGGGTGCCGATGCGGCGGTCGATGCGGGTCTCGTCCACGTCGACGCAGATGGCGACGCCCTCGTTCATCGTCACGGCGAGGGGCTGGGCGCCGCCCATGCCGCCGACGCCGGCGGTGAGGGTGATGGTCCCGGCGAGGGTGCCGTCGAACTTCTTGCGGGCGACCGCGCCGAAGGTCTCGTACGTGCCCTGGACGATGCCCTGCGAGCCGATGTAGATCCACGAACCGGCGGTCATCTGGCCGTACATGGTCAGGCCCTCGGCCTCCAGCTTGCGGAACTCCTCCCAGTTGGCCCAGTCGCCCACCAGGTTGGAGTTGGCGAGCAGCACGCGCGGCGCCCACTCGCTGGTGCGCATGACGCCGACCGGCTTGCCCGACTGCACGAGGAGGGTCTCGTCCGACTTCAGCGTCTTGAGCGTACGCACGATCGCGTCGTACGCCTCCCAGGACCGGGCCGCCTTGCCGGTGCCCCCGTAGACGACCAGCTTGTCGGGGTACTCGGCGACCTCGGCGTCGAGGTTGTTCATGAGCATCCGGAGGGCGCCCTCCTGCTGCCATCCCAGGGTGTTCAGTTCCGTACCGCGCGGGGCTCGTACGGGGCGGGGTCCTGACATGGCTGCCTCCTAGACACTGTTGCCGTGGTTATTCACATCCTGGCGTTCTGAATAGAACTAGTCAATACATCTTCGCGGCCGGTTGCCGCGCGGGCGCGCCGGACAGGGGTGATCACCTGGTCGCAGAGATCGTCAGGGAGATCCGGCGACCACGCGCCGGAGGCGCTGCCGGGGGGATCCGAGAGGGCCTCGGGGCCCCTGGGGAAGCCCCGAGGGGGCACCGACAAGGCCCCGAGAAGGCCATACGCAGGGGCTTCGGCCGGGCAGGGCGGCGCCCCCGACTCCCGCGCCTATCTGGCCGGTTGGCGGATTTTAGTCGCTCCACGCATGTTCCACTGGAAAATGCCAGAACCCTCACCTGGCCTCCGTACGTTGCGTAGCGTCGTGCACACGGCCGAACGTCACGTACGGGAGGAGTCCGGTGTGCCCGGAATCGACGAGTGCCTGCTGGAAGCCATGCGGCTGCCCGGTGCGCGGGGTGCCTCCGTGGTCGACTGGACCAGCGGACTCGCCCTGGGCACCGTCGGGGACTCACCGAACGGGGATCACGAGGCGACCGCCGCGGAAGCCGCCGAGCTGGCCCGGATGACCGCCGAGCACCGCGCCTTCGCGCCCTCCGGCGGCGCCGACTGGTCCGCCGGCGAGCCCCCGGTCGAGGACGTCATCGTCACCAGCCGGGACGGCTATCACGTACTGCGCTTCGTACGGACCACGTTCGACAGCAGCGTCTTCCTCCATCTCTGGCTCGACCGGGAACAGGGCAACCTGGCGCTGTCCCGCATCCGGCTCGGCGAGATGGCGGACCGGCTGGTGCTCGGGTGACCACGACAGCGGCGGCCCGGGCCGAGGGCCGCACCACGACGTCGTCCGGGGTCTCCCCCATGCTGCGCCGCCTCGCCGAGGAGCGGGCCTCCGGCGCCCTGCTGCGCGACCGCGGCACGCTCTACCTCGCCGACGGGCAGGTCGTGCACGCCGAGAGCCCCGCGACGCCCGGCATCGACGTCCTGCTCACCACCGGCGGCGCCCTGCACCCCGACGGCTGGTGGGAGGCCGTCGACGCGGCCGGTGCCCGGCAGCGGGTCGGCCGGTACCTCGTGGAGAGCGGCCGGCTCACCGACGGCGCACTCGAACTGTGCCACCTGGGCGCCCTCTACGACGCCGCGTTCTTCGCCCTCGCGCCCAGCGGCTCCCCGGCCCGCTTCCGCTACGGCGCCGCCCACTGGTTCGGCACCGTCCACCCCGTCTCCGTCGCGTCCGTGGAGGCCGAGACGCTGCGCCGGCGCGAGCTGCTGCACGGCATCTGGCCCGACGCCGCCACCGACACGGCACCCCTCGAACGGGGCGGCGGCAACAGTCCCGCGGTCCCGCCGCGCCAGCGCGCCGTGCTCGCCCTGGTCGACGGGGCGCGCACCGCGGCCGACATCTCCCACGTCCTCGGCAGGCCCGCCTTCCACACCCTGGTGGATCTGCGCAGGCTCGCCGCCGCCGGCCTCGTACGGGCTGCGGTACCGCGTCCGCTGCCGCCCCCGGCCGCGCCCGCCTGGGCGGGCTCGGCGTCGGCCGACCCCGATGTCGCCCTGTTACGCCGCCTCAGAGACGCGCTGGAGGCCCTGTGAGACGCGCGCTCCGCCAGCGTGCCGAGAGGAGACAGCTGATGACGGCCGAGGCCGAAGTCCTCGAAGAACTGCACCGGTTGAGAGCCCGCGTGCCCCGCCTCACGGGTGCGCTCGCGGCAGGTGTCGACGGGCTCGTCCTCGCCCACGACACCCCCGGCGTGGAGGCCGAGGGCATCGCCGCGCTCACCGCCGCCGCGCTCGGTGTGGCCCTGCGCATGGCCGACGCGACGGGGCGCGGCGACCTCCGCGAACTCCTCGTGCGCGGCACCCACGGCTATGTGGCCACCTACGCGGCCGGTCCGTCCGCGGTCCTGACGCTGCTCGCGGACGACCAGGTCAGCGTCGGCCGCCTGCACCTGGAGGGCCGCCGCTGCGGGGCGCGTATCGGCGAACTCGTGGCGGACGTCCTGACACCCGTCGAACCGCCCGCGCCCGACCGGCGCCAGCCCCGGCCGTCAACCCGGCAACAGCGGCTGCCCACACGCCCCGTACCGCCCCAGTCAGCTTCCTGAACGAACCCACCACATACGCGATCCCCCGAAAGGACCGACCATGGCCAACACCGAAGCCGCCCTCAAGGACGCCGTCACCTCGATCGAAGGCGCCACGGCAGCCGCGCTCGTCGACTACACGAGCGGCATGGCGCTCGGCACCATCGGCAGCACCAAGGACTTCGACCTCGAAGTGGCCGCCGCCGGCAACACCGACGTCGTCCGGGCCAAGCTCCGCACCATGGAGCACCTCGGCCTCAAGGACGAGATCGAGGACATCCTGATCACGCTCGGCACCCAGTACCACCTGATCCGCCTGCTGTCGGGGCGCGCCGGCAACGGCCTCTTCCTCTATCTGGTCCTCGACAAGAGCCGCGCGAACCTGGCGATGGCACGTCACCAGCTGAAGAAGATCGAGTCCGATCTCGAGGTCTGAGCCTTCGGCCCGCACACCCGGTCAGGGGCGGCGCCGCGCCCCACCGGGTGCGGCGTCGCCCGCGCCCGTGCCCGTCGACCGGTAGCCCTTGACCCGGGCGCCCGCGGGAGCGCCCGCGCGCCCGTCGAGCCAGTCGACCCGTACCCACAGGAGCTGGTCCTCGCGGCGTTCCAGACGGCCGAGGCGGGTCGCCCGCAGCCACAGGCCGGCGCCCGTGCCGGCGACGAGGAGGCCGCCCGCGGCGGGCAGCGCGAAGGCGGAGCCGAGGGCGGCGAGGAAGGCGAGGAGCAGCCACCAGCGGTGGCCGCGGCGCCAGTTGCGCACCGTGACCGCGCGGTCCTGGAGCACGTCGTGCTTGCCCGCGCGCGACGCCGAGCGCGCCAGACCCTCGTAGCGCTTGCGCCGGACGCCCGCGACCGCGGCCGCCGAGAGCAGGAAGAGGGCCGCTCCCGCGAGCACGCCGATACGACGGCCGGTGAGTCCCGGCGGGAGCACTCCGACGCCCGCGGCGCACACCCCGAGCCACCACAGGGGCACGGCCCCGGCCCTCACGACCACCGCCACCCGGGCCAGACCCTGCCCACCGCGCGTCGCCACGTCCGCCACCTCCGCAACTCCGATGTCACATCGACCGGGCGGAGACTAACGAGGCAATCTGAGGGCTCCCTGAGAGCGGGCGTGAGGGGGCTCAGTCCTCCCAGTCCGAGCTGTCGCGCTGCTTGCGCGTCGCCCCGAAGCGCGGCATCCCCCGCACCGCGTGCAGCGCGTTCACCCCGACGATGCCCGTCCAGGCGATCAGCAGGCCGGGCAGATCGGCGTTGACGACGGCGATCGCGGACAGCGGGATGGCGAGGACCAGGGAGACGACGCCGAAGCCGAAGCGCTCGCCCCAGCTGTCGCTGTCGTCGCGCGGGGCGCGCGCGCCCCGGGCGACGACCATCTGCTGCTCCGCCAGCTGCCGCCGCACACGGCGGTCCACGGCACCGTCGAGGCGCTGCTCGACCTTGTCCAGGAACGAGTCGACGAGCGCGGACTCGTACTCTTCGCCGAGTTCCCTGCGTGCGTGCAGGGTGGCGTCGAGTTCCTTCTTGAGTTCGGCGTCACGGGCTTCCATACCGCCCCACGTTACGGACCCGGCGCCGCCGTGACAGTGGGGCTAACCCCCCTCTTGTCCCTGGGCCGGCCCCTACTCGGCCGCCACCGGCTCACGCAGCGTCCGCTCGGGGATGTGCGCCGTGTTGCGCCGGGCCACGGCCCAGTACAGGACGGCCGGCACCACGAGCCCCACGATCCAGGAGATGTCGGCGCCGCCGAGCGGCTCGACGAGCGGGCCCGTGTAGAAGGCCGTGGCGAGGAACGGGAGCTGGGCCAGGAGCCCGATCGCGTACACGGTGAGCGCGTCCCAGCGCCAGGCCCCGTAGCGCCCGTGCGGGTCGGAGAGGGCCGGGATGTCGTAGCGCTCCTTGGAGATCAGGTAGTAGTCGACCAGGTTGATCGCCGACCAGGGCGTGAAGAACGTCAGCAGGAAGAGCAGGAAGTCCTTGAAGGACGACAGGAAGCTGTCCTTGCCCACCAGCGCGACCGCCGTGCCCGCGATCATGATCAGCACGATGTACGCGGCCCGGGCGCGCTGCGAGAGGACCTTCTGGCCGCGGAATCCGCTGACGCTCGTCACCATCGACATGAAGCCGCCGTAGGTGTTGAGCACGTTGATGGTCAGCTTGCCGAGCGCGATCACGAAGTACAGGAACGAGGCGATGATCCCGGCGCCGCCGAGTCCGACCACGTAACTGACCTGGTTGTCGAGGAACTTCGCGCCCGCCGTCGCCGCGACGAGGACACCGAAGGTCATCGACCACTGCGAGCCGATCGCCGACCCCGACAGCGTCCACCAGAACGTGGACTTCGCCGACGTCGTGCGGGGCAGATAGCGCGAGTAGTCCGCGACGTACGGGCCGAAGGCGAGCTGCCAGGACGCGGAGAGCGAGATGGCGAGCAGGAACATCGGGGCGTCGAAATGCGCGTCGTGCAGCAGCGCGGACAGGTCGACCCGGTCCAGGAGCCGGATGCCGAGGTAGACGAAGGCGATCGCGCACACGATGCTGGCGACCCGGCCGAGCGCGTGGATGACGCGGTAGCCGACGGTCGCCATCACCCCGGTGACCAGGGCGAACACGACGATGCCCGTGGTGTCCCCGGTGTGCGTGAGCTCGCCGACGGCCTGCCCCGCGAGCACGCTGCCGCTGGCGAAGAACCCGACGTACATCAGGATCACCAGGAGCAGCGGGACGACCGCGCCGCGCACACCGAACTGGGCCCGGGACTGGATCATCTGCGGCAGGCCGAGCCTGGGGCCCTGCGCCGAGTGCAGCGCCATGACGGCGCCGCCCAGCAGGTTGCCGACGACGAGACCGACGAGCGACCAGACCACGTCGCCGCCGAAGACGACGGCGAGCGCGCCCGTCACGACGGCGGTGATCTGGAGGTTCGCGCCGAGCCACAGCGTGAACTGCGAGAACGCCGTGCCGTGGCGTTCCGCGTCGGGTACTACGTCGATGGAGCGCCGCTCCACGAGTGCTTCGGCCATGATCCGACTCTCCTTCAGCCCTTGCTGATCCCGTGCTGACGCGCGTACGCGTCGGCGACGTCCTGGGGATCCTTCTTGTCCTTGTCCACCTGCCGGTTGAGCTCGGTGAGCTGCTCCGTCGTCAGGACGTTGCCCAGGCGGGCGAGCGCCTTGCGGACCGTCGAGTCGGCCTTGCGGTCGGCGACGAGCGGCACGACGTGCTGGCCGGGGACGAGGTTCTTGGGGTCGGTGAGGACGACCCAGTGGTTGTCGACGATGTCCGTGTCGGTGGTGAAGAGGTTCGCCACGTCGACGTCGCCCTTCTTCAGGGCGCCCTTGACCAGCGGCCCCGACGAGTCGAGGGACTTGAACTCCTTGAACTCGATGCCGTACACGTCCTTCAGGCCGACCGCGCCGACCTGGCGCTTCTTCACCTCGGGGGCGGCGCCGATGACGAGCTTGCCGTTGTGCTCGGCCAGGTCGGCGAGCGAGGTCAGCTTGTACTTCCTGGCCGTCTCGCGGGTGACGACGAACGCGTCGGAGTCCTCCGCCAGGCCGTAGGGCAGGATCTGCAGGCCCTTGGGCAGGGCGACGGCGAGGGCGTTCTGCATCTCGCCCTCCTCGGTGGCCGTCGACTTCGGGTCGAGGTAGTGCAGGAGGGCTCCCTGGTACTCGGGGAGCAGATCGATGTCGCCGCCCTCCAGAGCGGGGATGAGGATCTCGCGGGTGCCGAGGTTGGGGCGGACCTTCGTCTTCACGCCGGCCCCTTCGAGGGCGGCCGCGTACAGGTAGCCGAGCACCTGGTTCTCGGTGAAGTTGGCGGTGCCGATGGTGACGCCGTTCTTGCTGGAGCCGCCGCCCCCGCCGCCCGAGCCCTGGCCGTCGAGAGAGGTGATGCCGCCGCTGCACGCGGCGAGCGCGGGGACGGAGGCTGCGGCGAACAGGCCCCCGATGACAGTCCTGCGGTTCATCTTGCGTGCTCCTAGGCCGACTTGGCGGGGCGGTGACGGAAGAGGGCGCGCTGCAGTGCGGAGAGCGCGAGGTCGAGTACGACGGCGACGACCGCCACGAGGACGGCACCGCCGAGCACCTGCACGAGGTCGCGCTGGGCGAGCCCGTCGAAGACGTAGCGGCCGAGGCCGCCGAAGGAGACGTACGCGGCGATGGTCGCCGTGGCGACGACCTGGATCAGGGCGAGCCGCAGACCGGTCATGATCAGGGGCATCGCGAGCGGCAGCTCGACCTGGAACAGGACCTGGTGGCCGCGCATGCCCTGGCCGCGCGCCGCGTCCTTGACCTCCGGGTCGACGGCGCTCATGCCGGCGTACGTGTTGGTGACGATCGACGGGACCGCGAGGGCCACGAGCGCGATGTAGACCGGCCACATGGACAGGCCGCTCGCCAGGAAGACGAGGACGACCAGGCCGACCGTCGGCAGCGCGCGGCCGAAGCTGGAGAGGTTGATCGCGAGGAACGCGCCGCGCCCGGTGTGGCCGATGAGCAGGCCGAGCGGCAGTGCGATGACGGCCGCGACGAGCGTGGCGAGCAGCGAGTACTGGAGGTGCTCGGCGAGGCGGTGCCCGATGCCGTCGGGGCCCGCCCACTGGTCGCCGTCGACCAGCCACGCGCCGAGGTTCTTGAAGAGCTCGTACATCTCAGGCACTCCTCCGGCGGCGGGTCCAGGGGGTCAGCACGTACTGCACGGCGACGAGGACCGCGTCCGCGGCGAGCGCGAGAAGCAGGGTCAGCACGACGCCGGCGATGACCGGGGTCGGGAAGTTGCGCTGGAACCCGTCGGTGAACAGCTGGCCGAGCCCGCCGTCGCCGATGTACGTCGCCACGGAGACCAGGGAGATCGCCATGACGGTCGCGATGCGCACCCCGGCCATGATCACCGGCAGGGCGAGCGGCAGTTCGACGGTGAGCAGGGTGCGCAGCGGGCGCGTCCCCATGGCCTTCGCGGCCTCCTTGGTCTTCGCCGGCACCGAGTCGAGTCCCTCGACGGTGTTCCGCAGGAGCACCACGAGCGTGTAGATCGTCAGGCCGATGACCGTGGTCGTGCGGGTGAGCCCGGAGACCGGGAGCAGCAGGACGAACACCGCGATCGACGGGATCGTGAACAGGACGTTCGAGAACCCGAGCAGGAAGCCGCGCAGCGGCTTGACGCGATGGGCGACGACGGCCAGCGGCAGCGAGATGACCAGGCCCAGCGCGACGGCGGAGAGCGCCGCCTGGAGGTGCGAGAGCGTGAGCGCGGTGAGGTCGGAGGTGTGCTCCGACATCCAGGACCAGTCGATGGTCATGAGGCCACGTCCGTGTCCTCGCGGACGGCGGCGTCACCGCTGTCGCCGGCGTCCGCGGGGGTGTCCACACGGGTGCCGGCGGCTATGTGGGCGAGGCCCGCGCGGTCGTGGATCTCGTCGCGGGAGGTGACGCCCGTCAGGACCCCGTCCGCGTCGACCCGGGCCACGAGGCCGCCGGGCGCCGCGATCGACTCGTTCAGCGCCGACAGGAGCGAGTCCGAGTCCCGCAGCGGGCGCACCGGCACCTCGGCGGAGGTGCCCTCGTCGCGCCACAGCAGCGGCTTGCGGGCGGCGTCGAGGACCAGTTCCCAGCCGGTTCCCTCGGGGGCGGGCCCCTGGCCGACGTCCGCGAGGGTGGTCAGGGACAGCAGCTTCAGGCCGCGCTCGGCGCCCAGGAAGTCGGCGACGAAGTCGTCCGCGGGACGGGCGAGCAGCTCGGCGGGCGGCGCGCACTGCACGAGGTGACCGCCCGTACGGAAGACGGCTATCCGGTCACCGAGCCGCACGGCCTCGTCGATGTCGTGCGTGACGAAGACGATGGTCTTGCTCAACTCCTGCTGGAGACGCCGGAGTTCGTCCTGGAGCTGAGTACGCACGACGGGGTCGACCGCACCGAACGGCTCGTCCATGAGCAGCACCGGCGGGTCGGCGGCGAGCGCGCGGGCCACGCCGACGCGCTGCTGCTGACCGCCGGAGAGCTGGTGCGGGTAGCGCTTGCCGGCCTCGGCGGTGAGGCCGACGGTCTCCAGGAGTTCGGCCGCCCTCGCCCGCGCCTTGCGCCGGCCCCAGCCGAGCAGGAGCGGCACGGTCGCGATGTTGTCGAGGACGGTGCGGTGCGGGAAGAGGCCCGACTGCTGGATGACGTACCCGATGGAGCGGCGCAGCTCGGCGGCGTCCTGCTCAAGGACGTCGCGGCCGCCGACGCGGATGGTGCCGGAGGTCGGGTCGACCATCCGGTTGATCATCCGCAGACTGGTCGTCTTGCCGCAACCGGAAGACCCGACGAAGACGGTCACGCCCCCTTCCGGCATGTCGAGCGTCAGGTCGTGCACTGCCGTCGTGCCGTTCGGGAAGCGTTTGTGGACCGTATCGAACTGGATCATGTGGAGTCCCCTTGCCCGGGCTGCATATCGTCATGCAGAGTTCTCTGTATCTGAATAAATTGTCAATGCCCCGGCGCACATCGCCAGGTAAATCGCTGGTTAACGCAGCCGAGGAACGAGACAAGACGTCCGGTTGAGGAGGGTTTGGCGCATCATGTCGTCTCACATTGCGGACACCGCAAGTAAGCCCCGAATGACGGCCCCCCAGCGTCCCACGCCCGTCGTCGTGCTCGACGGCCACGGGCTCCCCGTGGCCGACGTCGTCCGCCTGGCCGACTCCGCCGCCAGGCCCGTCCCCGGCACCGACGCCATGAAGCGCGTCGAGGAGTCCTGGAACGCCGCCCGCGAGATCGCCGCCTGGGGCCGCGTCTACGGCCGCTCCACCGGCGTCGGCGCGAACCGGAACGAGGACGTGCCCACCGAGGCCGCCGCCGACCACGGCCTGCGCCTGCTGCGCAGCCACGCCGGCGCCATCGGCGAAGAGCTCCCCGCACGCCAGGTCCGCGCCATGCTCGCCGTCCGCGCCAACCAGCTCCTCGCCGGCGGCGCGGGGCTGCGCCCCACCGTCGTCACGGCCCTGTGCGAAGCCCTGGAGACCGGCGCCTACCCGGCGGTCAACGAATTCGGCTCCGTCGGCACCGGCGACATCGCCGCCCTCGCCCAGATGGGCCTCGCCCTCGCCGGCGAACACCCCTGGCGCGGCGACGGCGCCCCCGAGGCCCAGCCCCTCGACAACAACGACGCCCTCGCCCTCATCAGCAGCAACGCCCTCACCCTCGGCCAGTCCGCCCTCGCCCTCCACGAGCTGCGCGACCTGATCTGCGCCACCCAGCTCGTCGCGGCACTCTCCCTGCTGGCCGTCGACGGCTCCTACGAGGCGTACGCCCTGCCCGTCCACGAGGCCCGCCACCACCGCGGCTCGTACGACGTCGCCGCACGCATGCGCGCCCTCCTCGGTGCCCCCGAACGCCCCACCCCGCCCCTCGGCCGCATCCAGGACCCCTACGGCTTCCGCTGCCTCCCCCAGATACACGGCCCCGCCCAGGACGCCGCCGACGCCCTCGAAGCCGTACTCGGCGTCGAGATCAACGCCGCCGCCGAGAACCCGCTCATCTCCCCCCAGGACATGGCCGCCTACCACCACGGCGGCTTCTACATGGCCCAACTCGCCCTGGCGCTCGACCACTTCAGGCTCGCCATCACCCAGGTCGCCCGGCTCTCCACCTCGCGCCTGTCCACCCTCAACGAACCCGCCTACACCCGCCTGCGCCCCTTCCTCGCCGACGGCGAGGCCGCCTCGTCGGGCGTGATGATCCTCGAATACGCGGCCGGAGCGGCCCTCGGCGACCTGCGCGCCTTCGCCGCCCCCGCGTCGCTCGGCCACGCGGTCCTCTCCCGCGGCGTCGAGGAACAGGCCAGCTTCGCGTCCCTCGCCGCCCGCCAGACCCTGCGCGTCTGTGACGCCTACCGTCTCGTCGTGGGCTGCGAACTCGTCGCCGCGGTCAGGGCGTTGCGCCAGCGCGACATGCACCCCGACCCCGAACTCCCGGTCGGCCGCGCCTTCGCCCTCGCGGATTCGATCCTCGACCCCGACGCCACCGACCGCCCCCTGACGGAAGATGTCACCCGGGCCGCGGCAGGCCTCCTGGACAGCTTCACCCGCATCGCCGACGGAACAGACGCACCGGCAACAGCCACCGCGACAGCCGGCTCAGACCGCCCTGGGGGGACGGAATGAACGACAGCCCAGCCGCACGACTGCAACAGCTCTTCGAGGTACACCGCCTGACACCCACTCAGCGCCGCATCGCGCACTGCATGGTGCGCCGCGCCGCCGACGTCCCGTTCCTCTCCTCCGTGGAACTCGCCGAACTCGCCGGAGTCAGCCAGCCCTCCGTCACCCGCTTCGCCGTCGCACTCGGCTTCGACGGCTACCCCGCCCTGCGCAAACACCTGCGCGAGGTCGCCCCCGCCGAACCCGCCACGCCCGCCTCGGCCAACGAGTACCAGCAGGCCGTCGAGGCCGAGATCGAGAACCTCCGCCACCTCGCGCAGCTCCTCTCCGACCCCGCCCCCATCGCACGCGCGGGCCGCCTCCTCGCCGCCTCCCGCCCGCTCCTCGTCCTCGGGCTGCGCGCCGCCGCCTCCCAGGCCTACGGCTTCTCGTACTTCGCCGCGAAGGTCCACCCCGACGTACGGCTCCTCGACGAAGGCGGCACGATGCTCGCCGACCGCGTGGACGCCGCCGTGCGCGCCGGAGCCACCGCCCTGCTCTGCTTCGCGCTGCCCCGCCACCCCAAGGAAGTCGTCGACGCGCTCACCTACGCCAAGTCGGCCGGCCTCACCGTGGTCACCGTCGCCGACTCGGCCTTCGCCCCCGTCGCCAAGCACTCGGACCTGCTCCTGCCCGCCGCGGTCGGCGAGGGCCTCGCCTTCGACACGGCGTGCTCACCGATGCTGCTCGGCCGCGTGCTCCTGGAAGCGATGTGCGACAACCTGCCCGACGCTCAGGCCCGCCTGGAGGAATTCGACGTACGCGCCGCGGAGCGGGGCCTGTTCGTCGAATAGAGGAGTGTGGCGCGGGGACCGCCGCACCCCCGTGAACGGGGGGCGGGACGACGGCGGTCCCCGCGAAGGACACGGAACCGGGTCAGGACCGGGTCACCGCGTCCGCAGGCGTCCGTGGAGGTCCGGGAGCCGCTCCGGAGGTCCTTGACGCCGCTACGGTGCCGGCCTGAGCGGGGAGCCGCTCCCACCCCTGCCGACACCCACCAATGTGCCGGACCCGTGTTAAGCGGGTGCTGCGCGCACGTGTCGCGCTCGTACCGATTGCACGAACCCGCTCCGCGTCACTTCCCGCCGCTCTTCGCGAGGAAGGCCAGCAGGTCCTGGCGGCTCACCACACCCTTGGGCTTGCCCTCCACCAGGACGATCGCCGCGTCGGCGGAGCCGAGCACCGACATCAGGTCCGCCACCGGCTCACCCGAGCCGACCTGCGGCAGCGGGTCCGACATGTGCTTCTCCAGCGGGTCGCCGAGCGAGGCGCGCTGCGTGAACAGGGCGTCGAGCAGCTCCCGTTCGACGACGGAGCCGATCACCTCGGCCGCCATCACGTCCGGGTGTCCGGCTCCCGGCTTCACGATGGGCATCTGCGAGACGCCGTACTCGCGCAGCACCTCGATGGCCTCGCCGACGGTCTCCTCCGGGTGCATGTGGACGAGCGACGGCAGCGCCCCGCCCTCCTTGTCCTGGAGCACGTCGCCCACGCGCGCGCTCGTGCCCTCGTCGGCGAGGAAGCCGTAGTCGGCCATCCACTCATCGTTGAAGATCTTGCTGAGGTAGCCGCGGCCGCTGTCCGGGAGAAGGACCACCACCACGTCGTCCGGGCCGAGGCGTTCGGCCACGCGGAGGGCCGCCACCACCGCCATGCCGCAGGAGCCGCCGACGAGGAGGCCCTCCTCCTTGGCGAGGCGGCGGGTCATCTGGAAGGAGTCCTTGTCGGAGACCGCGACGATCTCGTCCGCGACCGTGCGGTCGTACGCCGTCGGCCAGAAGTCCTCGCCCACGCCCTCCACGAGGTACGGGCGCCCGGAGCCTCCGGAGTACACCGAGCCCTCCGGGTCGGCGCCGACGACCTGGACGCGGCCCTCGCTCACGTCCTTCAGATAGCGGCCGGTCCCGGAGATCGTGCCGCCCGTCCCGACGCCCGCCACGAAGTGCGTGATCCGGCCCTCCGTCTGCTCCCACAGCTCGGGGCCGGTGGAGTGATAGTGCGAGAGGGGGTTGTTGGGGTTGGAGTACTGGTCCGGCTTCCAGGCGCCGGGCGTCTCACGCACCAGCCGGTCGGAGACGTTGTAGTACGAGTCCGGGTGCTCCGGGTCCACGGCCGTCGGGCAGACGACGACCTCCGCGCCGTACGCCCGCAGCACGTTGATCTTGTCCGTGGAGACCTTGTCGGGGCACACGAAGATGCACTTGTACCCCTTCTGCTGCGCCACGATGGCCAGGCCGACGCCCGTGTTGCCGCTGGTCGGCTCCACGATCGTGCCGCCGGGCCGGAGGGCGCCGCTCTCCTCCGCCGCCTCGATCATGCGCAGGGCGATGCGGTCCTTCACCGAACCGCCGGGGTTGAAGTACTCGACCTTGGCCAGGACGGTCGCCTGGATGCCTTCGGTCACGCTGTTGAGCCTGACGAGCGGGGTGTTGCCGACGAGGCTGATCATCGAGTCGTGGAATTGCACCGTTGTCTCCGGGCTGCGATGGATCTGTGAGGGATCCGCGATGTGATGTGCGGTCAGGGTAAGCCGAGTGCCGCCGCTTCATCGCCTGTTGCGATTGGCCGACGGTGCTTACGGGGCAATGACTGGATGTACGGCTGAAACGGACTACGCAGAGGCAGGTGGCTGCGACGTATGTCGAGGGCGAGGGTGGCACGGCGGATCGCCGCGGGCGCGGCGTACGGCGGCGGCGGGATCGGTCTGGTCGGCGCGGCCGCGGTCGGTCTGCTGATCGCGGAGGTCCAGCTGGCGAAGCGGCAGGTGGGCAACCACGGCAGGGGGGTGCAGGTCCCGTCCGCGAACGGTCTGTACGGGAGGGTGTTCGCCGAGCGTCAGGGCACCGAGGTGGCGGAGACCGAGCCGCTGCGGTTCGCGATGCTGGGGGACTCGACGGCGGCGGGGCAGGGCGTGCACCGGGCCCGGCAGACGCCGGCCGCGCTGCTCGCGTCGGGGCTCGCGGCGGTGGCCGAGCGGCCCGTGGAGATGCGCAACGTGGCGCTGCCGGGGGCCATGTCCGACGACCTGGACCGCCAGGTCGCGGTGATCCTCTCGGATCCGGACTGGGTGCCGGACGTGTGTGTCGTGATGATCGGCGCGAACGACGTGACGCACCGGATGCCGGCGACCCGCTCGGTGCGTCATCTGTCGGCGGCGGTGCGCAGGCTGCGAACGGCGGGTGCGGAGGTGGTCGTGGGGACGTGCCCGGATCTGGGCACGATCGAGCCGGTGAACCAGCCGCTGCGGTATCTGGCGCGGCGGGCCTCGCGGCAGCTGGCGGCGGCGCAGACGATCGGCACGGTGGAGCAGGGCGGGCGCACGGTGTCGCTGGGCGACCTCCTCGGTCCTGAGTTCCAGGCCAACCCGCGGGAGCTGTTCGGGCCCGACAACTACCACCCGTCGGCCGAGGGGTACGCGACGGCGGCGATGGCGGTGCTGCCGACGCTGTGCGCGGCGCTGGGCCTGTGGCCGGAGGAGGAGCGCCCGGATGTGTCGCGGCGCGAGGGCTTCCTGCCGGTGGCCAGGGCTGCGGCCCAGGCGGCGGAGGAGGGCGGTACGGAGGTCACGGCGGCGATGCCCACGGGTCCGAGGGGACCTTGGGCGTTGCTGAAGCGCCGCAGGCGTCGGCGCGTGACGACCCAGGATCCGGCGCCGCTCAACCTGTGACCCGTCCGGGGGCGGGGTCCGGGGCGCAGCGCCCGCGTCCCGGACCCCGCTCCCGGACCGGAGAGCCGCTACCCGGACAAGGCCCTGAGCAAGCGCTTAGAAAAATGCGGCGGGCATCACACGCGCACACCGGTGACCTGGACTGTACGTACAGGTAACTTCCCTCACGGTCCTGCCTTTAGCTCGTAGGCGAATAGCTCGTACGTAGACCCTCTTGGAGCCGTGATGCCCGAAGCCGTGATCGTCTCGACCGCCCGCTCCCCCATCGGCCGCGCCTTCAAGGGGTCCCTCAAGGACCTGCGCCCGGACGACCTGACCGCCACGATCGTCCAGGCCGCCCTGGCCAAGGTCCCCGAGCTCGACCCGCGGGACATCGACGACCTGATGCTCGGCTGCGGTCTGCCCGGCGGCGAGCAGGGCAACAACCTGGGCCGCATCGTGGCCGTGCAGATGGGCATGGACCACCTGCCGGGATGTACGGTCACCCGCTACTGCTCCTCGTCGCTGCAGACCAGCCGCATGGCGCTGCACGCCATCAAGGCCGGCGAGGGCGACGTCTTCATCTCGGCCGGCGTCGAGATGGTGTCGCGCTTCGTGAAGGGCAACTCGGACTCGCTGCCGGACACGCACAACCCGCTGTTCGCCGACGCGGAGGCCCGTACGGCCGCCGTCGCCGAGTCCGAGGGCGCGTCCTGGCACGACCCGCGCGAGGACGGCCTCGTCCCGGACGCGTACATCGCGATGGGCCAGACCGCCGAGAACCTGGCGCGCACGAAGGGCGTCACGCGCGCGGACATGGACGCCTTCGGTGTGCGTTCGCAGAACCTGGCCGAGCAGGCCATCAAGAACGGCTTCTGGGAGCGGGAGATCACCCCGGTCACCACCCCCGACGGCACGGTCGTCTCGCAGGACGACGGCCCGCGCGCGGGTGTCACCCTGGAGGGCGTCTCGGGCCTGAAGCCGGTCTTCCGCCCCGACGGCCTGGTCACGGCCGCGAACTGCTGCCCGCTCAACGACGGCGCCGCGGCCCTCGTGATCATGTCCGACACGAAGGCCCGCGAGCTCGGCCTGACGCCGCTCGCCCGCATCGTCTCCACCGGCGTCTCGGGCCTGTCCCCCGAGATCATGGGCCTCGGCCCGGTCGAGGCGTCGAAGCAGGCGCTGAAGCGCGCCGGTCTCGGCATCGGCGACATCGACCTGGTCGAGATCAACGAGGCGTTCGCCGCGCAGGTCATCCCCTCCGCTCGCGACCTCGGCATCGACGAGGACAAGCTGAACATCAACGGTGGCGCGATCGCCGTGGGTCACCCCTTCGGCATGACGGGCGCCCGCATCACCGGCACCCTGATCAACAGCCTCCAGTTCCACGACAAGCAGTTCGGTCTGGAGACCATGTGCGTCGGCGGCGGCCAGGGCATGGCGATGGTCATCGAGCGCCTCAGCTGAGCCGACGGCCCCAGGGGCCGGGTTGCTCCTCTGCTGAATCGTGATCCAATCTCCCCCAGGATGTGACGTATCTCCTGGGGGAGACGGTTTTTGCAGGTCAGCAGGGTTCCCAGGGCATAACCCCCCTAAACGCCCGGCCAAATACCTGTCCATTTCGTGACGTAATGCACTGACAGCGGGATGGTCCAGGCTTCAAGCTGATGTAGGAAGTCGGGGGTCGACTTGAAACCGGGAGTACGTCAGTGAGCGCCATGCCTCTTGCTTTGCTCATCGCCACGGCCGCCGCCACGGCCGTGGGCGCCGCTGCCCTGCACACCGTCCACGGACTGCGCAGGCAGATCACCGAACTGCGGGACGAGCTCGCCCATGACCGCGCCGTCGGCGCCGGTCGTGGCGTGCCCGCCGCGCGCACCACGCCCGACACGGAGGAGATACGCGCGGCCGTCGCCGACGCACTCGCGGAGGAGCGGGAGCGCGAGCTCGCCGAGGCGCGTGCCTTCTGGGCCGCGCAGGAGGCCCGGGACGCCTCCGACGCGCCGTCCGTGCTCGGTGGCGCGCTGGGCCTCGGTGACGATCTGTTCATGCCGCGCCAGGCCGATTTCGCGGGCCTGGAGCCGGGTCTCGCGGCGGGCCTCGAGCCCGTGGTGGAGCCGGCCGACGCGGGCGCCGACGAGTTCTCGGGGGAGTCCGCGGAGCTCGCGGCCGCGCGTCGCCGTCACCCCTCGCACCCCGACTTCGTGCCGGTGCAGTCGCCCGTCTCGGGCGGAAGCAGCGACCACGAGCGGACGGTGACGTGTCTGGAGGAGCTGGCCGACGCCCGCACCGCCCTGGCCGATGTGCGCCCGGGCCCGCTGGGCACGCTCGACGTGTACGTCTTCGTGGACGGCACCACGCTCTGCATGACCCCCGGCCACCGCGAGACCGCGGAGCAGCTGGCAGCGGCGCTGCGTGAGGGAGAGTCCCCGGTGCTGCTGGGCGGCTCGGGTGTCTCGGGCGCGTACGCGCTCACGTTCGCCTGCGGCCACAAGAACGTCTACATCCTGGCCGACCGGGTCATAGCCTCCGTCTGAGCGTCCCCGCTCGGCTTCCGTCCCCACACATCGAAGAACGCGCCGGGTCGGCTCACACCCCGGCGCGTTTTTGTGCCTCCTCGACGAGCGTGAGCGCCTCGCCCAGTTGGCCGGGGTTCTCAAGGACGACGGACAGGTCGTGTGCGGCGACGGTGATCTGGTCGGCCCCGGCGAACATCCCGGCGTCCGGCATCTCCCGTACGGGTCCCTCGGGGTCCTCCAGGCGCTGGGCCCATGCGGACAGTTCCCTGGCGAGGGTGAGCGCCTCCGCGGCGGCCCCCCGCTGGAGCCGGCTCTGCGGCGCGGCGCGCAGCCGGTCGGCGAATCGGTCCACTGCGTCCGTCAACGGCGTCGTATCGAGCATGCCGCGACCCTATGCGCCTTCCCTCGACTGTTGCCAACAACCGAACGCTCAGGCACGGTGGCCTGAAGGACCGGCTACATCGCAATGCGTCCGGAGGCGCCGATGTCCCAAGTGTTCTCGCAGGAGACCCACCAGAATCTGTTGGCCCGCATCCCCCACTGCACCGGTCGTGAGATCTCCGACTGGCTGCGCACCGTCGAGGAAGGCCCCTGCTTCCTCCGCTTCGAAGACAAGGTCAGCTGGCTGCGCGGGGAGCACGACCTCGCGTACGGCCACGCCAAGGCCATCATCCACGAGTACGACCTGCGGCGGGCCGCCCGCCGCCTGGGCTGAGCGTTCCACCCCCGACCCACCCGTCCCCACGACAGCCGCACCCATGAGAAAGGGCCCGCGCACCGAGGTGCGCGGGCCCTTTCAGCTCAATGCCGGGTGATCAGTCGTTGCCCTGCAGGATCGCGATGAGGCGCAGGAACTCGAGGTAGATCCACACGAGCGTCATCGTGAGGCCGAAGGCGGCGAGCCAGGCCTCCTCGCGCGGGGCGCCGTAGGCGATGCCGTCCTCGACCTGCTTGAAGTCGAGGGCCAGGAAGCACGCGCCGAGCAGCACGCCGATGATGCCGAAGAGGATGCCGAGGCCGCCGCTGCGGAAGCCGAGGCCGTCACCGCCACCGAAGACGGCGAACAGCAGGTTCACCGCCATGAGCAGGATGAAGCCCATGGCCGCGGCCATCACGAAGCCGTAGAAGCGACGGTTGACGCGGATCCAGCCGGCCTTGTACGCGACGAGGACGGCGACGAAGACCGCCATCGTGCCGAGCACGGCCTGCATGGCCGCACCGCTCGCGATGTAGTTGTCGACGATGCTCGACAGGACACCGAGGAAGACGCCCTCGAGCGCCGCGTACGCCAGGATGAGCGGCGGCGACGCCTTGCGCTTGAACGACTGGACGAACCCCAGCACCATCGCGACGAGGCCCGCGCCGATCGCGATGCCGTACGACTTGTTGATGTTCGCGGTGTCGACCGGCAGCAGCGCCCAGGCGAGCGCGGCCGTCAGGACGAGGACACCGAGGGTGGTGGCGGTGCGCATGACGACGTCGTCCATCGTCATGCGGCCGGTGGTGGCCGGGGCCTGCGGCGGAGCGCCGTACTGCAGGTCCTGCTGGGCGTAGGGGTTCTGCGCGTACGGGTTGTTGCCGGCGTAGGGGTTGCCCTGTGTGCCGACCGCGGGTCCCCCGGCCTGCGGCTGCGCGTTGAAGCCCGCGTAGCCGTTGTCGCGGCTGAACCCCCGTCGCGAGAAGACCGGGTTACTGCTCCTCATCTCACTCCTCCATAGCCACCCTGCGCGGCCTTGGCTCAAGGGTAATAGGCAGGCAAAGACCCCAGCCTAGTGCTCAGGGAGGATCTTTCCCATCCTGTTACCCGCAACGTCCGGGGCATGCCCGGTGTTCCTCCGAACGAGGGGCACCAGGGAGATGGCGACGGCGCCGAGGACCGCGGCCACGGCGAAGGTGGTGAAGCCGAGGCCCGCGTTGCCCCCGGCGACGACCGCCCCGCCCAGCCACGGGCCGACGACGGCTCCGGTGCGGCCCACGCCGGTGATCCAGCCGAGGCCGGTGGCGCGCTGGGCGGGCGTGTACACGGACGGGGCGGCCGCATAGACCATGACCTGGGCGGAGAACAGCCAGACGCCGGTGACGAAGACCAGGGCGTACGCGACGCCGAGCGGCAGGTGGGCGCGGAGCAGGAAGGCACCGCAGGCGGTCAGCACGAACCAGAGCGCGGAGACCTTGACCGCGCCGAACCGGTCGGCGGCACGGCCCGCGACCAGCATGCCGACGATGCCGCCCGCGTTGATCACCATGAGGAAGGTGACGGACGAGGAGAGCGAGTAGCCGGAGGCGCGCATCAGCTCGGGCAGCCAGGTGGAGACGCCGTAGACGAGGAGCAGGCCGGCGAAGGAGGCGACCCACAGGAACGGGGTCGCGGCCCGGGTGCCGGGCGAGAAGAGCGAGGCGACGGCGGCGAAGCGGCCCTTGGCGCCGGCGGCGGGAGCCTCGGCGCGGGTCGGCTCGGGCAGCCCGTAGCGGGCGGCGACGGCGCGCGCGTCGGCGGTACGCCCCTTGGCGAACAGGACGGCCGGGGATTCGGGCAGCCACTTCAGGACGAGGGGGACGGCGATGACGGCCGGGACGACGCCCGTCCAGAAGACGGCGCGCCAGCCGTGGTCGGGGCCGAGCGCGAGGCCGAGGCCCGTCGCGGCCATGCCGCCCGCGTGGTACGAGGTCATCATCAGGCCGGTGGCGAGGGCGGCCCTGCGGGGCGGGGCGAACTCGGCGACGATCGCGAGCCCGATCGGCATCAGGCCGCCGAGGCCGAGCCCGGCGAGGAAGCGGCCCCCGCCGAAGACGGCGGCGCTCGGGGCGAGCGCGCACACGGCGGAGCCGGCGGAGAAGAGGGCGACGGAGCCGGTGACCATGGGCTTGCGGCCGAGCCAGTCGGTGAGGGTGCCGCAGCCGAGTGCGCCGATCAGCATGCCGAACGTGGTCCAGGAGCCGATCGTGCCGGCCGTGGACGGGGTGAAGCCGAAGCCCTTGTCGTCGAGGAGGTGCGGCATGACGGCGCCGTAGATGTTGACGTCCATGCCGTCGAAGAAGACGACGAGCCAGCACAGGGCGATGACGGGGGCGACGGCCCTGAAGGTGCGGGGCGGGGAGGGTATGGGGGTGCCGTGGGAGCTGTCGGGGGACATGAGCACTCACTTCGTCGTGGGTACGCGGGGACGGGTGTGCGGCGGTTCGTGGACGGGCTCGGTCGATGACTCAGTCGAGGGGGAAGCCCGTGTAGCCCTCGGCGAGGTCGGTCTCGGCGGCGCGCGAGGCCGTGATCCGGTCGAGGCGGGCGCGCTGGATGCGGTCGTCGAAGGGCGTCGCGTCGGGGTCACGGTGCAGCATCGTCGTCATCGCGTACGAGAACCGCTCGGCCTGCCAGACGCGGCGCAGGCAGGTCTTCGAATAGTCGTCGAGGAGTTCGGTGGAGCCGGTCCTGTGGCGGTGGGTCAGGGCGCGGGCGAAGGTGACGACGTCGCCGACGGCGAGGTTGAGGCCCTTGGCGCCGGTCGGCGGGACGATGTGGGCGGCGTCCCCGGCGAGGAAGAGCCGTCCGTGGCGCATCGGCTCGTGGACGTAACTCCTCATCGGCGTGACGGACTTGGAGGTGATGGGGCCGCGCTCCAGCTTCCGGCCGTCGGCGGTCTCCAGGCGCCGGTCGAGTTCGTCCCAGATCTCCTCGTCGCTCCAGTCCTCGGCCTTCGTGCCCTCGGGGACCTGGAGGTAGGCGCGGGTCACGAAGGATTCGAGGGGGAGCGGAGCGACGTCCCCGGAAGGGCTGTGGCGGGAGACGGGCGGGCGCATGGACAGGAGGGCGAAGCCGCGGTCGTGTCGGGCGTAGACCAACTCGTCGTGGGACGGGGCGACATCGGCGAGGATGCCGAGCCAGCCGAAGGGGTACGTGCGCTCGAAGACCTGGGAGACGTCGGCGGGTACGGCCTTGCGGCCCACGCCCCACGAGCCGTCGCAGGCGACGACGTAGTCGCAGTCGAGGACGTCCTCGCGGCCCTCGTGGCAGAAGCGGACGCGCGGGCTCTCGGTCTCGGCGCCCTCGACGGCCAGCGCCTCCGCCTCGAAGAGCAGTGGGCCTCCCTCGGCGAGCTGGAGGGCGATGAGGTCCTTGCACACCTCGGTCTGGGCGTAGACCATGACCGACCTGCCGCCCGTCAGGGCGGGGAAGTCCACCCGGTGGCGGCGCCCGTCGAAGCGCAGCTCGATGCCGTCGTGCGGGAGGCCCTCGCGGTCCATGCGCTCCGCCACGCCCGCCTCGCGCAGGACGTCGACGGTGCCCTGCTCCAGGATCCCGGCGCGCTGGCGCTGTTCGACGTACGCGCGGTCGCGGCTCTCCAGGACGACGGAGTCGATTCCGGCGTTGTGCAGGAGCCGGGCGAGGAGCAGTCCGGCGGGGCCCGCTCCGATGATGCCGACGGTGGTGCGCATGGGTACCTTCTTTTTTCGTTCAGCCTTGTTCGCGTGGTGAACTTTCGTTCATAATGTGCTGAGCGGAGTCTCCGCCCGGCTCGAACCGCTGTCAACGGTCCCGGGCGGAGAAAACGGTCCCGGGGCCGTGCGGGGCACGAAAAAAATCGCCGCGGCGATCGGATGCGATCGGCACGCGGCGACAGGGAGCGGCTCGGAAGCGACTCGGTCGGGAGCGAGGAGGAAAAGCGGGAGGTGCCCGGAACCGGACTTGAACCGGTACGCCCGCGAAGGGGCAGCGAGGTTTAAGCTCGCCGTGTCTGCATTCCACCATCCGGGCAGGCCATGGGCTCCGCAACGAGGTTCCGAGCCTATCGGGACAGATCCCCCGAACAGCGGAACGCCCGCTCGATGTTGTCTTATTTTATTGACGTCTGAGGGTGCATCAGACCACGGTAGCCGCCATCAGCACATGCCGCAGGCCCTTCCACGCTCCTCGGCGCCCTCGTCCCCGTCACCGTGGATTGACGGGATTTCACCTCCCGCGGTGATCTTCGCTCTCAGGGTCGCGCGTCATCCCCAGGTATGACCCCGGCGGCCCCGGTCCCCCCGAAGTCGCCCCCAGGAACCGGAACAGCGGCTGACTTCACGGCCCGGGACGGCCACGACGATGGAGAGGTCCCTCCAACGGGACCCCGTCCCCATCCGTCGTCCGACAGGAGCCCCCTTCCGTGACCACCACCCCCATCGCCGGCAAGGCCACCGCAGTGGCCGCGCGCGCCACGGATCTGTCCAAGGTCTACGGACAGGGCGAGACCCAGGTGGTCGCGCTCGACCGGGTCTCCGTCGACTTCCGGCAGGCCGAGTTCACCGCGATCATGGGCCCGTCCGGGTCCGGCAAGTCGACCCTGATGCACTGCGTCGCCGGCCTCGACACCTTCTCGTCGGGCTCCGTGCGCATCGGCGACACCGAGCTCGGGTCCCTCAAGGACAAGCAGCTCACCAAGCTCCGCCGGGACAAGATCGGCTTCATCTTCCAGGCGTTCAACCTGCTGCCCACCCTGACGGCCCTGGAGAACATCACGCTCCCCATGGACATCGCGGGCCGCAAGGCGGACAAGCAGTGGCTGGAGAACGTGATCGCGATGGTGGGCCTGTCCGACCGGCTCGGCCACCGGCCCTCGGAGCTCTCCGGCGGCCAGCAGCAGCGCGTGGCCGTCGCCCGCGCCCTCGCCTCCCGTCCCGAGATCATCTTCGGTGACGAGCCGACCGGAAACCTGGACTCGCGCTCCGGCGCCGAGGTCCTCGGCTTCCTGCGCAACTCCGTGCGCGAGCTGGGCCAGACCGTCGTCATGGTCACCCACGACCCGGTCGCCGCCGCCTACGCGGACCGCGTGATCTTCCTCGCCGACGGCCGTGTCGTCGACGAGGTGTACGCCCCGACCGCCGACTCGGTCCTGGACCGCATGAAGCAGTTCGACGCCAAGGGCCGCACCAGCTGACGCCCGCACAGCCGCCGCCCCGCCGCCCCGTCGCCGTACTCCTGGACTGAGAAACCCCATGTTCCGTACCGCCTTGCGCAATGTGTTCGCGCACAAGGCCAGGCTCCTGATGACCGTGCTCGCCGTCATGCTCGGCGTCGCCTTCGTCTCCGGCACCCTGGTCTTCACCAACACCATCTCCGACGCCTTCCAGAAGAGCTCCGCCAAGGGCTTCGCCCAGGTCGACGTCGCCGTCACGCCCCAGAGCGCCGAATCGAAGGGCGACCGGCTCGCCAAGGACCCGAAGCTCACGCAGGCCACCCTCGACCGGGCCGCGAAGACGCCCGGCGCCGGCTCCGCCATCGGCGTCGTCAGCGGCTTCGCGGCCGTCGCCGACAAGGACGGCAAGCTCGTCGGCAACGGCTTCTCCACCCAGGGCGCCAACTACTGGGGCGACCACGACCCGCGCTACCCGCTCGAGAGCGGCGAGGCGCCCCACGGCAAGGGCGAGGTCGCGCTCGACGCGCAGACCGCGAAGCGCGCGGGCTACAAAGTCGGTGACACCGTACGGATGTCCATCGACGGGCCCGTCCTGACGCCCACCGTCACCGGCATCTTCACCACCGAGGACGGCAATGTCGCGGCCGGCGGCAGCCTCGCCCTGTTCGACACGGCGACCGCGCAGCAGCTCCTGCACAAGCAGGGCTCGTACGACGAGATCGACGTCAAGGCCGCGGCGGGCACCAGCCAGGCCGCCCTGCGGAGCGCGCTCGACAAGACCCTGCCGAAGGACCAGGTCGAGACCACGACCGGCCGGCAGCTCGCCGACGACCAGGCCGAGCAGATCTCCTCAAGCATGAGTTCGATGAAGTCGAGCCTGCTGGTGTTCGCCGGGATCGCGCTCTTCGTCGGTGTCTTCATCATCGCCAACACGTTCACGATGCTCGTCGCCCAGCGCACCAAGGAACTCGCGCTCATGCGGGCCGTCGGCGCCTCGCGCAGGCAGGTCACGCGCTCCGTCCTCGCGGAGGCGTTCGTGGTCGGCGCGGTCGCGGCCGTCACCGGTCTGGCGGCGGGCATCGGCATCGGCGCCGGGATGCGCTCCCTGATGGGCGCGACCGACGCGCAGATCCCCGACGGGCCGCTCGTGGTCTCGCCCGGCACCATCGTCACGTCCCTCGTCGTCGGCGTCGTCATCACGATGCTGGCCGCGTGGCTGCCCGGCCGCCGCGCCGCGAAGATCCCGCCCGTCGCGGCGATGAGCAGCGTGCACGCCACGGCGACCACCCGCTCCCTCGTCGTACGGAACACGATCGGCGCGCTGTTCGCGGCGGCCGGCATCGCCTCCTCCCTGTACGCGACGACGATGAGCGACGGCACCTCGGCGCAGGCCCCCCTGGGTCTCGGCGCGGGCCTCCTCGTGATCGGCGTCTTCATCCTGACCCCGCTGCTGTCCCGCCCGCTGATCGCGGCCGCGGGACCGGTCCTGCGCGTCTTCGGGATCTCCGGCAAGCTGGCCCGCCAGAACGCCGTCCGCAACCCGCGCCGCACCGCCGCGACCGCCTCCGCCCTGATGATCGGTCTCACGCTGATCACCGGCCTGACGGTCATCGCGGGCAGCGCCCAGCAGGCCATCGACAAGATGGCGTCGTCCGCCCTCAAGGCCGACTACGTCGTCTCCATGGCGAACATGAACTCCCTGTCCCCCGAGGTCGCCGGCAAGCTCGCCGGGGTCGACGGCGTCACCGCCACCAGCGGCCTGAGCAACGCGCCCTCGCGCATCGACGGCCGGACCGAGTTCCTGACCGGCGTCAACGGCGCCACCATCGGCTCGCTGACCGATCTCAAGGTCGACAGCGGCACCTTCCGGATCGGCGGCCGTGACGTCGTCGTGGACGACAAGACCGCGAAGGACCACGGCTGGCGCACCGGCTCGACGTTCACCACGAGCTTCGAGGACGGCAAGAAGCAGCGGCTGACCGTCGCCGGTGTCTACGAGGGCAACGACATGATGCGCGGCATCATGCTGGACTCCGCCGTCCTGACCCCGCACGTCACGGACCCGTCCGACATGCAGGTCATGGTGAAGACCGACGGCGGTACGTCCGCCGCCGCCAAGGACCGCATCGAGAAGGCGCTCGGCGACAACCCGGCGATCCTCGTCCAGGACAAGCAGGACATCTCCCACGCGATCTCGAAGATGTTCACGCTGATGCTGAACATGCTCTACGGCCTGCTCGCCATGGCGGTCGTCGTCGCCGTCCTCGGCGTCATCAACACCCTGGCCATGTCGGTGTTCGAGCGCTCGCAGGAGATCGGCATGCTGCGCGCGATCGGCCTCGACCGCAGGGGCATCAAGCGCATGGTGCGCCTGGAGTCCCTGGTGATCTCGCTGTTCGGCGGTGTGCTCGGCGTCGGCCTCGGCGTGTTCTTCGGCTGGGCGGCCGGCCGGCTCATGGCGACGACCCTGACGACGTACGAGCTGGTCCTGCCCTGGGGCCGGATCGGGATCTTCCTCGCGCTGGCCGCCCTCGTGGGCATCCTCGCGGCCCTGTGGCCGGCCCGCCGCGCGGCCCGGCTGAACATGCTCGCGGCCATCAAGTCGGAGTGAGACAACGGCGGATGGGGCGCACCGGCCGACCGCCGGCGCGCCCCATCCGTGCCTCTGGGGCGTCAGTTCCAGATACGCGCCCGCAGGGGCATACCCGGCTCGCCCGACAGGGGTGTCTTCACGGCGAGGATCTGGTTCACGCCGATCTTGTTGCGCTCGAAGCTCAGGGCGGACGCGGCCATGTAGAGGCGCCAGATGCGGGCCCGGCCGGGACTGGTCAGTTTCACGGCCGCGGGCCAGCTCGCCTCCAGGTTGGCGACCCAGCGGCGCAGGGTGAGCGCGTAGTGCTCCCGGATCGCCTCCAGGTCCCTGACCTCGAAGCCGGCCCGCTCCAGGAGCCCGGTGGTCGTGCCGACCGGCGCGAGCTCCCCGTCCGGGAAGACGTACGCGTCGATGAACTCGTCGACCTCGTACGTCGACTCGTCCTTCTGGGGGCGCCGGCCGATCTGGTGGTTGAGGAGCCTGCCGCCCGGCTTGAGGAGGGCGTAGAGCGCCTCGGCGTACTCCAGGTACCGCTCGGAGCCGACGTGTTCGGCCATGCCGATGGACGAGATCGCGTCGAAGGGGCCGTCGCGCACGTCGCGGTAGTCCTGGACCCGGATCTCCACCCGGTCGGTGAGGCCTTCCTCGGCGACCCGCTTACGGGCGTACGCGGCCTGCTCCTGCGAGAGCGTCACGCCGACCACGCCGACGCCGTACTCGCGGGCGGCGTGGATGGCCATGGAGCCCCAGCCGCAGCCGACGTCGAGCAGGCGCTGGCCGGGCGCCAGGCCGAGCTTGCGGGAGACGAGTTCGAGCTTGTCGCGCTGGGCGTCCTCGAGAGTGCCGTCCGGCGCGTCCCAGTACGCGCACGAGTAGACCATCGACGGGCCGAGGACCAGCTCGTAGAAGTCGTTGCCGACGTCGTAGTGGTGACTGATGGCCCGTCGGTCGCTGTTCTTGGTGTGCAGATGCAGGCGGCCGCGCCTGCGCATCTCCTCACCGGGCGGGGCGGGCGGCAGGAAGGGCCCGGCGAGCTTGACCAGTTCGGCGACGGCGGCCCTGACACCGGGCTCCTTCAGTGCCTCGACGAGGCTCCTGCCGTCCTCCTCGGGGCGCTCCCAGACGAGTCCGGCCATCCGGCCGAGGGCGTCGTACAGATCGCCCTCCACGTCCAGGTCACCGGCCACCCAGGCGCGGGCCAGGCCGAGCTCTCCCGGCTTCCACAACAGGCGGCGCAGGGCGCGGCGGTTGCGTACGACGAGGGTGGGTCCGGTGGGCGGCCCGGCCTCCGAACCGTCCCAGGCGCGGAGCCTGACGGGAAGCGGTACTCCGAGTAGCTGTTCGGCGAGGTTCTTCAGCCGCTGTGCGGCGTCCTGCATGGCGCACACCTCCGTAAGGGGAGACGATCCCGGAATCGTCCAACACCACGTAAACACCAACGGAGCGCTCTCGCAGTCCCGTTACTGCGTTACGGATCGGCAAAATACATGTAGCTGCCACGTATATCGGCCGGCCGGGGCGGATCCGGGAACGCCGAAGGGGCGCTCGCACCACGGATGGCGAGCGCCCCTTCAGGGGTGTTACTGGACCGGGGTCAGGAGGCCTTGGCCTTCTCCTCGACCTTCGGAGCCTCGGCGGCGGCCGGGGCCGGCGCCGGCTTGGCGGCCTCGTAGAACTCCTCGCGCGGAGTCTCCAGGGCGCCGAGCGCGGTGATGTCGCGCTTCTGGAACATGTTGATCGTCCACTCGGCGATCACACGGATCTTGCGGTTGTACGTCGGCATGGCGAGCCCGTGGTAGCCACGGTGCATGTACCAGGCGAGACGGCCCTTGAGCTTGATCTTCATCTTGCCCATGACGATCATCGCGACGCCCTTGTGCAGGCCGAGACCCGCGACCGCGCCCTTGTTGCTGTGGCTGTACTCCTTCTGCGGGAAGCCCCGCATGCCGGAGACCACGTTGTCGCCGAGGACCTTGGCCTGACGCATGGCGTGCTGCGCGTTCGGCGGGCACCAGGCGTTCTCGTTGCCCGCCTTGCGGCCGACGAGGTCCGGGACCTGGGCGTTGTCGCCCGCGGCCCAGATGTAGTCCGAGCCCGCGACCTGGAGGGTGGCCTGGGTGTCCACGTGGCCACGCGGGCCGAGCGGGAGGCCGAAGCGCGCGAGGGCCGGGTTCGGCTTGACGCCGGCGGTCCACACGATGGTGTTGGCGTCGACCTCGAGGCCGTTGCTGAGCACCACGTGACCGTCGACGCAGGACGGCATGGTGGTCTTCAGGTAGACCTCGATGCCGCGGGACTCCAGGTGCTTCCTGCCGTACACGCCGAGCTCGGGGCCGACCTCGGGCAGCACCTTGTCGGCGGCGTCGACGAGCACGAAGCGCATGTCCTCGCGCTTCACGTTCTTGTAGAACTTGGCCGCGTCGCGCGCCAGGTCCTCGACCTCACCGATCGTCTCGGCGCCCGCGAAGCCACCGCCGACGAACACGAAGGTGAGCGCCTTGCGGCGGATCTCCTCGTCGTTCGTGGACTCGGCCTTGTCGAGCTGCTCGAGCACGTGGTTGCGCAGGCCGATGGCCTCCTCGACACCCTTCATGCCGATGCCGACCTCGGCGAGGCCCGGCGTCGGGAAGGTGCGGGAGACCGCGCCGAGCGCGATCACCAGGTAGTCGAAGGGAACCTCGTACGCCTCGCCGACGAGCGGGGCGACCGTGGCGACCTTGCGGTCCTGGTCGATGGTGGTGACCCGGCCGGTGAGAATCTCGGCTCCGGGCACAGCGCGTCGCAGCGGGACGACGACGTTGCGCGGCGAGATGCTGCCGGCGGCGGTTTCGGGGAGGAAGGGCTGGTAAGTCATGTACGAGCGCGGATCCACGACCGTGACGGTCGCTTCCGCATAACGCATCTTCTTGAGAATGCGTCGTGCTGCGTACAGGCCTACGTACCCACCGCCTACTACGAGGATCCTGGGACGCTCCGTGGTGCTCATGCCATCGAGTATCCACCCGTCCGGAGGGGGTCGCTCGTGCGCCCCTTCACAAGCACTGACGGGGCCTCTGCTACACTCCGCCCCCCACGTGACCGAGGTCATGGCCCTGGCAGGGAACCACGGTATGACGCCGGTCGTTCCACACCCCTCTTGAGCTGCCGCTCCGGGCATTCGGCGGGGGTGGACCACTCATCCGGTTCATCCGCCCGCAACAAGCCCGCAACGCCCCGCTCGGCGGCCTCCGGAGCGCGGGGAGCCCCTCCCGCGGGCCATCTGGCCCGGATCCTCGCCCCACGAGGCCCAATTCCTTGTGAAGAACTTCACGAACTTTCCCGACGGGGTGTCGCCGGAGCGTGTCGCCCCCCTCCCGGACCGCGCTCAGACGACGTCCTGAGCGCTCAGGGGAGTCGGCCACGGGAGGTACCGGCAGGCCGGAAGGGGGGCCGGGAAGGGGTCGCGAAGCGGCCGGGAAACAGCCTGGAGAGGGCTAGGCGATCGACCAGGCGATGCCGTCGAGGATGTCGTGCTCGCTCACCACGACCTCCTTGGCGCCGATCCACTCCATGATCAGGCGCAGCACCAGCGCGCCGGAGGCGATGACGTCGACGCGGCCCGGGTGGATGACCGGGTTCAGGGAACGCTGGTCGTGCGTGGACGTCACCAGCCAGTCCGTGAGCTCGGCGACGCGCTCGTAGGAGATACGGGAGTGGTGGATGGCCACCGAGTCGTACTCGCTCAGACCGAGCGCGAGCGCGGCGACCGTCGTCACGGAACCGGCCAGACCCACGAGCGTGCGGGCCGCGGTCAGCGGGACGGTCTGCGTCACGAGGTCGAGGGCCGCGACGACGTCCTCACGAACGGCCTCGATCTGCGCGGGCGTCGGCGGATCGGTGACCTGGCCGTCCTCGCCCATGAGGTGGCGCTCCGTCATGCGGACGCAGCCGATGTCGACGGAGCGCGCCGCCAGGACCGTGTCCTCGCCGACGACGAACTCCGTCGAGCCGCCGCCGATGTCCACGACCAGGTAGGGCTTGTCGAGGTCGGCCCGGCCCGTCAGCTCCTTCGTCGCGCCGGTGAAGGAGAACTCGGCCTCCTGGTCGCCCGTGATGACCTCGGGCTCGACGCCCAGGATGTCCACGACCCCGCGCACGAAGTCGTCCCGGTTCTCGGCGTCGCGGGACGCGGACGTGGCCACGAAGCGGATCTTCTCGGCGCCGTGCGCTCTGATGACCTCGGCGTACTCGCGGCAGGCCGCGAAGGTGCGCTCCAGCGCCTCGGGCGCGAGGCGTCCCGTGCGGTCCACGCCCTGCCCGAGCCGCACGATCGTCATGCGCCGGTCCAGTTCCACGAGTTCACCCGTGGCGGGGTCGGCGTCGGCGACGAGGAGCCGGATCGAGTTGGTGCCGCAGTCGACGGCGGCGACCCTGGTCACTGGCTCTCCTCGGGCGCGGCCGACACGCAGGGCCCCTTCGCCCACCACTCGGGCAGCATCGCGATGGCCTCGTCGCCGAGCGGGTTCACACCCGGGCCCGCGGCCAGGGAGTGGCCGACCAGGACGTGCAGGCACTTCACCCGGTCCGGCATGCCGCCCGCGCTCGGGAAGCCCTCGAGGACCTCGATGGCGTCGCGGCGCGCGATGTAGTCCTCGTGCGCCTTGCGGTACGCGTCCGCAAGCTCGGGATCCGTCTGAAGGCGCTCCGTCATCTCCTTCATGACGCCGTTCGCCTCCAGCGTGCCGATCGCGGACGCGGCGCGCGGGCACGTGAGGTAGTACGTCGTGGGGAAGGGCGTGCCGTCCTCGAGGCGCGGCGCCGTCTCGACCACGTCCGGGTTGCCGCAGGGGCAGCGGTGCGCGATGGCCCGCAGGCCGCGCGGCGGGCGGCCGAGCTGCTCCTTGAACGCCTGGATGTCGGCGTCCGTGGGCGCGGTCGGCTCGGTCTGGGGCGGGGGCGTGTCCATGCCTGGGGGCTTTCCTTCAGTGAACTTCGGTAGGGGTACTGCGGATTCGGGGTGCTGCGGGTGCGGGGCTTCGGTGCGGGCGGGTCAGTCGCCGGGGCGGTCGGCCTTGTCGACGCCGTCCCAGACGTTCGAGTACCAGGGCCGTCCCTTCGCGCCCCCCTCGGAGCGGGTGCGCTTCGCCGCGTCGGGGTCGCGCGCCACGTAGCCGGTCTCGCCCGGCATCACCAGGTGGAGCCGGTCGCGGATCCGCTGCTCGGCGTACGAGTCGTCCTGCCAGCGTGCCTTCTCGTCGCGCAGCCTGTCGACCCTGCTCTGGGCCTCCTGCTGCCGGCGCTGGAGGTCGGCGATCTCCCCGCGCTGGGAGACGTACTGCCTTATGGGGTAGGCGAGCGCGACGACCAGGGTGCACAGGACGAGGGCCAGGAGTGCCGCGCGGCCGGTGAGACGGGAACGGCGGGCCTGACGTCTGGTCTGGGAGCGGTAGACGCGCTCGGCGGTCTGCTCGCCGAGCAGACGCAGCCGGGTCGCGGTGGAGAACCGGTCACGGTCCCTGTCCCGGACTCTCCCGGCCATGTTCGCGCCTCCCCTTTACGTGCGTACGTCCCCGCACACGGTACGGGACCGGGTGCGGGGACGTACGTACGACGCTTCCTAAGGCAGTGCCTTAAGAGCGCGCTCAGCCCTTGAAGCGGGGAAACGCGCTGCGGCCGGCGTAGACCGCGGCGTCGTCGAGGATCTCCTCGATGCGCAGGAGCTGGTTGTACTTGGCGACGCGGTCCGAGCGGGCCGGGGCACCGGTCTTGATCTGGCCGCAGTTCACCGCGACGGCGAGGTCGGCGATGGTGACGTCCTCGGTCTCGCCGGAGCGGTGGGACATCATGCACTTGAAGCCGTTGCGCTGGGCCATCTCGACGGCGTCCAGGGTCTCGGTCAGCGAACCGATCTGGTTGACCTTGACGAGCAGGGCGTTGGCGGAGCCCTCCTCGATGCCGCGGGCGAGGCGCTCGGGGTTGGTGACGAAGAGGTCGTCGCCGACGATCTGGACCTTGTCGCCCAGCTTCTCGGTGATGACGTTCCAGCCGGCCCAGTCGTCCTCGTACAGCGGGTCCTCGATGGAGACCAGCGGGTACGCGGAGACGAGCTCCTCGTAGTACTCGGTCATCTCGGCGGCCGAGCGGGACTTGCCCTCGAACTCGTACTTGCCGTCCTTGTAGAACTCGGACGCGGCGACGTCGAGCGCGAGCGCGATCTGCTCACCGGGAACGTAACCGGCCTGCTTGATGGCCTCGACGATGAGGTCGAGGGCCTCGCGGTTCGAGCCGAGGTTCGGGGCGAAGCCGCCCTCGTCGCCCAGACCGGTGGACAGGCTCTTGGTCTTCAGCACCTTCTTGAGGGTGTGGTAGACCTCGGCGCCCCAGCGAAGGGCCTCGGAGAAGGACTCCGCGCCGATCGGCGCGATCATGAACTCCTGGATGTCGACGTTGGAGTCGGCGTGCGACCCACCGTTGAGGATGTTCATCATCGGGACGGGCAGCAGGTGCGCGTTCGGACCGCCGAGGTAGCGGAACAGCGGCAGGTCGCTGGCCTCGGAGGCGGCGTGCGCGACGGCGAGGGAGACGCCGAGGATGGCGTTGGCGCCGAGCGAACCCTTGTTGTCGGTGGCGTCCAGGTCGAACATCGCCTGGTCGATCAGGCGCTGCTCGGTGGCGTCGTAGCCGACGAGCTCCGGGCCGATCTGCTCGATGACGGCGAGGACGGCCTTCTCGACACCCTTGCCCTGGTAGCGGTTCGGGTCACCGTCGCGGAGTTCGATGGCCTCGAACGCGCCGGTGGACGCACCGGACGGGACAGCGGCACGACCGGTGCTGCCGTCGTCGAGGCCGACCTCGACCTCGACCGTGGGGTTGCCTCGGGAGTCCAGGATTTCCCGGGCTACGACGACGTCGATGGACGGCACGAGCATCTCCTTATGGGATGTGACGCAACTACGCCGGGCCGCATGGTCCGGCAACACACGAGCCTAACCGGCTCCAGGCACCGGCCAGCCGACCGACCGGCCCGTGGACAAAAACCGAGAGCGAATTGTTTCCGAACGGAACAAAAAGCACCGGCCGACAACGGACGAAAGCCCAGGACCCCTCACGCACCAAAACCCCGCCCCGGGCGCGACGGGGGAATGCGCACCCGGGGCGGGGAGTCCTTGGGGGGACCTGGCGTGGTACCGGCCGTCCGCCGAAAGCCGGCACCCGAGCGGCCTGGGGGCTGTCGCCCCCTCCCCTCCTTACTTGAGGTGGAGCTGCTGACCCGGGTAGATCAGGTCGGCGTCCTCGACGATGTCCTTGTTCAGCTTGAAGAGCTTCGCCCAGCCACCCTTGACGTGGTGCGCCTCGGCGATGGTGCTGAGGGTGTCGCCGGCCTTCACCTTGTACTCGCCGTCACCCTTCTCGACCTTCTTGCCGGCCGGGGTCTCGACGGTCTTCTTCGACTCCTGCTTCGGGGCGGCAGGCGCCTTGCGCTCCTGGCTGCGGGTGGTCGGCTGCTCGGTGCGCTCCTGCTGCTTCGGGGCGGCGGCGGCCGGGGCGGAGCCGGTCGAGGCGGCGGACAGGCCCACGCCGCAGCTCGGCCAGGCACCCTTGCCCTGGCTCGCCAGGACCTTCTCGGCGACGGCTATCTGCTGCGCCTTGGAGGCCTTGTCGGCGGTGGAGGCGTAGGCGGTGCCGCCGTACGCGGCCCAGGTGGACGAGGAGAACTGGAGGCCGCCGTAGTAGCCGTTGCCCGTGTTGATCGACCAGTTGCCGCCGGACTCGCACTGCGCGACCGCGTCCCACTCGGAGGTGGTGGCGGCGGAGGCGCCGGTGGCACCCATCAGCGGGACGGCGACAGCGGCACCGGCGACACCGGCGAGCGTGGCGACGCGAACGGCCTTGGACGGGCGACGGTGCTTGCCCTTGCTGGAAAACAGCATCGAGAGATCCCCTCACCGACGCCTACGAGGTGAGCTGTCGGGTTCGGGCCGGATGAGTGCCCGGTCGCACGTCCTGCGTGCGACTTCACCCCAAGCCGGTCGGTCGGCCGTCTCTCGACGGCCGGGGCCGGCACTTACCTTGGGTCCCCCGCTCCTGCCTACGGCGCTTACGCGACGACTGTTCCCGTACGGACGTTGGCAGGATTCGGCGTGACATCCGACGGGGCCCGCTGTGGCGAGCGGTGATGACCGTAAGCAGTGGATCGCCCGAATTTCAAAGACGATCAGGGCCTTTGAGACCCATCTCTCACCGTCACCAAAGCGGACATCACGCCCGAACTGCCCCTACTTTTCGCCCGATTCGAGCCCAAGATCCAGACTCTGACCAGGAAGGATGAGGTCGGGGTCGGCGCCGACCGTCTTCTTGTTCTCGGCGTACAGAGCGGCCCATCCGCCGTCCACGTCATGGGTGTCGGCGATGCCCCAGAGGTTGTCGCCGGAGCGCACGGTATAAGTACCTTCGTCCGCATTCACACCCTTGCGCCCGCTTTCTCCGCCGCGCGAGGCATGGCGGCCCGAGCCGTCGTCGGCGCGCGAGGAGCCCGGGACGTCGTCCTCGGCGGCGTCGCCGCGGTGCCGGCCGGAGGCGGGCGCAGCGGCGGAGTCCGAGCCGTCGGAGGCCTCCGACGAGGGCGCGCCGGCGGTCGAAGTCGAGCCGTCCCGGCCGGACTTGTCGCTCTTGGAGTCGCCCGCGGTGTTACCTGCGGTATCACCCGAGTCGTCGTGACTCTTCTCTCGGGAGTCGCCCTTCGCGGCCTCGGACGCGGAGTCCGCCGACTCGTCGCTCGCGTCACTCTTCGCGGTGTCGCCGTCCGCCGCGTCGTCACGGCCGGAGTCGCCGGCGGACGCGGACGGGGTCGGCAGGGCCGCCCCGGGGTCGACGTCGGCCGCGGCGTCGTCCGCCGTGAGCCCCGAGGTGACCGAGCAGACCGGCCACGCCCGCGGACCCTCGTCGGCGAGGACCTTCTCGGCGACGGCTATCTGCTGCGAGCGGCTGGCCTGGTCGGCGCGCGGCGCGAAGTCGAGGCCACCGTGGTCCTCCCAGATCTCCTGCGAGAGCTGGAGCCCGCCGTAGTAGCCGTTGCCCGGATCGGCGCTCCAGGAGCCGCCGCTCTCGCACTCGGCGAGCTTGTCCCACGTGGCGGTCGACGCGGCGCTCGCGCTGGTCGCGCCGAGCAGGGGGATCGCGATGGCGGAGCCGGCCACTCCCGCGGCGACGATGAGCGCGGGAGCCTGGCGGGGGCGACGGTGACGACCGTTCCCGGTGAGCATGAAGGCGCCTTTCGGTGGCTCGGGGAATGCTGCGGCGGGTGGTGCCGCGATGACTGGTGAACGTAGCGGGAGTCGAACGCTTGTCACAAGTCGATGCAGCCGAGATCACGTGAAAGTCACAGTCTTGACGAACCGTCAGTTACACCGCTTCGCCCGGACCTTCCCGATGCGGCGTGAACTCGACCGGAAGCGTGCGCAATCCCCGCATGATGAGGCCGCCGCGCCAGCGCAAATCGGCAGGATCTCCCGCGAGTCGCAGGTCCGGAAGGCGCGTCAGGAGCGTAGCGAGGGCGGTCTGCCCCTCCAGGCGCGCGAGGGGGGCTCCGAGGCAGTAGTGGATCCCGTGCCCGTATCCGAGGTGCTGGTTGTCGCGCCGGGAGAGATCGAGGGTGTCGGGCTCGTCGAAGCGCGCCGGGTCGCGGTCGGCGGCGGCGAGCACGACCAGGACGGGGTCGCCGGCGGCGATGTCCTGTCCCCCGACGGTCAGCGGCTCGGTCGCGAAGCGCCACGTGGCGAGCTCCACGGGGCCGTCGTAGCGCAGGAGTTCCTCGATCCCGGTCTCCAGAAGGCCGGGCTCGGCGGCTCCGGGGGCCAGCGACCGCTGGAGCCGCTCGCGCTGCTCGGGGTGGGTGAGCAGGGCGTACGTGCCGTTGCCGATCAAATTGACCGTGGTCTCAAAACCTGCGAAGAGAAGGATGAAGGCCATGGCGGCGGCCTCGTTCTCCGTGAGGTGCTCCCCGTGGTCGGAGGCGCGGATGAGGCCGGAGATGAGGTCGTCGCCCGGGTCGCTGCGCTTGCGGTGGATGAGTTCGGCCAGATAGCCGCGCATCTTCTTGACGGAGCGCGCGACACCGCCGCGCGGGCCCCCGCCGTGGCGGATCATCATGCCCGCCCAGTCGCGGAAGTCGTCCTGGTCCTCGCGCGGGACGCCCAGCAGGTCACAGATCGCGTAGATGGGGAGCGGGAAGGCGAAGTCGTGGATCAGGTCGGCCTCGCCCCGGGCGGCGAACCGGTCGATGAGGCCGTCCGTCAACTCCTGCACACGAGGAGCGAATTCGGCCACCCGGCGTGGGGTGAACGCCTTCGAGACGAGGCGGCGCAGGCGGGTGTGGTCCGGCGGGTCGATGTTGAGCAGATGGGTCATCAGCTCGGCCTTGCGCTCGCCCGGAATGCCGGTCTTGCCCTTGGCGTGGGCGGGCTCGTCGTGGTGCGCCGGGTTCTTGGACAGGCGCTGGTCGGCCAGCGCCTGTTTCGCGTCCGCGTACCGCGTGACCAGCCAGGCCTCGACACCGCTGGGGAGCGTCGTGCGGTGGACGGGCGAGTGCTCGCGCAGCCAGGCGTAGGCCGGATACGGATCGGTGGCGAACTCCCAGGTGAAGAGTTCGGGAGCGGTGCGCTGCGCGGGCTTGTCGGTCACGCCTCGACCGTATCCGGCGCGGGGCGCCACCCCCTGCCGGACCCCACCGCCGCCGGTTCTAGGGCCTGTCGTCACATTCCCGTCGTCCGCCCGAGGGGCGGGCCCGGCGGCGTCCGGTGCGTGCGATCGCAAGGCGCCGGAGAGCCCTTGCAGCGGAGCTACCAGGGCTATTCGGCAACGCCGCGAGCGGGCGTGCCAGACGCCGCCGGGCAGACGGGAATGTGACGACAGGCCCTAGGCCAGCCCCTCCGCCGCCCGGATCGCGTCCCGGTACGCCCGGGACGCCGCGCGCAGTGCCGCCTCCGGGTCGACGCCGTCGGCCTCGGCGCGCAGGGCGAGTGCCAGCAATTCGTAGCCGACGCCCTCGCCGGACGGGAGGGGCACGTCGAGGCCGGCCGTGCGGACCCTCGATCCCAGTTTCGCCGCGAGCGCGAGGCCGGGCTGTCCCACCGGCACCCCGTCCGTGACGGACTCGCGCTGCTTCTCCACGGCCTTCGTGCGCAGCCAGTGCTCCTTCACGTCCTGCGGGGTGAGCGCCGTGTCGTCGCCGAAGACGTGCGGGTGACGGTGGATGAGCTTCTCGACGATGCCGCCGGCGACGTCGTCCACGGAGAACGCCTCGTCCCCTTCCTCACCGGAGGCCTCCTCGGCGATCCGGGCGTGGAAGACAACCTGGAGGAGCACGTCGCCGAGCTCCTCGCGCAGCTCGTCCCGGTCGCCGTCCTCGATCGCCTCGACGAGTTCGTACGCCTCCTCGATCGCGTACTTCGCCAGGCCCTTGTGGGTCTGCTGCGAGGACCACGGGCACTCGCGACGGATGCGGTCCATGACCTGGACCAGGTCGAGGAGGCGGGCGCCCGGCAGGTCGTAGGAGGCCGGGAGCAGTTCCAGGTCGGGCATCGCGACGCGGCCCGAGCCGGCGAGCGCGGCCAGGCCGTCGGTCAGGCGCCGGTCGCCCTCGGCGGTGGCGACGACCACGACGGTGCGGCCGCCGGCGCAGGCGTCGACGAGCTCGTGGGCCGTCGGCGCCGCCTCCCGCACCTCGATGCCGGCCTCCCGCAGATACGGCAGCTGCGGGTGCGCGGCGTCGGCGCACAGCACCTCGTCGGCGGCGTGCAGGAGCTGCCAGGCCGACCAGGACAGCAGGCCGGGTGCGACGCGGTGGCTGGTGGTGAGCAGGACGATGCGGCCGGTCGGGACGGCGGCGGGTGTGTTCTCGGCGTTCACGCCTCGAACGTAACCCAGGCCGCCCGCCGCGCCCTACGCCGTCTGCTCGTCCCCCGTCTTCGGGGACGTGACCTCGCGCACCCAGGGTGTCTTCGTGTCGGCGCGGCCGTGGCTCTTGGCGATGTCCCAGGTGCCGTAGCGCGGGTTCAGGCCGACGTTCAGCTCCTTGGAGGCCTGGTCGAGCGCCTTCCAGAAGGGGGCCTGGTCGCTCTCGGCCTGGGACTGCATGTTCGCGCCGACCTTCTGTGCGAGGCCCATGACCTCGAGATCGGTGCGGGCGCTGTCCGCGATGCGCTCGGGCGCGATGTTGTACTGCTCGAGCAGGGCGAGCTGCAGCTGCCGCACGCCGCCGGCCTGCTGCGCCATCGCGGCTTCCCGCTCCTGGACCTGCCGGCGGCTCACCTTGACGCCCGCGTCGGTGGCCGCGCGGTGCACCACACGGTCGAAGACCATGGAGTTCAGCGTGTTCCTGGTGAGGCTGCCGGACTTGGCGATGGCCTGCTCGTACTGCTGGTCGTCCTTGGTGGCGGCCTGCTGGGCGTCGCGCACCTCGTTCACCCGGTTCTGCAGCTGGGAGACGGTGATGCGGTCGCTGCCCACGACGGCCGCGGCGCCGGGATGCGCGTCGTCGCCGCAGGCGGTGAGGAGGGGGACCGCGGCTACGGCGGCGGTGGAGAGGACGAGCGCGGTGCGGCGGCTGTTGCGGCGATGCAAGGTGGGCCTCCCTGCGAAGAGTTTGTGCGTCGGTGCACAAAGTCCGGCGGTGATCGATGTTAGGCAGTGGCCGTGCTCTCGGCCACCTATTCGACCCAACGATTCGGCGGGAGTTGAGGCACTCCCCCGTGCCCGGCCCGACCCGGCTCAGCCCCGGACCTGCCCCAGCCACTGCAAGGTGCGGCGGATTTCGGCCGGGAACGGGTGTCCGGGTCCGTGCAGGCGCTCCGCGTCGTGCAGGAGTCGTACGAGGGTCTCGTGCGCGGCGGGACGGTCGCCGAGCGCGAGAAGCAAGTGGCCGATGCGGCGCCGGACTTCGAGGGGCAGCGTGATGTCCGTGGTCGCGTACTGGTTCTCGTAGTACGGGAGCAGCGCCCGGTATTCGGCGAGCGCGGCGGCCGGTTCGCCGAGCTGTTCCAGGCACTGCGCGGCCTCGTAGCGGAACTGGAGGGACTGCGGGTCGGCCTGGCCCGCCTCAGCGGAGCGCTCGTCGGCGAGGCGGCGCAGCTCGGGCAGGGCGCGGCGGTACTGGCCGTCGTCCATGAGCGTCGCGGCGTACTGCTTGCGCAGGGTCCGTACGACCGGTGAGTGCTCGCCGTGCTGGGCCGCGGCGGCGGGCAGGATCGCGCCGAGGATGTCGACGGCCTGGGTGATGCGGCCCTCGCCGAGGAGGCGCTTGACCTCGTCGACGGCGCTCGCGACGTCCGGCCTGTCGGTGTGGGGCGTGGGCGCGGCGGGCTGCGGGGCGGGGGTGCGGGCGCGGTCGGGCCAGGGGGCGTGCGGGCGCAGGAAGGGGCGGGTCGGGTCGAGGGGGCCGCCGCTCGGTACGCCGCGCGCGGGCAGCAGCGGGAGCAGGGCCTCGTACGTCTCCTGCGCGGAGGCGGGCCGGTGCTGCGGGTCCTTGGCGAGCAGGCGCAGGACGAGCGCCTCCAGGGGTTCGGGGACCTCGGGGCGCAGGCGTCGGACCGGCAGGGGCGGCTCGTAGAGGTGGCGGTGCAGGACGCCGAGGGCGGTGGAGCCCGCGAACGGGACGTCTCCGCTGAGGAGTTCGTGCAGCAGCACCCCGAGCGCGTACAGGTCCGTGTAGGGGCCCACGGCGCCGCCCATGGCCTGTTCGGGCGCCATGTAGGCGGGGCTGCCGATGGGGGAGCCGGTGTGGGTGAGGCGGGTGGTGTCGGTGTCGAGCACGGAGGCGACGCCGAGGTCGAGGACGGTGACGGTGCCGTCCTGCTTGACCATCACGTTCCGCGGTTTGAGGTCGCGGTGCACGATCGGTACGGCGTGCACCGCGCACAGGACGGCGCACAGCTGGGCCGCGACGGAGACCGCCCACTGCCACGGGTAGGGGTCGTGTTCGGCGAGGTGGTCGGAGAGGTCGGCCCCGTCGACGTACTGCATGACGAGGTAGAGGTCCTCGCCCTGGGTTCCCGCGTCGTGGACGGTGACCAGGCCGGGGTGGTCGACCTGGGCCGTGACGCGGCACTCGCGCACGAAGCGGCGGCGCAGCTCTTCGGCCTCCTGGCCGGCGACGCGGTCGGGGCGCAGCAGCTTCACGGCGACGCGCCGGTCGAGCCGCTGGTCGTACGCCGTCCAGACCTGGCCCATGCCGCCCTGGCCGATGAGGGTGGACAGCTCGTAGCGTCCGGCGACGAGTTGTCCGCCGGACGCGTTCAGGGGGTGGGTCACCGTCCGCCTTCCTGCTTGCGCAGGTAGTCGCTGAGTTCGTCGAGCTCCGCGCGGACCTGGTCGATGCGGTGGGGCGGCGGCACCTGGGGCTGCGGGGCGGGGGTGGGCACGGGCGTGGGGGCCGGGCCCGCGGTCCGGGTGAGCTGGTCGTGCACGGGCGGCGTCGACGGCGGCGCGGGCTGCGGCGTGGGCGGCGCGTAGTGCTGGGCTTGCGGATACCCGTACGCGGGCTGCTGGAGCGGGGGTCGCTGGAGCGGCTGCTGGTACCCGTTCGCGTAACCGCCGTAGAACCCGAGGCGCCCCTTGCGGCAGTGGAGGATGTCGGCGACGAGGTAGTACAGGACGACTCCGGCGAGCGTGACCAGAAGCGTGATCATGCCCGCGTCTCCGCGCCACGTCGTGAAATCGTCGACGCCCGGGTCCGTGGCGAGCAGCGCGACCGTGCCGACCTGGAGCGCGGCGACGGACGCGAAGACGATCCAGTCCGTCCTGCTGCGCGTCGTCAGCGCGAGGCGCAGCAGCGCCGTCCACGCGAGGAAGCCGATGCTCAGCACGGTGAGCGCCACGAACAGGACGCGCAACGCGATCTGCACGCCATGCGACGGGCGCTGTGGCGGTGGCATGTAGCCCTGGCCGTGCATGGTTTCTCCTGCTGCTCCTGCTGACGGGTCCTTTGTGTGTCGAGCGTATAGGCCGACTCCGACAACCCGCGCCGGGTTGTACGGAACCGTTGTCGTACGGATGTCTTACGCGTCACTCGGGGCCGAGCGTGCCGTCCGTCAGGCCGTCGTGCAGGCCCTGCACGAGCTGTTCGCCGAGGCGCGCGGCTTGGCGCAGGGCGTCCTCGAACCCGGCCAGGGCGCGGAAGCGTTCGCCGTAGCGGCGCTGGTCGGCGAGTGGCAGGCGCGGGAGTTGGAGGCGGCGCACGTCCAGGCGCGTCGCGGTGGACGCGAAGCTGCTGGCCTGCCGGTTGTTGGCGGTGCCGCGCAGGAACCCGGCGAGGAACCAGGGGTCGAGGGCGGTCCGGTCGGGGCGCAGCAGCGTCAGGCCGCGGCCGAGCGCGGCGCCCGCGGTGGCCTCGTCGACGACGCGGGCGACCGCTCCGCCGCCCGCCATCGGCACGACGACGTCGCCCGCCTCGACGAGTACGGGTTCCTCGTCGCCGCTCTGGGGTGAGCCGGAGGGCGCGGTGCCGGCGAGGACGTCGTGGTCGGTGAGGACGGGCACGCCGGCAGAGCCGCCGGTGGCGGGCCCCGGTCCCGCGGCAACCGCCGTGGCGGTCCGCAGCACCAGGGCGCCGGCGCGGGCGAGTTCGCCCACGGTCGTCTGGGGCCAGCGGGCCGGGCTCTGCGCGGCGGGCGGGGTGTCGGGGGCACGGTCGGCGGTGAGGCGCAGGGTGTCGCCGAGGCGGGTGCGGACCGCGGCGAGCTCCTCGGCGCCGCCGCCCGCGGCCGGGGGCGGCAGCCGGCGTGCGGGCGCGAGGTCGACCTCGTCGTCGAGGAGTTCGATCACGGGCACGGAGCGGGCGACGCCGGGCAGTTCCTCGAGCGTGCCGTCGCGGTCGAAGGGCCGCCAGGCGTCGAGGACGGCCTGCTGGACCTGCTCCCACGGCAGCCTGTCGCGTCCGTCGCCGGAGCCCGCCGGCCGGCCCCCGGTCGTCTCGACGAGGAGGAGTTCCGGCGCGGGCGGAGCGCCGGCGCCGGGCCTGCGCAGGACCCACAGGTGCAGCGGGATGTTGTTGGGCGGGACGGAGCCCGCGGGCAGGGCGATCACGGCCCGCAGGGCGCCGCGACGCAGCAGGTCGGCGCGGATGCGGCGGCCCGAGCGGCGCGAGGCGGCGGCGGGCGGCATCAGCAGGACGGCGGTGCCGCCGTCGTGCAGGCGGGCCAACGCATGCTGGATCCAGGCGAGTTCGGACTCGGTGCGGGCCGGGAAGCCGTACTCCCAGCGGGCGTCGTAGGCGAGTTCGTCGTGGCCCCAGTTGCGTTCGTTGAACGGCGGGTGGGCGAGCACGGCGTCGGCGCGGACGTCGGGGAACGCGTCGGCGCGCAGGGTGTCGCCGGCGGCGGTGCGCACGGTGGCGCCGTCGGCGGCCGGGGTGCCGAGCGCGAGACGGAGCGCGGTGAGGGCGGCGAGGTCGGGGGCGCTGTCCTGGCCGTAGAGGCGCTGGTCGGGCTCGGGTGCGAGGTCGCGCACGGCGCGCAGCAGGGCGCCGGTGCCGCAGGCCGGGTCGAGGACGGTGCGGGCGGGTCCGGCGAGGGCGGCCATGAGCTGGGCGGGGCCCGGGGGCGTGAGGGTGTACTGGCGCGGGTTGGCGTCGAGATGACGGCCGAGCAGGAACTCGTACGTCTGGCGGGCGCCCAGTTCCGCGGCGAGTTCGGCGGCGCCGCGCAGCAGCGGGACGGAGGGCGGGAGCCCGGTGTCGGGCAGGCGCACGGCGCGCTCGTCGCGGGGTCCGAAGCGGCGGTTCAGGACGTCGTCGAGGGCGGCCGGGAGGCGCCGGGCGAGGTGCTCGTCGGAGACCGCGGCGAGTTCGAGCCAGTCGGTGGGCCGGTCGTGCACGAGAAGCAGGGCGCAGCCGGCGTGCAGGAGCGCGACGCCGGGGCCCACGGGATGTCCGGCGAGCTGCTGCCAGACGCGTTCACGCAGCGGGACCTCGGCGAGTTTTCCCTGCTCGCGCAGCCAGTTCTCGACGTCGGTGAGGGCGAAGGAGGGGCTGGTCTCGGTCCCGCCGACGGGCTTGGGGAAGTCGGGGTGGCGGCGGCGCCAGTTGCTGACGGCGGCGCGGCCGACCCCCGCGAGCCGGGCGATACCGGCCGCGGTCACTTCTGTGGCGTTGTCCTGCACCCGGTGTGCTCCCCTCGGCTCCCCCGCATGACTGTGGCGCCGAGCATACCCGCGAACACGTAAGCGCCCCATTCACGAGCGTGTACTAACTCGACCTTGTGAACCGTGTTGACTCGGTTCACAAGGTCTGTTCTTATTGACCCATCGAAACAAGCGGTCGCCGGGATCGAAGGGCCGCTTTCCTTTGGGGGGATCAGCCATGGGCATGAAGACCAAGATCGCGCTGGGTGCGGTCGTCGGGATCGTCGTGATCGGTGTCGTGTCGGCGAACTCGGGTGAGGGCGGCGACGGCAACGGGGGGAACGGCGGCGGCACCTCCGCCGCCGCGGACAAGAACACGGGCGACTCCGGCGGCAAGGCCGACGGCGCCGCCAAGGCCGACGCCGGTGACAAGGGCGCTTCGAAGGCCTCGCAGGCCGAGCAGTTCAAGGCCTTCGTGGCGAAGAACGGCACGCCCAAGGAGAAGGCCGCCGTCGCCCACGTCCTCAAGATCCAGGGCGCCGACCAGCAGAACGACGTCCTCGACAGCGCCGACGTCTACACCGACTTCACCGGCGGCCTGATGGGCGAGGGCTCCGGCCCCTCCAAGCTGATCGCCTCCGCGTTCGCGGACTGGAAGGACAGCAAGAACGGCCTCGTCACGGTCTACGACGCCGACGGCGAGATCATCACCAACGGCAACTTCTGACGGCCGTGCACCACCGCTCCGCCTCCACCACCTCAACCACTTCCCGGGGGAGAACTCCCATGCGTCGCAGCACCCTTGCCGCCCTCTGCCTCACCGCCGTCACGGCCACTCTCTCGCTCACCGCGTGCGGGACCGGCGGCCCCGCCGGCGCCGCGGGGCCGGGTGACAAGCCCAAGGCTCCCTTCGCCGACCTGTCGGGACCGCAGATCGCCAACAAGGCGATGAAGGCCACCCGCGGCGCCTCGTCCCTCACCATCAAGGGCGACACGGCCGACGGCGACGGCGGGCAGATCACCCTCGACGTCGCCCTCGACACGAAGGGCGAGTGCACCGGCTCGATGGGCATGGACGGGCAGGGCAAGGTCGACCTGATCAAGACGGGCCCGACCGTGTACCTCAAGTCCGACGAGGCGTTCCTGCGTGCCCAGAGCAAGGGCGAGTCCAAGGCGGACACCGACGCCGTCGTGAAGATGCTCGCGGGCCGCTGGATGAAGTCGAAGGCGGACAGCCCCGACGCCAAGGACATGGCGGACTTCTGCGACCTCGACTCGATGCTCGCCGAGTTCAAGAGCAATGACACCCTCGCCCGCAAGGGCAGGGCGACGACGGTCGACGGCACGCCCGCGTTCACCGTCACCGAGACCGACGGCAAGGACACGTACACGCTCTACGTCGCGACGGAGGGCAAGCCGTACGTGCTCAAGCTCGTCACCAAGTCCGCCAAGGAGCCGGCCTCGCTCACGTTCTCGGACTACGACAAGCCGGTCGAGGCAGCGCCGCCGGCCGACAAGGACATCGTCGACCTCGACAAGCTGGGCGGCTGAACCGGCCCGCGCTCGCGGTCACTTGGCGTGGAAGCGCTCCGGCGCCGACGTCGGGTTGCCGCCCGTGGGCAGCGCCTGGTCCGGGCAGGTCGACAGCACCCGCTTCATGGCGTCCCGCTCACCGGCCGTCACCCACAGCCCGTACTTCTTCTTCACGGCGACCTGCCCGGCGACATACGTGCACCGGTACCCCTTGCGGGGCGGCAGCCAGGTCGCCGTATCGCCCTCACCCTTGCTGCGGTTGGGGCCCGCGTCGACCGCGAGGAGGTTGAGCGGGTCGTTGGCCAGGGCGATGCGCTTGCTCGGGTCCCACTTCTGGGCGCCCTTCTGCCAGGCGTCGGAGAGGGCCACCAGATGGTCGATGTCGACCTGGCTGCGGCCGCGCGCGAACGCGATCTCCTTGCCGGTGTACGGGTCGGACGCGAGCGTCCCCGACACGACCGTGCAGCGCCCGTCGCGGAACTTCACCCCCGTCAGGTCCCGCTTGAGTATGTCGTCCCGGGTGTCGCAGCCGTTCGAATCGGTGTCGGCCCAGGCGCTGCCGAAACGACTCCGGTCGTAACCGGTCTTGGGGGCCCGCCCCTTGACGGTCAGCGAGTTCACGGCGTCGAGCGCGCTGCCCGCCTTGTACTCGGGCCCCGACCCCGCCCCGCCCTGCTGCTCCACGGTGCAGCCGGTGGCGGCGGCCACGGTCACCAGTACGGCGGCGACGGCCCGCCCAGCGCCTCGCATCACGACGCTCCCCCCTGCTAGTCCGGTCTCGGTGTCACCGTATCGGGTGAGCGCCCGTCACCCGGGCGCACCGGGGCGCGCGGAGGCAGCCGCCTTCCCCTCACCCCTCCCGCTCACGTCTTCCCGGGCCCGCCCCGGTCACGCATCTGTGTACGCACCTTCTCGGGCCCGCCCCGCGAGACTCTCCACGAAACTCTACGAACCGAGGATCGACGTCAGGAACTCCCCGACCCAGCCGAGGAGTTCGCGTCCGACCAGCGGCTTGCCGCCCACCTTCGCGGTCTTCGGGCGCGGGACGAGCACCTGGTGCGCCGCCGCCTTGATGACCGTGCCCGGGTAGAGGCGCTTGAGGCGCAGCTCCTGCGACTCCCTCAGCTCCACGGGGGCGAAGCGGATGTTGTTGCCCTGGAGGACGATCTCGGCGACGCCGCACGCCCGCGCGAACATGCGCAGACCGGCGACGAGCAGCAGGTTCTCGACCGGCTCGGGCAGCTTGCCGTAGCGGTCGGTGAGCTCCTCGCGGACCGCCTTGACGTCCGCTTCCGTGTTCACGGAGGCGATGGCGCGGTAGGCCTGCAGCCTGAGCCGCTCGCCCGGCGCGTAGTCGTGCGGGACGTGCGCGTCGACCGGGAGCTCGATCTTGACCTCCAGGGGCGGCTCCTCCTCGACACCGCCTTCGAGCGAGGCGCGGTAGTCCGCGACCGCCTCGCCGACCATGCGGACATAGAGGTCGAAGCCGACGCCCGCGATGTGGCCCGACTGCTCACCGCCGAGCAGGTTGCCCGCGCCGCGGATCTCCAGGTCCTTCATCGCCACGTACATACCGGCGCCCATCTCCGTGTGCTGGGCGATGGTGGCGAGGCGCTCGTGCGCGGTCTCGGTCAGCGGCTTCTCCGGCGGGTACAGGAAGTACGCGTACCCGCGCTCACGGCCTCGGCCGACGCGGCCGCGCAGCTGGTGGAGCTGGCTGAGACCGAAGTTGTCACCGCGCTCGACGATCAGCGTGTTCGCATTGGAGATGTCGATGCCCGACTCGACGATCGTCGTCGAGACGAGGACGTCGAACTTCTTCTCCCAGAAGTCCACGACCACCTGTTCCAGGGCCTGTTCGGACATCTGGCCGTGGGCCGTGGCGATGCGCGCCTCGGGGACGATGTCGCGCAGGCGGGCCGCCGCGCGGTCGATGGACTCGACGCGGTTGTGGATGTAGAAGACCTGGCCCTCGCGCAGCAGTTCACGGCGGACGGCCGCGCCGATCTGCTTCTCCTCGTACGGGCCCACGAAGGTGAGCACCGGGTGGCGCTCCTCCGGCGGCGTGGTGATCGTCGACATCTCACGGATGCCGGTGACGGCCATTTCGAGCGTACGGGGGATGGGGGTCGCGGACATCGTGAGGACGTCGACGTTCGCGCGGAGCTTCTTCAGCTGCTCCTTGTGCTCGACGCCGAAGCGCTGCTCCTCGTCGACGATGACGAGACCGAGGTCCTTGAACTTCGTCTCGGAGGAGAACAGGCGGTGCGTGCCGATGACGATGTCGACCGCCCCGTCGCGCAGGCCCTCCAGGGTGGCCTTCGACTCGGACTCCGTCTGGAAGCGCGACAGCGCCCGTACGTTCACGGGGAACTGGGAGTAGCGCTCGGAGAACGTGCCGAAGTGCTGCTGGACGAGGAGGGTCGTGGGCACGAGGACCGCGACCTGCTTGCCGTCCTGAACGGCCTTGAACGCCGCGCGAACGGCGATCTCCGTCTTGCCGTAGCCGACGTCGCCGCAGATCAGGCGGTCCATCGGGACCGTCTTCTCCATGTCCTCCTTGACCTCGGCGATGGTCGTGAGCTGGTCGGGCGTCTCCACGTACGGGAAGGCGTCCTCCAGCTCGCGCTGCCAGGGCGTGTCCGGGCCGAAGGAGTGGCCGGGCGCCGCCATGCGCGCCGAGTACAGCTTGATCAGGTCCGCGGCGATCTCCTTGACCGCCTTCTTCGCGCGGGCCTTCGTCTTCGTCCAGTCCGCGCCGCCGAGCCGGTGCAGCGTCGGGGCCTCGCCGCCGACGTACTTGGTGATCTGCTCCAGCTGGTCGGTGGGGATGTACAGGCGGTCGCCGGGCTGGCCGCGCTTGGCGGGCGCGTACTCGACGACGAGGTACTCGCGGGTCGCGCCCTGGACCGTGCGCTGCACCATCTCGATGTAGCGGCCCACGCCGTGCTGCTCGTGGACGATGTAGTCCCCGGACTCGAGGGTGAGCGGGTCGATCGTCTTGCGGCGGCGGGCCGGCATGCGCTGGCCGTCCTTGCCCGCCGCCTTCTGGCCGGTCAGGTCCGTCTCGGTGAGGACCGCCAGCTTCAGGGCCGGGTCCACGAAGCCGTAGTCGATGGAGCCGCAGGAGACCTGCACGAGCGCCGGGGTGAGCTCGGTGAGGTCCTGGTCGAGGCGGGCCGGGACTCCTTCGCCGCCGAGCACCTCGACGGTGCGGGCGGCGGGGCCGTGCGCCTCGGTGACGTAGACGGTGCGCCAGCCGCCGGACAGCCAGCCCTTGGTGTCGGCGAGCGCCCGCGCGGTGTCGCCGCGGTACGACTCGGGGGCGTGCATGCCGAGCTTCAGGGTGTCCGAGCCCAGCTCCTCGTCGGCCGCGAACGGCGACACCGACCACCACATCATGTCCAGCTCGCGCGCCCGGTCGCGGACGTCGGCGATGGACCACAGGGACGCCGCGTTCACGTCGATGGGCGCCTCGCCGCCGCCGGCGGTGGCCGCCCACGACGCCTGGAGGAACTCCTGCGACGTGGCCACCAGGTCGGCCGCGCGCGTACGCACCCGCTCCGGGTCGCACACCACGGCCATGGAGCCCTCGGGCAGCACGTCGAGCAGCAGCTCCATGTCGTCGACGAGGACCGGGGCGAGGGACTCCATGCCCTCGACCGCGATGCCCTCGGCGATCTTGCCGAGGAGTTCGCCCAGCTCGGGGTGCTCCTCGGCGAGGGCGGCGGCGCGCTCGCGCACCTGGTCGGTGAGCAGCAGCTCACGGCAGGGCGGCGCCCACAGGCCGTGCTCGGCGACCTCCAGGGAGCGCTGGTCGGCGACCTTGAAGTAGCGGATCTCCTCGACGTCGTCGCCCCAGAACTCGACGCGCAGGGGGTGTTCCTCGGTCGGCGGGAACACGTCGAGGATGCCGCCGCGCACGGCGAACTCGCCGCGCTTCTCGACGAGTTCGACCCGGGAGTAGGCAGCCGCGGCCAGCGACTCGACGATCTCGTTCAGATCGGCGCTCTGTCCGGTGCTCAGCGCCACGGGCTCCAGGTCCCCGAGCCCCTTGACCTGAGGCTGGAGCACGGACCTGACGGGGGCGACGACGACGGAGACCGGGCCGGTCTCCGGGTCGTCGGCGCGGGGGTGCGCGAGGCGGCGCAGGACGGCGAGACGGCGGCCCACGGTGTCGGAGCGCGGGGAGAGCCGCTCGTGCGGGAGCGTCTCCCACGAGGGGTACTCGGCGATGCCGTCCGGCGGCAGCAGCGAGCGCAGCGCCGCGGCCAGATCCTCGGCCTCCCGCCCGGTGGCGGTCACGGCCAGCACGGTCCGCCCGGTCCGCCGCGCGAGAGCGGCCACCGCGAAGGGCCGCGCGGCGGGCGGGCCGACGAGGTCGACGTGGGGGCGGTGCCCGTCGGTGGCGGCCTTCACCGCTTCGGCGAGCGCCGGGTCTCGACTTACGGCGTCCAGCAGACCGTGCAGGCTCATGAAGGGCTTCCATCCCGGGAGTGGGCAACGCGAACCGCCCGACACGTCGAACGGGCCGGGGGTCTTCCAGACTACGACGCGCCGCCGACAGCCGCGTGCGGATCGTCCGCGGATCACACGCATGACCCCCAGGACGCACGGCGGCCCCGGAGCGTCCGGGAAGGACACTCCGGGGCCGCCGCCTCCGTTCCCCCGTTCGCACCACCCCGCGGAGCTACTCCGTGGCGATCGCGTTCAGTACGTTCATCCGGCCCGCCCGGAACGCCGGGATCAGCGCGGCGAACAGGCCCACGAAGGCCGAGCCGATGAAGACGCCGATGATCGTCGGCCAGGGGATCTCCAGGACGTCCAGGCCCTCCAGGGCGAGGAGCTTCTGGGCGGTCGCGCCCCAGCCCATGCCCAGGCCGAGGCCGAGGAGGGCGCCGAAGAGGGCGATGACCACCGACTCCAGGCGGATCATGCGGCGCAGCTGCCGGCGCGAGAGGCCGATGGCCCGCATCAGGCCGATCTCACGGGTGCGCTCCACCACGGACAGCGCCAGTGTGTTCACGACGCCCAGGACCGCCACGATGATCGCGAGAGCCAGGAGGCCGTAGATCATGTTGAGGAGCTGGCCGATCTGGTCCTTCAGGGTCTGCTTGTAGTCGGTCTGGTCCTTGACGTGGACCGTCGGGTCGGACGCGACCGACGACTTCAGCGCCTTGTAGGCCTGGTCGGCCTTGCCGGCGTCCGCCTTGGCGAACATCATCCCGTTGAGCGGCAGCCGGTCGGCGGGCAGGTACTGCTTCGCGGTCGTGAGGTTGATGTACATCGCGCCCTTGTCGAACGTGGTGTCGTCCGACGTGATCGCCGCGATCTTCAGGTCGGCGGTACGGCCTCGTTCGAACGCGACATTCATGGTGTCGCCGACCTTGAGGTGGTTCTTCTCGGCGAACTCCGAGCCGATGGACATCGCGTTCTTCCCGTACGCCGCCGACAGCTCACCGGCGGTCGTCTCGCGCCGCAGGTCCTGGGCGTACGTGGGCGTCGCGGCGACGAGCTCCTCGTCCTCCTTCGTACCGCCCGACGTGGTCAGCTTCGTCCTGACGTACTTCACCTCGGTGACGTGGGAGACGTACGGGGCCTTCTTCAGGGCCTCGGCGGCCTGCGGCTTCAGCCCGTTCTGTCCCTCGATGATGAAGTCGGCGCCGACGGACCTGTCGAGCTCGCTGGTGGCCGAGGCGACCATCGAGGAGCCGACGACCGACAGGCAGGCGACGAGCGCGAGGCCGATCATCAGGGCCGCGCCGGTGGCGCCGGTGCGGCGCGGGTTGCGCAGCGCGTTGCGCTCGGCCATGCGGCCGACGGAGCCGAACATCCGCAGGAGCACGGCGCTGATGACGCGCACCACACCGCCCGCGAGCAGCGGTCCGACGACGACGAACCCGACGAGCGTGGCGACGATGCCGACGCCGAGCCACAGGGAGCCCTCGCTCGCCTCGGCGGCCTGCGTGGCGGTGTAGAGCGCGAAGCCGCCGCCGCCCGTGAGGACGAGACCGATCAGGGCACGGACCAGGCCGGCCTTGACGTCGGCGGGGGTGCCGGCGTCCCTGAGGGCCGCCATCGGCGAGACCTTGCCCGCGCGGCGGGCCGGGACGTAGGCGGCGAAGACGGTGACGACGATGCCGAGGAGCAGTCCGACCACCGGGGTCGTCCACCGCACGGTCAGGTCGTCGGTGGACAGGTCCATGCCCGCCGCGGACATCAGCTTCATCAGGCCGACGGCGAGTCCGACGCCCGCGCCGACACCGATGACCGACCCGAAGACGCCGAGGAGCAGCGCCTCGACGAGGACCGAGCGGTTGACCTGCTTGCGGCTCGACCCGATGGCGCGCATCAGGCCGATCTCGCGGGTCCGCTGGGCGACCAGCATGGAGAAGGTGTTGATGATCAGGAAGATGCCGACGAGGAAGGCGATCCCGGCGAAGCCGAGCATGGCGTACTTGATGACGTCCATGAACTCGCCGACGTCCTTACGGTTGGCGTCCGCGGCCTCCTTCTGCGTCTGGAACTTGTACGGGCCGTCGAGGGACGCCGCGACGTTCTTCTTGAGGTCGCTGTCGCTGACGCCGCTGGCGGCGGCGACGTTGATCTGTGTGAACCGTCCGCTCCGACCGATGAGTTCGCGCTGGGCGGTGGCCGTGTCGAAGTAGACGACGGCCGCGCCCGGGTTGGTCACCTTGAAGGAGGCGATGCCGACGATCTTCGCCCTGAAGTCACCGGTGGCGGCGATGGTGCGCAGTTCGTCGCCCATCTTCAGGTGGTGCTTCTTCGCCGTGTCGGAGTCGACCATGACCTCGGTGGGCCCGCGCGGGGCGTGGCCCGAGGTGATGTCCATGGAACGCAGGTCGTTGTGCGTCCAGTTGCCCGCGATCGTGGGGGCGCCGTTCTCGGAGCCCATGTTCTTGTTGTCCGCGTTCACGACGGTCACGTTCATCGAACTGACCGCACCCTCCGCCGACTTGACGCCGTCGGCCCGCTGGACCTGGGTGAGGGCGGAGGCCGGCATCGACTCGGGGCGCCCGGTGTCGCTGCCCTCGCTCTTGGCGGCCTTCGGGCTGACGGTCACGTCGGACGACGTCGCCGCGAACAGCTTGTCGAACGTCGTGTCCATCGTGTCGGTGAAGACGAGCGTGCCGCACACGAACGCCACCGACAGCAGGACCGCGACGGCCGAGAGGGCCATGCGCCCCTTGTGTGCGAAGAAGTTGCGCAGGGAGGTCTTCATGACGGTGTTCGCACTCATGACGTGCGCCCCCGCGCGTCGAAGTCCTTCATGCGGTCGAGGACGGCGTCCGCGGTGGGGCGGAGCATCTCGTCGACGATGCGGCCGTCCGCGAGGTACAGCACCCGGTCCGCGTACGAGGCGGCGACCGGGTCGTGGGTGACCATCACGATGGTCTGGCCGAGCTCGTCGACGGACTGCCGCAGGAAGCCGAGCACTTCGGCTCCGGCGCGGGAGTCCAGGTTTCCGGTCGGCTCGTCACCGAAGATGATCTCCGGCCGGGCGGCGAGCGCGCGGGCCACGGCGACGCGCTGCTGCTGGCCGCCGGAGAGCTCGGTGGGCCGGTGCTTGAGGCGCTCGGCCAGACCCACGGTCCGCACGACGCGGTCCAGCCACTGCTTGTCCGCCTTGCGGCCCGCGATGTCCATGGGAAGCGTGATGTTCTCGAGCGCGTTCAGCGTCGGCAGCAGGTTGAACGCCTGGAAGATGAAGCCGATCCGGTCCCGGCGCAGCTGCGTGAGCTTCTTGTCCTTGAGGCCGGTGATCTCGGTCTCGTCCAGGTAGATCTGTCCGGACGTGACGCTGTCGAGCCCGGCGAGACAGTGCATCAGCGTGGACTTGCCGGACCCCGAGGGGCCCATGATCGCGGTGAACCGGCCGCGGGCGATGTCCACATCGACGTGGTCGAGCGCGACGACCCGGGTCTCGCCCGAGCCGTAGGCCTTGACGACCTGCCGCGCCCGCGCGGCGACGGCCGTCTGCCCTCCAGTGCCCCCGGTCCTGGGAATGGTCACAGCCGTTGTCACGGTAAGTCTCCTATGTCGGTCATACGGAAGGTCAGGTGTGTGCGACGCGCTTCAGTCTGCTGGCGAGGGGGGCCCGGGCACCCTGGTGCAGGACACCGTCTTTCCCGGGGGAAAACCCCACCCCTTGAAGGTAGGAAGAACCCCCCGCCCCTCTCGTCCTCCGGGGGTACGAACCGTCCCCTGTCCGCAGTACGGAGGTCCCCCTAGGGGGAGTCCACCCAACGGTGGAGCCCCTCTAGGGGTTCGCTCCACCTTCCCGCCCAGTCATGCTCCGCCCTCCCGCCGCGGCAGGGTCAAGTGAGAAGGTGTCGGGGGCGAGATAGATGCAGGGGGAAGGAATCCGGTGGGCGGCGCGACAACACAGACGGGCACGGGGAGGGACCGGCGCCGGGGCGCGGTCGTCGCGGCGCTGATGCTCTCCATGGCACTGGCGGCACTCGACTCCACCATCGTCTCCACGGCGGTCCCGCAGATCGTCGGCGACCTCGGCGGCTTCTCCGTCTTCTCCTGGCTCTTCTCGGGCTACCTGCTCGCCGTCACCGTCACGCTGCCCGTCTACGGGAAGCTGTCCGACACCTTCGGCCGCAAGCCCGTCCTCATCGGCGGCAGCATCCTCTTCCTCGTCGGATCGGTCCTGTGCGCGGGCTCCTGGAACATGGGCGCGCTCATCGCCTTCCGCGTCGTCCAGGGCCTGGGCGGCGGCGCCATCCAGGGCACCGTCCAGACCCTCGCCGCCGACCTCTACCCGCTCAAGGAACGCCCCCGCATCCAGGCCAGACTGTCGACGGTGTGGGCGACCTCTGCCGTCGCGGGCCCGGCGCTCGGCGGACTGCTCGCCTCGTACGCGGGCTGGCGCTGGATCTTCCTGATCAACGTGCCCGTCGGCGCGCTCGCCCTCTGGCTGGTCGCGCGCCATCTCCACGAACCCGTACGGGAGAAGGGCCCGCGCGCCCGCATCGACTGGGCCGGCGCGCTCGCCGTGTTCGCGTGCGGCGGGGTGCTCCTGACCGCGCTCGTACAGGGCGGCGTCGCCTGGGACTGGCTCTCGGCCCCGTCGATCGCCATGTTCGGTGCGGGAGTCGCGCTGATCGGCGCCGTCGTCGCCATCGAGCGGCGGGCCGCCGAGCCGATCATCCCCGGCTGGGTCTGGCGCCGCCGCACCATCGCCGCCGTCAACCTCGCACTCGGCGCGCTGGGCCTCCTGATGGTCGCGCCGACCGTGTTCGTGCCCACGTACGCGCAGGCCGTCCTCGGACTCGCCCCCATGGCCGCCGGGTTCGTGCTCTCCGTGATGACGCTGAGCTGGCCCGTCTCCGCGGCCCTCAGCCAGCACGTGTACCGCAGGATCGGCTTCCGCAACACGGCCGTCGTCGGCATCGCGGCCGCGCTCCTCATCCTGCTCGCGTTCCCGCTGCTGCCCTATCCCGGGGCCGCCTGGCAGCCCGCGCTGGTCATGCTGCTGCTCGGCGCGGCGCTCGGACTCTTCCAACTGCCCCTGATCGTCGGGGTCCAGTCGACCGTCGGATGGGCGGAGCGCGGTACGACGACCGCGTCCGTCCTGTTCTGCCGGCAGATAGGCCAGACGGTCGGCGCCGCGCTGTTCGGCGCCGTCGCCAACACCGTGCTCGCCGGGCGGCTGGGCGGCGCGGGATCCCTCGACTCGGTGGCCAAGGCCCTGGAGGACCCCGCCTCCGTGGCCGACCCGGACCGGCTGCGGCGGGCCGTGGCGGCGGCCGTCGACTCGGTCTACGTGGGCGCCGCGTGCGCGGCCGCGCTCGCGCTGATCGCCCTGCTGTGCCTCGCGCCGCGGCGTTTCCCGGTGCTCGACCAGGGCGGTGAGCGCGGCGGTGAGCAGGGCGCCGGGCGGGGCGGCGAGCGGTCGGACGGGGCGACATCCGCGGCCGATGGCAACTCAGCCGGCTCACAAGATGCGCGTCGGCATCACTCACCCCTCTCACAACGCACCGACTGAACAGTTCGCGAGAACCGTCGCGCAAACCCCCTACCTACGAGTAACGTTCCGGCTCCCCCCTCGCTCCCTGCGTCCGCAATCCCCGGCGGACCCAAGCCGCGCAAGGAGAACCGGGATGTCCGACACACCGCACCGCTCATATTCCGACCACCAGAACGAGCCATGGCAGGGCCCCTTCCCCACGGGCCGGAGCCAGTACGGAAACCAGGACCGGCACGCGTACCAGCAGCCACAGCAGCCGTACGCGCCACAGCAGTCGTACCCACAACAACCGCCGCACCCGCGACAGCAGCCCGACCCCGCTCTCACCTATCCCTGGGCGCCTCCTCCCCCACCACCCGCGCCCGCGCACCGGCTGCCGCGCCACCCCGCGCTCGGCCACCACAGCGACCTGCGACTGCTGCGCAGCGCCTACCGCTCGCAGCGGCGCGTCGCCACGCTCACCGCACTCGGCTACTTCACCCTCTTCCTCGTCCTGTCGGCGTTCGCGCCCTCCCTCATGACGGGCACACTCCCCGGCGGCTTCTCCACCGGCCTCTTCCTCGGCCTGTGCCAGCTCCCGGTGACCGCGCTCGCCCTCTGGCTGTACGAGTTCACCGCCCGCCGCCGCGTCGACCCGCTCGCCCACCGGCTGCGCAGGCAAGCCGAGTTGGACCAGCGTCCGGCGCACGGAACGACCGGGGGGAACTTCCGATGACGGACTTCAGCAGCTCGGCCCAGGGGATGTCCCTGGTCGCCTTCACCGCGGTCGCCACCGTCACGCTGCTCCTGTGCGTGATGACCGGCCCCGACCGCGACAACCTCGACGAGTTCTACACCGGCTTCGGCTCCCTCACCCCGATGCGCAACGGCCTCGCCATCGCGGGCGACTACATCTCCGCGGCGACCGTCCTCGGCACCGGCGGCATCATCGCGCTCACCGGCTACGACGGGATCGTCCTCGCCCTGAGCACGTCCCTGTCCCTGATGCTCCTGATGTTCCTGCTGGCCGAACCCCTGCGCAACGCGGGCCGGTTCACCATGGGAGACGTGATCGCCCGCCGCCTGCCGGGACGCGCCGTACGCATCACCGCGTGCGTCACCACCCTCGCGGCACTGCTCCCGCTGATGCTCGTCCAACTGGCGGGCGCCGGCGACCTGCTGGCGTTCGTCCTCGGCTTCACCAGCGAGGGGTTCAAGACGGGCTGCGTCATCGCGCTCGGCGCCCTGATGATCAGCTACGCGGCGATCGGCGGCATGAAGGGCACCGCCCTCATCCAGATCATGAAGACCGTGATGCTGCTCGGGTCAGGCCTGACCGTCGCCCTCCTGATCCTGTACCGCTTCGACTGGAACCCCGGCGCCCTCGCCTCACAGGCCGCGCAGGCCAGCGGCGTGGGCGACGCCTTCCTGCACTCGGGTCTCCAGTTCGCCGGCACCGCCAACCCCCGCCTGGACATGATCAGTTCGGAGCTGACCGTCGTCCTGGGCGGCGCGTGCCTGCCCCACGTCACGATGCGCATGTACACGGCGCGCAGCGCGCGTGAGGTGCGTCGCTCGATGTCCTGGGCGGTGTCGGCGGTCGGCCTCTTCGTGCTGATCATCGCGGTCGTCGGGTTCGGCGCGACGGCGTTCCTCGGCCGGGCCGCCGTCGCGGCGGCGGACCCGCAGGGCAACACCGCGTATCTGCTCGGGGCGCGCGCCGCGTTCGGCGCGAACGCCTCCACGGCGGAGACGCTGGTGTTCACCACGGTCACCACGGCGCTCTTCCTCACGCTGCTCGCCTCGGTCTCCGGAATGATCCTGGCCTGCGCCAACTCCCTCGCGCACGACGTCTTCGCCCACCGCAGGACGCCGCTCACCGCCCGCAGGGAGATGACCCTGGCCCGCGTCTCGGCGCTGTCCGTCGGCGTGCCCGCGATCCTCCTGGCCACGCTCGTCCAGCACTACAACCTCCAGCCGCTGGTCACGCTGTCGTTCTGCCTGGGCGCCTCGGCGCTCGCGCCCGCGCTCGTCTACAGCCTGTTCTGGCGCCGCTACACGAGTACGGGCCTGCTGTGGACGCTGCTCGGCGGCACGGCGTCCTGCCTCGTCCTGATGACGGGCACCAACCTGGTGTCGGGCTCACCCACCTCTGCGTTCCCCGGCCAGGACTTCAACTGGTTCCCCTTCACCACGACGGGCATCGCCTCGATCCCGCTGGGCTTCCTCTTCGGCTGGCTCGGCACGCTGGCCTCCGGCCGCCGGACGGCCGACAGCCAACGCCGCCAGTACGAGGCGGTGGAGGCGTGGATCCTGGCCGGCGCGACGCGGCTCGCCCCGCAGGGCAAGGACGGGTAGGCCCGCCACGCACCCGGCGCCACGGCGCCCCGTCGACGCGGTCTCGGCGCCTTCACGGCGTCCCGTCGGCGGGGTTGCGGCCCCGTCACGGCCTCCCGCCGGAGAGGCTGCCGCCCCGCCGCGACCTCCCACCGGCGGGGTCGCGGCACGCTTACGGCGTCCGGCCGGCGTGAGCGAGGCCCGTGGCCGACCCCTCCTACGGCGTCCCGTCGGCGAGGTTGCGGCCCGTGAGCGCGGCCAGGGTGGTGCGGACGTGCTCCATGTGGGCGCGGACCTGGTCCCACTCCTCACCGTGCTCGCGCAGCACCCGCTCCGTCTCGCGGCCCACGCCCTCCTCGTGCAGGGTCGCCTCCGCGAGGAGCTCCGCGGCGCGGGCCTCGGCGTCCTCCTCGCCGTGCCGGGCCGACTCCTCCGCCTCGGCGAACGCCCGCCGCGCCTCGGACAGCCGCCCCTCGGCCAGCGCCAGGCGCTCCGCCTCGCGCACGTCCGCCTCGGCCTCCTGCCCAGCGATCTCCCGCTCGGCCTCGTCCCGCCGCTCCGCGTGGTCCTTCTCCTGGGCCGCGAGGGTCGCCGCGGTCCGATCCCGCACGTCGTCCAGCGCGACGAGCGCTTCCTCGCGCCGCTGCTTCGCCTCGTCACGGGCGGCGGCGCGGGCCTCGTCGGCCGTGACGCGGTCGGCGCCCAGCCGCTCGTCGGCCCACTGCTCGGCCTCGGCCAGTACGGCGTCGGACGCGGCGCGGGCCGCCGCACGCGTCTCGCGCGCGCGGGCCTGCGCGTCCTGAGTGATCCGCCGGACCTCGTCGGCGGCAGCCGCCCGTACCCCGTCCGCCTCCTCCTCGGCGAGGGCGAGGATCTCGCGGGCGCGGTCGCCGAGGGACTCGTACGTCTGCGGGGCGAGCTGCGTCACGGCCAGCCGCAGCCGCTGCGCCTCGGCCTCCAGCTCCGCCACCCGGGCGGTCAGCCGGGCGACGCGCTCACGGGCGTCGTCGCGGTCCTGGGACAGCTCGGCGGCCAGCGCGTCCACCTGCGCGGGACGGTAGCCGCGGCCCCGTCCCGTGACGAAGCCATGGGGCGACACCGACGCACCGCTGCTCATCCTTGATTCCCCTCTTCGCCTCTTCGGCTCTCCTACCCGGCATCCGATCGAGCCGAAGCGCTCAAAACAAGACACTCCGCCCAACCCACTCGACAAGGATGCGCCAAATACTGCTGAAAGTCGGAATCGGGAGCCCGGAGCGCGAGGGAGCTCACACCCGGCCCACCGCGACAGACACGCACGACGCGCAGCAGCACACAAAGGGGAGAGGCGGGGGGGGGGGGGCGGGGGGGCGCCCGCCCCCCCAGGGGGGCCGCCGCGGGCCGGCGCGCC
>NZ_JBHJYS010000003.1:122981-557582 GCF_042270245.1 Streptomyces sp. NPDC055955
ACCGAATCGGTCGCGCGCCTCTCCCCTTCTTCTGCCGGCGCTTTCCCCGGCCCTTCCGTCAGCGGTTACAGCAGGCCGTCCCACATCTGCTCGAGCAGCACCGACCACCAGCCCTCCGGCGACGCGAGCGCCGCCGGGTCGACCGCGGCCAGCTGCGCCTGGAAGTCGACGGTCCAGCGGCCCGCCTGCTCCTGGTTGAGCCCGTACCGCAGCGGCCACATCCGGCCGAGCACCGCGAGACTGCGCGCGAACTCGGGCAGGCCCGTGTTCACGAACTGCGGCGGCACCGGCGCACCGCCGGGACCCGCCTCCACCGGCACGGCCACGATGTTCGCCGTTCCGTACTGGACGCAGATCGCCCGCCCGAAGTCACTTCCCATCACGAGATACGAACCCGCGTCCGGCGCGGGCTGCGCCCCCCGCTCCTGCGCCAGCTCGGCAAGCGTCGGCACCGGGCGGCCCGGCTGGGCCTGCGCCCAGAAGAACGGCCCGAAGTCGGCGGGCAGCCCCGCCACGACGAGGGTGTGCGCGACGAGGTCCGGCACACCCTGACGGGACACGGCCCGCTGGTCGAACCGGAACACCCCGGGGCCGAACGCCGCGGCCAGCTCCTGCCCGATCGCCTCCGGCGGAACCGGCGGCATCGGATGCGCGGGCGGCAGCGGCGCACGCACCGGCGCCGGCCGCGCCGGACCGTCCGCCACCTGGTGCAGCTCGCCCTGGTGCGCGATCAGCTGCTGCATGCCCTGCTGGCGCGACGCGTGGTCCCTGCCGTACGGGGCGATGGACGTGATCCGCGCCTGCGGCCACTGCTCACGGATCATGCGGGCGCAGTACGCACCCGGCAGCTCACAGGACTCCAGCTCCGTGTGCAGCTCCAGGACCTGGTCCGGCGGGATGTTCATGCCGCGCAGCTCATGGAAGATCTGCCACTCCGGGTGCGGCGTACCGGGCGCCGAGCGGCGGATGAGCTGCTGCTCGGACCCATCGGGCGCGCGGTAGCGCAGCACGGCCTGATAGCCGGGCCCGACGGTCGGCTGACCCGTGGGCTGCGGATACCCGTACGAGGCCGGGGGCGGACCACCCGGAACCTGCTGTCCGGGCATCGGCGGCGGCATCGGCACACCGCCCGGCGCCTGCGGCGGCCCGGGAGGAGGCATGCCGGGACCGACCTGACCGGGACCGGCCAGCATCGTCGCGGCGTGATGGACACCGCCACCGGGAGCCCCGGGCGTACCGGGCGCACCGGGTGCCGCCGGCGGGGGCGGCGTGCCGAGACCGGCCGGTCCCGGCTGGGCCAGCATGGTCGCGGCGTGGTGCACCCCACCGGGCGGCGTACCGCCGGGCGGACCGGGAGGCTGCGGCGCACCGGGGGCGCCGGGAGCGCCGGGCGGACCCGGAGGCTGCGGCGCACCGGGCGTTCCGGGGGCGCCCGGCGGCTTGGGCGCACCCGCACCGGGCGCGCCGGGCGGACCGGGCGGCTGGGGAGCGCCGGGGCCACCGAGGCTCGGGTCGGCCAGCATCGTCGCGGCGTGGTGCACACCGCCGGGCGGCGTACCACCCGGGGCGGGCGGGGCGTCGGGGCCGAGCTGCGAGACGAGCTGCGTCGGAACGTAGCCGCCCGCCGGGGTACCCGGAGCGCCGGGCCCCGAGGGACGCGCGCCGGGAGTGCCCGGGGCACCGGGCGGCGGCGGAGTCGTCGCGCCACCACCGCGCGCACCGCGGGGCGGCCCCTGCGCCTTGCTGGTCGCGGCGTCGGCGATGTCACCGGCCCCGGGCGCGCCCTGGCCGCCAGGCGGCGGAGTCTGCTGCGCGCCGGCGCCCTGCGGATAGCCGTACGCGTCGGGAGCACCCGGCGGCGGAGTCTGCTGCGCGCCGGGGCCCTGCGGGTACCCGTACGTGGGCGGCGGAGTCTGCGGCGCACCACCACTCCCGGTCGCCTGCGGCACGTTGACCGGGGGCGGAGTGCCAGGACCCTGCGGGTGACCGTGGCTCTGCGGGCCGCCGGGCGGCGGAGTCTGCTGCGCGCCGGGGCCCTGCGGGTACCCGTACGTGGGCGGCGGAGTCTGCGGCGCACCACCCTGCGAACTCCCGGTCGCCTGCGGCACGTTGACCGGGGGCGGAGTGCCAGGACCCTGCGGGTGACCGTGGCCCTGCGGGCCGCCGGGCGGCGGAGTCTGCTGCGCGCCGGCGCCCTGCGGATAGCCGTACGCGTCGGGAGCACCCGGCGGCGGGGTGCCCGGAGCGGCCGGAGCCGGCCCTTCGACCGCCGGGGCCACCGCCGTACGCGGAAGCCGGCTGCCGCCCGACATCAGCGCCGTCTTGGCCTCCGGCGCGGCGGTGGGCGCAGGCGCGTCACCCTCGTCGACCAGCGGCGGCGCGAACACCGTCGCCGGAGGCGCGACCGAGCGGTCCTCCTCCTCGTCCGCGTTCGTGTCCGTACCGGCCCACGGGGTCGCCCCGGAAGGCGTCGCGGGCGAGGCGGGCCACGGCGTCGCACCGCTGCCCGCGTCGGCACTCGCGGACGCGGGCGCGGGGGCGGCCGGCTCAGGCGCGGACGCACCCGAACTCGTACCGGAAGCAGAACCTGTACGAGACGCGGAACCCTCACCGGAAGACGCGCCGGCCGACGACGCATCCCCCCGCCGGTCCGGAATACCCAGCTTGTCCGCCGCCTCCTGGAGCCACTCCGGAGGGCTCAACAGGAACGACGTCTGGTTCAGGTCCACCCGCTCCGGCGGCGCGTCCGCCGGCTCCGGCGAAGCCTCCGGCAGCCCGTACTCCTCCTCGTACCGCCGGATCACCTCACCCACCGGCAGCCCCGGCCACAACGAGGCGTCCCCGCTGTCGCGCGCGATGACGAGCCGCTGCCGCCCGCCACCGGACACCGGACCGCCCTCGCGGTCCTCGGCCCACACCACGAACCCCAGCTCGAACTCCCGCACCCGCACCTCACGGTGCTGATAGGCGGGCACATCACCGTTGATCCACTCTTCGGCGCGCTCCTGCGCCTGCGCGAACGTCACCATCGGACACTCACCCCTCGTCCGGAACAGCCGAAGCAGCCGGCACGGCCACGCCCGAGGCGTCGACCGCACTCGCGAAACCGCCGTCCACCATCAGGTTCGCCACCGTCTCCAGCTCCGGCGGATTGCCCGCGAGCCGGGCCAGGAACGCGTCGAAGTCGTCACCGCACGGCAGCAGCAGACGCTCCACCCGCTCCGCGACCGACCAGCCCGCCGTGTCCCCGCTGTCCCGCGCGTCGTCGTACGCGCAGAACCACACCGAACCCGGCCGATCACCCTTGACCTTCACGGCGAGAATGCCGCCCTGCACGAACCCGACACCCAGATAGTCCTTGGTCAGGTGATCACGCAGGCACTTGTTCACGTACACCAGGTCGTTGACCGCGGCCTCGTCCCGCACCGTGAAGAACGGCTGATCCACCAGAAGCCCCAGCTCGGCGTCGAGCGCCGCGCCCACCGGAGCGCACCCGCCCGCCGCCTTCAGGAACGCCCGGTACGCACCCGGCAACCGGTACCCCAAGTCCTCCTCGACACCGAGGACCTGTTGCTCCGTCACCGCCACCGACGACTTCGGCAGCCCGAAGTGCGCCGGACGCGTCTCCTGCAACGGACGCGTCCCCCGCTTGCCGTGATCCACCGCCGCCGTCGCGAGACCGCCGTGATGCCGCAGCAACGCCTTCACCTCGACCGGGACCAGCTCCATACGACGACTGCCCGGCACGTGATGCCACGTCCAGCCGTGCGGCGTCGCCACCGGCACGATCGTGTCCCACAACTCATGCCCGGCGGCCGCCATCGCCGCGTTCGCCGACACATAGTCCGTCAGCCGCAGCTCATCGACCCCGAACCCCTGCGGGGGCTCGGCGATCTCCGCCGCGGCGCGCGCGTAGGCCGAGAAATCCGGATAGCCGTTCCCGTCGATCCGTACGCCCCTGGGATGGCGCGCCGCACGGACCGGGTCCGGGAAGTGCACGACCTGCCCGGCGTAGGCCGCGTTCGGCGGCGCGGCTTGCTGCCCGAGCCGACCTGTCGTCATGGCGGTTGCCCCCTGCGGCACTGTTATGGATCGCGGATAGCGACAGCCTATGCGGTTGTACGACACCGGTCACCGGCCCTCCGGTTCCATGACCAGCAGTCACCCCACCGTGACGATGAGCCCACGCTCCCGCGTGTCGCCGCGCCCCAGCTTCCGCACCACCGGCCGCATTTGGCAGTCTGTGCACGCAACCCGGGGGTTTGCAGGAGGGGAAGCACCACATGCAGAGCAGCACCGCACCGTCATCCGACACGGCCGTCGCGACCGACTCGGAGCCCGACACCGGGCACCCGGCCACCGCCGACGGCACCTCCGGCGACCCACGCGTCGGCTGGAGCAGCGCCGAGAACGCGCCCGCCCCGGCCCTGCGCCAGCGCCGCGACGGCATCCTGCCCACCGTCGCCGCCGCCCTCTCCGTACGCGGCACCACACTGACCAGCACCGCGGCCCGCGGCGAACACGCCCCCGCCCTGCACCCCCTCGTCCAGGACTTCCTCGACACCCTCACCAGCACCCAGCGCGACCGCTTCACCGGACGCTGTGCCGAAACGATCCTCATCTCCCGCCACCTCACGGCCGCCGACGAGGAACGCTCCAAACGCGCCCGCCGCAAACCCATGACCAACGGCGAAGCCCGCAAAGCACTCAAACACGCCAAACTCACCACCCGCCGCATCCGCGAGGACGGCGACCCCCTGCACGGCGGCTTCGCCCGCCCCTGCCGCGCCTGCGCCGCACTCACCGCCCACTTCGGCGTCAACGTCGTGGACCCGGCCGCCGACACCGCCGACTGACCGCAACCGGTGCACACCGCACCACCGCACCACCGCAGGCAGCAGCAGAACAGGACGAGCCACCCCACATGACCGCCGACCGCACCCGCTTCACCGCCCCCGTCGACGCAGCCCTGCGCGCCGCCGGCTGGCAGCCCGGACGCTGGGACATCAAACAGGCCGAATTCTGGGCCGACGCCCTGCGCACCCACGTGTCCCCCGCCGGCCACCGCCACACCGTCTTCCCCGCCGCCGTCGAGGCCTGGGCCGAATTCGGCGGCCTCCACCTCACCCCGCAGGGCCCCGGCCGCCAGATAGCCCCCGCCCAGCCCCACCTCGACCCGCTCCACGGCCTCCACATGGCCCGCACCCTCGGCGACCTCGGCCGCGCCCTCGACACCGAGGTCTGCCCCCTCGGCGCCGAATCCGGCTCCGAAGCCCTCCTCGCCATCGACACCGAAGGCCGCGTCTACGCCCTCGACCACAGCGGCGACTGGTACCTCGGCCCCGGCATCGACCCCGCCCTGGAAACCCTCGTCAACGGCACCCAGCCGACCCGCCTGACCGCGTAGAACACCCGCGCACAACGACATGCGGCCCCGCCCCCACCGGCCGCCACGCACAGACGAGGCGCGAGGGAGCGTGCCGGAACGCGCGCCGAGCCGCCGGCACCGCACACGGACGCCCCGGCCCGGTGACGACGACCGGCAGCACAGCAAGCCCGGACATCCCGGCGCGTCCCCGCCACACCGACACCCGGCGCGCACCACCACCGGCCCCGCTCCACCACAGACGCCAAGCCCACGCGGCCGAACCCCGAGCGCCGAGCACCCGCGGCCGAACGCCGAACGCCGAACGCTAAGCCGCAGGCAACACAGCCGACACCCGATACCCACCCGCGTCCGTCGGCCCGCACACGAACACCCCGCCCAGGCCCGTCACCCTCTCCTTCATGCCGACGAGCCCGTTCCCCCCACTCGGCAGCCGCACATCCGACGCCGGATCCGCGTCCGGCGGCGGCTCGTTCTCCACCTGCATCGCGATCTCCGACACCCGATGCGCCAACCGCACATACGTCTTCGCGCCCGCCGCATGCTTGTGCACGTTCGTCAGCGCCTCCTGCACCACCCGGTACGCGGTCTGCTCCACCGACGCGACATACGACCGCACATCACCCTCGACGAGCAGCTCCACCACCATGCCCGCGGCCCGCGACTGCCCCACCAGCTCATCGAGATCACCCAGACACGGCCCGTCCTCCTCGTCAACGGCACGCGACGCAGCAGCCGCAGCCGCCACCCCCACCGCCGCCAACGGCACCCCCGCACCCGGCTCACGCCCGCCACCACCGGACCGCATCACACCGAGCATCTCCCGCAACTCGGTCAACGCCTGCCGGCCCATGTCCCCGACCAGCGCAGCGTTCTTCACGGCCTTCTCCGGATCCTTACGGGCCACCGCCTGCAACGCCGCCGCATGCACCACCATCAGACTCACCCGGTGCGCGACCACGTCATGCATCTCCCGGGCGATCCGCGTCCGCTCCTCGCCCCGCGCCCACTCGGCCCGCTCCTCCGCGCGCTCCGCGAGCAACTGAAGCTCCCGCTCCAGCGAATCCGCCCGCTCCCGCAAACTCTCCATGAGCCGCCGCCGCGCACCGACATAGAGCCCCAGCAGCAAAGGCGGAGCGGTCACACCCAACGACGTCGTGACGGCGACGAACGGAACGAACCAGTCCCCCACCCGCACGAGATTCCCGTGCCCCATGTCCTGCTGCGCCCGCACCACCGACACGATCAGCGTCCCGACGAACGACATCCCCGCCAGGGCCCCGATGATCCGCCGCGGCATCTCGGACGCGGCCAGCGTGTAGAGGCCCACCACGCTCAGCAGCACGCCCATCCGGGCCGGAGTCACCGCGACCCCGATCAGCACCACCGCGATCGGCCACCGCCGCCGCAGCACCAGCATGGCCCCGGCAAGCACCCCGAAGACGACACCCACGGCCGCCGGCACCCCGGCGTCCCGCGCGAACCCGACCCCCTCCACCCCACACTCCACCGCCGACGCCACGGCCAGCCCGACATCGAGCGCGGCACTGCGCCACCGCTCCCACCACCACGGCCCCCCGGCCGCCCGGTGCATTTCCCCCGTCGTGGTCATGCCGTCCAGCCTACGGGCGCGGGCTGCCCGATTTCCGGTGAGTTTCCGCGCAGCCCTTCACCACAGACCGCCTTCGAACAGAAGCGAAACCAACCGGTATCCCTCGAACTGTTGGCCCATATGCAAATACGACCCACCCGAACCCGCCCCGGACGAGCCTGTGCCTATGACACAGACCACAGACAAGTACACAGACTTCGAGGGACTGCGGGAGCGGGCGGTCGCGCTGCGGCGGGAGGGGCTGAGCCGCCGCCAGATCCGCGACCGCCTCTTCATCGACAACAACGACATCCTCAACCGCCTCCTGGACGGAGAACCGGCACCGGAGTGGACGAAACGCCCGAACGCAAAGGACGACCTGCGGGACCGGGCACGAGAGCTACGGCTCCAGGGATGGACGTACGACCAGATCCAGGTCGAGCTCGGGTGCTCGAAGAGTTCGATCTCGCTCTGGGTACGGGATCTGCCGAAGCCGGAACGCAAGCGCACCCGCGAGGAAGCTTCGGCGATCGCAAGGCGCGGATGGGAAGCCACCCTCCAGCGCCGGGAGGAGGGGCGCCAGAAGACCAGGCAGGCAGCGACCGAAGAGATCGGCGCCCTGTCCGACCGCGAGCTGTTCCTGGTAGGAGTCGGGCTCTACTGGTCCGAGGGCTCGAAGGCGAAGGCCCATCGCCGCCAGGAACGAGTCGACTTCGTCAACAGCGATCCGGACATGATCCAGGTCTACCTGGAGTGGCTCCGCCTCCTTGGAGTCACCCCTGAGCGACTGAGGTTCCACGTGCAGATCCACGAGACCGCCGACATCGCGGCGGCCGAGATGTTCTGGGCCGCCCTGGTCGGCGCCGACCCCTCGCAGTTCGGCAAGACCTCACTCAAAAAGCACAACCCGAAGACCAACCGCAAGCGCGTGGGTGCGGACTATCACGGCTGCTTGCTCGTGCGCGTTCCCCAGGGGGCCGATCTGTACCGTCGCATTGAAGGCTGGTGGTACGGCATAGTGTTGTCCGCGCGCGGTACGGATCGTCAGATTCGGACCTAGCGGACGAACCATCCCGGGTCGTCTAATGGCAGGACAAATGGTTTTGGTCCATTGAATGAGGGTTCGATTCCTTCCCCGGGAGCACAGGTGAGGCGGGGCCCGACCACCAGGTCGGGCCCCGCCCCCATTTCGCGCCCGCAACGCCCCGGTATCCTGCGGATGTCCACCCCACACAGCATCCGAAGCCGAAGGGCCACCCGTGAGCGCCAATTGCCCGGCCGCCGTCGTCGTTCTTGCAGCGGGTGAGGGCACCCGTATGAAGTCGGCCACACCCAAAGTCCTGCATGAGATCAGCGGGCGCTCGCTCGTCGGGCATGTGCTCGCCGCCGCGCGGGAGTTGAGCCCCGAGAACCTGGTCGTCGTCGTGGGTCACGAGCGGGACCGGGTGCGTGAGCACCTCGCCGGGATCGATCCGGACGCCCGTACCGCCGTGCAGGAGCAGCAGAACGGCACGGGGCACGCCGTGCGCATGGGGCTCGAGGAGCTCGGTGGCGCTGTCGACGGCACGGTGATCGTGGTGTGCGGTGACACTCCGTTGCTGACCGGCGAGACGCTGAAGCACCTGTCGGCGACGCACACGGGTGACGGCAATGCGGTGACGGTCCTGACGGCCGAGGTTCCGGACGCGACCGGTTACGGCCGGATCGTGCGGGACGGTGCGTCGGGTGCGGTGACGGCGATCGTCGAGCACAAGGACGCGAGCGAGTCGCAGCATGCGATTCGTGAGATCAACTCGGGTGTGTTCGCGTTCGACGGTGCGCTGCTGGCGGACGCGCTGGGCAAGGTGCGTACGGACAACAGTCAGGGCGAGGAGTACCTGACGGATGTGCTGGGGATTCTGCGGGAGGCCGGGCACCGTGTGGGTGCTTCGGTGGCGGCGGATCACCGTGAGATCGCGGGTATCAACAACCGTGTGCAGTTGGCGCAGGCGCGTCGGACGCTGAACGATCGGCTGCTGGAGCAGGCGATGCTCGCGGGTGTGACGATCGTGGATCCGGCGTCGACGTGGGTCGATGTGACGGTGGGCTTCGAGCGGGACGCGATCGTGCATCCGGGTACGCAGCTGCTGGGTGAGTCGTGGCTGGGTGAGGGTGCCGAGGTGGGGCCGAACACGCGGCTGAGGGACACGAGGGTCGGTGCGGGGGCGCGGGTCGACAACACGGTGGCGGACGGTGCCGAGGTGGGCGAGGGGGCGTCGGTGGGTCCGTTCGCGTATCTGCGGCCGGGTTCGCGGCTGGGCGTGAGGTCCAAGATCGGTACGTACGTGGAGACGAAGAACTCGACGATCGGTGAGGGTACGAAGGTGCCGCATCTGTCGTATGTGGGGGACGCGACGATCGGTGACTTCACGAACATCGGTGCCGCGAGTGTGTTCGTGAACTACGACGGTGAGAGCAAGCACCACACGACGGTCGGGTCGCATTGCAAGACGGGTTCGGACAACATGTTTGTGGCGCCTGTCACGGTTGGGGACGGTGCGTACACCGCCGCGGGGTCGGTGATCACGAAGGATGTGCCGGCGGGTTCGCTGGCCGTGGCCCGTGGCCAGCAGCGGAATATCGAGGGTTGGGTGGCCCGTAAGCGTCCGGGGAGTGCGGCTGCGAAGGCGGCTGAGGAGGCGTCCCGGGAGGCCGGCGGCGAAGGCTGACCGGAAACAGGTGCGTCCGACACGGCGTACCGTGATAGGTGCACACGATTCGGCTGCCTCGCTGCTAATGGGACGAGCGGGCGCAGCGGCGGAAGAACGCGTCTGAGGAGACAAGTGCTGTGACCGGGATCAAGACGACCGGCGAGAAGAAGCTGATGCTCTTCTCCGGCCGCGCCCACCCCGAGCTTGCCGAGGAGGTCGCGCACCAGCTCGGTGTCGGGATCGTTCCGACCAAGGCCTTCGATTTCGCCAATGGCGAGATCTATGTCCGCTACCAGGAGTCCGCTCGCGGCGCCGACTGCTTTCTGATCCAGAGCCACACGGCTCCGATCAACAAGTGGATCATGGAGCAGCTCATCATGATCGACGCGCTGAAGCGTGCGTCGGCCCGCTCCATCACGGTGATCGTGCCGTTCTACGGTTACGCCCGTCAGGACAAGAAGCACCGTGGACGTGAACCGATTTCGGCGCGTCTGGTGGCGGACCTGATGAAGACGGCGGGTGCGGACCGCATTCTGACGGTGGATCTGCACACGGACCAGATCCAGGGCTTCTTCGACGGCCCGGTGGACCACCTGTTCGCGCTGCCGATCCTGGCGGACTACGTGGGGGCGAAGGTCGACCGCGACAAGCTCACGGTGGTGTCCCCGGACGCCGGCCGTGTGCGGGTGGCGGACCGTTGGTGCGACCGTCTGGGCGCGCCGCTGGCGATCGTGCACAAGCGTCGTGACAAGGACGTGGCGAACCAGGTCACCGTGCACGAGGTCGTCGGTGATGTGAAGGGCCGTGTCTGTGTCCTGGTGGACGACATGATCGACACGGGTGGCACGATCTGTGCCGCGGCGGACGCGTTGTTCGCGCACGGTGCGGAGGACGTCATCGTGACGGCGACGCACGGTGTGCTGTCGGGTCCGGCGGCGGACCGTCTGAAGAACTCGAAGGTGAGTGAGTTCGTGTTCACGGACACGCTGCCGACTCCGGGTGAGCTGGAGCTGGACAAGATCACGGTGCTGTCGATCGCGCCGACGATCGCGCGTGCGGTGCGTGAGGTCTTCGAGGACGGTTCGGTGACGAGCCTGTTCGAGGAGCAGGCGTAGTCGCGCCGAGGCTCTTCTAGATCGATTTTGGGGCGGCCTTCCCGCCGGGTAGACTCACGGAGTTGCTCGGCGAGGGAGGCCGCACTGTCATGTGCGGCGGTCCGTTATCGACGCGCTCTTCGTAGCAGGCCCGATTGTGGCCGGGTGACCACCTTCCCCATTTTTTCTACGAGGAGTGAACATGGCCGAGGTCAAGATCACCGCAGAGTCCCGCACCGAGTTCGGCAAGGGTGCCGCCCGCCGTCTGCGCCGCGAGGACAAGGTTCCCGGTGTTGTCTACGGTCACGGCACCCAGCCGGTCCACATCACGCTGCCGCACCACGACCTGCTGCTCGCGCTGCGTACGCCGAACGTCCTGCTGTCCCTGGACATCGACGGCAAGAACGAGCTGGCGATCCCGAAGGCCGTGCAGCGTGACGCTCTCCGTCAGGGCATCCTCGAGCACGTCGACCTGCTCCTCGTGAACCGTGGCGAGAAGGTCACGGTCGAGGTTGTCGTCGAGACCGAGGGCGACCTGGCGCCGGGCAGCTTCCTCGTCGAGAACGTGCTGAACACGCTCTCCGTCGAGGCCGAGGCCACGCACATCCCGACCTCCGTCACCGTGTCGATCGCGGGCCTGGAGGGCGGCGACGCCATCCACGCGAAGGACGTCACGCTGCCGTCCGGTACGACCCTGGTCACGGACCCCGAGGCCGTCGTCATCCAGATCCTGGCCGCGCAGGCCGAGGAGCCGGCTGCGGAGACCGCCGAGGACGAGGCCGCCGAGGCCTGAGCCGTACGCTCTGCTTGACGGGGTGGCGGGCCACTGCGGCCCGCCACCCCGTTTTTTCATGTTCGTGTCCGTCTGTTGTAGGTGAGGAGACGCGGTCCCTGTGACGACCGATGCCACTGCCCCCTGGCTGATCGTGGGTCTCGGGAACCCCGGGCCCGAGTACGCGATGAACCGGCACAACGTGGGCTTCATGGTGGCCGATCTGCTCGCGGAGCGGATCGGCGGCAAGTTCAAGCGGGCCGGCAAGGCTCAGGCGCAGGTGCTCGAGGGGCGGATCGGTGCGCCGGGTCCGCAGAACCGCCGGGTGATCCTGGCGAAGCCGATGTCGTTCATGAACGTGTCGGGTGGTCCGGTGACGGGTCTGCGGGACTTCTACAAGGTGCCGGTCGGCAACGTCGTGGCGATCCATGACGAGCTGGACATCGACTACGGGACGATGCGGCTGAAGCTGGGCGGTGGCGACAACGGGCACAACGGTCTGAAGTCGATCACGAAGTCGATGGGTGCGGACTATCACCGGGTGCGGTTCGGGATCGGGCGTCCGCCGGGGCGTATGCAGGTCGCGGACTTCGTTCTGAAGGACTTCTCGTCGACGGAGCGCAAGGAGCTGGACTACCTGGTGGACCGGGCGGCGGACTCGGTGGAGTGTCTGGTCACGGAGGGCCTGGAGCGGGCGCAGAGCGCGTACAACTCCTGAGTTCACCGGGCATCTCGACAGGTCACGGGCATCTCGCCCGGGGCCTGTCGGCTTTCCTTGACTCTTCGCGGGGCCATGGCCAAGGATCGCCGCCATGCTCTCGTACACCCGACGGGCCGCGATGGCGGTCGTGACCCTGCTGATCCTGATCGCGGGCGTCCGGGCGTCCTGGGCGTCGGCTCAGCACGTGATGCTCTCCAAGGGCCGTGAGCGCGGCACGATGACGGTGACGCGGTGCACCGAGGACACGTGCACCGGCCCGTACGCGCCCCTGTCGCCGGGTTCGCAGCCCCGCGACCGTGTCGTCATCGACCGGTCGATCGCGGAGAACAAGGGCGCGCGTGTCCCGGTGGTGGTGAAGCCCGGTACGGGCGAGGTGGTGCGCACGGGGGCCGCGGGGTTCTTCCACGCGTGGGTCCCGTTGGGCGGGGCGCTGCTGCTGGCCGCGGTGGTGATCGCGGGCGGGCTGCGTCTGACGCGCTGGGCATGGGTGACGGCAGCCACCGGGGTCGCGTTGCTGAGTGTCGCGTTCGCGACGCTCACCTGGTGAACTGCCGTCATCCTTCGGCCGGTCGGAGTGATCAGCCCGTGTTGCGCAGGCCCGCCGCCACTCCGTTCACGGTGAGCAGGAGCGCCCGCCCGAGCAGCGGGTCCGGCTCGGCGCCGGCGGCCGCGTCGTCACGCTGGCGCTTGAGCAGGGCCACCTGGAGGTACGAGATCGGGTCCAGGTAGGCGTCGCGGATCGAGAAGGTCTGCTGGAGCACCGGCTGCGTGTCCAGGAGTTCCTGGCCGCCGGTGATGCGCAGTACCTCTCGTACGGTCAGCTCGTGCTCGGCCTCGATGTCGGCGAAGACGTGCTTGAGCTCGTCGGGGACGAGCGTGTCGACGTAGTGCCGGGCGATCCGCAGGTCGGTCTTGGCGAGGGTCATCTCGACGTTCGACAGGAAGTTGCGGAAGAAGTGCCAGTGCTCGCTCATCTCGTCGAGCACGGTGCCGAGGCCCGCTTCGCGCAGTGCCTTGAGTCCGGAGCCGACGCCGAACCAGCCCGGCACGATCTGCCGCGACTGGGTCCAGCCGAACACCCACGGGATGGCGCGCAGGCCGTCGAGCGAGACGCCCGAGCCGGGGCGGCGGGAGGGCCGGGAGCCGAGGTGCAGGTCGGCGAGCTGGTCGACCGGCGTGGAGGCGAGGAAGTACGTCGGCAGGTCCGGGTCCTCGACCAGCTTGCGGTACGCGGCGTGCGCGGCGTCGGAGACGACGTCCATGGCCGCGTCCCAGCGGGCGAGGGCCTCGTCGGACTGGCGGGGCGCGGTGTGCAGGGCGGATGCCTGGAGGGTGGCGGCGACGGTCAGTTCGAGGTTCTCGCGGGCCAGGGACGGCACGAGGTACTTGTCGGAGATGACCTCGCCCTGCTCGGTCACCTTGATCTCGCCCTCGAGGGTGCCCCACGGCTGGGCGAGGATCGCGTCGTGCGAGGGGCCGCCGCCGCGGCCGACGGTGCCGCCGCGGCCGTGGAAGAGGCGCAGGCGCACGCCGTAGCGGTGGGCGACGTCGCGCAGCCGGCGCTGGGCGCGGTGGATCTCCCACTGGGAGGTGGTGATGCCGCCGAACTTGGAGGAGTCCGAGTAGCCGAGCATGACTTCTTGGACGTCGCCGCGCAGGGCGACGAGGCGCCGGTAGGACGGGTCGGCGAGCATCTCGTCGAGGATGACGTCGGCGGCGCGCAGCTCGTCGGTGGTCTCCAGGAGCGGCACGATGCCGATCTTGGCCCAGCCGCCGTGCAGGTCGACGAGTCCGGCCTCGCGGGCGAGGACGGCGGCGGCGAACACGTCGTCGGCGCCCTGGCACATCGAGATGATGTACGACTCGATGACTTCGGGTCCGAAGACGTCGAGGGCGCGCTTGACGGTGTGGAAGACGCCGAGGGTCTTCTCGCCGGCGGCGTCGAGGGGTGCGGGCGAGGGCGCGAGGGGCCTGCGGGACCTGAGTTCCTTGGCGAGGAGCTTCTGGCGGTACTCGCGGGGCATGTCGGCGTAGCGCCAGGACTCCTCGCCGAGCCGGTCGAAGAGCTGGCCGAGGGCGTGGTGGTGGGCGTCTGCGTGTTCGCGTACGTCCATGGTGGCGAGCTGGAGGCCGAACGCGGCGAGCGTGCGGATGGTGCGGTTCATCCGGCCGTCGGCGAACAGGGCGCCGCGGTGCTCGCGCAGGGACGTCTGGATGAGCGTGAGGTCCTGGAGGAGTTCGGCGGTGCCGAGGTAGTCGCGGCCGTCCACGTGCGCGGTGCCCCTGGCGAGGCGTTCCTTGGTGTTCTCCAGCTTCTGCCGGATGCAGGTGGCCTTGAGCCGGTAGGGCTCCTCGGCGTTGAGGCGCTTGTAGCGGGGGCTGATCTCCGGGAGGCGCTCCAGGTCGTTCCGGAGGGAGTCGAGGAGTTCCTCGGTGGCGCCTGTGTAGCGGATCGAGTTCGACAGGAAGCCGCGCAGCTCGTCGATGAGCTCCAGGGCGTCGTTGATGCCGTGTTCGTGCTGGAGGATCAGGACGTCCCAGGTGACGGCGGGGGTGACGTTCGGGTTGCCGTCGCGGTCGCCGCCGATCCAGGTGCCGAAGGTGAGGGGGCGGGTGGCGGCGGGCACGGTGACGCCGACGCGCTCCAGCTCGGCGGTGAGGTCCTCGAGGACGTCGCCGACGGCGCCGGCGTGCAGTTCGTCGAGGTAGTAGATCGCGTTGCGTGCCTCGTCGGTGGGCTCGGGCCGCACGACGCGCAGTTCGTCGGTCTGCCACACCAGGTCGATGTTCTCGGCGAGGCGGGTGTCGTAACGGCGGCGGTCGGCCTCGATGACGGGGGTCTCGAGGAGCTCGGCGACGCGGCGCAGCTTGTTCAGGACGGAGCGCCGGGCGGCCTCGGTCGGGTGGGCGGTGAACACCGGCCGTACGTTCAGGTTCCGGACCGTTTCGCGCAGGTGGTCGGCGTCGGCGTCCTTGAGCCGGTCGGCGGTGCGGGCGAGGAGGCCGCCCTCGGCGGCGCGGCGGGCGCGCAGTTCGCGGCCGCGGTGGACCTGCTCGGTCACGTTCGCCAGATGGAAGTACGTCGAGAAGGCGCGGACCAGCTTGGCCGCGGTCTCCAGTTCCGTCTCGCCGAGCAGGCGGGCGGCGGCCTCGCCGTCCTCCCGGGTCAGGCGGCGGACCTTCTCGACCAGTTCGAGGAGCTCGGGGCCCTCCTGGCGTACGAGCGTCTCGCCGAGGAGGTCGCCGAGTCGGCGGATATCGGCGCGCAGCTCGGCGCTGGAGGTGGCCTCACGGCTCTGGTCGTCGGCACTGCTCACAGGTGCGGCTCCTTGCAGTGTTGAAGCACGTCTGGGAGGGAAATCCCGGGAACCGGGTATGAGTCCCGGGTGGAGATACAGAGCGGACCGCGCTGTCCGACCGTTTCCAAGGATAGGTGTCCGCCCGGGAGGGCCGTTTCCGGGCCTCTTGCCGCTGGCCTGCGCGCTGCCATACTTACGACGCCGTAGGTTACGGACGCGTAGTAAAAGTTCGCGGTATCGCTCCCCGGCACCACATCCCCGTTCTCGACCCTCGACCCCACAGGGGACGCCCCATGACACCAAGCCCCGATCTGATCGACGACGCCCCGAAGGCGCCGTCGAGTGACTCGACCGGCGCTCCGCTGCCCTCCGCCACGCTCGGCGGTGAGCAGAAGCGTTCGCTGGAGCAGCTCGCGCTGCTGCTCTTCATCACCGTTCCGTTCCTGGCGCTGGTCGCGGCGGTGCCGCTGGCCTGGGGCTGGGGCGTGAGCTGGCTCGACCTCGGCCTCATGGTGTTCTTCTACTACCTGGGCTGCCACGGCATCACGATCGGTTTCCACCGGTATTTCACGCACGGTTCCTTCAAGGCCAAGCGACCGCTGCGGATCGCGCTGGCCGTCGCCGGCTCGATGGCGGTCGAGGGTCCTCTCGTGCGCTGGGTGGCGGATCACCGTAAGCACCACAAGTTCTCCGACGCGGAGGGTGACCCGCACTCGCCGTGGCGTTTCGGTGAGACGCTGCCCGCGCTGATGAAGGGTCTGTGGTGGGCGCACATCGGCTGGATGTTCGATGAGGAGCAGACGCCGCAGGAGAAGTACGCACCCGATCTGGTGAACGATCCCGCCATAAGGGCGATCTCGCGTCAGTTCATTTTCTGGACGATGCTCTCGCTGGCCCTGCCGGCGCTGATCGGCGGTCTGGCGACGATGTCGTGGTGGGGCGCGTTCACCGGGTTCTTCTGGGGCTCGCTGGTGCGGGTGGCGCTTCTGCACCACGTCACGTGGTCGATCAACTCGATCTGTCACGCGGTGGGCAAGCGTCCGTTCAAGTCGCGTGACAGGTCCGGCAACGTGTGGTGGCTGGCGGTCCTGTCGTGCGGCGAGTCGTGGCACAACCTGCACCACGCGGACCCGACGTCGGCGCGGCACGGTGTCATGCGCGGCCAGGTGGACTCGTCCGCGCGGCTGATCCGCTGGTTCGAGCAGCTGGGCTGGGCGCATGACGTGCGCTGGCCGTCGAAGGAGCGGATCGCCTCCCGCCGCAAACCGCAGGCCGCCGACGCGGCATGATGGAGCATGTGGCGACCGATCCGAGCAATGCGAGCCGAGCCGGCAACGACAAACCCCGGCGCGCGCGCCGCACCCGGATGACCGGTGCGGAACGCCGCCAGCAACTGCTCGAGATCGGTCGCACCCTCTTCGCCGCCAAGGGCTTCGAGGGCACGTCGGTGGAGGAGATCGCGGCGAAGGCCGGGGTGTCCAAGCCCGTGGTGTACGAGCACTTCGGCGGCAAGGAGGGCCTGTACGCGGTCGTCGTGGACCGTGAGATGCGCCAGCTCCTCGACATGGTGACCGGCTCGCTGACGGCCGGGCATCCGCGGGAACTGTGCGAACAGGCCGCCTTCGCGCTCCTCGACTACATCGAGGAGTACACGGACGGCTTCCGCATCCTGGTCCGCGACTCCCCCATCCCGCAGTCCACGGGCTCGTTCGCCTCGCTGATCTCCGACATCGCGACGCAGGTCGAGGACATCCTGGGCCGCGAGTTCAAGAACCGCGGCTTCGATCCGAAGCTGGCGCCGCTGTACGCGCAGGCGCTGGTCGGCATGGTCGCCCTGACGGGCCAGTGGTGGCTGGACGCCCGTAAGCCGGAGAAGGCAGAGGTCGCGGCGCACCTGGTGAATCTGGCGTGGCACGGCCTGGACGGCATGGAGGCCAACCCGCACCTGATCGGGCGGCGCAAGAACTAGGACGGGCCGGGGGTGAGCGGTTCGAGGAATTCGAGCCGGTTGCCCACCGGGTCGTCGGCGTAGAAGCGGCGGTGGCCCGGCAGGTCCCCGTCCCAGGTGATCCGCACACCGTGCGCCGCGAGCCGCGCCGCGTACGCCTCGATCCCCGTGACCCGCAGCCCCGGGTGGGCCTTGCGGGCCGGCCGGAAGTCCTGCTCGATCCCCAGGTGCAGCCGCACCTGACCCGCTTCGAACCAGCAGCCCCCGCGCGCCGCGAGCGCCGGGGGCTTCGGCGTCCGAGTCATGCCGAGCGCGTCCTCGTAGAACCGGCACAGCGCGTCCTCCGATCCCGCGGGGGCGGCGAGCTGTACGTGGTCCAGGGCCCGGAGCATCAGGCGCCGCCCGGCTTGCGGGCGACCGCGAAGAGGCGGCGGAAGGGGAAGACCGTGCCGTGGGGTGTCGCGGGGTAGGCGGTGCGGAGCAGGGCGCGGTAGGCGGTCAGGAATGCGTCGGTGGCCCCGGGGTCGTCCGCGAGGGCGGTCAGGACGGGGCGCAGGCCCGTGCCCTTGACCCAGTCGAGGACGGGGTCCTCGCCCTGGAGGAGGTGCAGGTACGTCGTCTCCCAGACGTCCGCGCGGCAGCCGAGCGCGGTGAGCTCGTTCAGGTACCGCTCCGGGGTGTGGACGGCGTCCGCGTGGCGCAGTGTGTCGCCGAGCCGGTCCCGCCAGCGCGCCGACTGCGCGAGTTCGCGCATCAGGACGTGGCTGGGGGCGTCGAAGTTGCCGGGGACCTGGAAGGCGAACGTGCCGCCGGGGGTGAGGCCGGCGAGCCACTCGGGGAAGCGGTCCGTGTGGCCGGGGACCCACTGGAGCAGGGCGTTGGAGACGATCAGGTCGAAGGGTTCGCCGGGCGTCCAGGTGGCCGCGTCGGCGGGGGCGAAGTCGAGCAGGTCGGTGGCGTGGGCGGCGGCCTTCTCCAGCATCTGCGGGGAGTTGTCGTAGCCGGTGATCCTGGCCTTCGGACAGCGCTCGGCGAGCAGGGCGGTGACGTTGCCGGCGCCGCAGCCGAGGTCCGCGATCCTCGCCGGGTCGCCCTGGACGCGGGCGAGGAGATCGAGGAAGGGGCGTGTGCGGTGGTCCGCGTGCCGGAGATACTGCTGGGGGTCCCAGGTGGGTGCGTTCATGACGGCCAGGATCCTCCCGGATTTATCTCGATGTCAAGATAGTTGAATTCAAGAGACTTCATGTCGAGGGACCCACTAGACTGATCGTCATGGAGGACGAGGTCGACCGGCTGGTCGCAGCGTGGCGCCGAGAGCGCCCTGACCTCGACGTGGAGCCCCTCGAGGTGCTCAGTCGGGTCAGCAGGCTGGCGCGTCATCTTGACCGGGCCCGGCGCCTGGCGTTCGCCGAGCACCAGCTGGAGCCGTGGGAGTTCGACGTACTGACGTCCCTGCGACGGGCCGGCGCCCCCTATCAGCTCTCCCCCGGACAGCTCCTCACACAGACCCTCGTCACCTCCGGCACGATGACGAACCGCATCGACCGGCTCGCCAAGAAGGGTCTCGTCGAGCGCCTCCCCGACCCGAGTGACCGGCGGGGCGTCCTCGTCCGGCTGACCACCGAGGGACAGGACCGCGCCGACCAGGCACTCGCCGGCCTCCTCGCGCAGGAGCGGGCGATCCTCGCGGAGCTGTCCCGCACCCAGCGCGCCGAACTGGCGGGCCTGCTGCGCCAGTTGACCGCGCCGTTCGACAACATCCCCGGCTAGGCCCCAGCCGTACGGGTTCCCGCTGCTACGACGCCGCTTCCAGGTCCGCGGGCCCGACCCCGGCCCTGCGCGCCAGGGCCACCGCCGCGAGCGTGGAGTGCACCCCGAGCTTGCCCAGCACGTTCTGCATGTGCGTACGGACCGTGTGCGGGGACAGGAAGAGACGCTCGGCGACCGCCTTGCGGCCGAGGCCCGCGACCATGCAGCGCAGCACCTCGCGCTCACGCGGCGTCAGGGACTCCACCAGGCGCTCCGAATCGGTGCGGTGCTTGCGGGCCGCGGTCAGCTCCCGCAGGACGCTCGTGAGCAGGGCGGGCGGCAGATGCGTCTCGTCGCGCAGGACGCCCCGGATGACCGTGAGCAGCCGCGAGAGCGAGCAGTCCTTGGCGACCCAGCCGGAGGCGCCCGCCTGGAGCGCGAGGGCCGCGCGGCGCGGGTCGTCCTTCTCGGCGAGGACCACCGTGCGGACGGTGGGCTGGCCCGAACGCACTCCCGCCACCAGGGAGATGCCGTCGACCAGGCCGTCCTGGCCGGGCGCCGCGTCGGGCACGGCCGTCGCCGGGCGCGGGCCGTGCAGGGCCGCCCCCAGGTCGGCGTCCACAAGGAGGACGTCGAACCGGCGCCCTTCCGCCGCCGCGCGGTCCATGCAGCGCAGCGCGGCGGGGCCGCTGCCGGCCGCGGACACGTCCACGTCGGGCTCGGCGGCGAGAGCCGCGGCGAGCGACTCGGCGAAGATGCGGTGGTCGTCGACGACCAGGACTCGGATGCGAACCACGTGTATAACCCCCTCCCCCGAGCTCCTCGCGGAGCAGGGGATTCCCCAGCGCCGGGAGGCTGTCCGGCGCGGGTACGGCGCCCGAAGAGGGAGGTCGTCACGGTCGCACGGCCGCCGCCGCGCTCGCACCGCTACCCCCACTCCGGGCGCGTACCCGGCTGTCTCGCCCCCTGATCAGCACCGGCCCCCACCGGTGCTGCCCTCAGAGTAGGGCCGCGGGCCGGAAGCGGAAGGCAATTTGCAGAACTGATTGGCCTGCGCGTTTATGGTGAGGCGTATGTTTCGTATGGAGACAGAAGTCGACAAACAACGGCGCGATCTTCTTCACTTCCGGCTGCGGGAGGCGAACACCGCGGCGTCGGCGGAGCTCAGGTCACTGCGCGGAACGCCCGAGGACCGCGACGTTCCGCTCCAGGTCTGGGCGTTGGACGAGAGCGGCGAGGTCGCCGGCGGCCTGGACGGACACACCTGGGCGACCTGGCTCCACGTGAACCTGCTCTGGGTGGACGACCGCCACCGCGCGAAGGGCCTGGGCTCCCGCCTGCTCGCGGAGGCGGAGCGCATCGCCCACGAGGACCGCGCCTGCCGCGGCGCCCGGGTGGAGACCTGGGACTTCCAGGCGCCGGGCTTCTACCGCCAGCACGGCTACGAACTCGTGTGCGTGATCCCCGACTACCCGCCGGGGATCAAGGAGTTCACGCTCACCAAGCGGCTCGGCTGATCCCCGGCCGGCGGCCGGGGATCGGGGAGCTCACGCGGACGAAGCGGCCGGGGTGAGCTTGCGGGCTCCCGCCGACGGGACCGCCGGAAAGACGCGCGGGGCCGTGCGGCCCGCAGCGGCGAACGCCTCCGTGATCGACTTCGCCACCGCGTCCGCGTCCGGCTCCTCCACCAGGACGATCGCCGAGCCGCCGAAGCCGCCGCCGGTCATCCGGGCGCCGAGCGCGCCCGCCGCGTTCGCGGTGTCGACGACCAGGTCCAGCTCGGCGCAGGAGATGCGCAGGTCGTCGCGGAGCGAGACATGGCCCTCCGTGAGGACCGGGCCGATCGCCCGCACGTCGCCGGCGTCGAGGAGTTCGATGACCCGCTCGACGCGGTGGTCGTCGCAGACGATGTGGCGGACATAGCGCACGATCCGCTCGTCGGTGAGGTCCGCCAACTTGGCCAGCGCCTGAGGCAGTTCGGCGTAGGACACATCACGCAGGTGGGAGACGCCGAGCGCGCGGGCGCCCTCTTCGCAGCCCGCGCGGCGCTCCGCGTACGCGCCGTCGCCGAGCTCGTGCTTGACGCGGGTGTCGACGACGAGGAGCTGGAGGCCCTGGGCGGCCAGGTCGAAGGGGACCTGACGGACGGACAGGTCGCGGCAGTCCAGGTGCAGGGCGTGGCCCTCGGTGGCGCACGCCGACGCCATCTGGTCCATGATCCCGCAGGGCACGCGCACGAAGTCGTTCTCCGCGCGCTGCGCGATCCGCGCCAGCTCGGGCCCGGTGAGCCCCAGTTCGAACAGGTCGTTGAGCGCGAGGGCCGTGACGACCTCGAGCGCGGCCGACGAGGACAGGCCCGCGCCGGTCGGCACGGTCGACGCGAGGTGGATGTCGGCGCCGGTGACGGTGTGCCCGGCCTCGCGCAGCGCCCATACGACGCCCGCCAGGTACGCGGCCCAGCCGCCCTGCCCGAACTCGGAGAGCGGCGTCAGCTCGTCGGCCCGCAGTTCGGCGATCGGCGCGTCGATGTCCGCGGAGTGCAGCCGCAGGACGCCGTCGGTGCGGCGCGCGACGGCGGCCACCGCTGTGTGCGGCAGCGCGAGCGGCATCACGAAGCCCTCGTTGAAGTCGGTGTACTCGCCGATGAGGTTCACGCGTCCGGGCGCGGCCCAGACCCCCTCGGGCTCGTATCCGTACAGATCGCTGAACTGCGAGGCGACGGACATGGTTTACCCCTCCTGGCGTGCCTGGGCGAAGGCCCAGGCGTCGGCGACGATTCCCGCGAGGTCCGCGCGGGACGGGTTCCAGCCGAGGCGCTCGCGCGCGGTGGCGGCCGAGGCGACGAGGACGGCGGGGTCGCCGCCGCGACGCGGTGCGGTGACCTCGGGGATCGGGTGGCCGGTCACCTGGCGGACGGTCTCGATGACCTCGCGCACGGAGAAGCCGTTGCCGTTGCCGAGGTTGCAGATGAGGTGCTCGGCGGGGCGGGCGGCGTCCAGGGCGAGCAGGTGGGCCTCGGCGAGGTCGGCGACGTGGATGTAGTCGCGCACGCAGGTGCCGTCGGGCGTCGGGTAGTCGTCGCCGTAGACGGAGATCGCGTCGCGCCGGCCCTGGGCGACCTGGAGGACGAGCGGGATGAGGTGCGACTCGGGGTCGTGGCGCTCGCCGCAGCTGCCGTAGGCGCCCGCCACGTTGAAGTAGCGCAGCGACACGGCGGCCAGTCCGTGCGCGGCCGCCTCCCCGGTGATCATGTGGTCGACGGCGAGCTTGGAGGCGCCGTACGGGGAGGTGGGGGCGGTGGGGTCCGACTCCGTGATGGGGGTGCTGACGGGCTCCCCGTACGTCGCCGCCGTGGAGGAGAAGACGAGCTTGCGGACGTCCGCCGAGCGCATCGCGGCGAGCAGCGCCATGGTGCCGCCGACGTTGTTGTCCCAGTACTTCTCGGGCTTCACGACGGACTCGCCGACCTGGGAGAACGCGGCGAAGTGCAGGACGGCGTCGAAGGACGGGTCGAGCCACTTGGCGGCGTCGCGGATGTCGCCCTCGACGAACGTCACCCCGGCGGGCACGCCCTCACGGAAGCCGGTCGAGAGGTTGTCGAGGACGGTGACGTCGTGCCCCGCCTCGACCAGGTGCTGCGCGACCACGCTGCCCACATATCCCGCGCCACCGGTGACCAGGTACTTCCCGCTCATGTACTCGCTACCTCTCGCAGTCTCTCGGCCGCGGTCTCCGGCGGCACGTCGTTGATGAACACGCTCATGCCGGATTCGGAACCCGCGAGAAACTTCAGCTTGCCGGAAGTGCGGCGGATGGTGAAAAGCTCGAGGTGAAGCGCGAAGTCCTCCCGCTGGACGCCGCAGAAGTCGTCCAGGGTGCCGAACGGCGCCTGGTGCCAGGCGGCGATGTACGGCGTCGGGGACTCCCCCGTTCCGAAGAGCCGGTCGAAGCGCCTCAAGAGTTCCAGATAGACCTGGGGGAACTCTGTGCGCGCGCCGTCGTCGAGGGCGAGCAGGTCGGGCACGCGGCGCTTGGGGTAGAGGTGCACCTCGTAGGGCCAGTGGGCCGCGTACGGGACGAAGGCCACCCAGTGGTCGCCCTCCAGGACGACCCGCTCGCCGGCGCGCTCCTCGGCGAGGACGTCGTCGAAGAGGTTGCGGCCGCCGGTCTGCTCCTTGTGCTCGGCGAGCGAGCGCAGCATGAGGGCGGTGCGCGGGGTGGTGAACGGGTAGCCGTAGATCTGGCCGTGCGGGTGGCCGAGGGTGACGCCGATCTCGGCGCCGCGGTTCTCGAAGCAGAACACCTGCTCCACGGAGTCCAGGTGGGACAGCTCGGCGGTGCGGTCGGTCCAGGCCTCCAGGACGAGCCCGGCCTGTTCCTCGGTGAGGTCGGCGAAGGACGACGTGTGGTCGGAGGTGAAGCAGACGACCTCGCAGCGGCCGGCGTCCCCGGCGAGCGAGGGGAAGCGGTTCTCGAAGACCGCCACGTCGTACGAGGAGTCGGGGATCTCGCTGAGCCGGTCGCCCTCGGACGGGCACAGGGGGCACTCGTCGGCCGGCGGGTGGTAGGTGCGGCCCTGGCGGTGCGAGGCGATCGCGACGCTGTCCCCGAGGAGGGGGTCGCGGCGGATCTGCGAGGAGGAGGCGACGGGGTCCAGCGGACGCCGGTCCACCGCGTCCCGCACGACGTCGTCACGCGAGTCGTAGTAGATGAGCTCGCGACCGTCGGCGAGCCGGGTCGACGTCTTCTTCACGTCCGATGCTCCTCATTCGCATCAACTCAACATAATCAAACATAACAAAGCACGCTTCAACGGGATGGTCAAGGCCGCGGACGCACCCTTCGGTGCGTGGCGTGTCACTCGCATCACAATCAAACAAAGAACCTCAGCAGAAGTGTTCATTTATTGAACATAGACGCGTAGGTTCCGGTCTGATCAGTTCGCGCAACGAAGCGAGTTCTCCATGCTGTCCCCCACACAAACCCTGGCCGCGGGGCTCCGGCTGCCCACCAACGGCCTCGACTACGCGATCCTGGCGATCTACTTCGCCGTGGTCCTCGGCATCGGGTTCGCCGCCCGGCGCTCGGTGAAGACCAGCCTCGACTTCTTCCTCTCGGGCCGCTCCCTGCCCGCCTGGGTGACCGGTCTGGCGTTCGTCGCGGCCAACCTGGGCGCCACCGAGATCCTCGGCATGGCGGCGACCGGCGCGCAGTACGGCGTCTCGGTCGTCCACTGGTACTGGATCGGCGCCATCCCCGCGATGGTCTTCCTGGGCCTCGTGATGATGCCCTTCTACTACCGCTCGAAGGTGCGCTCGGTCCCCGAGTACCTGCTCCAGCGGTTCGACAAGAGCGCGCACCTGCTGAGCTCCATACTCTTCGCCTTCGCGGCGATCCTGATCGCGGGCGTGAACCTGTACGCCCTGTCGATCGTCGTGGAGGCGCTGCTCGGCTGGCCGCAGTGGCTGGCGATCGTCGTCGCCGGTCTGTTCGTGCTCGCGTACATCACCATCGGCGGACTCTCCTCGGCGATCTACAACGAGGTCCTCCAGTTCTTCGTGATCCTCGCCGCGCTCATCCCCCTCTGCATCATCGGCCTCAAGCGGGTCGGCGGCTGGGGCGGCATGACCGACTCCCTGAAGAGCGCGCACGGCGACAACTTCCTCTCCGCCTGGGGCGGTACGGGCATCGGTGAGGCCAACCCGCTCGGCGCGAACTGGCTGACGATCATCCTCGGCCTGGGCTTCGTGCTCTCCTTCGGCTACTGGACGACGAACTTCGCCGAGGTGCAGCGCGCCCTGTCCGCGAAGAACCTCTCCGCCGCCCAGCGCACCCCGCTCATCGCCGCGTTCCCGAAGATCTTCATCGTCTTCCTGGTGATGATCCCGGGCATGGTCGCCGCCGTCCTCGTCCCGAAGATCGGCATGGCCGGCTCGGACCTGACGTACAACGACGCGATCCCCTACCTGATGCAGGAGCTGCTGCCCAACGGCGTGCTCGGCATCGCGGTGACCGGTCTGCTCGCCGCGTTCATGGCGGGCATGGCGGCCAACGTGTCGTCCTTCAACACCGTGTTCACGTACGACATCTGGGCCAAGTACGTGAAGACCGGCAAGCCCGACGCGTACTACCTGAAGTTCGGCCGCCTCATCACGGCCATCGGTGTCCTCGCGTCGATCGGCACGGCGTTCATCGCCTCGTCGTTCTCGAACATCATGGGCTACCTCCAGACGCTGTTCTCCTTCTTCAACGTCCCGATGTTCGTCGTCTTCATCATCGGCATGTTCTGGAAGCGCGCCTCGGTGAAGTCCGGCGTGTGGGGCCTGCTCGCGGGCACCACCGCCGCGATGGTCAACTACTTCTGGATCTACAAGCAGGGCGTCATCGACATCCCGACCGACCAGGGCGCCAACTTCGTGTCCGCGATCGTCGGCTTCGTCGCCGGTGCGGTCGTCATGGTCGTCGTCACCCTGTTCACCGCGCCCAAGCCGGAGGCCGAACTCGCCGGCCTCGTGTACGGGACGACGGCGCCCGGCCTGGAGGAGCCGCCCGCCGAGGGCGACGACGCCTGGTACCGCAAGCCCGCACTGCTCGGCTGGGGCGCGATCGTCCTCGCCGCACTGTGCTACGTCCCCTTCTCCCTCTGATCGGAGGCGCGATCAACCATGTCTGAACTCCACGACGAAGTCACCGAGTTGGAGCGCAAGTCCGCGACCGCGGCGCGGCTCTTCGACATCCGGCGCATCATCGGCGGCCTGTTCGCGGTCTACGGGGTCATCGTCACGATCGCCGGCATCACGGCGTCCGACGCGGACCTGAAGAAGGCCGAGAACATCAACATCAACCTGTGGACGGGCCTCGGCATGCTCGCCCTCGGGCTGTTCTTCCTGGTGTGGCTGAAGCTGCGGCCGACGGCCCCGCCGACGCCCGACGCCGCCGAGTAACCAGTACGCCAGGGGCCGGAGTTCACCGCACAGGTGGCTCCGGCCCCTGCGGCATGTCGGGGTGGCCGGGCCGGCTCGTCACCCGCACCGGCCCCGCCCGGTCGAGGAGCCCCGTGCGCGCGGCCAGAGCCGCCGCCTCCAGCCGCGAGCCGACCCCCAGCTTCATCAGGACCCGCTGCACATGCGTACGGGCCGTGCTCGAGGCGATGCCCATGCCGGCCGCGATCAGCCGGGTGTCCTCGCCGTCAGCGACCCGCACCAGGACCTCGACCTCACGCGGCGTCAGCATCTGCAGGAGCCGCTGCCCCTCGTCGTCGGGCTGCGCGGCCGGATTGAGCAGCTCGCTGAAGGCCCCTTGCAGCAGCTGCGGCGCCACGGCCGCCTCTCCCGCCCGCGCCTTCATCAGGGCGCGCTCGACCCCCTCGATCCGCTCGTCGTGCCGTACGTAGCCGGAGGCGCCGGCCGCGAACGCCGCCGCGATCCCGCGCGGTGACGGCACGGGCCCGAGGACGACCACCGCCACCTGCGGACGCTCCCGCTTGATGCGCACGATCGGGTCGAAGATGCCCGGCTCCGCGGGCGTCGCCGTGCCGATGAGACAGACCTCGGGCGCCCGCGAGATCACCAGCTCGGCCGCTCCCGCGGCGGGCGCCGCCGCCGCGAGCACCCGGTGCCCGCGCAGCTTGAGAGCCGAGGCGAGCGCCTCGGCGAGCAGTCGATGGTCGTCGACCACCATGAGCCGCACACCCATAGAGCAACCCCCCACATACCCCGGGATCCCGTGGGACCCCCAGAACCCCCTCGGTGCGGAAAGCCCCCCGACTCCCCGACCTCCTCCATCTCCCGGAAGCTACACGCTCGTTCGGCGTTGCGCTTCCCCTACTGGTGAGAAGTGACCCGCAATGCCGGATCTCCCGGCGGGCGGCGCACATGCCGACGGCCCCGCACCCTGTCCGGGTGCGGGGCCGTCGCGCGGCCGCGGTGAGCGGCCCAGGCGTCACTTCGCCGCGAAGACCACGGCCTCGTACTCCTTCTCGTCCGCCGAGTACGGCTTGGAGATCAGTTCCTTGCCCATGGCCAGCCTGCCGTTGGTGTAGAGCAGTTCGGACTGGGTGGGGGTCATGCTGCTGATGACGCTGGTCACGGTCTCCGTCGCCGGAGTGACCAGGAGCGTCTTCTGCTTCAGCGTCTTCGGGTCGATCGTGACGATCTCGGCACCCTTGTCGTAGGGGCCGTCCTTGTACGCCAGGATGTTCCCGCCGTCCATGCGGACCGGGAAGAGCGTGTACTCACCGCCGTCGACGCGGTCGCCGGTGAGCCGGCCGTTCGCCAGGGAGTACGAGACGATCTCGTTGGTCTGGCCGGACGTGCCGCCGCCGTCGTGCTCGCGGGTCGGCATGTAGACGCGGTCGTTGCCGACCGTGATGCCACGGCAGCCGTGCATCTCGCCGACCTCGCAGTCGAAGTCGTACCGGTCCTTCTCCAGCGAGACCTTGGCGCGCAGCTGGCCGGTGTCGTCGAGGGAGAACAGGTCCGACATCTCGACCTCCTCACCGGTGGCGATCACGAAGGTGACCGGCTTGGTGGAGACGATGGAGATGACGTTCACGTCGGCCGGGATCTTGTAGGTCCACTTCGGCTTGCCCGTGGCCGGGTCGAGGAGCTGCACCTGGTGCTTCTCGTCGCCGTAGTCACCGCACTTGCGCACGGCGACCAGCTGCTCGCCGCCGCGGTAGCCGACGTCCTCGCAGGAACCGGTCTGCGGCTGCCACAGGATCTTGCCCGACTTGATGTCGAAGGCCGCGCCGCCGTCGTAGCCGCCGCCGACCGCCAGCGTGGAGCCGGTGATCGACAGTTCCTTGAACGGGATGTCACGCCCGCCGCTGCCGACGCTCTTCGTCCACAGCTTCTTGCCCGTGTCGACGTTGAAGACCGTGATCTTGGTGCACGGCTGGTACTCGTAGTCCTTGGGCTTGCGCGGGGCCGCCTCGCTGATGACCGCGCTCAGGCCGTCCTGGGTGACCTCGGGCGCGCCGCCGCACGTCTGGCCGGACAGCGGGAGCGTCCAGGACTTCTTGCCGGTGTCCGCGGCGTAGCCGTTGATCTCGCCCACGCCCGCCTTGGCGTACGTCGTGTCCGTGAGCCAGGAGCCCTTGGTGCTGAACACCTCGTCCTTGGGCACCTCGTGCTGGGGCAGCTGGAAGAGGACCTGGGAGCTGGTGTTCCCCGGGACCTTCTCCTTGCTCTCGCCGCCGGTGGTGGTGCCACCGGAGCCGCCCTTGTCCCCGCCGCCGTCCTTGCCACCGGTGCCGCCGGTCGTGCCCGCGGTGCTGGTGTCGGTCTTGTCGTCACCGGACGACGCCGAGTACCAGACGCCGCCGCCGATGATCAGGGCGACCGCGACGACAGCGCCGATGATGATCATCATCTGGGAGCTGATCTTCTTGCCGGCGCCGCCGCCCGCCGCCTGCATGGGCGTGGTGACCGGCGGCGGGTAGGCGCCGTACTGCGGCGGCTGCTGGCCCGGGTAGCCGTAGCCCTGCGGGGGCGTCGGCGGCTGGCCGTGGGGGGCCTGCGGGTAGCCGTAGTTGGGGGCCGGGGGCTGCGGGTGGCCGTAGCCCCCGGGCTGGCCCTGCGGCGGCGTCGGCGGCTGTGCCGGGGGCGGCGTCTGGGGCGCCTGCGGGTAGCCGTAGCCGGGCTGCTGCGCGGGCGGAGGCGGCGGCGTGGGCGCGCCGAAGCCTCCGGGCGGCGGGTCCTGCGGGGCTCCGAACCCTCCGGGCGGCGGGTCCTGCGGCTTGCCGAAGCCCACCGGCGGCGGGCCCTGCGGCGGCTCGTTGGGCGGCTGGGGCGGCTGCGTCATGACGTCTGTACCTCGGGTGACGGGGAGAAGGAGCGGGCGGCGGTGCGGTGGGCGGTCACTGGGCTGCGGCGGTCACTTGCCGTAGGCCAGCATCAGTTTCTCCTCGCCCTTGGCGGTGCCGGACAGGCGCGTCGTGGAGATGTAGAAGCGCCCGTCGACGTAGTCGATCGCCTTGGAGTAGAAGCCGTTCTCGATCTGCGCGGTTCCCGCCGGGTTCTGCAGCAGGGTCTTCGGCGTGTGCGAGCCCGCCGTCGCGATCGACACGACCCGGCCTCCGGCGTCGTACGAGGCGTTGACGTAGGCGATCACCGCGCCGCTCTCGGTCTTCAGCGGCAGCATGTTCTGCGCCACCGGCGACTTCACGCGCCAGCGCTCCTTGCCGGTCTCCAGGCTGATCGCGACGACCTCGTTGGCGGTGCCGCTGGTGGCCTTGGTCGGCAGGTACAGGGTGTTGGTGTCCGCCGCGACGCCCGTGCAGCCCTGGAGGTCACGGTCGAGGATCGCCCAGCCGCACTCGGGGGCGAAGTCCTCGTCGACCGAGACCTCGGAACGCACCGCGCTGCTGCCGTTCTTCAGCGTGGTGATGTTCCACTGCTTCTTGTCCTCGTTGGTGAGGTAGAGGACGACCGGCGAGAGCGAGTAGGCGCGGGCGACCTTCCAGCCCTTGGGGAACGGCTTGGTCCACTTCGCCTTGCCCGTCGCCGGGTCCAGCTCCTGGACCTCGTCGTGCTCCTTGTCCGTGGAAGCACCGCAGGAGGAGACGGCAAGGAGGCGCTCGCCGCCGGCGAACGCGCCGGGGAAACAGGCCGCGCCGTACTTCTTCTTCTCGAAGAGCTGCTTGCCGTCGCTGACGCTCAGGCCGAGGCCGGACATCTGGCGGCCGACCATCAACGTGCTGCCCGCGTACGTGAGTTCGACGCCGGTACCGGTGCCGTCGAAGAGGTCCCCCTCGGGGATCTTCTTCTCCCAGTCCTTCTTGCCGGTCTTCAGGTCGATCTGCTGGACCTGGTTGCACTTGGCCCGGTCGGTGACACCGCTCATGTACGCGAGGGCGACCTTGTCGTCGTCCGACTTCTGCACGCTGGCACCGCAGATCTTCTGCGGCAGCTTGATCGTCGGCCAACTCGGCTTGCCGTCCGCAATGTTGTACGCGACGAGCTCGTTGTAGACCGCCTTCGCGGCGAGCGTGTCGGTGACCCACATGCCGGGCGCGTCCGCGCCGTCGCCGGGGGCCTTGGGCGCCGTCTTGTACCAGAGGACCTTCGACTCACCGGCCTGGCGGCCCGCGTTGAGGTCCTCCTTGCCGTCGCGTCCGTCACCGGAGCCGTCACCCGGGTCGACCGGCGCGGTGCCGGTGGGCTTGGGGTCCTGGCTCTTGTCGGCGACGGGATCCTTCTTCTTGTCGTCACCGCCGCCCACGACCGCCCACACCACGCCGCCGGCGATCACGACGACGGCCACCGCGGCGGCCACGATGATCCCCGTCCGGCCCTTGAAGGGGTTCTTGCCGCCGCCCGGGGCCGCGGGGCCACCGGGGAACGGGGGCTGCTGCTGCGGGTAGCCGTACTGGGGCTGCTGTCCGTAGGGGCCGGGCTGCTGCGCGCCGTACGGGCCGGGCTGCTGCGGAGGCTGACCGTAGGGTCCCGGCTGCTGCTGCGGCTGGCCGTAGGGACCCGGCTGCTGCGGCTGACCGTAGGGGCCGCCCTGCGGGGGCCGGCCGTACGGGCCCGACTGCTGCGGGTAGCCGTATCCGGGCTGCGGGGCCGGCGGCGTCTGCGGCGGCTGGGCCGGAGGCTGCTGCGGCTGAGCCGGCGGCGTCTGCGGTGGCGGCTGCTGCGGGTCCTGTGGTGCTCCGAAGCCGCCTTGCGGCGGCTGATTGGGCGGCTGAGTCATCAGCGCTCCCCCCGTCTTCACTGATGTGTCTGCTCGCCTGGTCGATTTCAGGACGTTCTCTGGTCGTTCTCAGGCAATTCCCAGAGTGCCCTTTCTATCACCCAGTGCAGTGGCACATCGGGCCGGTCGCTCCCCTGTTCCCAAGGGAGCACCGGCCCGTGATGGGTCTGTTACGGGAGCTTCACGCGTCCTCCGCGAGTTCGAGCCAGCGCATCTCCAACTCCTCGCGCTCGCCGATCAGTTCGCGCAGCTCGCTGTCCAGCTCGGCCACCTTCGCGAAGTCCGTCGCGTTGTCGGCGATCTGCGCGTGCAGCTTGGTCTCCTTCTCGGAGATCTTGTCCATCTGCCGCTCGATCTTCTGGAGTTCCTTCTTCGCGGCGCGGGCGTCCGCGGCGGACACCGTCTTGTGCGGCGTGCCCGCGGCGGGGGCCGGGGCGGCGGCCGTCATCGAGGCGGCGACGGCCTCCTCCATGCGACGGCGGCGCTCCAGGTACTCGTCGATGCCACGCGGCAGCATCCGCAACGTGGCGTCGCCGAGCAGCGCGAACACCCGGTCCGTGGTGCGCTCGATGAAGAACCGGTCGTGGGAGATCACGACCATGGAGCCGGGCCAGCCGTCGAGGAGGTCCTCCAGCTGCGTGAGGGTCTCGATGTCGAGGTCGTTCGTCGGCTCGTCGAGGAAGAGGACGTTCGGCTCGTCCATGAGGAGGCGCAGAAGCTGGAGGCGACGGCGTTCACCGCCGGACAGGTCACCGACGGGCGTCCACTGCTTCTCCTTGTTGAAGCCGAACGTCTCGCAGAGCTGGCCCGCGGTCATCTCGCGGCCCTTGCCGAGGTCGACGCGGTCACGGACCTGCTGCACGGCCTGGAGGACGCGCAGGTCGGGGTTGAGCTCGGCGACCTCCTGGGAGAGGTAGGCGAGCTTCACGGTCTTGCCGACGGCGACGCGGCCCGCCGCGGGCTGCTCCTCGCCGTCGGTGCGGGCGGCCTGCGCCATGGCGCGCAGCAGGGAGGTCTTGCCCGCGCCGTTCACACCGACGAGGCCGATGCGGTCGCCGGGGCCGAGCTGCCAGGTCAGGTGCTTGAGGAGCACCTTGGGCCCGGCCTGCACGGTGACGTCCTCGAGGTCGAAGACCGTCTTGCCGAGCCGGGAGCTGGCGAACTTCATCAGCTCGCTCTTGTCGCGCGGCTCCGGCACGTCGGCGATGAGCTCGTTGGCGGCCTCGATGCGGTAGCGGGGCTTGGAGGTGCGGGCCGGGGCGCCGCGGCGCAGCCAGGCGAGCTCCTTGCGCATCAGGTTCTGCCGCTTGGCCTCCTCGGTCGCCGCGATGCGCTCGCGCTCGGCGCGCGCGAAGACGTAGTCGCTGTAGCCGCCCTCGTACTCGAAGACGTCGCCCTTCTGCACGTCCCACATGCGGGTGCAGACCTGGTCGAGGAACCAGCGGTCGTGGGTCACGCAGACGAGGGCGGAGCGGCGGGCCTGGAGGTGGCTCGCCAGCCAGGAGATGCCCTCGACGTCGAGGTGGTTGGTGGGCTCGTCGAGGACGATCAGGTCGGGCTCGCCGATGAGGAGCTTCGCGAGGGCGATGCGGCGGCGCTCGCCGCCGGACAACGGCGCGATGACCGTGTCGAGGCCCTGCGGGAAGCCGGGCAGGTCGAGTCCGCCGAACAGCCCGGTGAGCACGTCACGGATCTTGGCGTTGCCCGCCCACTCGTGGTCGGCGAGGTCGCCGATGACCTCGTGCCGGACGGTCGCCTCGGGGTCGAGGGAGTCGTGCTGCGTGAGGACGCCGAGGCGCAGGCCGCCGCTGTGGGTGACGCGGCCGGTGTCGGCGTCCTCCAGCTTGGCGAGCATCCGGATGAGGGTGGTCTTGCCGTCGCCGTTGCGCCCGACGACACCGATCCTGTCCCCCTCGGACACGCCGAGCGATACGCCGTCGAGCAGGGCACGGGTGCCGTACACCTTGCTGACTGCCTCGACATTGACCAGGTTGACTGCCATTTCGCTCCTGACAAGGGGATGGATCAGTCTTCCAGCGTAGTCGCCGCGAGGGGTTCGACCGTCTGCGCCTTCGCCGCGACGGCGGATACGGGCGGGGAGCCGGGGAGGGATCGCGCGACGGCCGCGTTCCAGGGCCTTCGTGGGGCGCGCCGTCGAGCGGCACGGCCGCGGGGACGCGCCCCCGCCCGACCGAGCACGGCGGCGACCTCGCGCGGCCGCGCCACCCTGCCCTGCCAGCCGCCACCGGCGGGCGGGGGCAGGAGGTGGCCGCGGGTGGCGAGCGCGGAGTGCAGCCCGACGAGGGCGATCGCGCCGAGCGGTACGAGGACCTGCCCGCGGCCGATACGGCGTCTGCGGCGCCGGGATCGGGCGCTCGTGGTGTCGGTGGTCATGGGGGCCACGGTGCCGCGGGTCCCGCGGTGGCCGACAGCGCGGACGTACTCAGTCACCCGTGAGTACGTCCGGCCGTGTCAGCGCTGGACGACCGTGGCGCCCGGGGCCGGGGACGTCGTGACCCGGACGGAGCGGCAGGTGCCGGACGCCGTGAGGGCGGCGGCGACCGCCCGCGCCGACCTCTCGTCCGCGCAGAGGAACGCCGTGGTCGGGCCCGAGCCGGAGACCAGGCCCGCGAGGGCGCCCGCCGCCGTGCCCGCGTCGAGCGTGCCCTTCAGCGCGGGGAACAGGGAGAGCGCGGCAGGCTGGAGGTCGTTCGTGAGCGTCGCGGCCAGCGCGCTCGCGTCACCGCGGCACAGCGCGTAGAGCAGGGCGGGCGAGGCCTCCGGCTCGGGGATCGCGCGCCCCTGCGCGAGGCGGTCGAACTCGCCGTACACGGCGGGCGTCGACAGCCCTCCGTCGGCGGCGGCGAACACCCACGAGAACTCGCCGCCCACGTCCAGGAGCTGAAGCTTCTCGCCGCGGCCGGTGCCGAGCGCCGCCCCGCCGACCAGGCTGAACGGCACATCGCTGCCCAACTCGGCGCAGATGTCGAGGAGTTCGTCGCGGGTGGCGCCGGTTCCCCACAGCGCGTCGCAGGCCACGAGGGCGCCGGCGGCGTCCGCCGAGCCACCCGCCATGCCGCCGGCGACGGGGATGTCCTTGTCGATGTGGAGGTGGACACGGGGCTCGATCCCGTACCGCTCGCCCAGCGCGATCGCGGCGCGGGCCGCGAGGTTGGTGCGGTCCAGGGGGACCTGGTCCGCGCCGGGGCCCTCGCAGGTGAGGGTCAGCTCGTCGGCGGCCGTCGCCGTGACCTCGTCGTGGAGGCCGACGGCGAGGAAGACGTTGGCGAGGTCGTGGAATCCGTCGGGGCGGGCGGCGCCCACCGCGAGCTGGACGTTGACCTTGGCGGGGACCCGTACCGTCACGCTCACTGCTTGTTCTCCGCGATCCGTGCGAACTCCTCGACCGTGATGGCCTCGCCGCGTGCCTGCGGGGAGACACCGGCCGCGACCAGGGCGGCCTCGGCGGCGGCGGCCGATCCCGCCCAGCCGGACAGGGCGGCGCGCAGCGTCTTGCGGCGCTGGGCGAAGGCCGCGTCGACCACGGCGAAGACCTCGCGCTTGGAGGCGGTCGTCGCCACCGGCTCGGTGCGCCGGACCAGAGCCACGAGACCGCTGTCGACGTTCGGCGCGGGCCAGAAGACGTTCCGGCCGATGGAGCCGGCGCGCTTCACGTCCGCGTACCAGTTGGCCTTGACCGACGGGACGCCGTAGACCTTCGAGCCGGGGGCGGCCGCGAGGCGGTCGGCGACCTCGGCCTGCACCATGACGAGCGTGCGTTCGATGGTGGGGAACGTGTCGAGCATGTGGAGCAGGACCGGCACGGCGACGTTGTAGGGCAGGTTCGCGACGAGCGCCGTGGGCGCGGGGCCCGGCAGTTCGCGTACGTGCATCGCGTCGGAGTGGACGAGCGCGAAGGCGTCCTTCTTCTGCGGGAGGCGGGCCTCGATCGTCGCGGGCAGCGCGGCGGCGAGCACGTCGTCGATCTCGACGGCGGTGACATGGGCCGCCGCCTCCAGGAGCGCCAGGGTCAGCGAGCCGAGGCCGGGGCCGACCTCGACGACGTTGTCCTCGGGGGTGACCTGCGCGGTGCGGACGATGCGGCGGACCGTGTTGGCGTCGATGACGAAGTTCTGGCCGCGCTGTTTCGTGGGCCGCACGCCCAGGGCTGCCGCCAGTTCGCGGATGTCGGCGGGGCCAAGCAGGGGGCCCTGGGGGTCAGTGGTGCTCACGGTCTCAGGGTACGGGGCGCCGCGGCCGAGTCCCGTACCGGACCGCGGGCCCCCGCACCGCCCCGGCTAGCCGTGCAGGCGGCCACCGCAGTGCGGCCACGGGCTCGTGCCGCGCCGCACGTACAGCTTCTTCGCCCGGTACGTCTGCTCGGAGGCGGACGCGTCCTGGGGCCGGCCTCCGCCGCCCAGGCTGCGCCAGGTCTGGACGTCGAACTGGTAGAGGCCGCCGTAGGTGCCGGTGGCGTCGGTCGCGCCGGGCCGCCCGCCGGACTCGCACCGGGCGAGTGCGCTCCAGTGCAGGCCGTCGGCGCCGGCGACGGAGGACGGCGGGGGCTTGATGCCGACCTTCACGAGCCGGCTGCGGGGCTCGCGCACGACCTCGTCGCTCAGGCGACGCGGCTTCTGCCTGACGCCGTTGACGGTGCGCAGGGCGTAGGTGACGCGCCGGGCACCCGGGCGGCCCGCCCGTTCGACGACCTCGGTGCCGCGGAACAGGGTGGGGTCCTGGGTGCGCTCCACCTTGTACGCGATGACTTCCTCGCGCACCTCCCTGCTGCCCTTGATGCGCATGACGGTGATCGTCTGTCCGTCGCGCGGGAAGCTGTCCTGCGGCACGGACGTGGTGTCCTGGCCGTGCAGCGAGACGCCCGCCTCGTCGACGACGTCCCGGACGGTGGGGGCGTTGGTGCGGATGGTGCGCTCGCGGCCGTCGGCCATGACCGTGACGCTGCGTTCGGTGCGGATGTCGAGAGCGAGGCCGTCGTGGGCGATGCGGCGCGAGCGGGACGTGGAGACGTAGGCGCCCTCGGCACGGACGCCGAGCTGGTGCAGGGCGCCGTCGACGGTGCCCGCGGTGGTCCACACGCTGCGGCGCTCGCCGTCGAGGGTGAGGTGGACGAGCCTGCCGTAGCGCACGGCGACCTCGTCGCCGCTGGACAGGGCGGTCCCGGGGGCGGGCGCGACGACATCGTGCGGGCCGACGTCGACGCCCTCGTCGGCGAGCAGCTCGCTGACGTCGTCCGCGAAGGTGTGCACGGTGCGCGGCCTGCCGTCGACGCTGAGCTGGATCGCCTTGTCGGCGGCGACGAAGGCGGTGGTGCCCCCGGCGAGGAACGCGACGACGAGGGCCTGCGGCAGCAGGCGTCTGAGCGCATCGGGCCGTTCGGGCCGTTTCCTGCGCCGGGCCGCCCTGCGGGCCTCGGCGCGCCCCGCGGTCCGCGGGGCGGGGTCCTCGGCCGGTGCGGACGGCCGTGGCAGCAGCGCTTCGGGCACGGGCCAGGCGGGCTGGGTCTCCATCGACTCGTAGCCGGGGAGGTAGGTGTCCGCGTGCGGGTGCGGGCCGGGCGGTGGTTCGTGTGGCTCGAGCGCGACGAGCGTTTCCTGCGGCTCATACGTCCCGTACGGCGAATTGCTCACGACGACGCTCCTGGGTCCGGATCGGCGAGGAGAACCTAGCGGAGCGATCGTCACTCTCCAAAGCAGCACGGCTACGCTGTGTCGCGGCCCGTTCCCGGCTTTCCTTTCCCGGCGTCACCCCGGGGGCGCCGCCGGTCAGTAACCGAAGGCGCGGGCCGTGTTGACGGAGACGGCCGCCGCGAGGGTGTCCTCGTCGAGGCCCTTGACCGCGGCCATCGCGCGCAGCGTGACCGGAATGAGGTAAGGGGCGTTAGGCCGTCCGCGGTAGGGCGCGGGGGTCAGGAAGGGCGCGTCGGTCTCGACCAGGACGAGCTCGCGCGGGGCGGCCGCGAGTGCGTCGCGCAGGGGCTGCGCGTTCTTGAACGTGACGTTCCCGGCGAACGACATGAAGTAGCCGTTCTCGGCGCAGATCCGGGCCATTTCGGCATCTCCGGAGTAGCAGTGGAAGACGGTGCGCTCGGGGGCGCCCTCCTCCTTGAGGATGCGCAGCACGTCGTCGTGGGCGTCACGATCGTGAATCACGAGCGCCTTTCCGTGCCGCTTGGCGATCTCGATGTGGGCACGGAAGGAGTGCTCCTGCGCGGCGATGCCTTCAGGTCCCGTACGGAAGTGGTCGAGTCCGGTCTCGCCGACGCCCTTCACGTGCGGGAGGGCCGCGAGCCGGTCGATCTCCGCGAGCGCCTCGTCGAGGGCCGCGTCACCGCCGGCCGGGCGCTCGCCCTGGCGCGACCAGCCGTCGGGGTCACCCAGGACGATGCGGGGCGCTTCGTTCGGGTGCAGCGCGACGGTGGCGTGCACGCTCGGGTGGGCGGCCGCGGTGTCGGCGGCCCAGCGGGAACCGTTCACGTCGCAACCGACCTGGACGACGGTCGTCACACCCACCGACGCGGCCTTGGCGAGGCCCTCCTCCACCGTGCCCGACTGCATGTCGAGGTGGGTGTGCGAGTCGGCGACCGGCACCGCGAGGGGCGCGGGCAGCGGCGGCGGGGTGACGTCCTTCGAACGGTCAGAACTCATGCCCCGATCCTACGAAGCCGGGGTCGGTGGGGTCGTCGGGGTCCGCTCGCGGGTTCGGTGGGTGATCAGCCGGCGATCAGTCGGTCTTGCGGTTCTGGAAGGGATGCAGCAGGTCGGAGAAGTGCCAGTGGTGTTCCTTCGCGGGGTGCTCGTCGCCCTCGCCCTCGTCCGCCGGCATGATCCCCTCGCGTTGCATCACGCCGCGGATCGACGAGACCCTCCCCGCCCTCATGATCCGTACGACATGGCCGCCGCAGTTGAGGCACGTGGGCCGGGTCAGCGGCGACGGGACACGCTCGCCGCCCGCCACGTACATCACGAATTCCGCGCCGTCGCCGTCGATGTGGTGCTCGATCTCGAAACTCTGTTCCCAGCCATGACCGCACCGCATGCAGGCGAAGGCGTACGACTCGTGGGCGATGGCTGTGGCCGCGCTCCGGTTCGGTATCTGGGGTGCTGCAGCATCGGCCGGGGTCGGTACGGCGCCTGCGAACTCACTCATGCCTGCTCCTCTTGTCCTCTGGACAAGGCACTTCGGGGCGGGGCATTACATCCGCCCTGAAGCGTGGGACGGGTGCGTCCCTTCAACCAGTGGACGCTTCTCCCGGCGCGATCGCATCAGGCCTGTCGACTATTGGATCCGATTTGGCCTTTCCTTATCGGAAGCGGCCCGATGCGCGGCCTGCGCTTTGCCTTTCACGATAGTCCTTTGCCCTCCGATGGGGCGCCCCGAGCGGCATTCTTTGCCGCGACCACCGCATCGAAGACCTCACGCTTGGGTAGCCCGGCCTCGGCGGCCACGGCGGCGATGGCTTCCTTTCGCCGCTCCCCCGCCTCCTCGCGCACCTGCACCCTGCGTACCAGCTCGGAGGCGTCGAGTGACTCCGCTCCCTTTTCCGGGGCGCCCTCCACGACGACGGTGATTTCGCCGCGTACGCCTTCCGCGGCCCATTTCGCGAGTTCCCCGAGCGGGCCCCGCTTCACTTCCTCGTACGTCTTGGTGAGCTCGCGGCACACGGCCGCTCGGCGTTCGGCGCCGAATGCCTCCGCCATCGCGGCGAGAGTGTCGTCGAGGCGGTGCGGGGCCTCGAAATAGACGAGGGTGCGGCGTTCCTCCGCCACCTCCCGCAGCCGTCCCATGCGCTCGCCGGCCTTGCGGGGCAGGAAGCCCTCGAAGCAGAAACGGTCGACGGGCAGCCCGGACAGCGCGAGCGCGGTCAGCACGGCGGACGGCCCCGGCACGGCGGTGACCTTGATGTCCCGCTCGACGGCCGCCGCGACGAGCCGGTAGCCGGGGTCGGACACGGACGGCATCCCCGCGTCGGTCACGAGCAGCACCCGGGCCCCGCCCGCGAGCGCCTCGACCAGCTCGGGCGTGCGGGCGGACTCGTTCCCCTCGAAGTACGACACGACGCGCCCGCCCGGGGTCACCCCGAGCGCCTGCGTCAGGCGCCGCAGCCTGCGGGTGTCCTCGGCGGCGATGACGTCGGCGTCGGCCAGCTCCTTGCTGAGCCGGGGCGGCGCGTCCGACACGTCTCCGATGGGCGTGCCCGCGAGCACGAGCGTTCCGGGGGAATCTGGGCTTGATGTCACGGATCCATCCTCGCAGGGGCGGGGCGGGCCGACACGTCCCGCCCCGGGGCCGGCCGACTCGGCGGGGCCGCACACGGGACTCGCACAGTGACGTTCCCTACGATGGCGCGGTGACCAGTACTGCGTCCTCGCCGCACTCGCCCTCGACCAGCGCCCCGCCGGGCCAGAACCCCGGCGGAGCGCGGCAGCCGTCGACGTGGGAGCGCCGACTGCGGCGGTTCGGTCACGTGGCGCGGCCGAGGGGCGACGTGGGCACGCGGCTCGTGCCGCCGTACGCGCCGCCGTCGTCGCGGCTGTGGGCGGCCCTCGGTCTCTCCGACGGCCTCGCGCGGGGCCTGACCCGCTGGTCGGGCTGGCTCGGTCCGCTGCTCGTGACGCTGATCGCGGGCCTGATGCGGTTCTGGCATCTCGGCAGCCCCAAGGCCGTGATATTCGACGAGACGTACTACGCGAAGGACGCGTGGGCGCTGATCCACCGCGGCTTCGAGGTCAACTGGGACAAGAACGCCAACGACCTGATCCTGAAGACCGGCGGCCATGTGCCGCTCCCGCACGACGCCGCTTACGTCGTGCATCCGCCCGTCGGCAAGTACGTCATCGGGATCGGTGAGTGGCTGTTCGGTTTCGATCCGTTCGGCTGGCGGTTCATGACCGCGGTGCTCGGCACGCTGTGCGTGCTCCTCGTGTGCCGCATCGGGCGGCGGCTGTTCCGCTCGACGTTCCTCGGCTGTCTGGCCGGTCTGCTGCTCGCCGTGGACGGCCTCGCGTTCGTGATGAGCCGCACGGCGCTGCTCGACTCGGTCCTCGTGTTCTTCGTCGTCGCCGCGTTCGGCTGCCTGGTCGTGGACCGCGACAAGGCGCGCGGGAAGCTGGCCGCCGCCCTCCCGAGGGACGAGGATGGCGTGCCGCGCCCCGACGTGCACATCGCCGAGACGCTGCGTCTGGGCTGGCGCCCGTGGCGGCTGCTCGCCGGTCTGTGCCTGGGGCTCGCCGCGGGCACGAAGTGGAACGGCTTCATCTATCTGGCCGCGTTCGGCGTGCTCACGGTCCTGTGGGACGTCGGCGCGCGCCGCGTCGCCGGGGCCGGCCGGCCCTACGTCACCGTGCTCAAGCGGGACCTCGGCTGGGCGTTCCTGTCGACGGTGCCGGTCGCGGTCGCCACGTACGTCCTGTCCTGGCTCGGCTGGATCCTTTCTCCTGCCGACGGGACCGGCGGCTACTTCCGCAACTGGGCGGCGACCGACGGCCGGGGCGGCTCCTGGACCTGGCTGTTCCCCGACTGGGTGCGCAGCCTGTGGCACTACGAGCACGAGGTCTACAAGTTCAACGTCGGGCTCAGCTCCCCGCACATCTACCAGTCGAACCCGTGGAGCTGGCTCGTCGACGGCAGGCCGGTCTCGTACTTCTACGAGTCCCCGCTGCCCGGCAAGGACGGCTGCCCGGCCGGCGCCGGCGACAAGTGCGCCCGCGAGGTCCTCGCGCTCGGCACCCCGCTCCTGTGGTGGGCGGCGGCGTTCGCCGTGCTCTATCTGCTGTGGCGCTGGTTCTTCCGCCGCGACTGGCGGGCGGGCGCCATCGCGTGCGCCGTCGCCGCGGGCTATCTGCCCTGGTTCAACTACCAGGAACGCACGATCTTCTTCTTCTACGCGGTCGTTTTCGTGCCCTTCCTGTGCCTCGGTGTCGCGATGCTGGTCGGCGCGATCCTCGGGCCGCCGGGGTCAGGGGAGCGGCGCAGAATCGTGGGCGCGGCGGGCGCGGGCGTGCTCGTCCTGCTGATCGTGTGGAATTTCGTCTACTTCTGGCCGATCTATACCGGGCAGGCGATCCCCTTCAGCTCCTGGCAGTCCCGGATGTGGCTGGACTCCTGGGTCTGACCTCGGACGTCCCGACCCCTCGTCAGCAGTCTCCGTTCGGACAAGTTCGGACAACATCTGCGCACTCTCGCCACACCGGGCACGGCCGCCGCCTAGAGTTCCCCACCGGAACCTGGGGAGGGGACGCAGCATGCGCAAGGGGGCCAAGGCGGCTGTGATCGGCGGGGTGTTCGCCATCATGGTCGGGGGCGCGGGATACGGCGCGTACAACGTGGTCACGGCCGTGACCGGGTCGGGCGGATCGAGTACGGCGGGGGCACCCTCGCCCCGCAGGACCGGGCCGCCGACGGCGGACGAGGTCAAGGACGTGTCGCGGAAGTTCCTCGCGGCGTGGGCGAAGTCCGACCCGGACTCCGCGTCGGCGTACACGAACAACGCGGAGTCGGCGCTCTCGGCGCTGACCGGCTGGCACGACGACGCGCACATCACGCACACCACGCTGACGGCGGGGGCACCCTCGGGGGCCGAGGTGCCGTTCAAGGTGAAGGCCACGGTGTCGTACAAGGGGAAGAAGAAGACCCTCGCCTACGACTCCTCGCTCACCGTCGTACGGGGCCTCAACACCGGCCGCGCACTGGTCGACTGGCAGGCGGCCGTCGTGCATCCGGACCTGCGCAGGGGCGACACACTCGTCACGGGCGAGGCCTCCGCGCCGCCCATCGAGGCCGTGGACCGCTCGGGTCACGTCCTGACGAAGGAGAAGTACCCCTCGCTCGGGCCGATCCTGGACCAGCTGCGCGAGAAGTACGGCGACACGGCCGGCGGCCGCGCGGGGGTGGAGACGTACATCCAGCGCGAGAACGAGGACGCCGGCACCAAGACGCTGCTCACGCTGGTGAAGGGCAAGGCCGGCGAGCTGCACACGACGCTCAGCGCCACCGCGCAGGCGGCGGCCGAGCGGGCCGTGAAGAGCTTCGCCGAGTCGTCCGTGGTGGCCGTGCAGCCGAGCACGGGCCAGGTCCTCGCGGTCGCCAACCATCGCCAGGACGGCTTCAACGCCGCCTTCCAGGGCGAGCAGGCCCCCGGCTCCACGATGAAGGTCATCACCGCGGCGATGCTCATCGACAACGGTGTCGCCTCGGTCGGCAGCCCGGCGCCCTGCCCGGACACCGCGACCTGGCAGAGCCAGACCTTCCACAACCTGCCGGGCATGAAGGCCAACGAGGGCGCGAACCTCGCGGACAGCTTCGCCCGGTCCTGCAACACCGCGTTCGTGAAGCTCATCGACGAGAAGCCGCTGACGGACGAGTCGTTGACGCGCGAGGCGCAGGACCGTTTCGGTCTCGGCCAGGACAACTGGAAGACCGGCATCGCGTCGGCCGACGGCAAGATCCCGCCGTCCGGCGGCCCCGACCGCGCGGCCAACGCCATCGGACAGGGCCAGATCCAGATGAACCCGCTGAACATGGCGTCCGTCACGGCGACCGCGAAGACGGGCGTCTTCCGGCAGCCGGTGATCGTGCCGCGCTCCCTCGACGACCGGGAACTCGCCACCGCCCGCGGCCTCGCGCCCAACACCTCCGCGCAGCTGCGGCAGATGATGTACCGCACCGCCACGATCGGCACCGCCGCGCAGGTCATGAGCGGTCTCGGCCCCGACATCGGCGCCAAGACCGGCTCGGCGGAGGTCACCGGCCAGACCAAGTCGAACAGCTGGTTCACCGGCTACCGCGGGGACGTCGCGGCGGCCGCGGTCACCGAGGAGGGCGGCCACGGCGGCGACGCCGCGGGCCCCATCGTGGCGGCGGTGCTACGGGCGGGTAGCTGAGCCGCCTCGGGAGGGTTCACCCGGACGCCTTAGTCTGGGCCGTCCGCGAGGAACCCCGTGGACCGAGCAGACAGGCAACGACGGAGGACCGGTGGGCAGCAGAGGCAGACGACCCGAGCGCAAGAAGGCGAACGCGGCCGTGATCGGCGGCGTGGTCGCCGTCGTGGTGCTCGGCGCCGGGGTCAGCGCCTACGCCCTCTTCACCGGCGACTCGGACTCATCGGCCACCGCCGACGACAAGCCCCACGTCAAGACGGGCCCCGTCACCCCGGCCGAGGTCCGCACCGCGGCCGACCGGTTCCTGACCGCGTGGGCCGCGGGCGACACCGCGAAGGCGGCGGCCGCCACGGACGACGCCACCGCGGCGACGGCCGCCCTCACCTCGTACCGCAAGGACGCCCATGTGTCCGGGGTGAAGCTGACGCCCGGGAAGCGTGCCGGGGCCAGGATGCCGTTCGCGGTGTCGGCGACCGTCTCGTACGAGGGGAAGTCGAAGCCGTTCGCCTACGGCTCCGAACTGACCGTCGTGCGGCGGGTGAAGGACGGCAAGCCGCTCGTCGGGTGGCAGGCGTCCGTCGTGCACCCGGACCTCAAGGACGGCGACCGGCTCGTCACGGGCGCGGCCGGTGACCCCCCGATCAAGGCGACGGACCGCTTGGGGAACGAGCTGACCGCGGCCAAGTACCCCTCGCTCGGCACCGTCATCGACGGGCTGCGCGAGAAGTACGGCAAGAAGGCCGGCGGCACGGCGGGCATCGAACTGCGCGTCGTCCACAAGGACAGCGGCAAGGAGAGCGAGCACACGCCCGACAAGACGCTCGTCACCCTTTCCAAGGGCACGCCCGGCACGCTGCGCACGACGATCAGCCCGACGTCGCAGGCCGTCGCCGAACGCGAGGTCGCCAAGCGGGAGAAGGCCGCGGTCGTCGCCATCAAGCCGTCGACCGGGGAGATCCTCGCGGTCGCCAACTCCCGCCCGGAAGGCTTCAACACCGCCTTCCAGGGCTCCCTCGCGCCCGGCTCCACGATGAAGATCGTGACGTCGTCCATGCTCCTGGAGAAGAACCTCGCGGGCGTCGACAAGAAGCACCCGTGCCCCAAGTACGTGACGTACGGCGGCTGGAAGTTCCAGAACGACGACAAGTTCGAGATCAAGGACGGCACCTTCCGCGCCAGCTTCGCGCGCTCCTGCAACACGGCCTTCATCAGCCAGGCCAAGAAGCTGCACGACGGCGATCTGACGCAGCAGGCCCAGGAGGTCTTCGGGCTCGGCCGCGACAACTGGTCGATCGGCGTGCCCAGCTTCGACGGCGCGGTCCCGGTGCAGTCGCAGGCGCAGATGGCGGCGTCGCTGATCGGGCAGGGCGGGGTGCGGATGAATCCGCTCAACATGGCGTCGGTCGTCGCCACCGCCGAGACGGGCGAGTTCAAGCAGCCCTACCTCGTCTCGCCCGACGTCGACCACCGCACGCTCGCCACGGCCTCCCGCAAGCTGTCCTCGTCGACCGTGAGCGACCTGCGCGAGCTGCTGCACTACACGGCGGTCGCCGGTACGGCGGTCGAGCCGATGTCGGGGCTCGGCACCGACATGGGCGCGAAGACCGGCTCGGCGGAGGTCGACGGGCAGAAGAAGCCGAACGGCTGGTTCACGGCCTGGCGCGGCGACCTGGCCTCGGCGGCGGTCGTCCAGCAGGGCGGCCACGGCGGTGACTCGGCGGGTCCCGTGGTGCGGCAGATGCTGCTCGCCGGGGACTGACGGCGGGGCCGATACCTGTTCGCGTGGCGGGTACACCGAGCGCTACGGTGCCGCCATGAGCACCCCGGAAACCGCGGCATCCGCCGCCACCGCCGCGCACCCCCGTTTCGCCGCAGCCCTCACCGAGCTGGGCCTGCCCGACGTACTCCCGCTCGTCCGCCGCTTCCCGGAGGCGACCAGGACCGCGCAGGAGGCCGCGGCCGCGATCGGCTGCGAACTCAGCCAGATCTGCAAGTCGCTGATCTTCGCGGCGGACGGCGTTCCGGTGCTCGTCCTGATGGACGGTGCGTCGCGGGTGGACGTGGAGCTGGTCCGGCGCGAGCTGGGCGCCGAGAAGGTCACCCGCGCCAAGGCCGACGTCGTGCGCGCGGCGACCGGGTACGCGATCGGCGGCATCCCGCCCTTCGGACACGTCACCAGGACGCGGGTCCTCGCCGACCGTTCGCTCCTCGACCACGACACCGTGTGGGCCGCCGCCGGCACCCCGTACGCCGTGTTCCCCATGGATCCCAAGTCACTGATCGCACACGCCGGAGCGGCCCTCGTCGACGTGCGCGAGAGCGCTCAGTGACCCCTGTGGTCGCGGCGGCCGTGCTCCTCGCGGCCGTCACGCACGCCAGCTGGAACGCGATCGCCCACCACATCACGGACAAGCTGGTCGGCTTCACCCTGATCTCGGGCGGCGGCGCGCTGATCGGGCTCGTGTGCGCGCCCTTCGTGCCGTTCCCGCACGCCGCGGCCTGGCCTTTCCTGATCCTCTCCGCGCTCCTCCACGTCGCCTACTACGCCCTGCTCATGCGGTCGTTCAAGCTCGGCGACTTCGGCCAGGCGTACCCGATCGCGCGCGGCACGGCGCCGCTCGTGGTGACGGTGCTCGCGGCGGTGTTCGCGGGCGAGATCCCCGACGGCTGGCAGGCGGCGGGCGTCGCCGTCTCGTGCGCGGGCCTGACCGGGCTCGCCCTGTGGGGCATACGGGGCTCGGGGCGCAGGCCCGACTGGGCGGCGGTGGGGGCGGCGGTCGCGACGGGCGTGTCCATCGCCGCGTACACCGTGGTGGACGGCCTCGGCGTGCGGGCCTCCGGGAACTCGCTCGGCTACATCGCCTGGCTGATGATGCTCGGCTGCCTCGGCGTCCCGGTGTACGCGGCCTGGACGTGGCGCGGCGAACTGGCCGCCCGCCTGCGGCCGTTCGCCGCGGTCGGCCTGCTCGGAGCGGCGCTGTCCGTGTCCGCGTACGGGCTCGTCCTGTGGGCGCAGACGCGGGCGGACCTCGCCCCGATCTCGGCGCTGCGCGAATCGTCGATCATCGTGGGCGCGGCGATCGGGACGGTGTTCTTCAAGGAGCGGTTCGGTACGCCGCGGCTGGTGGCGGCGGGGCTGATGGTGGCGGGGATCGGGCTGATGCTGCACACCGCCGGCTGACCGGGGCGCTACTGGAGCTGGGCGCGGAATCCCCGGTTCGCCGAGGTCAGGCCGCCGTCGACCGGGAGTGTGACCCCGGTGATCCACGCCGCGTCCGGCGAGGCGAGGAACGTCACGGCCGCCGCGATGTCCTCCGGCTCGCCGACCCGCCCGAGCGGATAGAGGCCGGTGACGGCGTCCAGGGCGGCATCCCGGCCCGACCAGGCGGGGGTGCGCACCGTGCCCGGCGCGACGAGGTTGACGCGGACGCCGCGCGGGCCCGCGTGCCCGGCGAGGGTGCGGGTCAGCGAGCCGAGCCCCGCCTTCGCGGCGCTGTACGCGTGATTGCCGTAGTCCTGAAGGCCGTTGACGGATCCGACGCTCACGATCGCGCCGCGGCCCGACGCCACCAGGTGCGGGAGCGCCGCGCGGCAGCAGCGGTACGCGCCGGTGAGCGTGATGTCGAGGTCGCGGGCCCACACCTCGTCGGGCTCGTCCTCGAAGAGGGCGGCGTCCGGGGCGCACGCGTAGGCGTTGTTGACGAGCACGTCGAGGCGGCCGAACTCCACCACGGTGGCCGCGACCGCCGCCTCCACCGACTCGCGCGACCCGACGTCGCAGGTGAACGCCCTTGCCGCGCCGCCCTGTTCGCGGATCCCGGCGACCGCCTTCTCCGCTTCCCGCGGATCCACGTCGGTGACGGCTACGCGCGCTCCTTCGGCTGCGAACCTGCGCGCGGTGGCGGCGCCTATGCCGCGTGCCGCGCCCGTGACCATGACCCCGTACCCCTCGAAGCGCCTCATGCGCCGACGCTACCCGGCGCGTGCCCGGGCGACACGGGGCTATCGGGCGAGAGAGGAGCGCACGGCCCGCACCAGCGCCTGAGCGCGCGGGTCGGCGGTGACGTTCTTCAGCTGACCGTTCGTGACGTATCCGAAGGCGATCTTGGACTCGGGGTCCGCGAAGCCGAGCGCGCCGCCCCGCCCGGGGTGGCCGAAGGAGCCGGGGCCGAGGAGGGGGGAGGCGACGCCGTGGAGCATGTAGCCGAGTCCGAAGCGGGTCGGGACGACGAGGACCCGGTCGGCGCCCGAGGACGCCTCGGTGCGGGCCGCCTCCATGGTGGCGGGCGTGAACAGGCGGGCGCCGCCGTCGACGTCGCCGATCAGGGACGCGTAGAAGCGGGAGAGCCCCTCCGCCGTGGCGACGCCGTTCGAGGCGGGCAGCTCTGCCGCGCGGTAGGCCGGGTCGTTCTCGTCGGGCGTGGGGTGGATGGCGCCGAAGGCGCGGCGGGTCAGGGAGTCGGGGTCGGCGTACGCGTCGGCGACGTTCCGCTTGGGGCGGGTGCGCAGGCCGCCGGGCGCGGCCGGCGGTTCGACGGGGCCCACGAGACCGGCCCGGTGCGCCTCGGCGTCGGGCAGCCCGACCCACAGGTCGGCGCCGGCGGGGGCGGCTATGTGTTCGGCGATCCAGGCGCCGATGGTGCGGCCGGTCACGCGGCGCACGAGTTCGCCGGTGAGCCAGCTGTAGGTCTGCGCGTGATAGCCGTGGTCGGTGCCGGGTTCCCAGGCGGGGGCCTGGGCGGCGACGGCCGCGGCGCCGGTGTCGGGGTCGGCGGCCTCGGCCGGGGTCAGCGGGCGGTCGAGCGCGGGGACGCCCGCGCGGTGCGCGAGGACGTCGCGGACGCTGACGTGCTCCTTGCCGTGCTCCTTGAACTCGGGCCAGTAGGCGCCGACCGGCGCGTCCAGGTCGAGCTCTCCTCGCTGGTGCAGGAGGAGCAGCGCCGCGGCGGCCACGCCCTTGGTGGCGGAGCGCATGATCTGGGCGGTGTCGCGCTCCCAGGGGGCGCCGCCGCTCACGTCGCGGGTGCCGGCCCACAGGTCGACGACCTTGTGCCCGTCGCGGTGGACGACCACGCCCGCGCCGCGCTCGCCGAGTGCCTCGAAGTTGTGGGCGAAAGCTTCCCTGACCGCTTCGAACCCGGTGGCCACTGTGCCGTTCATGTCACTCACCTCGGGTGTAACAGCCATGGATCGCTGAGGATTCCTCGGCCGCTCAGACCTTCACGGACTTCGGATCGAAGCCGAAGGGGAGCTCCAGACGGTGTGCGCGCATGAGGTCCTCGTCGGCGAGGAGGTCGCCGGTCGTCCCGTCGGCCGCGATCACGCCCTCGCTGAGGATCACCGAGCGCGGGCAGAGTTCGAGCGCGTACGGCAGGTCGTGCGTGACCATCAGGACCGTGACGTCCAACGACCGCAGGATGTCGGCGAGCTCGCGGCGCGAGGCCGGGTCGAGGTTCGACGACGGCTCGTCCAGGACGAGGATCTCGGGCTCCATGACGAGGACGGTGGCGACCGCGACGCGGCGGCGCTGCCCGAAGGAGAGATGGTGCGGCGGCCGGTCGGCGAAGTCGGCCATGCCGACCCGGGCCAGGGCCTTGTGCACGCGGGCCTCGAGTTCGGGCCCCTTCACCCCGGCCGCGGCGGGCCCGAAGGCCACGTCCTCGCGGACGGTCGGCATGAAGAGCTGGTCGTCGGGGTCCTGGAAGACGATGCCGACCTTGCGCCGGATCTCGGCCATGTGCCGCTTGCCGACGGGCAGACCGGCGACGGTCACGGTGCCGGCGCCGCCCGTGAGGATGCCGTTGAGATGCAGCACGAGGGTCGTCTTGCCCGCGCCGTTGGGCCCGAGCAGGGCGACGCGTTCACCGCGGCCGATGGTCAGGTCGACGCCGAAGAGGGCCTGGTGCCCGTCGGGGTAGGCGTAGGCGAGACCACTGACCTCGAGCGAGGCAGGGGAGAGCGGGGCGGGGGGAACAGTCACAGCATCCATCCCAGCAGACAGACGACAAGGGCGGCACAGGGGAGGGTGAGCGCGTACGACCACTGCGCGCGGGACGCGCTCACGTCGTCGATGACGGGCATCGATCCGGCGTACCCGCGGCTGACCATGGCCAGATGCACGCGCTCGCCGCGCTCGTAGGAGCGGATGAAGAGGGCGCCCGCGGACTTGGCGAGGACGCCCCAGTGCCGCACGCCGCTCGCCTCGAAGCCGCGCGACTCCCGCGCGATCTTCATACGCCGCATCTCGTCGGTGATCACATCGCCGTAGCGGATCATGAACGACGCGATCTGGACGAGCAGCGGCGGCAGCTTGAGCCGTTGCAGGCCGAGCAGCAGCTCGCGCAGTTCGGTCGTGGAGGCGAGCAGGACGGACGCGGCGACGCCGAGGGTGCCCTTGGCGAGGACGTTCCAGGCGCCCCACAGTCCGTTGACACTGAGGGACATCCCGAGCACGTCGACGCGCTCGCCCTGCGCCACGAACGGCATGAGGACGGCGAAGGCGACGAAGGGGACCTCGATGAGGAGCCGCTCGAGGAGGAAGCCGGCCGGGACCCCGGCCCGGTAGGCGACGGCCGCGAGCAGGACCGCGTACAGGGCGAACGCCCACATCGCCTCGCGGGGCGTGGAGACGACCACGATCACGAAGCAGAAGACGGCGGCGAGTTTGGTGTGCGGCGGCAGGCCGTGCACGGGCGAGTGCCCGTGCCGGTAGAGCTTGTGCGCGTGCCCCGCACCCATGTCAGACGGTCTCCGTGATCTGGGTCGGGGAGGTGTCCGTGGTGCGGCGCCTGCGCAGCACCCAGAAGACGCCGCTGCCCGCGACGACGGTGACGCCGACGCCGATCACGCCGGCCAGGCCGCCGGAGAGCCGCGCGTCGCCGACGTCCTTGACGCCGTATCCGGCGAGCGGGGAGCCGTCGGAGGCGTGCTTCTCGGTCTTCTTGTCGATGCCCTTGTCGTGGGCGACCTTCTCCAGGCCGTCCGGGTCGGCGGAGGCGTAGAAGGAGACGAAGCCGGCGAGGACGAGGGAGGTGACGAGGCCGGTGATCCAGACCTTGCGGTGGGAGCCGCGGGCGGCGACGGGTGCGGGCGCGGTGTCCGGGGCGTCGACGAGTGCGCCGGCCACGCGGAGCTTGAGCGGCCGGTGCAGGCCGCGGGCGCCGTACACGAGGTCAGGGCGGACGGCGACGACGGCGCCGACGGTCAGCGCGGTGATGACGGCCTCGCCGATGCCGATGAGGACGTGCACGCCGACCATGGCGGTGGCGACCTTGCCGATCGAGACGTCGGTCGTGCCGCCGATCGCGTAGATCAGGGTGAAGACGACGGCCGCGGCCGGTACGGACAGGAGCGCCGCGACGAAGGAGGCGACGGTGACGGAGCGGCGCTTGCGCGGCAGCACCTTCACCAGGCCGCGGAAGACGAGGTAGGCGACGACGGTCGTGGTGATCGCCATGTCGGTGATGTTCACGCCGAGCGCGGTCAGACCGCCGTCGGCGAAGAGCACGCCCTGCATCAGGAGCACCACGGACACGCACAGGACACCGGTACAGGGGCCGACGAGGATCGCGGCCAGCGCGCCGCCGAGGAGGTGGCCGCTGGTGCCTGCCGCGACGGGGAAGTTCAGCATCTGCACGGCGAAGATGAACGCGGCGACGAGACCCGCCAGGGGGGCCGTGCGCTCGTCGAGTTCGCGCCGCGCGCCCCGGAGGCTGACGGCCACGGCGCCCGCGGCGACGACACCAGCGGCCGCCGAGACGGGGGCGTTGATGAATCCGTCGGGGACATGCATGTGTGAGGGCTCCGCTTCGGGGCACGCGAGAGGTTCGCGACGGGCTGGGTGACCGTCCGATGATAGTGCCTTGTTGCGAACCGCTTGCAAGAGCGCCGCAGACACAATTAAATCCCGAAGTAACTCCCCGGTACATAGCCGCACATATGACTTATATGGGACATTAGATGACAGAACGCACGACTAGACGGCGAGGAGTCCCCGATGTCTGACGTCGAGCAGTACGCACGTGCGCGTCTCGTCACGGACTCCCCCGACGAGGCACCGGCCGTCCCCGCGGTCCTGAGCTACGACGGACTCGTCCACCTCACCGTCCCCGAGAAGGGTGACTGGGACTTCCCCCGCGAGCTCCTGGAACAGGGACTGCGCGCCCCGACCACCGTGGGCGACATCCACATCTGGCCCTGCGGCCGCGTCCAGGCCGTCATGGAGTTCCACTCGCCGAAAGGGGTGGCGGTCGTGCAGTTCGAGAAGAAGGCGCTGGTGCGCTTCCTTCGCCGTACGTACACGACCGCCACCCCGGTGGCTCACTGAGAACCCTTCGAACTCCCGGTCAGGGACAGGCCCCGGTCACACGCGGGCCAGCTCCCGGTCGTCCTGCGCGGTGTCGTCGCCGGAGGCCGTCTTCAGGCCCTCGCCCTCCACGTCCACGTTCGGCAGGATCCGGTCCAGCCACTTCGGCAGCCACCACGCCCGCTTGCCGAGCAGCGCGAGCACGGCCGGCACGATCGTCATACGCACCAGGAACGCGTCGAAGAAGACCGCGATCGCGAGGCCGAAACCGATCATCTTGACCATCTGCTCACTGGAGCCGATGAAGCCCGCGAAGACGGCGATCATGATGACGGCCGCGGCCGTGACCACCCGGGCCCCGTGCCGGAAGCCGGTGACGATGGCCTGCGCGGGCCGCTCGCCGTGGACGTACGCCTCCCGCATGCGGGTCACGAGGAAGACCTCGTAGTCCATCGCGAGGCCGAAGACCACACCCACCATGAAGATCGGCATCATCGACATGATCGGCCCGGTCTGCTCCACGCCGAACAGCGAGCCGAGCCAGCCCCACTGGTAGACCGCGACGACGGCGCCGAGCGCGGCGACCACCGAGAGCAGGAAGCCGAGCGCCGCCTTCAGCGGGACCAGGACCGACCGGAAGACCACCATCAGGAGCAGGAAGGCCAGGCCGACGACGAGCGCCAGGTACGGCACGAGCGCGTCGTTCAGCTTCTGCGACACGTCGATGTTCATGGCGGTGGTACCGGTGACGAGCACCTCGGCGCGGGTGTCCGCCTTGATGTCCGCGCCCTTGTCGCGGATCGTGTGGACGACGTCCTCGGTCTGCGTGGAGCTGGGCTTGGACGACGGCACGACGGTGATCGTCGCCGTGTCACCGGCCTGGTTGAACGCGGGCGGGGTGACCGTCTTGACGCCGTCGGTCGCCGCGATGTCCTTGGAGACGCGGGCGACCGCGTCCTTCGGGTCCTGCGAGTGCTTCACGTCGACGACCGCCACCAGCGGCCCGTTGAAACCGGGCCCGAAGCCCTCGGAGAGCAGGTCGTACGCCTTGCGCTGCGTGGTGTCCGTCGGCTGGACCCCGTCGTCGGGCAGACCCAGCTCCAGCGAGGACACCGGCACGGCCATCACGCCGAGCCCGACCACCGCGGTGAGCAGCACGGCCACCGGCCGGCGCAGCACGAAGCGTGCCCAGCGCGTGCCCATGTTCGTCTTCGGCTCGGGCTTCTTCTGCGCGGCCAGGACCTTACGGGCCTTGCGGCCGTGGACCCGCTTGCCGGCGTAGCCGAGCAGCGCCGGGATGAGGGTGAGCGCGATGAGGACGGCGATGGCGACCGTGCCGGCGGCCGCGATGCCCATCTTCGTCAGCATCGGGATGTTGACGACGGCGAGCCCGACGAGCGCGATGACGACGGTCAGACCGGCGAAGACCACGGCGGACCCGGCCGTGCCGACGGCCCGTCCGGCCGCCTCCTCGCGGTCGCGGCCCTCGGCCAGCTCGGCGCGGAAGCGGGAGACGATGAACAGCGCGTAGTCGATGCCGACCGCGAGGCCGATCATCATGGCCAGCGTCGAGGTGGTGGTGCCCAGGTCGAGCGCGTTGGCAAGCGCGGTGATCGACGAGACGCCGATGCCGACGCCGATCAGGGCGGTGAGCAGCGGAAGCCCGGCCGCGACGAGCGAGCCGAAGGTGATCACGAGGACGACGGCGGCGATCGCCACACCGATGACCTCGGTGGCCCCGGTCTCCGGCATGGCCTGGAGCGCGTCACCGCCGACCTCGACGGTCAGCCCGGAGTCGCGCGCCTCGTCGACGGTCTTCTGGAGCGCGTCCCGGTCGGCGTCCGTCAGCTCCATCGAGGAGACCTTGTAGGAGACCGAGGAGTACGCGATCGTGCCGTCCTTGCTGACGGTCTTCGCGACGAACGGGTCGGCCGCCGCGGCGACCTCCTTCGAACCGCCCTTGAGCTCCGAGACGGTCTTGGTGACCTCGGCCTTGTTGGCCGCGGACGTGATCTTCTCGCCGTCGGGCGCCTGGAAGACGACGCGTGCGGTGGCACCGTCGGCACTGGAGCCCGGGAAGCGCTGGTCGAGCAGGTCGAAGGCCTTCTGGGCCTCCGTGCCCGGGATGGAGAAGGAACTGGAGGCCGCCGTGGGCGCGGAGGCGGCGCCCACCCCCGCGAGGGTGAGCAGCGCCACCCAGATCAGGGCGACGAAGTGTCGTCTGCGGAAGGCGAGCTTGCCGAGTTTGTAGAGGAACGTGGCCACGAGGGCGTACTCCCGGTCAGTCGTATGGGGGCAGGGGTGATCAGCCCGACGACGTGAGCGGTCGCGTCAGGTGCTCGGGTGGGACGGGTCGTGGGTGGAGAGGGGTCAGGCGCCGAGAGCGGGGAGGACCACGGCGTCGATGTACGAGGTGACGAACGCCTGGGTGGGCGGCTGTTCGTCGATGAGGGTCCGCGCCGTGAAGGCGCCGACGATCATATGGAGGACGTAGTCGAGTGCCGGGTTGTCCGCACGGATCTCGCCCCGGTCGACGGCGCGCCCCAGCACATGCCGGAGCTCCTCCATCTCGGGCTCGATCAGCAGCTCGCGGAAGGCGCGCAGCAGATCCGGGTTCTCGTGGACCGCCATGGCCAGGCCCCGCATCAGCGCGGATCCCTGGGCCATCTCGCAGTCGTCCTCACGCAGGACCAGTTCGTGGAAGTCGCCCCGCAGCGACCCGGTGTCGATCTCGCTCAGCCGCGACGGCTTCTGGTGCCGCAGCGCTTTCACGACCAGCTCGGCCTTGCTGCCCCACTGGCGGTAGAGCGTGGCCTTGCTCGACCGGGTGCGGGCGGCCACGGCGTCCATGGTCAGGGCGTCGTAACCGACCTCGCGGAGCAGTTCGAGCACGGCGCCGTACAGCTCGGCCTCGCGCTCGGGCGTGATCCGGCTGCGGCGCGTCGTCGCGGCTTCAGCCATGGGGCACCCCTGTTCCGGTCCGGACGGTGTGTACGAAACCGTTTCGTACACAAGTACTGTACGACCGCGCTTAACGAAACGAAACCGTTTCGTACGTGTCCTGCGCCACAAGCCGCGAGCGAGAACGGGGCAACCCACAAGTTGCCGGGGCCCGTGGAGCGGAAAAGCATGGGTGGGTGAGCGACAACGCGTACCTGCGGTTTCCCCATCTGCACGAGGACCGGCTCTGCTTCGAGACGGAGGACGACCTCTGGGTCGCCCCGCTCGACCGGCCGGGCCGGGCCTGGCGGGTCACGGTCGACCGGACCAAGGTGAGCAGCCCACGGTTCTCGCCCGACGGCCGCCACATCGCGTACACGACCTGGCGCAGCCTGGACCCCGAGATCCATCTCGCGCCGGTGGACGGCGGCCCCACCCGGCGGCTCACCTACTGGGGCAGCACGGACACCCAGGTCCGCGGCTGGACACCGCCCGACAAGGACGGGCGGACCGACATCCTCGCCGTGGCCTCGCACGGCCAGCCCTTCTCGTACTTCACCTGGGCCTACGACGTCCCCACCGACGGCTCCCCCGGCGGCAGGCTGCCCTGGGGCCCGGTCTCCGACATCGCGGTCGCCGAGTTCGACGGCGAGCGCAGGACCCTGCTCCTGACCGGCACCGCCCCGCACGAGCCGGCCGCCTGGAAGCGGTACCGGGGCGGCGCCCAGGGCCGCCTGTGGCTGCACGGCGAGCAGCTCGTCGCCGACCTGGACGGGCATCTGGAGGCACCGATGTTCGTGGCGGGACGCATCGCGTTCCTCTCCGACCACCAGGGCATCGGCAATGTGTACTCCTGCCTGCCCGACGGCTCCGACCTGCGCCGCCACTCCGACCACGACGCGTTCTACGCCCGCAACGCCTCCAGCGACGGAACCCGGATCGTCTACCAGTGCGCCGGCGACCTCTGGATCATCGACGACCTCTCCGCCGGCTCCGTGCCGCGCAAGCTGGACGTGCGCCTCGGCGGCCCGCGCGTCGGGCGCCGCCCCTACCAGGTGCCGGCCGCCCACCACGTCGACGGACTCTCCGTCGACGAGACGGGCCGGGCCAGCGCCGTCGTCGTACGCGGCAGCCTGTACTGGCTCACCCACCGCGACGGCCCCGCCCGGACCATCTCCGACACCCCGGGCGTGCGGGTCAGACTGCCCGAGATGCTCGGCTCCGGCGGGCAGGTCGCCTACGTCACCGACGCGGAGGGCGAGGACACGATCGAGATCTCCTACCTGCCGCGGGCGAGCGGTGAGCGCGAGCCGCGCCGCCTCGCGTCCGGGGAGCTCGGACGGGTCCTCGAAATGGTCAGCGACCCGGACGGCGAGCGCCTCGCCATCGCGTCGGACGACGGCCGCCTCCTCCTCATCGACACAGTCGAGGAAGAAGGGGAAGAAGAGGAGGGAGGGGGTGACGGAGGGAACGGAGAGGAAGAAGAAGGCGCGGAAAAAGGGGAAGCGGAACACACCGGCGGCGAGGTCACCGAGCTGATCCGGTCGATCAACGGCCCCGTGCGCGACCTGGCCTTCTCGCCGGACGGCGCCTGGCTCACCTGGTCCCACCCGGGCATCGGGCGCTCCCTGCGGCAGATCAAGATGGCCCGGATCAAGGACCGGACGATCATCGACGTCACCAACGGCCGCTTCGAGGACGAGAATCCGGTCTTCACGCGCGACGGCCGCTATCTCGCCTTCCTCTCCTGGCGCGGCTTCGACCCGGTGTACGACGTGCACACCGGCGACCTGTCCTTCCCCCTCGGCTGCCGCCCGTACCTCGTGCCGCTGTCGTCCGCGACGCCCTCCCCGTTCGCCCTGTCGCCGCACGGGCGCACGGCCGCGGGCGGGCTCGACCCGACCGAGGACTCGGTGGCCGACGGGGCGCCGACCGTGGAGATCGAGGGCCTGCCGGACCGAGTCGTGCCTTTCCCCGTCTCGGCGTCCAAGTACTCGGCGCTCCACCCCGTCTCGGGCGGCGGCCTCGTCTGGCTGCGCTGGCCGATCTCCGGCGCGCTCGGCGAGACGTTCGTGAACCCGGCCGACACCTCGGGCCGCCCCACCCTGGAGCACTTCAACCTCAGCAAGGGCAAGAAGACCGAACTGGTCACCCACCTCGACTGGTTCGCGGTCAGCGGCGACGGCACCCGCCTCGTCGTCGTCGACGAGGGCGAGCTGCGGGCCGTCCCCTCCACGGAGACCGGCGACAGCGATTCCACGGTCTGGATCGACCTGCGCCGCATCCTGCACGAGGTGGACCCGGCCGCCGAATGGCGCGGCGCGTACGAGGAGGCCGGACGCATCATCCGCGCCTACTACTGGGACCCGAAGATGTGCCACATCGACTGGGACGCGATCCTCGCCCAGTACCGGCCGCTCGTCGAACGGGTCGCGTCCCCCGACGAGTTCGCCGACCTGCTGCGCGAGGTGCTCGGCGAACTCTGCACCTCGCACGCCTACGTCTCCGCCGCCCGCCGCAACGAGGGCCCGCCCCACTACCAGCGCGCCCAGGGCCTCCTCGGCGCCAACTTCGTGCACCGCGACGAGGGCTGGCAGCTCGTCCGCATCCTGCCCGGCGACTCGTCGGACTCCAAGGCCCGCTCCCCGCTCGCCGGCAGCGGCATCCGTGAGGGCGCCGTCCTCACGCATGTCGACGGGCGCCCGGTCGACCCGGTGGCCGGCCCCTTCCCGCTGCTCGCGGGCTCGGGCGGCACGACGGTCGAGCTGACGTTCCGGCCCGCGGAGGGCGAGGGCCACCCCCGCCGCGTCGCGGTCGTCCCCCTCATCGACGAACGTCCGCTGCGCTACCAGGACTGGGTCGCCAAGCGCCGCGCGGTCGTACGGGAACTGAGCGGCGGCAAGTGCGGCTATCTGCACATCCCCGACATGGGTGGCTCCGGCTGGGCACAGTTCAACCGTGACGTGCGCATGGAGGTCTCCCGGCCCGCCCTGATCGTCGACGTACGCGGCAACGCGGGCGGCCACATCAGCGAGCTGGTCATCGAGAAGCTCACCCGCAAGATCCTCGGCTGGGACCTGACGCGCAACGCCCAGCCCGTCTCGTACGCGTCGAACGCCCCGCGCGGTCCGGTCGTCGCCCTCGCCGACGAGGCGACCTCGTCCGACGGCGACATGATCACCGCGGCGTTCAAGCTCCTCGGGCTCGGCCCGGTCGTGGGCCAGCGCACCTGGGGCGGCGTCGTCGGCATGACGGGCCGCCACACACTCGGCGACGGCACGGTCATCACCGTCCCGATGAACGCGGCCTGGTTCCCCGAGTACGGCTGGTCGATCGAGAACAAGGGCGTGGAACCGGACATCGAGGCCCTGCGCACCCCCCTGGACTGGGCGGAGGGCCGCCACGCCCAGCTCGACGACGCGGTCTATCTGGCCCTGGACCTCCTGGTGGCCTCCCCGGCCAAGACCCCCCCGGACTACACGCACACCCCGAACCACGCCCGCCCCGAACTCCCGCCCCGCTGACCCGCCACCGAGCTCCCGCACCACGGGCCCGCACAAGCCCAAGGCCGCCGCACCGACAGGGCCGCCCCGGGCGCCCCGCGACACCGACCGCGCAGCCCCGCGCCGCCGCACCGACCCGCCCCTGACTCCCGCCACGCCGACCCGCACAAGGCCGCCGCACCGACGCGCACAAGCCCGCCGCACCGACCCGCACAAGCCCGCCGACCAACTGGACCCGCACACGTACGAGGGCCACCCGGCGTCCCGGGTGGCCCTCGTACTACTGGCTCAGCGAAGCGAAGCGTCAGGCGTCGTACTCGTGCTCGAGCCTGTCCTGCGCTTCCTGCCGCCGCCGCTCGGAGTCCTCGGACTGCGAGCCACGCTCACGCAGGGTGTCCTGAGTCCGCGAAGCGCGCTGGCTCGCCTCGTCCCGGTGGTCCCGGCCTTGACCGGACCGCTTCTTGGCCTGGTCGGCGAGCTGCTCAGCCTTGTCCTGGAACTGGTCCTTCATGCCCATGCGATTTCACTCCCGTTTTTGGGTGAGGGGGTCGGGCCTCGACCAGAGTTACATGCCCGGACAGAGCGCGCATTTCGATCAGTAACGGACCGTACTCACCTCTCAAAACCGCAGGTCAGAGTAGTTGAGGGACCGTCAACCACCCCTCACCGACTCGTCGGCGGCGCCGCCCGCCCCGACCAGCCCCGTCGAGACACTGCCCAGGCGCGGCTCGAACCGCCGCATCTCGCGCTGCCCGACCGCCCCGATGATCCCGGGCAGATAGCCGCGGATGCCCTGCATGCCCCGCAGCCACCACTGCGCGTACACATGGCTGGAGCGCCGCTCGATGCCCGCGACGATCCGGTCGACGGCCGGGCCCAGCGGATACGTCTTGTTCGACGGCCACGGCAGCCGCTGCCGCAGCTCGCGCATCACCTCGTCCTGGTCGGCGCCGCGCACCATGTCGGTGTCGGTCCACGACAGGTACCCGACGCCGACCCGCACGCCCTTGTAGCCGACCTCGGCGCGCAAGCTGTGCGCGTACGCCTCGACGCCCGACTTCGACGCGCAGTACGCGGTCATCATGGGGGCCGGCGTGATCGCGGCGAGCGACGCGATCTGGAGCAGATACCCGCGGCTCTCCATGAGCACCGGCAGGAACGCCCGCGCCGTGACCGCAGATCCGATCAGGTTGACCTCGATGACACGGCGCCAGGCGACCGGGTCGGAGTCGAGGAACGGGCCGCCGTTGGCGACACCCGCGTTCGCGACGACGATGTCGACCTTCCCGAAGCGCTGCTTGACCTCCTCGGCGACCTGCGCCATCGCCACATGGTCGGTGACGTCGGCGTACCAGAAGTCGCTGTCGGTGTCGAGGCGTTGCGACACCGCCTTCAGCTCGTCCGGCTCCAGACCGACCAGCGCGATCTTTGCGCCGCGCGCCGCCAGCTTGCGGGCGAGCAGCTCCCCCACGCCGCGCGCGGCACCCGTGACGACCGCCACCTGTCCCTCGAGACTGACCCTGCTCATGCGGATGCCGCTCCCTTCAACTCGTCGTTCGTCTCGCCGTTCGTGACGTACCCGGCCAGTTCGCGGATGCGCTCGGTGACCAGGTCGGGCGCTTCGACGGGCGTCATGTGCCCGAGCCCGGTGAGTTCGGTGAGCCCCACGCACTCCGGCAGCGTCGCAGCCAGGCGCCGCGCGTGCACGACGGGCGTGAGCCGGTCGGCCGTACCGGCGATGACCGCCGTGGGCACCCGCAACTCGGCCACGCCCTCGTCGAGTTCGAGCTCGGCGAGGACGTGCGACCAGTGGTGGCGCACCTTGGTCGGGCAGGCGTGCACGATCCGCGCGCAGGCCTCGACCTTGTCCGGCGACGACCCCGCGCCCATGGTCGCGTAGCGCAGGACCTTCTTGCCGAGCGGCGTGACCGGCCCGAGCGGGGCCCGCGCGCCGAGCACGGCCGTCGTGATCCGGGTCCGCAGCCGCCCGGGCCGCAGCGGCAGCACGGTCGACTCGGCCACCAGCTGCGAACTGCCGGTGCTGCACAGCAGGACCGCGGCCGCGTGCTCACGGAACTTCGGCCGGCGCGAGGCGGCCATCATCGTCATGCCGCCCATGGAGTGCCCGGCGAGCACGGCCTTCTCACCCGGCGCGAGCGTCGCGCCGAGCACGGCCTCCAGGTCGTCGGCGAGCATCTGGGTCGAGTACGGGGCCTGCGCCGCGGGGCTGCGACCGTGGCCGCGCTGGTCGTACGCGACGACCCGGTGGTCAGCGGCAAGAGAACGTATCTGCGCGGCCCAGAACGCGGTCGAGCACGTCCACCCGTGGGCGAGCACCACGGCGGGCGCCCCTTCGGGGCCGTGCACCTCGACGTGCAGCCGGGCACCGTCGGCGGAGACCGCCGTCAGCTCACGCGCGGCCGCGGGCGGCGCGTAGGGACCGCTCACCACATGCATCAACCGGCTCATGCCGCTCCCGCCTCCACCTTGTCGTCCCGGCCCTTCTTCGTACGTCCCGCGGGTACCGCGGCCGGTTTCGCCGCCGGCGCCCTGACCACCTCGTACTCGCCGAGGTCGACCCGGCGCGTGGCGGTCCGGAACTCGGTCGTCGTGCCCGGCCACAGCGTGGTGTTCACGCCGCTCTCGTCGAGGTACCAGCTGCTGCAGCCGCCGGAGCTCCACACTGTGCGCTCCATCCGGTCCTGTACGCGGCGGTTCCACGCGTTCACCGCGGAGGGGCGCGGGTCGAGGGCGACACGACCGCCGAGCACGTCCAACTGGCGTACGTAGTCGGCCAGATAGTTCAGCTGGGACTCGATCATCAGGATCATCGAGGAGTTGCCGAGGCCGGTGTTCGGTCCGATGACGGTCATGAAGTTCGGGAACCCGGCCGCCGTCGCGCCGCGCAGCGCCTTCATGCCGTCCTTCCAGGACTCCATGAGCGTGTGCCCGTCGGCGCCCACGACCCGGTCGGCGATCGGCATGTCCGTGACGTGGAAGCCGGTACTGAAGACGATCGCGTCGACCTCGACCTCGCTGCCGTCGGCGGCGACCAGCGTGGAGCCGCGGATCTCGCTGAGCCCGGAGGCCACGACGTCGACATTCGGCTGCGCGAGCGCCGGGTAGTAGGTGTTGGACAGCAGGATGCGCTTGCAGCCGATGCGGTAGTCCGGCGTGAGCTTGGCGCGCAGGGCCGGGTCCTTGACGGACCGGTGGAGGTTGCGCTTGGCGAGCTGTTCGACGAGGCCCAGCTCATTGGGCCGCTTCGTGAACGCCTGCACCTGGAGTTCGCGGATGCCCCACAGCAGGCCGCGGCGGGCCTGCGTGGTGAACGGCAGCCGGCGGTGCAGCCAGCGCTCGGCGCCGGTGATGGCGCGGTCGGCGCGGGGCATGACCCACGGCGGGGTGCGCTGGAAGAGGGTCAGCTGCGCCACGTCGCGCTGGATGGCCGGCACGATCTGGATGGCGGAGGCGCCGGTGCCGATCACGGCGACGCGCTTGCCGCGCAGGTCGTAGTCGTGATCCCAGCGCGCGGAGTGGAAGACCTTGCCCGGGAAGGCGTCGAGGCCCTTGATGTCCGGCATCTTCGGGTCGGACAGCGGGCCGGTCGCCGAGACGACGACGTCGGCGGTGAGCGTCCCCTGCGACGTCTCGACCTCCCACCACAGCTTCTCGGTGTCCCAGCGCGCCCGCTTCACCTCGTGGTCGAAGCGGATGTGGGGGCGCAGCCGGAAGGTGTCGGCGACGCGCTCCAGGTACTTCCGGATGTGCTCCTGGCCGGAGAAGGTGCGCGGCCAGTCGGCGTTGGGCGCGAAGGAGAAGGAGTACAGGTGGGAGGGCACGTCGCACGCGCATCCCGGGTAGCTGTTGTCGCGCCAGGTGCCGCCCACGGCACCCGCCCGCTCCAGGACCACGAAGTCGGTGACGCCTTCGCGCCGCAGCCGGACCGCGGCCCCCAGACCACCGAACCCGGACCCGATCACCGCCACCCGTACGTGCTCATGCTCGTGCTCAGTCATCCCGGCGCCTCCCTAGCCGCACGACCATGCCAGTGAACACTGGCACAATGGGGAGAGTAGAGCAGCCGCGTACTGATGGGTAGGGGTCGGGACCACGAAAGTTACCGGCGGTACAACATAGGGTTCTCACGTGGCGAAGGAAGCGGCGGAAGCATCCGTGGAAGAAGCGGCGAAAGAGACGGCGAAAGGCACCGGCACCCGGGAGTTCCGCATGGAGGAGCTCGCGCGGGAAGCCGGCATCACCGTGCGCACCCTGCGCTTCTACCGCGAACGCAAGCTCATCCCGCCTCCGCGCCGCGAGGGCCGCATCGCCTGGTACGACGAGAGCCACCTGGCGCGCCTGCGCACCATCGCCGCCCTCCTGGAACGCGGCCACACCCTCAACGGCATCGCCGAACTCTCCGAGGCCTTCGACCGCGGCCGCGACGTCGGCGAACTCCTCGGCCTCGGCGAACCGTCCGAGGAGACCCCCGTCCGCCTCACCCCCGAGGAACTGGCCGACTACTTCGCGGGCCAGGTCACCCCGGACAACCTCGCAGCCGCGATGGACCTCGGCTACGTCGGCGTGGACGGCGAGGAGATCGTCCACGTCAGCCGGCGCCTGCTCGACGTCTCGGCCGCCCTGGTCCGCGAGGGCGTCCCGCTCGCCGACGTCCTCGCCGCCGCCAAACGCGTCCGCGCCCACGCGGAGGACCTGGCCGAACTCTTCACCGACCTGGTCCTCTCGCACGCCACGGAACACGACCTCCAGCGCCTGCGCCCGCTCGCCAAGAGCGTGGTCGAGGCGGAACTGTCCCTGGCCCTGGACCGCGCCCTGGCCAGGAAACCCGGAGAGTGAGCGGCCCCTCCGCCTACCTCGGCAACCACCAACGCGCCTTGTAGACACCACCGTCGACGAGGGTGTACGAGCCCGGCGGCCGGTGCACGGCGACCTTCGTCGTCCACCACGTCTCACCCAGGCCGTTCTCGGGCACCGTGCTGAGCACCCGCCCGGTCCGCGGATCGTCCCCCACCGCCTTCACCCCGGGCCGCACGATCTCGGCCGCACCGGCGAAGTCCTGCACGAAGACCCCGCCCGCGATGTCGTACTGGAACACGGAGGCGCTCGTGGTCACCCACAGCCGCCCCGGGCGCCCCGCCACCGGGAACAGGTCGTGCCCGCCGGGCGACTTCCCCGGCCTGGCGACCGGCAGGCCCACCGACGACAGCCGCGTCAGCGCGGGCCGCACCCGGCTGCCGCCCACCCGGTACGCGACCAACTCGTCATCGCCCTGTGCCCACAGCACGTCACGCCGGGCGTCCCAGTGCAGCCCGTGCGCACCCTTCAGCGTCACCTCGGCGAACCGCCGCGCGTGCGGGCCGAGCGACGCGGCGTAGAGCCTCACGAGCGCCCCCGTACTGCACGCGACGGCCACGTTCCCGTCCGGCAGGATCTCGATGCTGTGCGGGTTGAGGAGATCGTCGCCGGGCCCGAGCGTCGCACCCCAGTACCGCCGCCCCGAGGGATACGAGACGACGGCCGCGAACCCGAAGGACGCCGTGGTCAGCAGATACGTCCGCCCACGATGCACCCGGACCTTCGCCTCGGCCGGGTACACCCAGCTCTCGTCCGGCACGAGATCCCGATAGCGCGGGTCCCCGACGGGCGAGAACTGCCAGCGCACACAGGACGGATCGACCACCGGATCCCACACGGTCCGCCCCGGATCGAGCACGAGGATCCGTCTGCTCGCCTGCTCGGTGACCATGACCGCGGGCGCCCCGGAGGTCACCGCACGAGCTGCTCCCGGCGCCGCCACGGCCGCGACCCCGGCCCCCGCAGCCCCGAGCAGCACACGACGCCTGGAAGGAAGCACGGACATGAAGTCCCCCTGCACGGTTGACAGTTGACCACCCACGACGACCTGCCATGCACGCGCCCACAATCTGCCACGCCGCCCGGACGCGGGGACAGGCGTCCACCGGACTTTGTGAGGCGGGCCTGCCCGCGCCTCGAGGGTCTACTCGTAGACGACGGTCACCGGCGCGTGGTCCGACCACCGCTCGTCATGTGTGGCGGCCCGCTCGACGAAGCCCTTGACCGCCCGCCCGGCCAGTCCGGGCGTCGCGAGGTGGTAGTCGATCCTCCATCCTGCGTCGTTGTCGAAAGCCCGCCCCCGGTACGACCACCACGAGTACGGGCCCTCCTCGTCGGGGTGCAGGGAGCGCACCACGTCGACGTAGCCGCCGTCGGCCTCGTCGAGGACCTGTCCGAGCCAGTCGCGCTCCTCGGGGAGGAAACCGGAGTTCTTCTTGTTGGACTTCCAGTTCTTGAGGTCGGCCTCGCGGTGAGCGATGTTCCAGTCGCCGCACACGAGCACCTCGCGGCCCTCGGCGGCGGCTCGCTCGCGCAGGCCCTTCAGATAGGCCAGGAACTCGCCCATGAAGCGGATCTTCTCGTCCTGACGCTCGGTCCCGACCTCGCCGGAGGGCAGATAGAGGCTGGCGACGACGACGCCGGGGAGATCCACCTCGACGTACCGCCCGCTCCCGTCGAACTCCTCGGACCCGAAGCCGATCTGTACGCGTTCGGGCTCACGGCGTGTGTAGAGCGACACACCGGCCCGCCCCTTCGCACCGGCGGGGGCGTGCACGACGTGCCACCCCTCGGGCTCGCGCACCTCGTCGGGCAGCTGCTGCGGCTCCGCCCGCACCTCCTGGAGGCACAGGACGTCCGCGGAGGTCCCGGCCAGCCACTCCACGAAGCCCTTCTTTGCGGCGGCCCGCAGCCCGTTCACGTTGACACTCGTCACAGTCAGCACCGGGGCACCATACCGGCACACTGGAAGGGACAGCCGCATGCGACAGCATAGAGATACGATACTCAGCATGACTATTCAGCCCATGGCGCCCACCCTCCAGCGCGTCTCCTTCGGACACCCTGACGCGATCAAGCTGAACGACCGCGTCCAGCTCGAATACGCCGAGCGCTACGGCGACGACGGCGACGTCACCCCGCTCGACCCGACGATGTTCGACGCCCCGCGCGGCCTCTACCTGATCGCGTACGACGACGGGGGTACCCCGCTCGCCACCGGCGGCTGGCGGACCCAGGACCAGAACGACGAGGGATATTCGGACGGCGACGCCGAACTGAAGAGGATGTACGTCACGCCCGAGGCCCGGGGGCTGGGTCTGGCCCGTCGCATACTCGCGGCCCTGGAGGACGACGCCCGCGCCGCCGGCCGTTCCCGCATGGTCCTGGAGACGGGCCTCAAGCAGCCGGAGGCCATCGCCCTCTACGCGTCGAGCGGCTACACGCCCTGCACCAAGTTCGGCCACTACCGCTTCGAGGAACTGAGCCGCTGCTTCGCCAAGGCACTGTGACGCGCGCAACATCGCGGAACGGGCGCCACGGGGGAGGGGGCGAGCAGGCAAGGCAAGAGCCCCACCGGACGAATCCGGTGGGGCTCTTAATTGCGGTGGACCTGTGGGGATTTGAACCCCAGACCCCCTCGATGCGAACGAGGTGCGCTACCAGACTGCGCCACAGGCCCTTGCAACGAGTGAAACTCTAGCATCCCGATCGGGGTGCTTGGAAATCCGTTCCTGGCTGGTCAGCCAGGGTGGCTCCGGACGGGTCTCACTCGTTGGCCGCGCGGGGACGGCCGCCGTCGTCGTACTGGTCGAAGAGCGGGGTGCGGCCGCGCTCGCGCGAGCGGCGCGCGGAGGCGGCCCGGCGGGCGTCACTGCGCTCGTCCCCGATCCCGTCCGCGCCCTCGCACTCCTCGGACGCCGCCGCCGGCTCCTCGCCGCTGCGCCCGTCCGACTCCTGCTGCGCCGCGCCCGCCGTGCTGGAGCGGGCCGAGCTCCACGCGTCGGGGGCGCCGAGGTCGACGCTGCCCGCGGCGCGCGGGGCGACCGGGGCGGTCACATACGTCGGCAGGGGCACCGGGACCGGGTCCCAGCTGTCGCCGTGGCCGGGGCCGCGCTGCCGCTCGCGCTGCTGGTCGACCCACTCGGCGTGGTCGGTCTGTTCGACGAGCGCGCGCCGGTCGGCCGCGAGCGCCTCGAGGCCGGGGTCGGTCTCCACCTCTGGCGCAGGCCCCTCTTCGGCCTCCTCGGCGGCGGCCCGGCCCGCGGCCGGCTGGCGCCTGCGGGGCTGCCGCTCGCGCAGGCGCTGCGCCGCGACCTCCGCCTGACGCCGGTCCATCGTGTACGCGAAGCGGCGCCGCTCCTGGGCTCGCAGATAGAAGATGTACGAGCTGAGCAGCACGGCGGGCACCGCGGGCGCCCACAGGAACGCGAGCCCGCCGACGGCGGCGACGACGGCACCGGCCGTGAAGGCGAGGAAGAGCATGACGGTCGTACGGCGCCTGCGCGCGAGCACCTTGGAGCGGCGGGCGCGGGCGGCGGCGTCCGCCGAGGCGGCCTGTCGCTCGACCGCGGACCGCTCGGACGCGGACCGCTCGGACGCGGACCGCTCGGACGGCTGGCGGTCGGGGCCCTGGCGTCCGGTTGCCGACCTGCCGTCCGTGTGCGGGTCGCCGGCGGGCCGGTCGTGGTTCGGCCGGTCGTGCGCCTGCTGGTCGTGGGGGGCCCGGGCGGAGACCTGACGGTCGGGTGCCTGCCGGGCGGGCGAGGTCCTGGGCCGGGGCTCGGGGCGGGGTTCGGGTCCGGAGTGCCGCTCGTGGCGGGCGTCCCGGTTCTCGTTCCTGCGCTCCCCGCGGACCGGAGGCGCGGCGAAGGCCCGGACGTCCACCGAGTCGGTGACGTCGTCCGGGTCGCTGCGCTGCTCCTCCCCTTCGGGCGAGCGCGTCTGCAGGTCCTTGGCGTATCGGCGCTCCATGCCCGCCCGTCCGGACAGCAGCCGGATGGCGGTGCTGAAGCGTTCCGTCGGACGGGCCTCGTTCAGCTCGTCCTGCCTACGGAGCCACATCGGCACCAAGTAGGCGGCCCAGGCCCCGACGATGACTGCGTAGATGAGGCCGCTGCTGCTCACGCCTCACACGGTAGAGGGGTTTGCGTGGGGGCATCCGCCAATTGAGCCGGTGTGTCGCACGATCTGGCTGATATTTCGAGCTTTTTTTCCGACTGAGGCATCAACGCGCCACCCGTCGAGCGAATTTAATGCCCGCGGCGGACGATCCCCGATCAATTTCGAACACTTATTTTATTTTGGCGATGTGCCCGGTCGCCCCGCGGTGTTCGGACCACCCGGACCAGCGGCGTTGCCGCCCCGCTTGTGACGCCAGCGGCTCAGGAGGCCTTCCGGGACCTCCTCCGCCGTGAGCGCGAAGACGAGATGGTCACGCCACCCGCCGTCGATGTGGAGATAGCGGGGCCGCAGCCCTTCCTCACGGAATCCGAGTTTTTCGACGACCCGGCGGCTCGGCCCGTTCTCCGGGCGAATGCAGACCTCGATGCGGTGCAGGCCCACCGTGCGGAAGCAGTGGTCGACCGCCAGCGCCACCGCCGTCGGCATCACGCCGCGCCCGGCCACCGACTCGTCGACCCAGTAACCGACATGGCCCGAACACATGGAGCCCCAGGTGATCCCCGCCACCGTCAACTGCCCGACCAGGCGCCCCTGGTACTCGATGACGAAGGGCAGCATGCGCCCCGCGCTCGCCTCGGCGCGCAGATGGCGGACCATCTGACGGTAGGTCGGACGGTGGGCGACGGGGCCGCTGGGCGTGGGCGGCGGGATGGTCGCTTCCCAGGGGCGCAGCCAGTCGCGGTTGCGGCGGTTGACCTCGCGCCAGGCCCGTTGGTCGCGCAGTTTTATCGGGCGCAGGCAGACGTCACCGTCCGTCAGCTCGACCGGCCAGGATGGGCTGTTCAGCTCGCACCCCCGTCAGGTCTGGGGTGGTCGCCGCCGCGCAGCTGGTCGACGGCGTGGGTGAGCAGGGGGCCGAGTACGGCGAGGCCGTCCTTGACGCCGCCGGACGACCCGGGCAGGTTCACGATCAGGGTGCGTCCCGCGACGCCGGCGAGACCCCGGGAGAGGGCGGCCGTGGGCACTTTCTCGCGTCCGAACGCGCGGATGGCCTCGGGGATGCCGGGCACCTCGTGGTCGAGCACGCTGCGGGTGGCCTCGGGGGTCCGGTCGGTGGGCGAGATGCCGGTGCCGCCGGTGGTGAGGATGACGTCGTACCCGGCGCCGACACCGGCCACCAGCGCCTCGGCCACCGGGTCCCCGTCGGGCACGACCTGCGGTCCGTCGACCTGAAAGCCCAGGGCTTCGAGGCCCTTCACGATCCGGGGGCCGCCCGTGTCGGCGTAGACCCCGGCGGCGGCGCGGTTGGAGGCGGTGACGACCAGGGCGCGGTAGGGGCTCATTCCCCGGCCTCCGTGCGGGTCCAGTGGCCCGACTTGCCGCCCGTCTTCTCCTCGACGCGTACGTCCGTGATGACGGCGCCCTTGTCGACGGCCTTCACCATGTCGATCACCGTGAGCGCGGCCACCGAGACGGCCGTCAGGGCCTCCATCTCGACGCCCGTGCGGTCGGTGGTCTTCACCGTGGCGAGGATCTCGACCGCGTCGTCGGCGACGGACAGGTCCAGTTTCACTCCGGACACCGACAGCGGGTGGCAGAGCGGGATGAGGTCGGGCGTGCGTTTGGCACCCATGATTCCGGCGATGCGCGCCGTGGCGAGGGCGTCGCCCTTGGGCACTCCCTCGCCGCGCAGCAGCTCCACCACGCGGGGCGATACGAGGACGCGGCCGCTGGCACGGGCGGTGCGCGCGGTCACGTCCTTGGCGGACACGTCGACCATGCGGGCCGCGCCCGCCTCGTCGATGTGCGTCAGTCGGTCCTGCGAACTGCTCATGCTGCTCCGGCGCTCCCGGTCCGTGGGCCGCGCGGTGCGGCGCGCGGCCTGTTGTGCGCGACACGGTATCGCGCGGACCGGGCGCTCAGCCGAGGAGGACCACGTCCACTTCCGTTCCGGGCTCGGCCGACGTGGTCTTCTCGGGCAGGACGATCAGCGCGTCCGCGTGGGCGAGCGCGGCGACGAGGTGGGATCCGGAGCCGCCCACAGGGGCGACGGTCCCGGCCTCGGCGTCGTACGTCCCGCGCAGGAACTGGCGTCGTCCCGCGGGTGAACTGAGCGCCTTGGCCGACTTCAGGACCGCGCGGGCCGACGGGCGGTGGACGTCCGCCGCGGGCAGGCCCATGAGGGTGCGCACCGCGGGGCGTACGAACAGCTCGAAGGAGACGTACGAGGAGACGGGGTTGCCCGGCAGAGCGAGGAGCGGGGTGTGCTCGGGGCCGATGGTGCCGAAGCCCTGGGGCTTGCCCGGCTGCATGGCGAGCTTGCGGAACTCGACGCCGCTGCCGGCTCCGATGCCGGTCTCGTCCTCGGAGTCGCCCACGGAGGTCAGCGCCTCCTTCACGACGTCGTACGCGCCGACGCTGACGCCGCCCGTGGTGACGATGAGGTCGGCGCGGATCAGCTGGTCCTCGATGGTGGAGCGCAGTGTCTCCGCGTCGTCGGCGACCGCGCCGACGCGGTAGGCGATCGCTCCGGCGTCGCGGGCGGCGGCGGTGAGGGCGAAGCTGTTGGAGTCGTAGATCTGGCCCTCGGCCAACTCCTCGCCCGGCTGGACGAGTTCGCTGCCGGTGGACATGACGACCACGCGCGGGCGCGGGCGTACGCGTACGGTGCCGCGGCCGATCGCGGCGAGGAGGGCGATCTGGGGCGGGCCGAGGACCGTACCTGCCTCCAGGGCGCGGTCGCCCGTCTTCACGTCGCTGCCCTTGGCGCGCACGTGCGCGCGTGCCTCGGCGGGGCGGTGCACACGGACCTCGCCGGAGGCGCCCTCGGGGGCGGCGCTGTGGGCGCGCATCCCGGAGACCGGGCCTTCCCCCAGGCCGCCGTCGGTCCACTCGACGGGGACGACGGCCTCGGCGCCGGGCGGGAGCGGGGCGCCGGTCATGATGCGGGCGGCCTGGCCGGCCCCGACGCGGAGCAGCCCGGCCTGGCCCGCGGCGACGTCCCCCACGACCGTGAGCACCGCGGGGAAGTCCTCGCTGGCGCCCGCCACGTCGGCGGCCCTGACCGCGTACCCGTCCATCGAGCTGTTGTCGAAGGGGGGCAGCGAGAGGGGCACCGAGATGTCCTCGACGAGGACGCAGCCCTGCGCGTCGAGGAGCTGGAGCTCGATGGGCTCCAGCGGGCGGACCGTGGCGAGGATGTCCTCCAGGTGCTCCGCCACCGACCAGACGTGCTGCTGACCGGTGGCGTGCGTGGTCGTGCTGCTCAAGGTGCTACATCTCCTCGGTGACGTAACTGCGAAGCCAGGCGCGGAAGTCCGGGCCCAGGTCCTCACGTTCGCACGCGAGTCTGACAATGGCACGCAGATAGTCGCCACGGTCTCCGGTGTCATACCGGCGGCCCTTGAAGACGACGCCGTGGACGGGGCCACCGGCCTTCTCGTCGTCGGCGAGCTGCTGGAGGGCGTCGGTGAGCTGGATCTCGCCGCCGCGGCCCGGCTCGGTCCGGCGGAGTATCTCGAAGATCGCGGGGTCGAGGACATAGCGGCCGATGATCGCGTAGTTCGACGGAGCGTCCGCGGGGTCCGGCTTCTCGACCAGGCCGGTGATCTTGACGAGGTCGCTGTCCTCGGTCGCCTCGACGGCGGCGCAGCCGTAGAGGTGGATCTGCGAGGGCTCGACCTCCATGAGGGCGATGACGCTGCCGCCGCGCTGCTCCTGGACGTCGACCATGCGGGCGAGCAGGGGGTCGCGCGGGTCGATCAGGTCGTCGCCGAGGAGGACCGCGAAGGGCTCCTGGCCGACGTGGGGAGCCGCGCACAGGACGGCGTGACCGAGGCCCTTGGGGTCGCCCTGGCGGACGTAGTGCATGGTCGCGAGGTCGCTGGATTGCTGGACCTTGGCGAGGCGGCCGGCGTCGCCCTTCTTCTGGAGAGCCGACTCGAGCTCGTAGTTGCGGTCGAAGTGGTCCTCCAGGGGCCGCTTGTTGCGGCCTGTGATCATGAGCACGTCGTCGAGGCCGGCGGACACGGCCTCCTCGACGACGTACTGGATCGCCGGCTTGTCGACGACCGGCAGCATCTCCTTGGGCGTCGCCTTGGTGGCCGGCAGGAACCGGGTGCCGAGGCCTGCGGCGGGGATGACAGCCTTACTGATCCTGGGGTGCGACTCAGTCATGCGGTGAACCATATCCGTAGCGTCTGGGCGGAAGATTTGCTTCCAGTTAAGTTGGTGCCTATATGAGGGGTTTGTGAGCTGGCTATGTGTTTGTCAAAGACTGACAAGAACGCGTTGCGGGCAGAACTCCTCCAGGTGAGATCGGGGTTGCCCGCCGGTGACGTCGGGGCGGCGGCCGGGGCGCTCGCCCGTCGGGCGCTCGAACTTCCCGAGCTGGCACAGGCGCGGACCGTCGCCGCGTACGTCTCGGTCGGCCGGGAACCGGGCACCCGCGCGCTGCTCGACGCGCTCCACGCGCGCGGGGTACGCGTCCTGCTTCCCGTACTCCTCGAGGACAACGACCTGGACTGGGGCGCCTACGACGGACAGGGGTCCCTCGCCCGCGTGCAACATGCGGGGAAGATGGCCCTGTTGGAGCCCTCCGGGGAGCCGCTCGGCACCGAGGCCGTCGTGGAGGCCGACGCGGTGCTGCTGCCGGGCCTCGCGGTCGACGGGCGCGGCATGCGGCTCGGGCGCGGCGGCGGCTCGTACGACCGGGTCCTCGCGCGCCTCGAGCGCGCGGACGCTGATCCGGCCCTCGTGGTGCTCCTGTACGACGGCGAGGTCGTGGAGCGCGTCCCCGAGGAGCCGCACGACCGTCCCGTGCACGCCGTGGTGACGCCTTCGGGAGTGCGCCGCTTCCGGTGAACCGTGTGCCCCGGTGATGCGAAAGGGCCCTCCACGCGTGCGTGGAGGGCCCTTTCATGCGGTGTCGCCCCTCGTCAGGGCCGCAGCACCAGGGTGTCCTTCGTGTTCGCGCCGACCGCCTTCTCCGAGGAGACCCACGGAAGGAGTTCGCCCTTGGACCACTTCTCGGTCTGGTCGGTGTAGTGCGCGCTGAACGCGTGCCCCGAGGCTCCGGTGAGGTTGATCCACTTGGACTTGTCGAGGTCCGCGAGGTTGACCACCATGCGCATCGACGGGACCCAGATGACGCCGTAGCCGCCGGCCGCGTTCCAGCCGGTCGCGTCCACGGCCGCCTCGCCGCCGCCGAGCTTCCACGGGCCGCGGTTGAGCGTGTACTGGAGCCAGCCGGGCCCGTTCGTGCCGAGGGTCTGGTTCTTCAGGCTCAGCTGGTGCAGCCGGCCCCAGCTCCAGGTGTCGACATCCTTGCCGAGCTTGGCCGTGACGTCCCAGCGCGCGTCCTCCATGGCCCGCGCGAACAGCTGGTCGCGGGTCTTGGTCTCGGCGTCGGTGCGGGTGGCCGGGGCCTTCCACCAGTCGTTGTTCTCATCATTGATGATCTTGCGGACGACCTCGAACCAGCGGTCGCCGCCGTCCGGCTGCGCCGAGTCCGCGTCGCGCTCGCCGCACTCGCGCACCCGGCGGTCCTCGTCCGCCGGGCCGGTGTCACCGGCCGGCTCGACGCTCAGGCACTGGCCCTTGACCCGCAGCTCCTTGGGGAGCTTGTTGCCGAAGGACAGCTTGAGGATGTTGCGCCAGACCGAGTTGAAGTACGCGGCGGCCGCCGAGTCCGGGTTCTGGGTGTAGTCCCAGTTCTCCAGGAGCTTCTGCGCCTCACGGACGTACTTGTCCGAGACGTCGATCTTGAGCAGCTTGGGCACGAGCAGCTTGGCGATCTCGCTGCTGTTGTCCATCTGCATGGTGCGCATGTCGTCGGTGGAGATCTTGCCGCCGCCGGCGATCTTCGACTCGATCAGATCGGTGATGCGCTGGCTGCGCGTGCCGTAACCCCAGTCGGAGGTGAGGTGGTACGGGTACTTGTCCTTGTCGATGACGGCCTGGTTGGCGGTCACGATGTAGCCGCGCTTGGGGTTGTACTCGTACGGCAGCGCGGACTGCGGGATGTAGCTCTTCCAGCGGTACGCGGGGTCCCAGCCGGGGGCGGGCAGCGAGCCGTCGCCCTTGCCGCGGACCGGGATCTTGCCGGGCGCCTGGTAGCCGATGTTGCCCTTGGTGTCGGCGTAGATCAGGTTCTGCGAGGGCACCTCGAAGTCGGCGGCGGCCTTGCGGAACTGCGTCCAGTCCTTCGCCTTGTTCAGCTCGAACACGGCGTCCATGGACTTGCCGGGGGTCAGCGCGGTCCAGCGCAGCGAGACCCCGTAGCCGTCGCCCCGGTCGGGGGCGGCCGTGTCGACCTTCGCCTTCCTGCCGACCTTGACCAGCTCGTCGTCCCGGTCGGAGATCAGCGGACCGTTGTTGGTCTCGCGGACGGTGATGGTCTTGTCGTCGCCGCCGGCGACCTTGATGGTCTCCTTGCGGGTCTTGAACGGGACCGTCTTGCCGTCGTACTGGTAACCGCCGCCGCTGTTCAGCTTCTCCAGGTACAGGTCGGTGACGTCGGCGCCGAGGTTGGTCATGCCCCAGGAGATGTCCTGGTTGTGGCCGATGATCACGCCGGGCATCCCGGAGAACGTGTATCCCGTGACGTCGTACTGGCACGAGGCCGACAGGCTCCGGCAGTGCAGGCCCATCTGGTACCAGACCGACGGGAGCTGCGGCGACAGGTGCGGGTCGTTGGCGAGCAGCGGCTTCCCGGTGATGGTGTGCGCTCCGGACACCACCCACGAGTTGGAGCCGATGCCGTTGCCGTTCGGGCCGACGGCCGCGGGGACCTGGTCCAGGGCGTCGGAGAGCCCGGTCAGCTGGCTCTGGAGGCCGTCGGGGGCCTCGGTGTCGCCGGCGAGACCGGTGCCTGCGGCGCTCTCGGTGCCGGTACCGGTGGAGGTACCCGTTCCGGTGCTCGTACCCGTGCCCGTGCCGGTTTGATTTCCGGACCCGCCGGAGCCCGCCCCGTAGGAGCCGGTCGCGCTGTCGTAGGAACCCGACTGGACGATCGCCTTGTTCCGGTCGTACGGGTAGTCCGGGTACAGGTCCGCGATCTGCTGCGGGCCGAGGCGGCTCGTCATCAGGGAGCGGTCGATCTCTTCCTGCATGTTGCCGCGCAGGTCCCACGCCATCGCCTTGAGCCAGGCCACGGAGTCGGCCGGCGTCCACTTCTGCGGCGCGTAGTCGTTGGTGAACCCGAGCGCCGCGTACTCGACGGAGATGTCCCCGCCGTCCTTGCCGGCGAGGTAGGCGTTGACTCCCTTGGAGTACGCCCGGAGGTACTTCTTCGTCTCGGGCGAGAGCTTGGTGTCGTACTCCTTCTGGGCCACCCGGTGCCAGCCGAGCGTCCGCAGGAACTCATCGGTCTTGACCTGGCTCTTGCCGAACATCTCGGAGAGTCGGCCGGAGGTCATATGGCGGCGGACGTCCATCTCCCAGAAGCGGTCCTGCGCCTGCACATAGCCCTGGGCCATGAACAGGTCCTCGTCGGACGAGGCATAGACCTGAGGGATCCCGTAGGAGTCCCGCTTCACATCCACGGGACCGGAGAGCCCGTCGAGCTTGATCGAGCCCTTCGTCTGCGGGAAGGAGGCACGCACGGTACTGACGCTCCAGTACGTGCCGTAGCCGATGCCCGCGACAATGGCCAGGACCAGCACGATCACGATCAGTCGGGCTCTGCGCCCCTTCTTCTTGCCGGACGAATGGCCGGAAGAGGCGTTGGTGTTCGAGGGCATCGCTGTCCTTGCTGTCCTTCGCGAGCGGCAGAGCGGGCTGCAGGCGGGCTGTGGGGTCACGGAGCGCTGGAGCAACCATAGGCGCAGGGCACGGCGGCCTCGGACGCGGTGTCAAGAACCCGGGGCCCCAAACCGCCCGAGGTCGACCCGGACGGCGTCAAGAAAGCGTTAACGATTAGGTAAGGTAACGAAGTACCTGGTCGTTCCGTGGCGTCCCGTGCATCCGTACGGGCCCTCTCCCGTACGACCTTCGGAGGAAGGAAACAGCCCCTGACTGTCCACCACCTCAACCAGCTCCTGCTCGTCTGTTCGCTGGTCCTGCTGATCGCCGTGGCGGCCGTGCGCATCTCCTCGCGCAGCGGTCTGCCGAGCCTGCTCCTCTACCTCGGCATCGGGGTGGCGATGGGTCAGGACGGCATCGGCAACGTGTCGTTCAGCAACGCCGAGCTGACGCAGGTCATCGGCTACGCGGCCCTCGTCGTGATCCTGGCCGAGGGCGGCCTCGGCACGAAGTGGAAAGAGATCGAACCGGCGCTGCCGGCCGCCGTCATGCTGTCGCTGGTCGGCGTCGCCGTCAGCGTGGGTGTGACGGCCGCCGGGGCGCACTACGTCGTGGGCCTGGAGTGGCGGCAGGCGCTCATCATCGGCGCGGTGGTGTCCTCGACGGACGCCGCGGCCGTCTTCTCCGTGCTGCGCAGGGTGCCCCTGCCGTCCCGCGTGACGGGCGTCCTGGAGGCCGAGTCCGGCTTCAACGACGCCCCTGTGGTGATCCTTGTGGTGGCCTTCTCCACGGCCGGACCCGTCGAGCACTGGTACGCCCTCATCGGCGAGATCACCCTCGAACTCGCGATCGGCGCCGCGATCGGGATCGCGGTGGGCTGGCTCGGCTCCTTCGGTCTGCGGCACGTCGCGCTGCCCGCCTCCGGCCTCTACCCGATCGCCGTCATGGCCATCGCGGTCAGCGCGTACGCCGCCGGAGCCATGGCCCACGGCAGCGGATTCCTCGCCGTCTACCTCGCCTCGATGGTCCTCGGCAACGCGAAACTGCCGCACTGGCCCGCCACGCGCGGCTTCGCCGAAGGGCTCGGCTGGATCGCGCAGATCGGCATGTTCGTCCTGCTCGGCCTGCTCGTCACCCCGCACGACCTCGTGGACGACGCGTGGCCCGCGATCGTCATCGGCCTCGTCCTGACGATGGTGGCGCGCCCCCTCAGCGTCGTCCTGAGCCTTCTGCCGTTCCGGATGCCCTGGCAGGAGAAGGCCCTCATGTCCTGGGCCGGACTGCGCGGCGCGGTGCCCATCATCCTGGCGACCATCCCGATGGTGAACGGCGTCGACGACAGCACCCGGATCTTCAACATCGTCTTCGTCCTCGTGGTCGTCTACACGCTCGTCCAGGGACCGACGCTGCCCTGGCTCGCCCGGAAGCTGCGGCTCGGCAGCGACTCCGCGTCCGCCGCCGACCTCGGCATCGAATCGGCGCCCCTGGAGCGGCTGCGCGGACATCTGCTGTCCGTGACGATCCCCGAGGGGTCCCGGATGCACGGCGTCGAGGTCAGCGAGCTGCGCATGCCCTCGGGCGCCGCCGTCACGCTCGTCGTGCGCGAGAAGCAGTCCTTCGTGCCGCTGCCGACGACCGTCCTGCGGCACGGCGACGAACTGCTCGTGGTGGCGACGGACCAGGTGCGGGACGAGGCCGAGGCCCGGCTGCGCGCCGTGGCACAGGGCGGCAAGCTCGCCGGATGGCTCTCGGGGAACGGGTCCCCGGGGCGCGGACGGCGGGCCCACTAGGGCCCGGCGCAGACGGCGGGCCCACTAGGGCCTTTCGTCCGGATCGGGGCGGACCAGGGAGCGGGTGCTCAGGGCGCGGGCACCCCAAGTTTTCCGACCCGGCGCCCCAGGTCCCGCCCCGGCGCCCTCGCTCCCGTCCGGGCACCGAAGCCGGGGCACCTCGCGGAGCCGGCGGGTGGATGGCGGGCCGCTTGCCGGTGGATGAAGTTCCGCTACGCGGAAGAAAGAGGCCCGTCCGGCCGTTAGCATGGGCGGTACACACTTGAAGTTCCACCGACTCTGCCTGATGTAGAGCCGGCGCGACCGCAAAGCGGCCGCGGTTCCCTTGCATACCCTGCATGGCCCAGGCCCTCCTGGCGCGAACCCCGGTATCACTCGGTTCCCGGCGCATGAGGACGGCTCTCGGCGCACCCCACCGGGTAAGCGCTACCAGGCGGCAGAAAGGCAAGGGCCGTGCCAGAGAATTACACGGCCACGGTCACCGACAAGCGCCCCGGATACGGACAGCTGCTGCGCACCCGCGGCGCCTGGACGTTCCTGATCCCAGGCTTCGCCGCCCGGCAGCCGTTCGCGATGCTCACCATCTCGACGGTCCTGCTCGTGCAGCACACCACCGGCTCGTACGGCACCGCCGGCGCCGTCTCCGCCACCACCGGCGTCTCCATGGCGCTGTTCGCCCCCTTCACCGGCAAGCTCGCCGACCGCTTCGGGCAGCGCGCCGTCCTCGTGCCCGGCGTCCTGCTGCACACGGCGTCCGTGCTCCTGCTGACGCTGCTCGCGCTCAGCGACGCCCCCCTGTGGGCCCTGTTCGCCGCGGCGGTCCCGACCGGCGCCTCCACCCCGCAGATCGGGCCCATGGTGCGGGCCCGCTGGGGCGTCAAGCTTCAGGGCTCACCGCTCATGACCACGGCCGCCGCCTTCGAGTCGGTCACGGACGAGTTCACCTTCGTGCTCGGCCCGCTCTTCGCGACCGCCCTGTGCACCGGCGTTCACCCCGCCGCCGGTCTCGTCACCGAGGCGTCCCTGACACTCGTGGGCGGACTCCTGTTCGCCGCCCAGCGCGGCACGCAGCCCCGGCCCTCTCGGTCCACCGATGACATCCACGCGCGCGTGGAGCACGTTTCCGCGCTGCGCGTCCCCGGAGTGCGCGTCCTGATCGTGGCGTTCCTCGGCATCGGCTCCGTCTTCGGCGGCATGCAGGTCGCCCTGGCCGCCTTCACCGAGTCGATCGGCGAGCCCGGCCTGAACGGTGTCCTGTACGGGACGTTCGCCGCGGGCAACATGCTCTCCGGCATCGCCTGCGGAGCCGTCGCCTGGAAGATCGCGCCCCAGCGTCGCCTCCTGCTCGCCTACACCGCCCTCGCCGTGACCGCCTCCGGCCTCTGGGCCGCGCAGTCCGTGCTCCTGCTCGCCGGGATCGGCCTGCTGGTGGGCACGTGCATCGCCCCGGCCCTGATCACCGGGTACACGCTCGTCGAGAAGCTGGTCCCCCCGACCGCCCGGACCGAGGCCTTCACCTGGCTCACGGGCGCGGTCGCGCTCGGCCAGGCGGCGGCCGTGACGGTCGCCGGCCAGCTGGAGGACCGCCTCTGGGACGGCGCCGGATTCCTCGTCCCGATGGGCGGCACCGTGCTCGCCCTGCTGCTCCTGGCGACCCTGCGGTCCCGCCTCGTCCCGCCGTCGACGGGCCTGACCGTGGCGCGTGGCGTCGGTCACCGAGTGCCCGTGTCAGTGGACTGATCTCGCGGAATACGTCACTATGGATTGTCGTTAGCACTCATCGAGTGAGAGTGCCAGGAGGAAGCAAGTGCCGACGTACCAGTACCAGTGCACCGAATGCGGCGAGGGCCTCGAGGCCGTGCAGAAGTTCACCGATGACGCCCTGACCGTGTGCCCCAGCTGTGACGGACGCCTCAAGAAGGTGTTCTCGGCGGTCGGCATCGTCTTCAAGGGATCGGGCTTCTACCGCAACGACAGCCGCGGCTCCTCGTCGAGCAGCTCGCCGGCGTCGTCGGCGGCGAAGCCGACCTCGGACACGAAGTCTTCGTCCTCGGACTCCAAGTCGTCCGGGTCGTCCTCCACGTCGACGTCCTCGGCCTCCGCTTCGTCTTCCTCTTCGAGCTCGTCCTCGAGTTCTTCCGCCGCGTAAGGCCGCTCGGCCGCTGCGGCCGAGTTCTTACGGAACCCTGTCGTCCTCGGACGACGGGGTTTTCGGCGTTCCCGGGCGGATACTGTGCCGGACATGGCGAATACAGTTCCGGGCACGGCTCACACGGCGAACACACGGGTCACGGCCGAGATCGGCGTCATCGGCGGCTCCGGCTTCTACTCGTTCCTGGACGACGTGACCGAGGTCCGGGTCGACACCCCGTACGGAGCGCCGAGCGACTCGCTCTTCCTGGGCGAGATCGCGGGCCGCAAGGTCGCCTTCCTGCCCCGCCACGGCCGCGGCCACCATCTGCCGCCGCACCGCATCAACTACCGCGCCAACCTCTGGGCCCTGCGCTCCGTGGGCGTCCGGCAGGTCCTCGGCCCGTGCGCCGTGGGCGGCCTTCGGCCCGAGTTCGGACCGGGGACGCTCCTGGTGCCGGACCAGTTCGTGGACCGGACGAAGGCCCGCGCGCAGACGTACTTCGACGGGGAGCCGCTGGCGGACGGGACCGTGCCGAACGTGGTGCACGTGTCGCCCGCCGACCCCTACTGCCCGGCCGGGCGCCGGGCCGCCGTGAAGGCGGCACGCGACCATGACTGGGAGCCGGTGGACGGCGGGACGCTCGTCGTGGTCGAGGGGCCGCGGTTCTCGACCCGCGCCGAGTCCCGCTGGCATGCCGCCCAGGGCTGGTCGGTGGTCGGCATGACCGGGCACCCCGAGGCGATGCTCGCGCGTGAACTCGAGCTCTGCTACACGTCGTTGACCCTGGTCACCGACCTCGACGCGGGCGCCGATTCGGGCGAGGGCGTGTCGCACGACGAGGTTCTCCAGGTCTTCGCCGCCAATGTCGACCGGCTGCGGACGGTGCTCTTCGACGCGGTGGCGGGGCTGCCGGCGGAGAGCGAGCGGGACTGCCTGTGCGCGAGGGCGCTCGGGGGGATGGATCCGGGGATCGTGCTGCCGTAGCGGCGCGCCGACCGGTGGTGAGGGGTGCCGGCCGGTGCTGACGGGGTGCCGGCCGGTGGTGACGGGTGGTGGCGCGCGCTGGCCAGTGCTGAACTTCGCCTTCGGGTGAGGCAGTTGTCCACAACCGGCGAGTTGTGCACGGGGTTCAGCGGGAATCGACGCCGGCCTGGATCGTGGAGCGCGAGGCGAGCTTCCGAGCTTGCGCGTTCCGAGGCATTTCGATGTTGTCCGATGCCTCTCGATCCAGGTGGTGGTCGCCCGTGTCCCCGTTCAGCACTCCCCCGACATGCGAGGTCCCGCATTTCGCGCCGCTGCGGGTACGCGGTGGGCGGTGGCGGCCACGGCGTGCGGGCCGGCACCGGCGGCGGGCGGTCGCTGCGGGGCTCGCCGTGACGGCGGCTGTACTGGTGGCCGCGGGGCCGTCGGGAGCGGGGTCCACAGGTTCCGGCGCCACCGGTTCCGGAACCTCCGGCACGGACTCCTCAGGCTCCGAGTCCTCGGGCTCCGGGCGGGAGCGCGCACGGCGGTCGGTCGTGACGGTGTCCGCGCCGGTGCGCATCGCGGACGCGGCGGCGGTGCGGCTGCTGCGGCCCGGTGACCGGGTCGACGTGGTGGCGGCGGGCGCGGGAGCCGGCGACGGGCAGGGATCCGGGGGCCAGGGCGGCAGGGTCGTCGCGGCGGGGGCGCTCGTCAGTTCCGTGCCGGATTCCGCGGAGTCTTCCGCGTCGGCCGGCGAAGTCGCCGCGGAGGGCGGCGCTCTGGTCGTCCTCTCCGTGCCTCGGCAGACGGCGGCTCGGCTCGCCGGGGCCGGTGCCACCTCGCGGCTGGCGGTGACCCTGTGGTGACCCTTTTCGGACGCCCGAAGGGGCCTGTCGGCACGGTTTCGAGGGCAAGTCCCTCGTTCGTGTCAGCGCATTGGACAGATCGGCCAGGCGCTGTCGTAGGTTGCGGAACTGTTTGCTCCACATCCTGCACAAGTGAAGAGAGGCCTTCTGGTGAGCGAGAAGAAGAAGCCGAGTCTGTGGGAGGGCTTCAAGGCCTTCCTGATGCGCGGCAATGTGATCGACCTGGCGGTCGCCGTCGTCATCGGAGCCGCGTTCACCAACATCGTGAACTCCGTCGTGAAGGGCGTCATCAACCCCCTGGTCGGCGCGTTCGGCACGAAGGACCTGAGCGGCTACAAGTCCTGCCTGAAGGGCACCTGCCCGGGCCCCGACGGCATCGAGATCCTGTGGGGCTCGGTGCTCAGCGCCACACTCACGTTCCTGATCACGGCCGCGGTCGTGTACTTCCTGATGGTGCTGCCGATGGCCAAGTACCTCGCCAAGAAGGCGAACCGGGACGCCGCGAAGGAAGGCGCCGCGGAGGTCGTGGAGCTGTCCGAGCTGGAGGTCCTGAAGGAGATCCGCGACGCCCTGGTGGCGCAGCGCGGCTCCGGGCACAGCGAGCAGTAGCCGCGGCTCAGAGGTGGTGGGGCGGCTTCTCGTCGAGGAAGCGTGCCAGGTCGGCGGCACTGTCGCCGCCGGCGGGCCGCTCGCCCCACCCTCGGTCCGTGTCGTCCGAGGACTGCGTGCTCAGCGGATCGTCGAAGACCAGCGCGCTCTTCGGATCGCGCGGTTCGGGGTCAGGGGTGGTGCTCATGCCCCCAGCGTACGTCCGTCGAGGGGCGGGGCGCCGGGAGCGGGGTGAAGGGGCGCCGGGCGCAGGGGCGCGGGCCGGTCGGGTCGCGGGGGCGGCTGGGGCATTCGGCGCCCCTGCGGGCGCGGAACCATCAGCAGGCGCCGATGCACGTGACATAGACGCCCACGAAGCCCCGGCGGGTGACTGCTCACGGCGATGTGCGCGCCTGTCGCCGGCCGGCATCGTGGCCGCGCTCACCGTCGCCGTGGGTGTGAACGTCACGCCCGCACGGCGTGCGCGGAGGCGGCCCCGGGGCCCAACTCACGTGATACGGATGCCGTATGACGACGCCCACGCGCAATGCCCTGACCGATGTCGCCGGCCTGCGGGTCGGTCATGCCACCCGCGTCGGCGAGGGCGGCTGGCTGACCGGGACGACGGTGGTGCTCGCGCCCGAGGGCGGGATGACCGCCGCTGTGGACGTGCGAGGCGGCGGCCCGGGCACGAAGGAGACGGACGCGCTCGACCCGCGCAATGTGGTCCGGCGGATCGACGCCGTGACCCTGACGGGCGGCAGCGCCTACGGCCTGGACGCCGCGTCGGGTGTCATGGCGTGGCTGGAGGAGCAGGGCCGGGGCGTGCGGGTGGGTGCCGGGCCGCGCGAGGTGGTGCCCGTCGTCCCCGCCGCGTGCGTCTTCGATCTCGGGCGCGGCGGGGAGTTCCGGGCCAGGCCCGACGCGGCGACGGGCCGCGCGGCGGTGGAGGCGGCGGCCGCTTCCGCGCCGGGCTCGCCTGTCACGGAGGGCTCGGTGGGCGCGGGCACGGGCGCGGTGATCGGCGGGCTGAAGGGCGGGGTGGGCACGGCGAGCACGGTGCTCGACTCGGGGGTGACGGTCGCGGCGCTGGTCGTGGCCAACGCGGTGGGCTCCGCGGTCGATCCGGCGACGGGCGCGCTCTACGGGCGACTCTTCGCCCCGGCCCCGGTCGACGCGCGGGACGGCGGACCCCGCCACCCGCAGTCGCACCCGTATCCGTACCCCTCACCGGAGGCGCACGCGGCGGCGCAGGAACGGCTCGCGCAAACAAGGAGGGAGGCCGCAGGGCAGGCGCCACCGATGAACACCACGCTCGCCGTCGTCGCCACGGACGCGGTGCTCACCCGCTCCCAGGCGCACAAGCTCGCGGGCACCTCGCACGACGGCATCGCGCGCGCCGTCCGTCCGGTGCACCTCCTCAACGACGGGGACACCGTCTTCGCCGTCGCGACCGGCACGCGCCCGCTCGACGAGGCCGACCCCCTCGCGCTGAACGACATCCTCGCGGCGGGCGCGGACATGGTGACGCGGGCGATCGTGCGGGCGGTGCTCGCGGCGGAGTCGGTGCGGGGGCCGGGCGGGACGTTCCTCTCGTACGGGGACCTGTACGGGAGTTGAGGCGTGGGGCTCCCGCGTCCGGGGGCGCGCCGAGGACGCGGAACACGGGCCGCAGAGCACGTCGCGCGCGGAAATCACGCCTCACGAAGCCCAAGATGCATGTAGCGCCCGGCCCGCCCGGTTCCTGGCGTGACCTGTGTCTCCGTTCACACCTACCCCAAGGAACCTTTACGGTCAGTTCGCCCTCTCTACACACACTGGAGTAACTGACGAATCATGGAGTATCTCGTGACAACCCCGGACACAGTCGCGCACCGGCAACACCCCCGGCAGCCCGAGCAGGGCCGCAGGCGTACCGCGCGGCGGGTCCTGGCGGCGGCGGCCGTGGTCACCTTCGGAGCGCTCGCCCTCACCGCCTGCGGCGGCAGCGCCGACGCGGAGAACGGCGACGGCAAGAACGGCGACGGCAAGGGCAAGGGCACGTCCGCCGCGCAGATCACGATCTCGGCCAAGGACGGTTCGACAGGGGCGTCCATCAACGCGACGGGCGTGAAGGTCACGTCCGGCAAGCTCACCGACGTGAAGATGACGGAGCCCGACAGCGGGAAGACCGTGCCGGGCGCCCTCACCGCCAACGGCTCGGCGTGGAAGCCCAAGGAACAGCTCGAGCGCGGAACGAAGTACCGTATCTCGGCCACCGCCAAGGATTCCGACGGCCGTACCGCCGCGGCCAACTCGATCTTCACCACGGTCACCACGTCGGGCAGCTTCATCGGCACGTACACGCCGGACGGCGGCACCACCGTCGGCGTCGGCATGCCGGTCTCGTTCACCTTCGACAAGGCGATCACGAACAAGAAGGCCGTGCAGTCGCACATCACGGTCTCCTCCAGCAGCGGCCAGCGGATCGTGGGCCACTGGTTCGGCGCGCAGCGGCTCGACTTCCGCCCCGAGGAGTACTGGAAGGCCGGCTCCAAGGTCACGATGAAGATCGACCTGGACGGCGTGCGGGGCGCGAACGGCGTGACGGGCGTCCAGAACAAGACGGTCAGCTTCACCGTGGGCCGCTCCCAGGTCTCCACGGTCGACGTCAACACTCAGACGATGACGGTCGTGCGGGACGGCAAGACCATCAAGACGATCCCGATCTCGGCCGGCAGCGCGCAGCACACCACGTACAACGGGCAGATGGTGATCTCCGAGAAGTTCGTGCAGACCCGGATGAACGGGTCGACGGTCGGCTTCGGCGGCGAGTACGACATCCCCGATGTCCCGCACGCGATGCGGCTGTCCTCGTCCGGCACGTTCATCCACGGCAACTACTGGTACCCGAAGGGCAATCCGCCCTTCGGCCGCTCCGGCACCAGCCACGGCTGCATCGGCCTCGCGGACGTCCAGGGCGCGGGCGGCGCGACGATCGCCAAGTGGTTCTACGACAGCTCGCTCGTCGGCGACGTGGTGACCGTCAAGCACTCCCCCGACACCACCGTCGCGCCCGACAACGGCCTCAACGGCTGGAACATGTCGTGGAGCCGGTGGACGGCGGGCAGCGCCCTCTGACGCGCTCATCAGAACGGGCCGCGCGGGAACTTCCTCGCGCGGCCCGTTCGTTTCTGATTTCGAGGACATGATGTCCGACCTAGGGGCTACGGTATGCACCCACAAGGTGACATGTAGCAACGCCGGGAGATGCCTTGAGCGTTCCGTACGACACCGCAGCGTACGAGCCACCCGAGTCGCACCAGCCGGACGGCCCGCACCAGCCGGATGAGCACCTCGGGCGCCTGTTGGGCCGGGCCCTGAATTCCTTCGAGCTGCCCGACGAGGCCCTCGCCCGCCTCGACTGCGCGCTCGCGTACGACAGTTCGCTGCACTCCGCCCACCACAGCGCGGGCCTGCACCGCGAGACATACCGGCACACGTGGCTGCTCGCGGACGGCAGCGCGCTCACCCTGTGGGAGCTCGTCCACAACACGCTGCCCGAGCGGGGACCCCAGCACGAGGTGTACACCTCGGAGGAGGACCTCCACCTGGCGACGGACCGCCTCCCGCTGCCCCGCGAGGCCGCCCCCGACTTCGAGCTGCCGATCCCGCTCCCGCTCCCGTCGTTCCCCGAGCCGCGCCGCAGTTACGCTGCCGACGACTCGGCGGACCACGCCCGTCGCCTGCTGCGCCGCGCGGAGAACGAGGACCGCCCGGGACCCGACACGGCCCGGCTCCTGCACACCGCGTACGCGCACCAGATCACGCAGGCGTTCGGCCGCCCGCGCCTCGGCTTCACGCTGTACGAGCACGCGTTCCTGCTGCACGACGGCAGCGAGGTCAGTCTCTGGGAGATCGAGCACACGGCGACGCCGGACGGCCGTCACATGTGCGAGGTGTACGCCACACAGGACGAGGCCCGCGCGGCGATGCAGCGCCGCACCAACGACCGCTCCCGCCCCAGCTGCGGCTAGGGCCACAAGCACCGGCCGCCGACCGCGGCCGGCGACTAACGGCGGCTGAACTGTCGCACCAGGCCCGCGAACGCGTCGCGCTCGTCCGGCGTCAGCGGCACGGACTCCTGGGCAGGCGGACCGCCCTGGACCGGCAGCGAGGCGAGGGGCTGCTCGGCACCCCAGCCCACATGGCGCACCAGCCGGACGAGACCGACCACCCACACCACGGTGGCGGCCGCGAGGAACGCCACGCCTATCTGCTGGAAGTACGACAGGTGCTCAGGCATGGGCCCAGTCAACACCACGGTCCTGGACTTTGGCCCCGGACCGTGACGTATCTCGCATGACCGGACAGTTCCGAACTGTCAGGCGGCAACCGGTGTCTTCGACTCCTCCTTCCTTCTCGGCGATCACGATGAATCGGGGAAACGGGGCACCGGTCGACGGACCCCTAAGAGTCCGCCGCGCAGGGCACGCCGGGTGCGGCCGAAGGTCATCGACAGGGCACCGCCTGCCGCGCCGCCCACCGTCGAAGCGGGGGACGCGCAGGGGTCCCGTCACGGCGAACGGATCGCACCCTCGGCGATGAACAAGGACCCTGGAAAACTCCAGCGGTGGCCTTTACGAGCTCTGGAGTCCCGAATCCATTCGACAACGCTCATTCGAATAATTCTCTCGAAGGGCTTTCGGAGACACGCACAAATGCGATCTCACCAAAATGCGGGTAACCTGTGCGCGCTTCTGCCCTGAGGCCGTCCAGGCGTTTCGAAGGGCGCGCCCTTCGAAGTGTTCCTCCGAAGTGACTCTTCGAAGTGGTGCAGAGAACCGGACCACTTCAGCCTGGGGCCTCTCACGTCGGGGCGAGCAAGCCCGGCGCAGGACGCGCTCCAGGCCTCCCTCGGAAGCCGGACCCGTGCCTTCGGCAGCTCACCAGGCCGGTCGTCGCCGCGACCTGTGGAGTCACAGCCTGTGTATCCACCGTTTCAGGGACGAGACCCCCCACCGACCTGCGGAATCGCATCGAGGAGAGGCAGCGGCGTGCGCTGCCGTTGCGGTGCTCGGACGCCGGAACTTCCCTCATGCATAGGGCGGAGCATGCCGCAAGCTGCGTAGGCGTCACGCCGGGATTAATGTGAGGGTATGGCCAACGCCATGGCCGACAGGGGCAGGGCCGGCGTCGGGTAAGCGACCGCCGCGGCTCCCCCGTCCCGGGGAGATCCCTGTCCTCGTGCGGCCAAATGCCATGGCGGTGACAGCGGATGAAGCCATCTGCATTCATCCGACGCGACAAATCCAACCGAGTAGGCAGCGGATGTCGTACGGGATTCACCCTCAAGGTCACTCGAGTGGTCGAGCCGCAATCTCTGGACTAAGCTTCAGAGGTGAGTGGCAGTCATAAGAACGCCTGGAGTGGAATGCTCCTGAGGATGTGATTCCACATATTGGAGAATCACTTTCTCTGCGGCACCCCACTTGATGACCGGCTCCGAGTAGGACCCGCAAGCCGTGGTCGGGGCTCGCAGACGCGTACTGCACGCCATCGGCTGCTTGTGTGCCATAGCGCTGCGCGCCACAACGGCAGCGCCGGCCGGCGCGGACAATCCCCTGGCCCAGAGCGTGGTTGTGCATACCGAATGGCATAGCGCAGCCATCCACCCAAGGCCCATATACGGCACCCTCGCCAACTCCTCCGGGAAGTGGTAATCCGTTTTGAACCTCTTAGCGTCGAATATTCACCGAGCGAATATTCGGGCATTCAATTGTTAGGCGAAATGCCAGCCGCCCAGAGGGACGGTTCACCTGGTTGGAAACCGAGGGCGAGGTCTCCCATGTTCACTGCTCGAAACAGGCTCGCGCGCATCGCAGGAGCCTCCTGCGCTGCAGTGCTGCTCTCTGCATCAGTTGGCGTAGCCGGCGCAGAGGCCGCATCCACGACCCAGAGCACTGCGGGTGTCCATCAACAGAACACACCCAACACCCCCAACACCCCGAACACACCGGGTGGCGGTGGCGGAGCCAACACACCCAACACCCCGAACACCCCCAACACCCCGAACACACCGGGTGGCGGTGGCGGAGCCAACACCCCCAATACTCCGAACACCCCGAACACCCCCAACACCCCGGGTCGCGGAGTCAACACTCCGAACACCCCCAACACGCCCAACACCCCCAACACACCGGGCGGCAGGGGTGTAGTCAACACTCCGAATACGCCTAACACCCCGAACACCCCGGGCTTCAGGAGCAGGAGCAGGGTCAACACACCCAACACCCCGAACACCCCGAACACCCCGGGCTTCAGGAGCAGGAGCAGGGTCAACACACCCAACACTCCCAACACCCCGAACACCCCGGGCTTCAGGAGCAGGGGCAGGGTGAACACACCCAACACTCCGAACACGCCCAACACACCGAACACTCCGGGCGGCGGAGTCAACACACCCAACACCCCGAACACTCCGAACACCCCGAACACCCCGGGCGGCAGGGGCGCCAACACCCCGAACACGCCCAACACACCCAACACCCCCAACACAACGGGCGGCGGAGCCAACACACCCAACACGCCCAACACGCCCAACACCCCGAACACAACGGGTGGCGGAGCCAACACTCCGAACACTCCGAATACGCCCAACACGCCCAACACGACGGGTGGCGGAGCCAACACACCCAACACCCCGAACACGCCCAACACCCCGAACACAACGGGTGGCGGAGCCAACACTCCGAACACTCCGAACACGCCCAACACGCCCAACACAACGGGCGGCGGAGCCAACACTCCGAACACTCCGAACACGCCCAACACGCCCAACACGATGGGCTGACGTCACTGAAGAAATAAAGATGAGGCAGCGCAACAACCGCTTGCGCTGCCTCATCTTTATGGCGTCAGGTCTCAGAGCAGCCCCCCAGGCCGCAGCTGCGCGATGAGCGCCTTTACGAGGCCCGGCTTGTTCGGGGTGTTCGGGGTGTTCGGGGTGTTCGGGGTGTTCGGCGTGTTGGGGGTGTTCGGCGTGTTCGGCGTGTTCGGGGTGTTCGGCGTGTTCGGGGTGTTCGGCGTGTTCGGGGTGTTCGGGGTGTTCGGCGTGTTCGGGGTGTTCGGGGTGTTCGGCGTGTTCGGGGTGTTCGGCGTCTTCGATGCCTTCGACGTCTTCGACGTCTTCGACGTCTTCGACGTCTTCACGGTGTTCGGGGTGTTCGGCGTGTTCGGCGTGTTGGGGGTGTTCGGCGTGTTCGGGGTATTCGGGGTGTTCGGTGTCTTCGGCGTCTCCGGCGTCTTCGGGGTCTCCGGCGTCTTCGGCGTCTCCGACGTCTTCAGGGTCTTCGGGGTCTCCGGCGTCTTCGGGGTCTCCGGCGTCTTCGGCGTGCCATTTGCTTCATTGCCGGTGCCCCCAGATGGAGCATCCAGCCGCGTACTTCCAGCCGCCTGCTGCGCGAGCCGCGGCGCCTGAGGAGCCTGCGGTGCCTGAGGAGCCTGCGGCGCCTGAGGGGTTTGAGGCGTCTGAGGGGTCTGGGGTGTCTGGCCTCCCAGCAAACTAATAAAGTTGAAGTCGTAGGACGGGCCGTTGTAGCTGTTCGAGGTGGTGTCTGCATGGGCGACACCCATGCCTGCAACAGCGAAGCTCCCCGCTGCGGCGACGGTGATCAGAACGTGCTGGAATTTACGCAAGGTTCTTCCCCTCGGACTCTGAGCTGTGCAAGCTCAAATATCGATGCAGGGCTGCATGTTAGATAAAGACTCACATGCCGGAGGCCGGACCCCACCCAGGCGATCGGTGTCGTCGAGAACATCACCCATTTATCACTTCGGAGTCGAACCCGGCGTCCGGTCGGGGAAGTTGTCGGCGTCGGACGGAGTGTCGGTCGGCCATCACATGTGAAGTGATTACTAGAATCCTCAGTCGCGTGTCCGGGCAGCACCGGCGAGTGGGGGGATCAGGCCGCCCGCACAGTCGGTGACGGACCGGTTGTTCACTCGGTGCCGTCCGGCCCTGCCGGAGTTTTTCCTGTTCACGTTCGCCGACGCATCGCACCCGGCGATACGGCGGAACAGACACCCAACGAGGCTTCCAGCGAGATCAGTTGAGGCCTCGCACAGCTCGCGCCACCCGAACATCTCGCCCGCGACCCACCCTCGGCTCTCACCCGATCGGTGTCGGACTCCGAAGATCCATATTGAAGGTCGTGCAATCCGAGAACGAGAAGGGACTGTCGGCATCAGATGTCGGCGGTTCCGGGAGTCCCACGCAGCGGGGGAAAAATAAAATCGAAGTCCTTGACCGCATTTCAGTGCGACGGACCCGAAGCGCCTCGCGCGTCGCTTGCCTGCATGCGACGATGGAACGACTCAGTTCACTCGCAGATTTCGGGGTGATGAGGATGAAGAAGGCAGCACTGCGGAGTGCCGGAATGGTAGCTGCGGCCTCCTGCTGTTTGACGCTCGGCCAATGGGGCGCGTCAGCGAGTGAACCAGGCGTCCTGTCACAGGAATCGCAGGCTGCGCCGGTGAAGTCGGAGCTTCGCTGCTATGCGACACGCAGCAGTCCGAACACGGTCGTGTGTTACCGGTTCTCGGCGAAGGCCGAGTTCAGGCACGGCGACATCGTGTATGTGCCCATGCTCATTCAGGTGCCCGCACCTGCACGGCCACCATCCGTGACCATCGTCAACAGCTTGAATGACGTTCGGCCCGGATAACACGGTCCGGGTGACGGACCCAGCAGCGAAACGCGGGAGTGCCGGGTCCGGTGCCGGAGGTGTCGGACGCGGGGCGAGGGCTCAAGCGTGGCCCACGGCCCGGCGGGCGGCGGAGACGCCCGCGCACTTCACGACGGCGGCCCGGCGAGGGAGGACCCTACAGCTCCGGTGCGCACCTGGCCGTACAGGCAGAAGGCCCGTCCTCCTCGCGGAGACCGGGCCTTCGGGGAGTACCTACCGTGCCTGCGCCCCCTACTGACCCATCACGTACTTGACCGTCGGGCCCGTGGTCCAGCCGCCGTCCACGGCGAGCTCGGCGCCGGTGACGTACGAGGAGTCGTCCGAGAGCAGGAAAACGACCGCCTTGGCGATCTCGTCCGCCTCGCCGACGCGGCCCATCGGGGTGTTCGGGTAGCCGCCGTCGCCCTGCTGGATGCCGAGCTGGGCCGTCATCGGGGTGTAGATCATGCCGGGGTGCACGGAGTTCACGCGGATCTTCGCCGTGCCCTGCTCGACCGCGGCGAGCTTGGTCAGGCCGCGCACGCCCCACTTGGAGGCGCCGTAGGAACCGGTGAGGGCGAGGCCCATGAGGCCGGCGGCGGAGGAGATGTTGACGATGGAGCCGCCGCCGTTGTCCTTCATCGCGTTGATGGCCGTCTTCATGCCGATGAAAACGCCGGTGAGGTTGATGTCGAGGACCTTGCGGAAGTGCTCGACGGTCTCCGTCTCCAGGGGCTGGCCCGTGGAGATGCCCGCGTTGTTGACCAGGCCGTCGATCCCGCCGAACTCGGCGGTGGCGAACGCGGCGACGGCCGTCCAGTCCTCCTCCGACGTCACGTCGTGCCGCATGAAGCGGGCGCGCGCGCCGAGCTCGGCGGCAAGGGCCTTGCCCTCGTCCTCCAGGACGTCGGTGACGACGACGTGGGCACCGGCCTCGACGGCGCGGCGCGCTGTCTCGGCGCCGATGCCGCGGGCTCCGCCGGTGACGAGGACGGTCTTGCCGGTGAGATTGTTCATGGGTGCTCCAGAAGAAGTCGAGGGTGGAACAGGGGAGTTCAAGGGGTGGCGCGGGCGCGGACAGGCCCTAGGCCGCCCACGGGAAGTCGCCGAGCGACGCGAGGCACCGTGCGGCGAGCGCCGCAGGCCCGAGCTCGCCGCCGGGCGGGGCGTCACTCGCGGCCCAGGTCTCCACGCCTACGCGAATGGCCGTGCAGGCGACCCCGGCGGCCATGCGCAGGGCGAGCGACGGGGGTTCCCCCGTGTCACCCCCGCCCCCCGACCGCTCCTCGAGGGCCGCCAGCAGGGTGGCTTCCGACGCGTGGCATGCGGTGCCCCACACCGCTTGCAGCGCCGGACTCTCCGCCGCCATGCGCAGCAGGGATCTGACCCACTCCAGGGATTCCACGTTCGCCGCGTCGTCCGCGGTGAGCGAGCGGGCGACCGCGTGCCGCAGCGCCTCGGGCACGGAGAGCTCGGCCGGGGCGTCACGGACGGCTTCCGCCCATTGCTGGGCTCCCGTGGCGAAGAGCGGGGCGACCGCTTCTTCCTTGGTCGCGAAGTAGCGGTAGAAGGTGCGCGGGGCGACCCCCGCGGCGCGGGCGATGTCCTCGGCGCGGGTGGCGCGCAGGCCGTCTTCCACGAAGAGCGCCGCCGCCGTACGGGCGATGTCCAGGCGGGTGGCGGCCTTGCGGCGTTCCGTCAGCGTCTCAGTCGTAGAGCTACCGGGCATGAAGTCATGATATGCCTATGTGGCAGAATCTGCCACCGACCTGGCGTGCAACCAAGGGGTGGGCGAGAGCAGTGCGGCGGCGACGTTTCCTTCTTCAGACGGCCGGGCTCGCCGGCGCCGCGGCCTACGGGCTCAGCGGCTGCGGTTCCGGCTCGTCGAAGTCCTCCCTCAACCTGATGGTGGCCAGCTACGACCAGAGCGTCGGCTCCTCGATCGGCGACCAGTGGGACCAGGTCGTCAAGGCGTACAAGAAGGTGAAGCCGGACGTCAGGGTGCAGGTCGAGCGGATCCCGTTCGCCAGGCTGGACCGGACCCTCGCCCAGCGGGTGAAGGACGGCAAGGCGCCCGACATCGCGCAGTCCAACGTCTTCGCGACGTTCGCCGACCAGCGCAAGCTCTACCCGGTGTCGGAACTCTTCGACATCCCCACCCAGGCCGACTTCACGCAGTCGTTCGCCCAGGCGGGCACGGCGCACTACGTCCAGTACGGCATCCCCTTCATGGCGAGCACCCCGCGCCTCTTCTACAACACGGCGCTCTTCGAGCGCGCGGGCGTCTCCGCGCCCCGTTCGTGGGACGAACTGCACTCCGCCGCGAAGGCGTTGAAGGCCACCGGCGTGAAGACGCCGTACGGGCTCCAGCTCGGACCCGAGGCCGCCGAGGACGAGGCGCTCGCGTGGCTGCTCGCCGGCGGTGGCACCTACGCGGGCGTCACCGGCTACGACTTCGCGACCACCGGCAACATCGCGACGCTTACCTGGCTGCGCGACCGTCTCGTCGGTGAGGGCCTGGCCGGCGCCGCGCCCCAGCTCCTCGACCGGACTGCCGCGTACGAGCAGTTCCTGCGCGGGCAGATCGGCATGATGATCGCCCACCCGGTCTTGATGAACGCGGCCGACCGGGCGAAGGTCCCGTACGCCCACGCGGCGTTCCCGCAGCGGGACGGGGGCGCGGCGGCGCCGGTCGGGCTGAGCGACTGGCTGCTCGCGTTCGAGCAGAACGGCCGCAAGGCCGAGTGCAGCGAATTCCTGACGTACCTCTACAGCCGGAAGTCGGCCCGGACGTACGGCGGCGGCCAGGCGGCGCTGCCCGTGACGGCGTCCGCGTCGGACGCCCTGCGCTCCGACCCGGCGCAGCGCCCGCTGTGGAAGTTCATCGACCAGATGCCGCGGGCGGAGTTCCAGCCGGTGAACCAGGCGTCCTGGCCCGAGGTGCGGGCCGCGATCCGCGAGGACATCGGCTCGGCGGTCGTCCGGGGCGGCAACCCGCGCGCGGTGCTCCAGGCCCTGGACACGAAGGCGAGCCGCGCGGAGATCCGCTCGGCCGGCTGAACGGCGAGCCGGAACGAGGAGTGGGCGGGCCCCCGCGCCGTCGCGCGAGGGCCCGCCCACTCGAAGTCCCGCGGGAACCAGGGTCTCTCGGGTGGATCGTGCCGGGCGCACGGGGCCTGGCCCCGCTCCCTGGTCCGGCCCGACCCGAACGCGAGGCCCTAGACCAGTTCCGGCGCCTTCTCCACCGGCCCGGCCTCCGGGTCCGCGTCCTGCGCGCCGCCTTCGACGTGCTGCGCGGGCCGCCCCGGCAGCGCGAACATCAGCAGGAAGATCACGGCGAGCACGCCGACGACGTACCACAGGGAGTTGCTGAACGCGTCGGTGAACTCCTGCCCGACCTCGGTCGGCGCGAGGTGGTCGCCGATCGTCCCGAAGAACACCACGGAGACGAGGCCGAGCCCGAGCGCCGTACCCATCTGCTGCGTGGTGTTGATCAGCCCGGACGCAGAACCGGCGTGCTCGCGCGGCACGTCGGAGAGCACCGCGTCGGTCAGCGGGGCGACGATGAGGCCCATGCCGACGCCCATCACGACGAGCGGCAGCGCCATCTGCCAGGACGTGATCCCGGCGCCGTAACGCCCGGCCTCCCAGATGTAGATCAGCAGTCCGGCGATCATCGCCAGCGCGCCGGTCTGGAGCACCTTGCGCCCGAACCTCGGCACGAGCTTCTGCACGGAGATCCCGGCCGCCGCCGACACGGCGATGGAGAACGGCACCCCGGTCAGGCCCGCGTGCAGCGCCGTCCACCCGAGGCCGACCTGCATGTACATCGTCCACACCAGGAAGAACACGCCGAGCGCGACACCGAAGACGATCTGCACGGCGATACCGGCCGCGAAGCTCTTCACCTTGAACAGCGACAGCTCGACCAGCGGCGAACCGTCGCGCCGCGTCTTGTACTTCTCGTACGCGACGAGCGCGCCGAAGACGAGGACGCTGGAGCCCATCACGACGTGGCCCCACACGGGCCAGCCCAGCTCGCGGCCGCGCGTCAGCGGGTAGATCAGCATGAGCAGGCCGAGCGTGACCAGCACGACGCCGACGAGGTCTAGCTTGAGGGCGCGGGGCGCCTTGGACTCACTGATGAAACGGCGGCCGAGAAGCAGTCCGGCGATGCCGACCGGCAGGTTGATCAGGAAGATCGGGCGCCATTCGAGACCGAACAGGTTCCACTCGGTGAGCAGCGCGCCGAGCAGCGGGCCCGAGACCGCGCCCAGGCCGACGATCATGCCGAAGAGGCCGAAGACCTTGCCGCGCTCCTCCGCGGGGAACGTGGCGTGCACGATCGACAGGACCTGCGGCACCATCATCGCGGCCATGCCGCCCTGGAGGATGCGCGAGGCGACCAGCATCTCGGGGTTCGCGGCGAAGCCGCAGAGCGCCGAGGCGAGCGTGAAGCCGGCGATCCCTGTCAGGAAGAGCCGCTTGCGGCCGTAGATGTCGCCGAGCCGCCCGCCGGTGATCAGGCCCGCGGCGAACGCCAGCGCGTATCCGGCGGTGATCCACTGGATCTGGCTCACGGTGGCGCCCGCGTCGCGCTGGATGGACGGGATCGCGATGTTGACGATCGTGACGTCGACCAGGTCCATGAAGGCCGCGGTCATCACGATGGCCAGGGCGAACCAGCGTCGCCTGTCGGGGGTGGTCACGGGTGAAGTCATACGGGGAGACTAGGAGGCATGTAGGTCACATGGTGTCCTACATGTCGCGCACCCTGGAATCTCCCGATAACGAATGCGCCGCGAAAGCCACACGCGAGGGCGCCGCGAGCGGGACGGACACGATGACGGGACGCCAACGAGAGGGGACGCACCATGACCACCGACACCCCGGCCCGGCTGCTTCAACTGCTCTCCCTGCTCCAGACCCCGCGCGAGTGGCCCGGCGGCGAGCTCGCCGCGCGCCTGAACGTCTCCCGTCGCACGGTGCGCCGGGACGTGGACCGGCTGCGTGATCTCGGCTATCCGGTGCAGGCGTCGATGGGCGCGGAGGGCGGCTACCGGCTGGTCGCGGGCAAGGCGTTGCCCCCGCTGGTCCTCGACGACGAGGAGGCGGTGGCGATCGCGGTCGGCCTGCGGGCCGGGGCGGGGCACGCCGTCGAGGGAGTGGAGGAGGCGTCCGTACGGGCCCTCGCCAAGCTGGAGCAGGTGCTGCCCTCGCGCCTGCGGCACCGGGTCTCCACGCTCCAGGCCGCCACGATGCCGCTGACCGGCGGGGACGGGGCGTCCATCGCGACGGAGACGCTCACGGTCCTCGCGTCGGCGACGGCGGGGCAGGAGCGGCTGCGGTTCCGCTACCGCTCGGGCGACGGCACGGAGTCACGCCGTCTGACGGAGCCGTACCGGATGGTGTCGACGGGGCGGCGCTGGTACCTGGTGGCGTACGACATCGACCGGGACGACTGGCGCACCTTCCGTGTGGACCGGGTCGAGGAACCGTTCGCCACGGGGGCGCGGTTCGCTCCGCGGGAGCTGCCGACGGGGGACGCGGCGGAGTATCTGCGGCGGTCCATGGCGGGACGCGGCCGGCCCTCGTACGACATCGACGTGACGTTCGAGGCACCGGCGGACTTCGTGGTGGCGCGGCTGCCGTCGGCGCTGGGCGCGCCCGAGGCGCAGCCCGACGGGACCTGCCGGCTGCGCGCGACGGCGACCGACTCGGTGGAGTGGCTGGCGCTGCGGCTCGCGCTGGTGGACTGCGAGTTCACCGTGCACGGGCCGGATGAACTGGCGGACTATCTCAGAGAGTTGAGCAGCCGTCTGGCCCGCGCCACGGACGGGCCGGTGACATCCGGCCCGTCCGTCGCTTGAGGACAGGTGACGCGGGGTTCCGCAGGCGCCGCCTCCGGAACCTCACGCGGCGGCATCGAACCCGGTGTCCCGGGCCAGCTTCTTCAGCTCCAGAAGAGCGTGCTTCTCGATCTGCCGGATCCGCTCGCGGGTCAGCCCGTGCTCCTTGCCGACCTCCGTGAGCGTGCGCTCACGGCCGTCGTCGATCCCGTACCGCATCTTGATGATGGACGCCGTGCGCTGGTCGAGGCGTCCGATGAGGTCGTCCAGCTCCTCGCTGCGCAGCAGCGTGAGGACCGACTGCTCGGGCGACACGGCGGACGTGTCCTCCAGGAGGTCGCCGAACTGGGTCTCGCCCTCGTCGTCCACCGGCATGTTCAGCGAGACCGGGTCGCGGGCCCAGTCCAGGACGTCGACGACGCGCTCGGGCTTGGAATCGAGCTCGGCGGCGATCTCCTCGGGCTCGGGGTCCCGCCCGTTCTTCCGGTTGAACTCGCGCTGCACGCGCCGGATGCGGCCCAGCTCTTCCACCAGGTGGACGGGGAGCCGGATCGTGCGCGACTGGTCGGCTATCGAGCGCGTGATGGCCTGCCGGATCCACCACGTCGCGTACGTGGAGAACTTGAAGCCCTTGCGGTAGTCGAACTTCTCGACCGCGCGCACCAGGCCCGCGTTCCCCTCCTGGATGAGGTCGAGGAGCGGGAGACCGCTCCTCGGGTAACGACGCGCGACGGCCACGACCAAGCGCAGATTGGACTTGATGAAGACGTCCTTGGCCCGCTCACTCGCGGCGACGAGCGCTTCGAGCTCCTCGCGGGACGCCTTGCCCGCGGCTTCGCTCTCCGCCTCGCCGTCGAGGATCTGCCGGGCGTACACGCCCGCCTCGATGGTCTGGGAAAGTTCGACTTCCTTGGCGGCGTCGAGCAGCGGTGTACGCGCGATCTCGTCGAGGTACATGCCGACCAGGTCGCGGTCGGCGATCTCGCCGCCTACGGCGCGAACACTGCGTGCGCCGTCGGTCTCGCCGGCGGCGGACTTACGACGGGCGACGGCACGGGTTGCCATGCGTGCTCCCTTGCGATGGTGGGCGGGGGCCTGCGGTGGACAGGTCCTGTGGTCCTGTTGGCTGCCAGGCACACCCTCCCGGGTGCCCTGCATCCGATGGAAACAACGACTGGAATCCGGACAGAATTCCCAAGGCGGCCATCGATTTTCGTGATCATGCAGTACCCTGTGCCGCCACCGGCCGGATACGGGGAGGTCCACAGCGTGACGGAGTCCACAGAAGTGCTGGTCAGGCCAGGCGACGAAGCGGATCTCGACGCTCTCACCGACCTCTACAACCACTATGTGCGTGAGACGCCGATCACCTTCGACACGGCCGTCTTCACTCCGCAGGAGCGCCGTCCCTGGCTGCTCTCCCACCTTGAAGACGGCCGGCACCTGCTGCTGGTTGCCCAGGAGCGCGATTCCGGCCGCATCCTCGGCTACGCGACCTCGGGCCCCTTCCGCGCGAAGGCGGCCTACGACACCTCGGTGGAGGTCAGCGTCTACTGCGCGCCCGACGCGGGCGGCCTCGGCATCGGCACCCTGCTCTACGGCGCGCTCTTCGAGGCGCTCGCGGGCCAGGACGTCCACCGCGCGTACGCGGGCATCACCCAGCCGAACGAGGCCTCGGCCCGCCTGCACGCCCGATTCGGCTTCACCCACGTCGGCACGTATCGCGAGGTCGGCCGCAAGTTCGACCGCTACTGGGACGTGGCCTGGTACGAGAAGCCGCTGAACGGGTACTGAGGGGACCGCGCGACCGGCCCCCGCAGCCCCGCCCCTCGGCCACTCGCTATCCGAACTGCACCGAACGCTTCGCCAGCCCCATCCAGAACCCGTCGATCACGCTCCGCTGCGTGTCCAGCTCACCGGACCGGTCCGCCGCCCCCATCGCCACGAACAGCGGCGCGAAGTGTTCGGTCCGGGGGTGCGCCAGAGCGCCCGCCGGGGACTTGCGGGTGAAGTCGAGCAGGCCGTCCACGTCGCCGCTCTCCAGGGCTCGGTGCCCCCAGTCGTCGAACTCCGCCGACCAGGCCGGGATCCCGCCCTGCCGCAGCGCGGCGAGGTTGTGCGTGAAGAAACCCGAACCGACGATCAGGACCCCCTCGTCACGCAGCGGCGCGAGCTTGCGACCGATGTCCATCAGCTTCTGCGGGTCGAGCGTCGGCATGGAGATCTGCAGGACCGGGATGTCGGCTCCGGGGTACATCTCGACGAGCGGGACGTACGCGCCGTGGTCGAGGCCGCGGTCCGGGATGTCCTGGACGGGGGTGCCGGGCCCGCGCAGCAGCTTCCTTACGGAATCGGCCAGTTCGGGGGCGCCGGGGGCCTCGTACCGCACCTGGTAGTAGTGCTCGGGGAAGCCCCAGAAGTCGTACACGAGCGGCACGGTCTCGGTGGCGCCGAGGGCGAGCGGAGCCTCCTCCCAGTGCGCGGAGACCATCAGGATCGCCCTGGGGCGCGGGAGTTCGGCCGACCACGCGGCGAGCTGGCCGGTCCACAGGTCGTCGTCGGCGAGCGGCGGCGCGCCGTGGCTGAGATAGAGGGCGGGCATACGCATGGCGACACTCCTGGATGACATGACCCCGGATTACTTGAAGTCTCAAGCTATGCCAGGATAGCGCCGGGTTGTTTAATGTTCAAGAAGGAGGTACGTACAGTGGAACCCATGACGACGGCACCCACCCAAGCCCCTCGCTGGCTCTCGGACGAGGAACAGCGCACCTGGCAGGCGTACCTCCATGCGACCACGCTGCTGGAGGACCACCTCGACCGCCAGCTCCAGCGGGACGCGGGCATGCCGCACATCTACTACGGGCTGCTCGTCCAGCTCTCCGAGGCGCCGCGCCGGCGTCTGCGCATGACCGAGCTGGCCATGAACGCGAAGATCACCCGCTCCCGCCTCTCCCACGCCGTCGCACGTCTGGAGAAGAACGGCTGGGTGCGCCGCGAGGACTGCCCCTCCGACAAGCGCGGCCAGCTGGCGTGCCTCACCGACGAGGGGTACGAGGTCCTGACACGGACGGCGCCCGGTCATGTCACCGCCGTCCGGCAGGCGCTCTTCGACCGGCTCTCCCCGGAACAGCAGAAGTCCCTCGGCGAGATCATGAGGATCGTCGCCGAGGGACTTCAGCCGAAAGAGGCGGGGGCGGATCTCCCCTGGCTCCGGTAGCGCGTCGCGCGCCCTACGGGGTCAGTGCGCGATCACCGGGATCTGCACCTCGTCCTGGGCGCCCTCCGTGGAACCGGAGGCCTTCGGGGCGGCGCTGCCCGGGACACCCGTGTTGATGAGGGTGAGGGCGATCGTCGCCGCCGCGGCCAGGATGCCGACGGCCCACCAGATGGCGTGGGTGTAGCCGTTCACCATGGCCTGCGCCTGGAGGAGCTTGGGGTTGGTGGCGCCGGCCGCGTGCGCGGCGACGTAGGCGGTGGTCGCCGACGCGGCGATCGTGTTCAGCAGGGCCGTGCCGATCGCGCCGCCGACCTGCTGCGAGGTGTTGACCATCGCGGAGGCGACACCGGCGTCACGCGGCTCGACACCGTGCGTGGCCAGGGACATGGCGGGCATGAACGCCGTACCCATGCCGAGGCCGAGCAGCAGCTGCGCCGGCAGGATCAGGAACGGGTACGAGGAGTCGATCTCCAGCTGCGTCAGGATCAGCATGCCGAGCGCGGCGACCAGGAAGCCGGGGCCCATGAGCAGCCGCGGGCGGACCCGGGTCATCAGCCGGGCGCCGATCTGCGTGGAGCCCGTGATCATGCCGACGATCATCGGCAGGAACGCGAAGCCTGTGGTCACCGGCGAGTAGCCGCGCACGACCTGGAGGTAGTACGTCAGGAAGAGGAACAGGCCGAACATCGAGATGACGGCGAGACCGAGCGACATGTAGACGCCGCCGCGGTTGCGGTCGAGCAGGACGCGCAGCGGCAGGAGCGGCGAGCGGACCTTGGACTCGGTGAGGACGAACGCGAGCAGCAGCACGGCGGAGCCCACGAACATGCCGACCGTCACGGCGTCGGACCAGCCGTCGGACTCGGCGCGCGTGAAGCCGTACACCAGGGAGACCAGACCGAGGGTCGACAGGACGACGCCCGGGATGTCGAGCGACGAGCGGTTACGGGAACCGGCCGGCTCACGGATGACGAAGTAGGCACCGGCGGCCGCGATGATCGCGAACGGGATGTTCACGAAGAACGTCCAGCGCCAGTCCAGGTACTCGGTGAGGAAGCCGCCGAGGATCAGGCCGACGGCGCCGCCGCCACCGGCGATCGCGCCGTAGATGCCGAACGCCTTGGCGCGCTCCTTGGCGTCGGTGAACATCACCGCGAGCAGGGAGAGCGCGGCGGGCGCGAGCAGCGCGCCGAACACGCCCTGGAGGGCGCGGGCGCCGAGCATCATGGCCTCGCCCTGGGCCGCGCCGCCCAGCGCGGACGCGAAGGCGAAGCCGAGCAGGCCGGTGACGAAGGTCCGCTTACGGCCCCACAGGTCGGCGATGCGGCCGCCGAACAGGAGCAGTCCGCCGAAGGCGAGCGCGTAGGCCGTGATGACCCACTGCTTGTTCCCGTCGGAGATGCCGAGGTCCTGCTGGGCCCAAGGCAGCGCGATGTTCACGATGGTCGCGTCGAGCACGACCATCAGCTGGGCGAGTGCGATGAAGACGAGCGCCTTCCAGCGCATGGGGTCTGCCTTGGGCAGATCTGTTTTTGGCAAGGGGGTAGCCACGACGGCACTCCAAGTCTCAAATAAGCGTGAAATATCGGGCGTTACGGAAGCTGCTGAGGATGCTGGTGGGCTCCGCCGCCGAGCCGGCGACGGCGGAGCACGGGGTGGATCAGGCCTGCCGGAGGTCCTCCAGAGTCGCGGGCGCACCCGGAAGCTCCGAGCGGGCCGGTGCCATCAGACCGTCGAGGAACAGCTGCAGATGACGGTGGACGAAGCGGTCGATGTCCAGGCAGGCGATGCCGGGCAGCGGCCGGGTGAGCTGGGAGAGGGCGACCATCAGATCTCCGACGGCGATGTCGGTGCGCAGCTGACCGGCCGCGCGGGTCCGCTCCATGAGGCCCTCGGTGCCGGCCTCGAGCCGGTCGCGGGCGGCCAGCAGATCGGGGTGGTCCTTGTCGAAGCCGGCCGTGAGCATCGGGCACAGGGCGCCGATCCGCTCGTCGGCGGCGGCGTGCACGAACGTGCGCAGGGCATCGAAGGAGGCGTCCGGGTCGGCGTCCGCGACGGCGAGCGCACGTTCGGCGTGTTCGGTGACGCTGTCCATGACGGACAGGACGACGTGCCGCAGGAGGTCGGCGCGGTCCGCGAAGTGCCGGTAGACCGTGGCGTTGCCGACGCCCGCGCGGCGGGCGATCTCGTCGATCGGCACCTCGGCGCCGAACTCGACGACCATCTCGCGCGCGGCGGCGACGATCCGCTCCCGGTTGCGCAGGGCGTCGGCACGCGGCTTGGGCACGCGCTTACCCGTCGCGGGTGCGGTGGTGGCTGCGGCGCTCACGATTCTGGCTCCTTCCGGCGGACGTCGCGGTCATTCTCCGTTGCCCGACCGTTCCGGGGAGTCACTCCCCGTTTCGTGCGGACGTAGAGCCAAACGGGGAAGGTGTCCCCGGTTATTTCCCGCCATTCGTGTGACCTGCGTCACCCCTTCGGAAAACCCCACGATCGGCGCACCCAGCGAGCGGCCCGGCACACCCCGTCACAGGGTGAGCGAAGGCGCAGCCCGCTCCCGGAGCTGCCGGGGACCGAGGGCGAGGCGATCTCATTGCGGCACCGCATACGCAGGGCCCGGCGCAGCGCGGGGCTCGCGGGGCTCATCGCCGTGGCCCTCGCCGTCACCACCTCTGCGAGTACGGGCCGCTTCATGGAACAGTCACCGTCCCCGTCCGGCTCGGGCTCCACGTCCCGGTCCCGGCCGGCCGCACTGACCCCCTGCATGATCGAGGGCGCACTGGGCGTACAGATGTCGGAGGGCGTGCCCACACAGCCGGGATACGCCCGCTCCACGGGCACCGTCCACGCCCTGAACCTCATGGTCGACTTCCCCGACGCCCGCGGCGAGGGCAGCGCGCTCGACCGCCTCGGCGAATTCTTCCCGCAGACCCAGGAATGGTTCCGCACCGCGTCGTACGGGAAGCTCGACTACCGCCCGGAAACGCCGATCAAGCACTGGCTGACCATGCCGAGGACGTTCGCCGCGTACGGGATAGAAAGAGGCGCGCCCTTCGACCCCGGCTACCGCGACCTCATCGACGACATCGTGGCCAAGGCCGACCCGGACGTGGACTTCCGCGACTACGACCTGGTCAACATCCTGGTCACCCCCAACGCCGGCCCCTCGGCCCTGGACACGGTGCTGTCCGTGACGTTCGCCGGCAACCACGACGCGCCGATCGCCGACGGCGTCCCGATCGCCAACGCGTCGTTCGTCTACAGCCGCCAGGACGACGGCTCCGGTTCGTACGCCGAGACCGGCTACCGCGTACTCCCCCACGAGAACGGCCACACCTTCGGCCTGCCCGACCTCTACACCCAGGACGGCGGCGGGGCCGTCGGCCACTGGGACATCATGAGCGAGGACTGGGGGGCCGACAACGACCTCCTCGGCTGGCACAAGTGGAAGCTCGGCTGGCTCGGGGACGACCAGATCAGCTGCGCGTCGGCGCACGGCACGAGCGAGCACGTCCTCTCCCCGCTGGGCCGCCGCGGCGGCCTGAAGCTCACCTTCGTACCGCTCACCGCCAAGTCCGGGTACGCGATCGAGGTCCGCACGCACGCGGGCAACGACGAGGCCGTGTGCCGGCCCGGCGTCCTCATCTACCGGGTCGACGCCGGAGTCGACACCGGCCACGGCCCGGTCACCGTCGAGGACGCCACCAAGGACAGCGGCGGCTGCACCCGCAGCCCGAACGTCCACGCGGAACTCTCCGACGCCGCCTTCACCCCCGGCGAGACCTACAAGGACCCCGAGTCAGGGGTGAAGATCAAGGTCGCGGAGGCGGATCCGAAGGGGGACTACCGGGTGCTGGTGACGCGGAAGTGACCTGACTCAGGCGGGGTCGGCCCGGGTACCGGGCGCCGGGCGGACGGCCTCCCCCACCGGCCCGCGCAGCTCCCGCTTCAGAAGCTTGCCCGTGGCGTTGCGCGGAAGCGGGTCGTCCCGCAGGAGCACGTGCGCCGGGACCTTGAACGCCGCGAGCGACTTGGCGACGTGCGCCCTGACCGCGTCGGCGTCCAGCTCCGACCCGGGCCGCACCTGTACGACCGCGGCGACCTCCTCGCCGAGCACGGGGTGCGGCACACCGAGCACCGCCGCGTCGAGGACGTCCGGATGGTCGTGCAGGACGGCCTCCACCTCCACGCAGTACACGTTCTCGCCGCCCCGGATCACCATGTCCTTGATCCGGTCGACCACGCTGACCCGCCCGTCCCGCAACGTCGCCAGATCCCCCGTCCTGAACCAGCCGCCCGGCGCGAACGCCGCGGCCGTCGCCGCCTCGTCGCGCCAGTATCCGCGGATCACCGACTGCCCGCGCAGCCACAGCTCCCCCACCTCGCCGTCGGCGACGGCCTCGCCGCCGGGTCCGGCGACCCGCACCTCCACGGCGGGCGCGGGCCTGCCCACGCTCTCCGGGTGGGCCCGGTACTCCGCACCGAAGTTGGCGGTGACCCCGCCGAGCGTCTCCGTGAGCCCGTATCCGTTACGGGGCTCCACGCGCTCCCCGAACCGGGCGGTGAGACGGGCCACCAGGTCGGGCGGCGCGGCGGCGCCCCCGGTGTTGAACATGGTGAGCGTCGGCATCTCGTCGCCCGCGGCCTCGGCGGCTTCGAGCAGTTGCAGCGCCGTCGCGGGCACACCGCCGTAGTTGGTGATCCCGTGCTCCCGGATCGCCTGGAGCGCCTTGGCCGCGTCCCACTTGCGCAGCAGGACGAGCGTGCCGCCCGCCGCCATCGCCGCGTAGAACCCGGTGAACGCGGCGACATGGAAGAAGGGGAAGGTGAGCAGGGCGACGGGCGCGGGCCCCTGGCCGGGAATCTGCCCACGCCGCAGGGCCGAAAGGGCGGCGAAATAGCGGGGGTTGGCGATGGCGCCGACATGCGCGCGGTGGGTGGCGACAGCGCCCTTGGGCCGCCCCGTGGTCCCGGAGGTGTAGATGATGGTGGCGTCGTCGTCGGGCTGTACGTCGACGTCGGGCGGCCCGAGCGCCGGATCGGCGGCGGGCAGGTCCTCGTACCGCTCGACGCGGTCGCCGCGGAGGTCGCCGTCGTGATGGCAGACCAGGGTCCAGGGCCGCCCCTCCCCCTTCCTCCCGTCCAGCCAGGACTGGACGCGCTCCAGCCGCTCGCCGTCGACGAGGAGCACGCCCGGCTCACAGTCGTCGAGGGCGTACGTGAACTCGCCGGCGGTCCACCAGGCATTCAGCGGAACGGCGACCAGACCCGCCAACTGGGCGGCCCAGAAGGCGATCTGCCACTCGGGGTGGTTGCGCATGGCGACCACGGCGCGGTCGCCTGGCCGCAGCCCGTACACGTCCACGAACCGGCGGGCGAGCGCGGACGCCTCGGCGAAGAACTTCCCGTAGGTGAGCCGCCCGCTCCCGGCGATCAGGAACGGCGTGTCCCCGTAGACCCAGGTCGTCTCGACGAACTCGCGCAGGGTCCGCGGCCCGTCGGCGTACTCGGGCCCACCGTTCTCGCCGCGTACGACGGCGAAGGGCGCACCGGGCGAGGTGAGCAGGTCGACAGCGGGGTCGGCGGGTTGCGGCTCCATGGACAAGGCCCCTTTCCAACTGGCCGGACACGGTCTGCAGGCGTTCACGATCCACAGGCGTTACGGACGCTACGTCGCCGGTGCCGCGCGCCACAGGGGGGATCCCGAGATTTCCCCGAGACCTCCTGCATCGACCACCTCGACACGCCCCGGAACCCTCCTCGCCCCGGACCGCGAAACACGAGCGAGCCCCGGCGATCGCATCCGCTACCCTGTCAGTGGTCGCACGCCTTCGTAGCTCAGGGGATAGAGCACCGCTCTCCTAAAGCGGGTGTCGCAGGTTCGAATCCTGCCGGGGGCACCAGCCAAAAGGCCACCTACCGATCTTGGTAGGTGGCCTTTGACATCTACGTCTGACATCAACGGGGGCGGTCACTGACGACCGGGACGCCTCCTGAGCAGCCGGTCCATGTGACTCATGGCCTCGCGCTGGGTGTCCTGGACGACGTGCGTATAGACGTCCATGGTGATGCTGATCTGTGAATGCCCGAGGATCTCCATCACGACGCGGGGTGCGACTCCGGCCGCCGTAAGAAGGGTGGCGGTGCCGTGGCGGGCGTCGTGGAGACGGATGACCCGGATGCCGGCCGACTGGGCGACGCGCGTGAACGAGCGGTACACGTTGCGCGGCTCGACCGGGCGGCCAGTGCGAGTGGTGAAGACGTAGTCCGACCCGGTCGCCCAGGTCTCCCCCGCCTTGGCGCGAGCAGCTGCTTGCCGCATCCGATGCCAGCGCAGCGGCGCGATGCAGAGGCCCGGCAGCGGGACGACGCGACGACGACGGCTCTTGGGATCGTCGTCGTACAGGACGCCACGACGGCGCTGCGTCTGCTGGCGCACGTAGAGGACGCGGTTGTCGAGGTCGAGGTCCGACCAGCGAAGGCCGACGATCTCTCCCCGGCGGAGACCCATCCCGATGGCAAGGACGAAGGCCGCGTAGAGCGGGTCTTTCCGCGACGCGGCGAGGAAGTCGAGCGTCTCGTCCAGCGTCCAGGGGTGCAGCTCGCGTGCGTCGGCGCGGGGCGGTTCGACGAGCTTGGCGACGTTGCGCGTGATCAGCTCCTCATTGCACGCAGAGGAGAGCGCCGAGCGCAGCACACGGTGCGACTCTTTGGCCGTCGCAGCAGTGGTCTGGTTCTCCAGTCGGACGAGGAATCGGCGCACATCGGCGACGCCCAGGGATTCGAGCCGCTTCGCACCGAGCATCGGCGACAGGTAGATCCGCACGTGTGCCTCGTACTTGTCGTACGTACTGAGCTTCCGCCGGGGCTTGATGACGTTGTCCAGCCAGTACGGCAGCCACTCGGAGAGCCGGGCGGAGCGAGTGGGCACGGGCACGCCCTGGTCGACCTTGTCGAGGAGCTCCCGGCGCTTGGTGTCGCACTCGGTCCAAGACTTGCCGTAGGCGAACTTCCGGGCACGGGTCCCGTCCGGCTGGAGGACGTACACGGCGCACTGGTAGCGGCCGTCCTTGCGCTTGGTGATCGTGCCCGCGCCGTTCGGATTGCGCTTGCGCTGTCCGGCCATCAGGCAGCCTCCTCGATCTGACCGAGGACGAAATCCTGCACGGCGACGGCGGGGATCCGTCGAGCGCCGTCAATCTTGATCGAGACCAGGCGGCGGGAGCGGATCAGGTCGTAGACCTTGGAACGTCCGAGCTTGAGCCGCGTCATGACCTCGGGCACGGTCAGCAGCTCTGCGGTGGCGGTGGTCATGCTGCGGCTCCTTCCATGATGAGTTGGTCTTTCAGGGCTTCGCGGGCGGTGTCGCGGTTGAGTTGGAGGCCGCGGGCGATGGTGGCGGCGAGGGCGGATTCGCCGGGGGTGTGGCCGTGGCCGGCGTATTGCCAGTCGGCCAGGACCAGGACGGTGTCCGGCTCGAAGTCGGGTGTGCCGAGGGCTTCGCGTTCTTGGGCGGCGCGGAAGTCGGCGCGGGCCTGGCGGAGTTCGCCGAGGGTGGTCGAGTAGCGGCGGGACTTCGAGGAGAAGTGGCCGCGGAAGCCGAGCATGTGAGCCCAGGCCCAGAGGCGACGGTCCGGGTAGAGCGGGTCGAGGTGCTTGCAGGCCTCGATCAGGCGGCGGGTGTGGTCGGGGACCTGGTGGCGGTCGAGTTCGGAGAGTTCGCCGATGCGGCGGTCGAGGGTGCCGGTGTTCTCGGCGGCCTTGGTGGCGTACTTGGCGACGTAGGAGGCGACGGCCTGTTCGGTGATGTTGGAGCCGTCTCCGAAGGCCTTGACGGGGCGTACGTCGAGTTGGGTGCCCCAGCGGAAGGTTCGGGCCAGTTGGTCGGCGGCGGCCGGGACGGACACCGATGTGTAGCTGTGCGAGGCAGCTGCGTGGATCGCGTCGGTGACGAGCGTGACCGTGGCCCAGGACGGCGGCGCTGTTACTTCATCAAGGCCCGCGCACGGCGCGGGCGCGCGCCGCCTCTGCGGCGCGGCCTGCCTCCTGTCTTCGCCCCGGCTGGCCGCGCCCGGCGGCGCGCTGCGTGCATGCGGGCAAGGGCGGGATGTCCTCCGCGAGTCAAAGACGATGCCTCCGGCGGGGGATCGGCCGGCAGCGGGTGGGAGGGGGCGCTGTTTCCGGCCGCGGGCACATCGTGGCGAGGGTTGTGGGCTTCCATCCCGTCCACCATCGACCCAGGCAAAGCCGAGCAGACGCGGCCCAGGGGCGTCAAGGTCGTTCGTACAGTGGTGCGCTCCACCTTGACGCCCCTGAACCACGCCCGCTCCACGGCGTGTGGGTCGACGGCGGACGGGATGGAAGCTAGGGAGTGTGGTGGCAAGGAAGGGGGCACGTGCGGCTGCTCAATGGCCAGCGCCACCCTATGATCCGTACCTCACACTATTGGGATCACTAAGGCGAGGGCATGCAAGCGCTGACGCTGAGCTATGTGCCGGAGAGCGACGACATCGCGGAAATGGCCGCCAGGTCCCCCACGCGGCGCCGCGCACGTAAGAGAGCTCTGGCGAACTCAGGCGTAAGCCTCGTGCTAACGGTGATCTTGGGCGCGCCCGGGACAATCCCCGTCGATCTGCCGGACACCTCGGTCATCACGTTGTTCTGTGCGGCGATGTTCGTTGGCTACAGCTACCGCGTATTCATCCTCTCCTCCCGCTGGGGCCTCCGTCGCAGCGCACGCAAGGTCTGGAACCGTTCTCCTGGCCTTCAGCGACATTACGAGGAGGTGATAACCGAGGAAGCGCTGACCGTGAGGACAGAAGGCGTTACGCACACTTACGCCTGGTCGAGGTTCAGTGAGCTGGTGGAGTACGACCGCCAGTTCGTCCTGATGGACCGCTCAGGCAAACCCTCTGTCGCGATACCCAAGCGTGGGCTATCGGACCCGTCACTCGTTCCAGTGTGCCGCCGCGTCCTCAGCAACTGCCTCGCCACTGCCGTGGATCAGCCCCCGGCCGACCGGCGGCAGAAGCCATCGACCGACTGACCAGCAGGACAGACATCAGGGACCGCCCGCCCGTAGTTCGTATCGAGCGGCCCAAGGCGCGGTCCCCGGACCGTGCCACTCTCGTGCCAGAACGGACAGGGATTCACGGGGACCCGGGGTTCGCAGCGGTGAGTTCGACCCGCCCTGCCCAGGGTAGGGAATCCACTGGTCACACACGTGATCGCCCAACCTCGCTCCTAAAGAGGTTGTCCAGCACCCTCACCGGCTCCACACCCGCTGGAAATCTCCGGCTGAGATGGCCTCCAGCGGATCCTCTTCAGGGTCGATCGCTTGGTCTGTCAGAAAGCCGTGCTCGTCCTCGAGGTGCTCCCAGCTGTACCGGTGGAGTTGGCCGGCCGAAGTCAGCTCGGCTTGCTTGAGGACGATCCACTCGCCACGGTCGGGGACCGCCTCGATGTACCAGCGGCCACCCTCCTCGTCCTCGTGGCAGAAGTAGCGCCGTAGGGCGGCGCACTCGTCGAGTGCTCGGTAGTACGCCACGATCTCCGCGATGCGCTCCAGGTCAGCCACGGAACCATCGTGCCAGCGTGCGACACACGGTTGCGCCGTTCTGACATCTACGAGTGACATCAACGGCGCCGGACGCCAGCACTCCTAGGCGGTGCAGCATGAACGGCGTGGCTGGGTGGTCACCCGGCAGGGCCGAGCAGTGATCGAACTCCTAAAGCGGGTGTCGCAGGTTCGAATCCTGCCGGGGGCACCGACAGAAGGGCCGGTTCGGAGGGTTGATCCTCTCGGACCGGCCCTTCGCCTTGATCGCGGCCGTGCCGCACACGTCCGACGACCTCGCCATGAGTCCGCGTCACCTTCTCCGTGCACGCGGCGAGCAGGATGAACAGGACGACCAGAGCGAGCAGGCGGTACCGCGGGGCGATCGCGTCCGCGAGGGGATGTTCGACGCGCCGGTGGTTCGAGGGGACGTGATCACCCGCGTCGAAGCAACTCCCGGCCAAAGTCGCTCCACCGGCCGTGCGGCCGGAGCGAAGCAGCCCCGGGAGTCCCGCGACGGCGTGTTGCCATAACCCAGGGAGTCGCACTCATATAGTGTCATTCAGGCTGAATACACCTCTCAGAACTCGACAAAAAGAAGATGCCATCCTATTGACTCCATATTGAATTGGCGGAATTCAATGGCACGCGGAGAGAGTCGCGATCCGGACTCGAAAAATAAGCGCCACCTACCCGAAATCCACTCGGTTCTGCGGGCCACGGCGACCGCCGCGGCGGCTGGAACTCTGGTCATCTGGTGGCCCGCTTTCACGTTCGGCGCGTACAACGCCATCTTCTTCGACAATGTACTGGCCTTGTGGGCGGTGGCCACGGCCGTGCTGCTCTCAGGCCTGGTGCTGCACAGAAGAGTGACCGTGCCGTGGCGCAACTGGATCGCCTTGCTCATCCCTTCCGCCTGGATCGTTCTGGGCATGACCGCACCCCGAAGCAGAGGTTTCCATTACCTCCATTACATCGAGGTCGCAATTACCATTCTGGGCGCGCCTTACCTGACCTGGCTGCTGTCGAAAATCCTCATGTCCGACTACGATGAACTTCCTGCGGCGGAGCGCTACGGGGCTGTCGGCATCACGGTGGCCATCGGGATCATCGCTTTCCTTCTCGGCAAGTTCAACGATCTTTTTCTTACCTGCGCGGACTTCGACGTGAGCGGCAATAACAATCCCCCCGGCTGCGCCCCGGGGCCACCTTTCCATCTGCGCTGAATGCTCTTGCGGCAGGTGACTCGGCAGGCGGTGCCGTTCACCGAGAACCGCAGACGTCGGCAGTACGTGAACCCCGCGTCCGGCGGCTACGAAACACCGCGAGACGCCCCTGCGCCACCGGCCGTCAGTGGCTCCTCAGTGGCACACCCGTGGTGCACCACTGGTGCAGAAAACCCGGACGCGACCGGACCCACCCGCCAGACTCACCGATATGGACGAGACGGTGCTGACGGAAGACGGGGTCCGGCTCTGGGCGGTCCGCAGTGGTGCGGGCGCACCCGTGGTGTTCTGCCATGGCGGGCCAGGGTTGTGGGACACCCTCGGGGAGGTGGCCGCGCTGTTGTCGGACGGGGTCACGGCCCACCGCTGGGATCAGCGCGGATGTGGCCGGTCGGAACGACGTGGGCCCTATGCGGTTCCGCGTTCCGTAGCCGACCTCGATGCCGTCCGCCGGCATTTCGGACTGGCGCGGATGGCGCTGCTGGGGCACTCGTGGGGCGCCCAACTGGCCTTGCAGTACGCGCTGGAGCATCCAGGCCGCGTGAGCAAGCTGGTCTATGTGTCCGGCACCGGAATCGATCAGGACTCCACCTGGCACGCGGCGTACAAGCAGAACCAGCGCGCCAGTCTCGGTGCCCACCTGGGTCGTTGGGAAGCGTTGAAGGGCCGGGGAGAGCGTTCCGACGCGGAGGACCGTGAGTACTCGGTGCTCCAGTGGTCGGCGGACTTCAGTGAACGGGAACGTGCGATCGAGCACGCCGAGCGCATGGCCACGCCCTGGCTCGGCGTGAACTTCGCGTGCAACGCCGCCATCAACGCCGAGACCAGGCGCACTTGGGGCACGGCGGCTCTGCGCGCGGCATGCGAGGGGCTCGACGTCCCGGTGCTGATCGTGGACGGGGCGGAGGACATCCGGCCGCGCCGGGCCGTGGACTCGCTGGAGCAGGCCCTGCCTCGGGTGTCGCGGAAGGTGCTGCGGGGCGCCGGGCATCTTCCGTGGGTCGAGGCACCGGACGGCTTCCGGACCGCGGTCGGCGGCTTCCTCGCCGACCGGCTGTAGCGGTCAGGCCCATGTGGCCCGATTCTGCCCATCTCTACGCCGGTCCTCGAGGCGCGCCGCTCGCCGTCGGCCCGTGAAACGGCTCATGGCCGAGCAGGCGGGCCCGCCCGAGAGGGGATCGGCAGAATTCGGCCATCGCCGCGGCCCGACGAGCGGCGCTTCCCACGTGCGAGGACCGCGTCTTCGCGCACAACGAGGCCTCGCTCGCCTCTCGGCGGCGGCTCGGGTTCGCCGGGGAGGGGCGGCTTCGCGATCACGATCTCGTTCTGCTGCTGGGGATGCCGGGGCGGGAGTTCGTTCGCCCCCAGTCATCCGCGGTGAGGCGGTTGCCTTCGCTTCACGCGGTCAGGACGTCCTCGTAGCGCGCGTGGGCGACCACCGCGCGTAGCGCTTCGTCGACGCTCTCCAGGCCCGAGGAGATCTCGTCCGTGCTGAAGATCCGGCCGGGTCGGACCCGCGCGTAGGCGCTCCAGGTTCCCGTGCGGGACGAGATGACGTAGCCGACCGGATAGCCGCCGGGAAGGCCGTCGTCGACGCAGACGTACACCACCTCGGCGGCGTCGCTCCGCTCCACGCTGAGGAAGAGCCCGCGTCCTTTCAGCATGCGCTCCACAGGGCTGCTCGCTGCTTGCATGTTCCGCTCCTTCCGCAGGGGCGGCGGCCGCTCCCCCGTCACGGCCGCCGCCGGTCCAGCGCGCCGCGGTCACCGGTGAACTTCCGGGTTCCGCAGGGCACTTGCCAACCATCGCGGCACACGCTGCAATGCCAATGAAATTCTGATGATGCGCGGATCGGGCGCTCGGTGGGCGTGGAGCGGAGGCTGCGGGTGGGCGACGGCTCTCGTCGGGCGGTTCGGCTCGCGGTGCTCGGGCCGGTGCGTGCCTGGCGGGGCGGTACGCCGCTGCCGCTCGGCCCGGTCCGGCGGCAGGCCGTCCTGGCGGCGCTGGCCCTGCGGCCCGGATTCCTCGTCAGCCACGAGCAGTTGCTCGACGGTGTCTGGGGCGTCAGTCCCCCGAACTCCGGTCGCAAGGTACTGCCCAGTTACGTCTACGCGCTACGCCAGGCCCTCGACGCCGAGAGCGCCGGCCCCGCGCGGTCTTTGATCCGCGGGGAGCCGGGCGGTTACCGCCTCCTCGAGGGCGAGGTCCGGCTCGACGCCGCGGACCTCGGCGAACACGTCGACGCCGCCCGGCGCGCGCAGGCGTCCGGCGATGCGGACACCGCCGTGGAACACCTCTCGGCCGCACTCACCCTGTTCGACGGTGAACCGCTGGCCGGGCTGCCCGGACCGTTCGCCGACATGGAGCGGCAGCGGTTCCTGGAGCGGCTGCGCACCGTGCGGAGGGAACGCCTCGAGTGCCTCGTCCTGCTCGGCAGATTCGCCGAGGCCCTCGACGGTCTCGCCGCCCTGTCGGGGTCCGTCCCGTACGACGAGTCGCTCGCGGCGCTGCGCATGCGCGCCCTGTACGGCAGCGAACGGCCCGTGGACGCGCTCGGCGTCTACCGCGACATGTGCGCGCTCCTGCGCGACGAACTCGGGGTCGAGCCCGGTGAGGAACTCCGCCGCGTGCACGAGGCGGTGCTGCGCCGGGACGACGCGCGCCTCCTCGGGGCGGCCCCCGAACGCTCCGGATCCTCGGGCGCCTCCGGAGGACCCGGAAACCCCGCCGCGGGCGGGCCGCCGAGGATCCGCCCCCGCCGCGCCGTCAACGAACTGCCCGGCGACGCCGGCCGCCTGGTCGGGCGGGACGCCGAGCTGGCGCAGCTGACCGCACCTTCCGCACCCGGATCGGTGTCGGTCGTGACGGTGGACGGTACGGCCGGCGTCGGCAAGACCGCCCTCGTCGTCCGCGCGGCCCGCGAGCTCAGCGACCGGCACCCGGACGGCTGCCTGTACGTGGACCTGCGCGCGCACAGCACGCGCAGGCGCCAGTCGCCGGAACAGGCGCTCCAGCGGCTGCTGCGTTCGCTCGGCGCGGCCACCGGTGAGCTGCCCGGCGACCTCGACGAGCTCACCGCCGTCTGGCGTGCCGCGACCAGCCCGCTGCGGCTGCTCCTCGTCCTCGACGACGCCCTGGACGCCGACCAGATACGGCCGCTGCTGCCCGCCGGGGCCGGGAGCCGCGTGCTGGTGGCGGGCCGGCGGCGCCTCGCCGGACTCGACGCCGACCGGCGCGTCGCCCTGGCGCCCCTGGCGAGCGACGCCTCGGTGTCGCTGCTGACGCACATCATCGGGCAGGAGCGCGCGGCCCGGGAGCCCCGGGCGGCGCAGCGCCTCGCGGAGCTGTGCGACGGGCTGCCGCTCGCCCTGCGCATCGCCGGATCACGGCTGCAGAACCGGGACACGTGGACGGTGGAGCACCTGGTGGACCGCATGGCGGGCGACGACCACCGGCTCGGTGAGCTGAGCGTCGGTGACCGCAGCGTGGAGGCGGCCTTCCGCCTGTCGTACGACCAGCTCGCCGCGGAGCAGCAGCGCGGGTTCCGCGCCCTCGGCCTCGCTCCGACGGTCGAGTTCGACGTCCGGGCGTCGGCGGCGCTGCTCGACCGGCCCGCCGTCGACACCGAGCGGATCCTGGAGAGCCTGGTCGACACGAGCCTGGTGCAGGAGCCGCGTCCGGGCCGCTACCGGCTGCACGACCTGGTCCGCGTGCACGCCCGGCGCCTCGCGGACGCCCTGCCCGACGAGGCCGGGGCCGCGCGCAGGGCCGCACTGGGCCTCTTCCTGGACGCGGCCCGCACCGCCAGCGACTGGGGTCCCGCCGCTTTCCCCACCGGACCCCCGCTCACCGCATCGCACTTCCCGGACTGGCAGGAAGCGGAGGCCTGGCTGGACGCGGCCGGCGGAGAGCTCGTCGACGTCGTCGGTCACGCCGCGGCCCTCGGTGAGGCCGACCACGCCTGCTGGATCGCCGAGGCGCTGTGCGACTACTTCATGCGCCGGGGCCGCTACCACGAGTCCCAGACCGCTCTGGAGATCGCGCTCGCGCACGAGGGCGAGGCCACCGACCGGCGGATGGCCGCCGCAGTGCGGAACTGCCTGATGTACACCGCCGGGCATCAGCGCAACTTCGAAGTCGCCCTCACCTACGCGACCGAGGCCCTGGACCTCGGCCGGCGGCTCTGCGCACCGGGCGAGGAGGCGCGGGCCCTCGCCGGTCTGGGTACGGTCCACCTGCGTCGCGGCGACGGCGACGGGGCGCTGCCCCATCTCCTGGCGGCGGTGGACCTGTCCCGGCAGTTGCGCAACGACTGGCTCACGTGGATCACGCTCCTCTTCCTGGGTCTCGCACACCAGTTGGAGGGACGGGACACAAAGGCCCTGGCCTGCTTCGACGACGCCTGCACCCACGCCGAGAAGGCCGCCAGACCGCACATGCTCGGCAGGGCCCTGAGCTGCGCCGCCGACGCCCACCTCCACTTCGGCCACTACGGCGAGGCCAAGCGGCTGCTGCGCCGGGCGATCGACCAGGTGCTGCACACCGGGGACGCCTTCCTCTGCGCCCGCAGCCTGACCCGGCTCGGCACGGCCGAGGAGGCCGAGGGAGACCCGCAGACGGCCATCGCCGTGCACCACCAGGCCCTTCTCCTCCAGCGCCGTCTGATGTCCCCGCTCACCGAACCCAACTACGACTGGCTGGAGATGGACATCCGCAGCCGGCTCGGCAGCGCCTACGCGGCGGCGGGTCGCCCGCGGGAGGCGAGCCGGGAGTTCCGGGCCGTACTCGACCTGCCCGGGGCCCGCACGCAGTCCGGCGGCGGCCGCGGCCGGCGGTGACCCGTCCGCACGCCGAGCCCGCGATCCCACGTTCCTACGCGGCCTCCCCCACCGCCGGCCGGATGTTCTGGTTGGCGTGGAACAGGTTGTCCGGGTCGTACTTGCGCTTGACCTCCGCCAGACGGTCGTAGTTGTGGCGGTACGTCGCCCGGACGCGGTCCTGGTGCTCGTCCTCGCCGATGTAGTTCACGTAGGCGCCGCCCATCGAGTACGGGTGCAGGTCGTGCCAGTACTCCCTCGCCCACTGCCTGACCACATCCGCGTTCGCCGGGTCCGGGTCGATCCCCGCGATGACGCCCGACCAGACCGCTTCCCGGTAGCCCCAGGCCGTCGCGTCCTCGGAGACCCGGGCCGCGGCCGCGTTCACCGGGTAGAGGTGCATCGTCGACAGCGCGGTGGGGAGGTTCTCGGCGAACTTGACGTGTACGTCGATCGCCTCGTCCGGGATGCGGTCGAAGAAGTCGCCGCGCCAGTACCACTGCAGGCCCTTGGGGAGCACCTCGTCGAACATGGTCTGCAGCGCCGGGTACGGCATCGGTGCCGTGAACCGGAAGGCGGGCGGGCCCGCTTCCTCCACCGCCGCGATCGCCTCGTCCGTGCGGGCCAGGTCTCCCGTCCAGCACCACACCACCCCGCACATCTTCTTGCCGTGGATCTCCTCGGGGAAGGGCGGTCCCGGCGGCACGGCCAGCACGGCGAAGAAGCCGTTCAGGTCCTCGGGTGCCTGCGGCAGGAACTCCCGGTACCACTCCAGGACTTCACGCGTCTTCTCGACCGGCCACAGCGTCAGCGCGACGCCCACCGTGTGCACCGGATGCAGCTGGAACTCGAACGCGGTGACGATGCCGAAGTTGCCGCCACCGCCCCTCAACGCCCAGAACAGGTCGGAGTGTTCGGTCTCGCTCGCCGTGACGAAGCTGCCGTCCGCGAGGACCATGTCCACGCTGAGGAGGCTGTCGATCGTGAGGCCGTACTTGCGCGTCAGATGGCCGTGGCCGCCGCCGAGGGTCAGGCCGCCGATGCCGGTCGTCGACATGATTCCGGCGGGTATCGCCAGGCCGAACGCGTGCGCCGCGTGGTCCAGGTCGCGCAGTTGGCTGCCGCCGCCCACCCACGCCGTCTTCCGCGCGGGGTCCACGCGCACCCAGCGCATCGGTGACAGGTCGATCGTGACCGCGTCGTCGACGAGGCACAGGCCGCCGCCGCTGTGGCCACCGCCGCGGACGGCGAGTTCCAGTCCGTGGTCGCGGACGAAGTCGACCGCCGTCATGACGTCCGCCGCGTCCGAGCAGCGCACCATCGCGGTCGGCTGCCGGTCGATCATCCCGTTGTAGATCTTGCGCGCCTCGTCGTACTCCGGGTCTCCCTGCGCAATGACCGGGCCACGCAACTCGGTTCGCATCAGGCCGACGACGTCCGTGGTGGTCGGGTCCGTGGCCGTGGTGCCGGTGTCGGTCTCGTTCATGGCGCTCTCCTCGACGGGACACATCGCTGGGCGGACCGCTGTCCCCCCGTCCCGTCTTCCCGCCTCGCGGCGGGCGTCGGTGAGCGGTTCGTGCGCCGGCGCGCGGGCACCCCCGTCAGCCACCGACACACGTCATCGAGCGCCGGCTGACTCTTCAAGGATCCGCCCGCCCGGCAGGCCCCGCAATCGCGGAGCACCATGAAGACATGGACGGAGCGGACCACGTCATGCACGGACCCGACGGTCTCGGCGGCGTCAGTCGCCCGGGCCGGCTCGCCGCCCCCGGCGAAGGCATCACCCCCGATGAACTCGCACTCGCCGCGCGTAATCACGGCCTGCCCCTCGAAGCCCTCCGCTACGACGTCACCCCGCCCGGCCTGCACTACGTCCTCGTCCACTACGACATCCCGGACACGAGCGCCGACGACTGGCGGCTCACGGTCGACGGCCTGGTCAGGACGCCGCTGACCCTGGACCTGCCGGCCCTGCGGTCCCTGCCCACCGTCACCCGCCGCGTCACGCTGGAGTGCGCGGGCAACGGGCGCGCCCTGCTCACGCCCCGGCCGGTCAGCCAGCCCTGGCTGGTCGAGGCGGTCGGCACCGCGGACTGGACCGGCGTGCCGCTGCGCGTGCTCCTCGACGAGGCCGGGGTGGAGGACGGCGCCGTCGAGGCCGTCTTCACCGGTGCCGACCACGGGGTCGAGCGCGGCGTCGAGCAGGACTACCGGCGCAGCCTGCCCGTCGCGGTGGCCGCGGGGGACGTCCTCGTCGCGTACGAGATGAACGGCGCGCCCCTGCCCCCGCAGCACGGCCACCCGCTGCGGCTCGTCGTCCCCGGCTGGTACGGCATGGCGCAGGTGAAGTGGCTGCGCCGGATCACGCTCGTCGACGCGCCCTTCGACGGGTTCCAGCAGGCCGTCGCGTACCGCCTCCGCTGGGACGCCGAGGATCCCGGCGAGCCTGTCACCAGGATCCTTCCGCGCGCCCTGATGATCCCGCCCGGGTTCCCCGACTTCATGTCGCGGGCCCGCGTCGTCCGCCCCGGGCCCGTACTGCTCGAAGGCCGGGCCTGGTCCGGGCACGGCCCCGTGTCCAAGGTCGACGTGACCACGGACGACGGCGCCACGTGGACCGACGCCACGCTGGACCCGGCGGACGACGACCGGGTGGAAGGGGCCCCGCAGGACGGGCGCGTGGCGGCCTGGCGCCACTGGCACGCCGCGTGGACCGCCGTGCCAGGCACCCACGTCCTCGGCGCCCGCGCCACCGACGCCACCGGCCGCACCCAGCCGCTCACCCAGCCGTGGAACCGCGGCGGCTTCGCCAACAACCTCGTCCAGCGCATCCCCGTCCACTGTCTCTGACGGCCGGCCCCCTCACGCCGGCACCCGCACCGCCGGGGCCGTCACGGACGGGGCCGGATCCAAGGAACCCGGCGCTTCATCAGGAACCACTCCGCCGTCGTCTCCGGGCGCTCGCCCGTGTCGTGGGGGGCCGACGGGTCGTGGTGGACCCGGTCGGGCGGCACGCGGTGCAGCATGGCCAGCTGGGTCTCCACCGTGTCGACCATGGCCGGGGGCCCGCTGACGTACACGTGCGGCCACTTTGCGGGCGCGTGGCGCAGGCTCTGCGCGGTGGCGTAACGCGTCAGTTCCCGCAGGAGCGTCGCGTCCGCGCCGGGCCCGTCGCCCGCGGGCAACGCGCCGACCAGGCGCAGCCACGGGTGCGCGCCGCCGAGGAGTTCCAGGACTCCGTGGTCGTACACGTCGCCCTCCGTGCGGGCGCCGATGAGCAGCGTGGCGGTCGCGGAGCCGCGGCGGACCGCGAACTCCTCGATCAGCGCCTTGATCTGCGCCCAGCCCGTCCCCCCGGCGACGAAGAGCAGTTCCCCCTCCGGGGCCTTCGGGAGCGTCGTCGTGCCCAGCGGCGGGCCGAGGCGCACGGTGCCGCCCGGGGTGACCTCGTCGACCAGGGCACTGCTCAGGAGGCCGCCCTCGACACGGCGTATGTGGAAGTCGAGGGTGCCGTCGGGGCGCGGGGCGTTCGCGATCGAGTACGGGCGCCAGACCTGCGGTGCCTCGGGGGCCGTCAGGGTCGCGTACTGGCCCGCGACGAAGGGATACGGCCGGTCCGGGCGCACGGTGAGGACGGCGATGTCCGCGGCGCGGCGTTCGTGGCGGAGCACCTCCGCGTTCCACCAGGCCGGTTCCGACTCCGGCGCGGACTCCGCCCCGGCGATCATGATCTTGGAGATGAGTTCGTACGCGGCGCGCCAGGCGGCCTCCGTCCTGGGCGTCCAGGCGCTGCCCGAGAAGAACTTCAGGGCGGCTATCAGGCTGCGCCCGACGGCCGGGTAGTGCTCGGGGCGGGCCCCGAACTTGCGGTGGTCGAAGCCGAGCGTGCGCAGGTGGTCGACGAGCGCGCCGGTGTCCTCCAGGTTGAGGATCGCCGTGGTCAGCGCGGCGAGGAGGCGGTCGCGCTGCTCCTCCATCCGCTCCGGGAACATGGCCCGCAGGCCGGGGTTGTGCTTGAACAGATGGGCGTAGAAGTACGTGGTCAGCGCGTCGGCCCGGCGTTCCGCAACCGCGAGACTGGAGCGGATCAGGGCCGGGTTCAGGGCGGCGTACGGTCTGGTGCCGGTACTCGTGGTCACTGCCCGGGGCCTCCATTCCACGATCAGGCCGGAGGCCTACGCACGGGCGCCATCCGGACGCCGCGCCCCTATCCTGAGGCAGCATGCGGGGGGACGTGGGAGCAACCGGAGAATTCGGGGGCGGCCGATGACGGCGTCCTCCGGTCCGCTGTTCGTCATGCCGCCTCCGGACGGGCCGCGAGGCGCCCGGGTCACACTGCCCGACGAGGGGCCCGATCCGACGGCGCTGCCCGAGGTCAGGCCGCGCGACGACCGGGGACGGGCCGAGGGCCCCGGCGAAGCCGCCCTGGAACAGGGCGAGTTACTGGCCGGGCAGTACCAGGTCGTACGGCGTCTCGGGCGCGGCGGGATGGGCGACGTCTATCTCGCGCTCGACAGGAAGGTCGACGACCGCGAGGTCGCCGTGAAGACCCTGCGGCCGGAACAACTCGCCCCGCGCATCGGATCCCTGGAGGACGAGCGGCAGGCGTTCGCCGACCTCCACCACGAGGGGATCATCCCCGTCTTCAACTACGGCCGCCACGCCCGCGTCGGCCCCTTCCTCGTCCTGCCGTACGTCGACGGGCTCAACCTCGACGAGATCCGCGCGCTGGCCCGGCACGACCCGGACCGGTTCGGCGGAGCGCGCTTCCACGAGTTCGTGCTCGCGTACGGGCTGCGCGTCCTGTCCGCGCTCGACCACCTGCACGCGCGGCCCGCACCCCGCAAGGTGTACGGCGACCTGAAGCCGCAGAACGTGATGCACGACGGCGCCACCACCAAGGTCATCGACGTGGGGTCCATCCGCGAGGAGGGCGCGCCCGGCCTGACGACCGAGGGCTTTTGCGCGCCGAACGTGCCGCTCGCCCCGCCCGCCCTGGCCGGCGCGTCCGCCCCGCGCGACGACCTGTTCAGCCTGGGCGAGACGCTGCGCACGCTGAGCGGACTCGGCATCGGCCCCCACTCGCTGGCCGAACTCGGCGCCCTGGACCGGATGCACGACGGCGACCCGGTGACGGCGCAGGCCGCCGCGCTGACCACGACCCCGGCCCCGGAAGGCCTCGGCCTCGTCTCGCTGGCCCGCGCCCTGCGCCGCGCCACCCGCCCCGAGCCGGCCGAGCGGTACGCGGACGCGAACGAGATGGCGGACCAACTGCGCGGTGTCTTCCGGGAGTTGCGGTCGCTGCGGACCGGGCAGGAGACGTTCGAGCCGTCGCCGCTGTTCCTGCAGTCCCCGTACGCCCTGGACGGAGCGCTCGGAGTCGCGCCGGTCCTGCCCCGGTGGGCGACCCCCGCCGTGGGCGTCGCGCCCGCCCCGCTGCACGAGCCGCCGTCCGCCGCCGACGTCGCGGCCCGTCTGCCCGTGCCGCGCCCCGACCCGCACGACGCCCACCACGACGGCCTCAGCCGCCTCGCCGACGCCGACCCCGCCGCACTCCTCCAGCACACCGGTGACTGGCGGGACTCCCCCGAGGTGCGGCTCCTGCGGTGCAGGCTCCGGCTGCGCGTCGCCGTACGGGCCGAACGCGCGAACGGCGAAGGGCCGGACCTGGAATCCGCCGCCGAGGAGCTGCGCGGCGCGGTCGACGGGATCGGACGCGAACTGTCCCGGCACGACTGGCGCGTCGACTGGCACCGCGGCCTCCTCGATCTCGCCGCCGGCGACGTGGCGTCCGCGCGCGACTACTTCGACCAGGTCTACGGCGCCATCCCCGGCGAGTACGCGCCCAAGCTCGCCCTCGGCCACTGCGCCGAGCGGCTCGGCCACTGGCACGAGGCGCTGACCTTCTACGAGGCCGTACGGCTGCGCAACCCCTCGCTGGGCAGCGCGGCGTTCGGCGCGGCACGGGCCCGCCTCGCGCTCGGGGGCGCCACCCCCGACACGTACGCCATCGAGGCGCTCGACGCGGTGCCGCAGCACTCGCGCCACCGCACCGGAGCGCGCACCGCGACGGTACGCGTCGCCGTCGAGTACGCGACGACGGCCGACGGGCTGCGCACCGCGCTCACCCGGCTCGCCCGTCTCTTCAACGAGCACGGGCTCACCGACGAACAGGCCCGCGTGCGGATGAAGGCCGAGGTGTGGGAGGCCGCGCAGCGCCTCGTGGCGGACGGGAAGGTGGGGACGGAGGCGCTCGGGCGGCTCTCGGCGGCTGCGGCCCGGCGCGACCAGGACGCGCGCGACGCGGGCGGCCGGCTCGAATTCCCGGACGAGGGGGTCACGTTGAGGCGTCAGCTCTCGCAGTTCTACCGGGCGCTCGCCCGGCAGGCCGCCCGCTCCGACAGCCCGCACGCCGAGGCCGTCGCCGAACGCCTCCTGGACCGCGCCTACCTGGTCAGGCCCCTCGGGCTGTGGCACCGCCGAGACCGGTCCCGGCCGCCCTTCCCGCTGCCCCGGTTCACCGGACGGCGACCGGCGGCGGACCGGTGACGCCCACGCGGGGGTGGGCCCGGCGGGCACAGGCTCCGGTGAGGCGTTCGGCCGGCGCCGTGCTCAACGGCGCGCGCGTGCTGTGGCGGTACGCGTGGGCCCCGCCGGTGCGGGCCACGGACCGGCCGGGCCGACGGGCCGCGGGCCCGCCCCGCAACCGCGCCTACCTCCACGACCGGCTCGTCGCCCTGCCCCTCCTCGCCGCCGTCGCCTTCGCCGGACTCGGCTTCACCGCCACGTCCCTGCGCGACGACTCCGCCGCGATCCGCACCCACATCGCGCCCGCGCTGCGCGACCTGGCCGACGCGCGGATCTCGCTGCGGATCGCCCAGCGGGAGGCCGAGGTGAGCCTCGACGCCGGGGACGCCGTCGAGCTGAGCGGACTCACCCCCCGTTACGGCTCCCGGATCACCCGCGCCGCCCAGGACCTCAGCCAGGTCGCGCGCGGCGGCGCCCTGACCGCCGCCGAGCGCCAGGAACTCGACGTCGTCTCGGGCCTCGTCGACGGTTACGAGCGCTGGATCGCCTGGGCCCAGACGAACGTCTCCGACGAGTCCCTGCGCAAGGCCGGACTCTCGTACGCCCAGAGCATGCTCTGCTCACCCGATCCCGGCGGTCCCTACGAACCCGCCACGGACCGCTACGCCACCTACCCCCGCTGCGCACCCGTCACCGGCAGCGAGGCGACGACCGTCGTCGACCGCATCTCGGACCTCGAACGGGCCCTGCGCGACCGCCTGGAGGCCCGCGCCGCGCTCGGTCCCGCCGCCGTCACCGCCGCCGCCGTGTCGGCCGTCGCGTTCGTGCTGCTGATCGCCGGCCTGTGGCGCACCCTGCGCTTCCTGCGGGTCCGCTTCCGCGTCTCGGCCAGCGTGCCGCTCCTCGCCGCCGCGCTGCCGCTGCTCGCCGTACCCGCGATCGCCGTCGACGGGCTGTACGCGTACACCGCCCAGGAGGACACCGTGCCGATCGCCCGCAGCCTGTACGCGGTGACCTCGCCGGCCACCGAGGTCGCCGTCGAGGAGCACCGCATCGACCCGCCCGGTGACACCGCCGTCGGCACGCTCGCCGGCTCGATGGACGACGTCCTGGACCACGGCCGACTCGCCGCTGTCGACGGGACGGCCCCCTGGGTGGCGCCCGCCGGTCTGCTCGTCGCCGCCGTCACCGGCGTCACCCTCCACGCCTACCGGCGTGAGTATCTGCTCGTGGGGCGCCCGGGGACCGCCGTATGAGGCGCCGGGCCAGGGCGCTCCGGCTCGCGCTCGCCGCCTGCCTGCTCGCCCTCGCCGCGCTCGCCGGCGGCTGCGCGGACGGCGACGCGCACCGGACCGTCGTCGTGCTCGGGCCGTGGACCGGACCCGAGGGCGCCGCGTTCGAGGACGCCCTCGCCCGCCTGTCGCACCACAGCGGTCACCACTACGTCTACAAGGGCACCCGCTCCCTGCGCGAGACCCTCGTCGCGCAGCTGGAGGCCGGCGCCCCGCCCGACGTCGCGATCCTCAACAGCATCGGCGAGCTCACCGAGTACGCGGCCGACGGCAAACTCGAACCGCTGTCCCCACAGGCCGCCGAACGCGGCTACCCGCCCTGGTCCCCCACCCTCACCCTCGGCGGCAGGCACCGCACCTACTGGGTGCCGCTGCGGGTCAACCTCAAGAGCGTGGTGTGGAGCAAGCGCGCCGCCGGGACCGAGGCGCCCGACTGGTGTGTGGGCATGGCCGCGCAGGCCACCTCCGGATGGCCCGGCACCGACTGGATCGAGGACATCCTCCTCCACCAGGCGGGCCCCGACACGTACACGCGGTGGGCCACCGGCCGCCTCGACTGGAAACACGACCCGGCCGTGCGCCGCGCCTTCACGACCTGGTCCGAGATCCTCGGCCCGCGGTCGCCGAAGTCCGTCGAGCGCTCCCTGACCATGTCGTTCGAGGGCACGCCCGACCCCGAGCACCCGAACGCCCCCAAGCGCGGGCTCCTCGGCGGCTCCCTCCCGGGCTGCACCCACGAACACCAGGGCTCCTTCATCCGCTCCCTCTACCCCGGCGCCATCGCCGACAACACCCTGCGCGTGGAGCCGGCCGCCCGGTTCCTGCACGGGCAGGCCGCGTACAAGGACACGTACGAGGTGTCGGGCGACATGGCCGCCGTCCTCACCGACAACCCGGCGGCGCAGGACCTCGTGACGCTCCTGACCAGCGAGGACGGCCGCCGGACGTGGTCCCGGTCCACGGACGCGCATCTGCGGCCCTTCTTCCCCGACGCGACCGACCCCCAGCCGGCCGACCCGACCGGCCGGGCCGTCGCCTCGTATCTGACCCACGACGCGGACACCCTGTGCTTCGACGCGTCGGACGTCATGCCGCCCGTGCTGCGCGACGCGTTCTACCGGGCCGTCCTGACGTACTTCCAGGACCCGCGCACGGGGACGCTCGACACGCTCCTCGGGCAGCTGGAGACCGTCCGCACCCAGATCGCCGGAACGCCGTCGGGCCGGTCGGGACAGGTGCGCGCGCCGGACGACATCTGCGCGTCACCGGGCGGCCAGGGCCTTTCGTGACGACCGGCCGCAGCGGCGTCGGACTCCGACGGCCCTGCGTAGATTTGCCGCAAACATCAGGGGGGCGTCAACCAACTCCCGGGCCACGGCTAGCGTCTTTCCGAACACAATTGCCCGTCCGACCGGAACGGAACGCCGCAGTGGCCTCTGCCGAACTGTCTCCACCCCCTGCCGCACGCGCGCGCCGGTCCCCGGACATCCCCGAACCCTGGCACGGCCGGCACCGGACCGCCCTGCTCGTCACCGCCTGCATACTGCCGCTGCACGTCCTGTGGCTGGCGTTCCTCGCGACCGGCGGCGGTGACCTCGCGGCGCAGGTGGCATGGGCCGAGTTCGCCAAGATGTACCCGGGCTCCGCGTACAACCTGTTCTGGTACGGCGGCCTCCACATCGCCAACTACAGCCTCATCTCGCCCTACCTGATGGCACTGTTCGGCGTCGTCCCCGTCACGCTCCTGTCCGGCGTCTCGTCCACCTGGCTCGCCGCGTCGATCGTCGAGCGCACCGGCATCCGAAGACCGCTGTGGCCGGCCCTCGTGGTCGGGTTCTCGCTGTGGTGCCAGGTCGTGTCGGGGCGCTCGACGTTCATGCTGGGCGTGGCCTTCGGACTCGGCGCCGTCCTCGCGCACATGAACGGCCGGCGCATCGTCGTCGCCGCGGTGTGCGCCGCGCTGTCCACGATGGCGAGCCCCGTCGCCGGGCTCTTCCTCGTCGTGGCCGGCGCCGCGTGGCTCCTGGACCGGCAGTGGGGCAAGGCCCTGTCGCTGCTCCTGCCGCCGGTGCTCATCGTGGGCGTGACGACCTGGCTCTTCCCGTTCAAGGGCGAACAGCCCATGCCGTTCGGGCGGATCTTCCCGCCCCTCATCGTGTGCGCGGTCGTCCTGCTGTGCGCGCCCCGCGCCTGGCGTGTGACACGCCTCGGCACCGCCGTGTACGCGATCGGCGTGGTGCTCACCTATCTGATCGCCACCCCGATCGGCACGAACGTGGAGCGGCTCACGGAGATCGTGGCGCCCGCGCTGCTCCTCGCCGCCGTGATGAACCGGGACCTCGGGCCCCGCTACGACGGCCGACTCGGCGGCTTCTTCCCTCCCCACCGGCAGCGCGTGATGTGCGTCGTCGCCATCGTCCTCTCCCTGGGCTGGCTGTCCGGCAAGACCATCGCCGACGTCGTCGCCAACACCGAGGTCCCCGAGTGGGCGATCAAGACCGACGGCGTCGTCTCCACGCTCAAGAAACTCGGCGCCGAACGCACCCGCGTCGAAGTCGTCCCCGCCCGCGACCACCGCGAGGCGGCCGTCCTCGCGCCCTACATCAACATGGCGCGCGGCTGGAACCGGCAGGCCGACGTCGAGCGCGGACGGCTCTTCTACGAGGGACACGGCGGCACCGACGTGCCCGAGGGCGCCTTCTCCTCCGCCTCGTACCACGCCTGGCTCTCCCAGTGGGCCGTCGGCTTCGTCGTCGTCTACAACGGCGAGCCGGACGGCCCCGCGGAGCTGGAGCACAAGCTGGTGTCCAGTGAGCCGGACTACCTCGAATCGGTGTGGCGGGACGCCAACTGGCGGATCTACCGCGTGAAGAACGCGGTGCCGCTGGTGGACTCGCCCGGCTCGGTGGTCCGCTCCGACGGAGCCAACCTCGTCGTACGGATGCCGAAGGCCGGCTCGATCATCGTGCGGATCGCGTACTCGCCGTGGCTGTGGGCGGACAGCGGGTGCCTGCGCGAGGAGGGCGAGTTCACGCGCCTGACGGTGAAGGAACCGGGCGACGTCCGGATCAGCTCGCAGTACGGCGGGCCGTCCGGCAAGACGGCACCCAAGTGCGTGCCGCCGAAGACGAAGTGAGCCCTCCTGCGACGGCAGCGTCTTCTGACGCAAGCGCCCCCACGGCTGTGTGCCGTGGGGGCGCTTGCGCGTGTAGCCGGCCGAGAGGTCAGCCGACGCGGGTGAGCTTCTGGCCGAAGCCGGGTTCGGCCAGGTCCTTCTGGAGGGCGACCGGGACGGTGACGGCACCGCCCGAACCGTCGCCGACCTTCAGCTCGCCGACCTGCGTACCGGCCTTCGCGCTGTGCGGGACGGCGGTGCCCTTGGCGCCGTCCGCCAGCTCCAGCTTCACCGTCAGGCCCGCCCAGCCGACCGCCGAGACGTTCTTCGTCACCACGACCGGGGTCTGCCCGCCGAGCCCGTCGTCCACGTAGCCGACGACGTCGCCCTTCTTCAGGATCGTCGACGCCTTCACGGCGTCCTGCGCCGCGAGCATCGCCGTCTTGCTGACCGCGTTCACGGTGTCGATGATCGGCGCCCTGTGCTGCCCGAGGATCGCGCCGACGACCGTCACGGTCTCGCCGCCGGCGTCCTTCGTCGCGGCGAAGAGCAGGTTGCCGCCGGCCTTCGTCGTCGAACCGGTCTTCACGCCGACCGCGTTGTTGTACGGGACGAGGCGGTTGTAGTTCTGCCACGTCTTGCCCGACGGGTCCTTCCACGTCGGCAGCTTGGTGATGTCCATCAGGGCCTGGATCTTCACCAGCTCGTTGCCGAGCCGGACCTGGTCCTGAGCAGTGGAGACGGTCGTCTCCTTGAGCCCGGACGGGTCCGTGTACGTCGTGCCGGTCATGCCGAGATCCTTGGCGGTGGCGTTCATCTTCTTGACGAACGCCTCCTCGGAACCGGCGTCCCAACGGGCCAGCAGCCGCGCGACGTTGTTCGCGGACGGAATCATGATGGCCGAGAGGGCGTCCTTCTGGCTGAGCTTGTCGCCCTCCTTGACGGTGTTCAGCGTCGACTCGCCCTCGGAGTCGTAGCCGCCCTCCTTCTCCGCCTTCGCGTCCACGTCGATGGACGGACCGTCCTTGCCCGGCTGCAGCGGGTGGTCCTTGAGCACGACGTACGCCGTCATGGCCTTGGCCACGGACCCGATCGGTACGGGCTTCTGCTCGCCGAACCGGTCCATCGAGCCGATGCCGCTGACGTCCATCGAGCCCTGGCCCTCGGCCGGCCACGGCAGCGAGACCTTGTCGCCGTCGAACGTGAACGTCGACTTGGCGGTCAGCGCCAGCGTGGGCGTGGGCAGCGGCCGCACGGCCTGTACGACCGCAAACACGACGGCGAGCAGCAGGACGATCGGCGTCCAGATCTTGACCCTGCGCACGGCCGTGCGGACCGGGGTCTCCGCGGGCGGCGGCGTGTTCGTGAGCTCGGCCAGGAGGTCGAGCGGGGGCAGCGGCGGGAGCGGCTGCTGGGTGGTGCGCTCGGGCCCGACGTAGGGCTTCGCGGGCGGCGGGGCGGTGGGCTGCGCCTTGGACTGTGCCTCGGGCTGCGCCTCGGGCTTGGCCGGGGTGCCCGAGTCGAGCCTCTTGAGGGGCACGAACTTGCTGGTGCGCTCGGCATCGGACTCGGCCTTGCCCGCGCCGGCGGGCTTGGACCCGAGCGACTTGAGCATCTGGGTCGGCTGATCGACGGGCGGCTTGACGGCCTTGAAGACGGCGGTCGCCTGGTCGACGGGAGCCTTGGCCGCGTCGGCGGCGGGCTTCGCGTCGACGGGAGCCTCGGCCGCATCGGCCGGCTTCGCGTCAGCCTTCGCGTCGTCGACCGGCTTCGCGTCGGCCTTGGCCTCGTCGGCCAGCTTGGCGTCAGCAGGCGCCTTCGCCGCGTCGACCGGCTTCGCGTCAGCCTTCGCCTCGTCGGCCGGCTTCGCGTCAGCCTTCGCCTCGTCGGCCGGCTTCGCGTCGGCAGGCGCCTTTGCCTCGTCGGCCGGCTTGGCATCGGCGGGAGCCTCGGCCTCGTCGGCCGGCTTCGCATCAGCCTTTGCCTCGTCGGCCGGCTTCGCATCAGCCTTCGCCGCGTCGACCGGCTTCGCGTCGGCAGGCGCCTCGGCTTCCGGTGCCTCGGCGGCATCGGCCTGCTCGGCGTCGTCGCCCATTGCCTCGGGGACGTCGGCCGATTCGGCGTCCGCGTCGTCGCCGGACCCCTCGGGGGCGTCCGTGGCCCCGGCGCCGGCCGAGTCCTCGGCGGTGTCGGCCACGGCGTCATCGCCGGCGCCGTCGTCCTCCGCCGCGTCCGACGCGGTGTCCGCCGCCTCCGGCCCGTCCGTCTCGGACGCCTGGGCGGCACCCTCCGCCCCGTCAGCGGCACCGTCACCGGCCGCCTCGGGCCCGTCGGCGGAGCCGTCCCGCGGACCGGACACCCAGGCCGCCACGGCGGCACGCAGGCGCGCGTCGCCCGCCTCGTCGCCGGAACCCGGTTCCGTACCGCCCCCGGAGCCACCCTCGGTCTCCGAGTCCGCCTCGGCCTCCGACACCGATGTCGACGCCGATGCCGAGCCGGAAGCCGAGCCCGAGCCCTCCGCGCCGGAGGCATCCGCATCCGCGTCCACATCCGCATCCGCAACCGAGCCCGCCGAAGAATTCTCCGCCGACCCCGAAACCGGACCGGAACCGGAACCCGCTGCCGGAACGTCCCGGACGGAGAACACCGCCGTCGCCTGATCGACCCGCTCCGGCGACTGCCGCGCCATCGCGAGCCTCGGGTCACGTTCCTCCGGGATCGGTCCTCCCGACGACTCCTGCTGCTTCGACCTGTCGGGGGTCCCCGCCACCGATGCCTCCTCGCTACGCGCCACGCGCTACGCCGCTGCTGCTGTCCGAACCATGTACCAGTGTCCTGTGTGGGGGCTTCACCCACGTGGTAGACGAGAACGACATACCTACTGGTTCCCGTACATAGCACCCACGCACCCTCGACAGACCAATGTGAGAGGGGTCACCCTGTCATTCATCCACGCGGGGAGGCATGGATGGGCAGGAGCCGCAGAACAATTCCGGAGGAGCTTCTGCTGCTCGCTCTGGACCCGGCCACGGGTACCACAGCGCAGCCGCAGTCGCTCGACCTAGGTCTGGCCGGAGCACAGCTAGTAGAGCTGGCGCTGGCCGGACGGATAGCCCCAGACGGGGATCGTATCGCCGTGGTGGCACCACGGCCGACCGGAGATCCGACTTTGGACTGCGCACTGGAGTTGCTGCGAAGGCGCGGCACCCCGGTACGCGCGGTGCACTGGATCGGCGGGCCCCGACTGGGGCTGCGCCAGACGTATCTCTCGCATCTGGAAAGGTGCGGCATGGTCCATGCCGTGGCCGGCCAGATGTGCGGAGTGCTGCCGACGACTCGCTACCAGGCGACGGACACGGCCATCAGCCGGGAGATCAGGTCCCGGCTGGACAGCGCGATCCGGACCGGCGTACCGCCGGACCCGCGGACCGCGGCGCTCGCCGCACTGGCCCACGCGGTCGGACTCGGCAAGCATCTGTATCCGGGGAACGAGGGGCGATCGTCCCGCTCCCGGCTGCGGGACCTGATCAGGCACGACCCCATGGGCGGCCTCGTGGCGCACGCCGTGATGGACGTCCAGAACGGTGTGGCCGCTCAGCCACGCCGCAGCCCGGCCCCGCCGGGCAGGGGAGCCCCGGAGCCCGGCAGGGTTCCGATGCAGCCGCACCACGGGTCGATGGCCCGCGCCGTGGCGCACTGAGCACCGCACCATCTGAACAGTCCGCACCGCAACAGCGCCGCGCCGCAGTCCCCCAAGACCGGTCCGGGAGCCGCTGAGCCGCGCGGGGTGCCGGATCCGGACGTCGGGACGACGACACGGACCGGCGCCCCGCGCGGCCGCATGTCCGGCCACACCGGCCACACGTCCGCCCGCACGTCCCGCCGCATGCCCAACTGCCGTGTCCGCTGCGCATATCCGCCGTTTCCCAGCGGTATGAAGCCCAGGGTGGCAATCTGCTGAGCAGCAGATTCGCACGATAGGCAAAGAATCACAGAGGCACGCAGCCGGAGGTGCACGTCCCGTGGCGTCCAATGTCAATCCCACCGTCAGGCGACGCCGGTTGGGCCAGGAGCTGCGCCGGCTCCGCGAGCTCAAAGGCATGACCGCCGAAGAGGTGGCCGAGCGGCTCCTGGTCTCACAGTCGAAGATCAGCAGGCTCGAGAACGGGCGGCGCAGCATCAGTCAGCGCGACGTCCGTGACCTGTGCGGGGTCTACGAGGTCGAGGACCACCGCATCGTCGACTCGCTCATGCAGATGGCCAAGGACTCCCGCCAGCAGGGCTGGTGGCACTCCTTCGGCGACATCCCGTACAGCGTCTACATCGGACTGGAGACGGACGCGGCGAGCCTGCGCGTCTACGATCCGCAGGTCGTGCCCGGTCTGCTGCAGACCCGGGCGTACGCGGAGACGCTGATCACGGGCGCGCTCCCGGAGACCACGTCGACCGACATCGACAAGCGGGTCCAGGTCCGCGTCCGCCGCCAGGAGCGCATCGCGGCGCCGGACAACCCGCTGCGGCTGTGGACCGTGCTCGACGAGTCGGCGCTGCGCCGCGTCGTCGGCAGCCGGGCCGTCATGCGTGAGCAGCTGGAGCACCTGGTCGAGCAGTCGCAGCTGCCCCATGTGACCGTGCAGGTCATTCCGTTCGACATGGGCGCGCACCCGGGCCTGAACGGGCAGTACGCGATTCTCGAGTTCCCGGACGCCGCGGATTCGAGCGTCGTCTACATCGAGGGCGTCACCAGTGACCTCTACCTGGAAAAGGCCAACGACGTGCAGAAGTACAGCGTGATGTACGAGCATCTGCGGGCACAGGCACTGAATGTGGAACAATCCCGACAGTTCATCGCGAAGATCGCCCAGGAATACGCGCTCCACGAAGCGGCCTAGGGAGATCCAAAAGGGGTCCAGAGGGACAGAATCCGCCCCGCGCGAGAAAAGTGCCGCACGGTACACCTTCGCCGCGGCGGGGCGGAAGACCCCACTGGAATATGCCATCCGGTCGAGTGAATGGCCTCTTCGCGCACCGATGTTGGCGAGTAGCGTCGATCACGCCATCAGGTACCACGTTGGCGCAAACCGCTTCACAGAGGCGGTGACAGCAATTCGACCACTGGCTAGACCGGAGCAAAAAATGGCAATTCAGCAGGGCGGCACGAATTCCTGGATCAAGTCCTCCTATTCGACGGGGAACGGCGCGTGCGTCGAGGTCAAGTCCCCCCTCGTGGCCGCGATCGCGGTGCGGGACTCGAAGGCCCCCGAGGGGCCCTCGATCGGCTTCGCCCCCGATTCATGGAACTCCTTCGTGACCGAGGTCGGCCGGGGCGCCTTCGACGCCGCCTGAGGCATCGGAGAGCTCCCCATCGCAGCACAGCACCGACTCAGCAGCACAGCATCATTTCGGCACCAAGAGAGCACCACTGCGGTACTGAAAGAGCCCTCTCGACTGGCCCGCCGTCCTGGCCGAGGGGGCTCGGCTTTTTTCACCGGATCACCCGCGCAGCCGGTCCACGTACGTGTCGGTGCCGGGGATCGTCGGGATGAAGGGCGCCACCAGCTCGACGCGGCCGAGGCCCGACTCGTGGACGGCCGCGTCCAGACCCGTGAAGTGGTCCCCCCAGCACAGGGCCGGGTCCGCCTCCAGGAACCACAGCAGCGTGAGGCGGGTGTCGACTCCCTCGACCTGCTTCACGTACGACATCCGGTCGCCCGGCAGCGGTGTCGGGCGGAAGACCGTGACCATCGCCGCCGGTGAGCCGGCCAGCCGCTTCGGCAGGTGCCGCGAGCGCAGCCACTCCAGCAACTCGTCGCGCCGCTCGGGCCCTTCGGCGTCGATGACCTCCACGACCAGACCCCGGTAGGGGTGGTCGAGGGCGTGGTGGTCGCGCGGTCCGGCCGCCCCGTCCCGGTACACGGTCGCCGCGTGGTCCTGGAACGCGGTGAAGACGTGCGTGCGGTCCTGGTAGACGCGCCCGTCCCGGTTGAGCCGCTTGTTGATGCCGACGGTCCACTTCATGTGGTCGTCGTAGCGGCCGTCGGTGATCCAGTACGTGGAGATGTAGCAGCCCGCGGTGACCGGCTGCGCGACCGCCGACTTCTCCGGGTAGCGCAGGAGCTGGAGTTCGCGCGTGGCCACCCAGCGGCGCCCCGAGTTCATCCAGGGCATCGCCATCGCACCGGCGTAGTAGTGGTCGTCCTCGTACCAGCGGTTGTACGCGTACTCATGGCCGGGGTGCGGCTCGACCATGGTGATCAGGGCGTGCCCGGGGCGCACCCCGTACGGGCCGACCGATGCCAGCTCCGCGTACACCTCACTCCTCGTGTCCTCGCTCACGACGCTCCCCTTCCTTCCTCCACCGGACGGGCCTACTCTGACGCCCCGTCAGAAGAACTGCCATAGCCGGGAGGCGACCGGATGCTCCTGAACGGAAAGACAGTGGTCGTGTCGGGGGTCGGGGCCGGGCTCGGCCACCAGGTCGCCGCGGCCGTGGTGCGCGACGGCGGCAACGCCGTGCTCGGCGCGCGCACGGAGGCGAACCTCGCCAAGTCGGCCGCCGGGATCGACCCGGACGGCACGCACACCGCGTACGCGGCGACGGACATCACCGACGAGAGCCAGTGCGAGGCGCTCGCGGGGCTCGCGCGCGAGCGGTTCGGCGGGGTCGACGCCGTGGTCCATGTCGCCGCCTGGGACAGCTACTTCGGCGGCCTGGAGGACGCGGACTTCTCGACGTGGCAGCAGGTCATCGACGTGAACCTGCTCGGCACACTGCGCATGACCCGGGCCTGTCTGCCCGCACTCAAGGAGCGGGGCGGCTCCGTCGTCGTCATCGGCACGCAGTCGGCCGTCGCCGCGCCCTCCCAGGTGTGGCAGGCGGCGTACGCGGCGTCGAAGGGCGCGCTGACCTCGGCCATGTACTCCATGGCCCGCGAGCTCGGCCCGCACCGCATCCGCGTCAACACCGTGCTGCCCGGCTGGATGTGGGGGCCTCCGGTCGAGGCGTACGTCCGGTTCACCGCGCACACCGAGGGCGTGTCGCAGGACGAGGTCCTGGGGCGGCTCACCGAGCGGATGGCGCTGCCCGAACTGGCCACGGACGGGGACGTGGCGGACGCCGCCGTGTTCCTCGCCTCCGACCGGGCGCGGGCCATCACCGGGCAGTCGCTTCTCGTCAACGCGGGCGAGCTGATGCGGTAGCCCGGCGCGCGGCCAGGATCCGACCGCACGGCACCCACCGCCGTGCGGTCCTTTTTGCCCCCATCTCCATTCATGGACATGAACGCAAGTCAATAAGTAGAACGATTTTACCGTCCCTTGACCCTCCGGTGCGTTGTCCTGGCCCTTTGGCTCCCCACACCATGAACGGCGTTCATAAGTAGGACCAGACCCCTGGAGGGGGCTCAATGAACAGTCTCGACTGGGCCGTGCTCATCGGCTACTTCGGCATCATGGTCGCGATCGGCGTCTGGTCCCACAAACGGGTGGACGACGTCTCCGACTTCTTCACGGCCGGCGGCAAGATGCCCTGGTGGCTGTCCGGCATCTCGCACCACATGTCCGGCTACAGCGCCGTCATGTTCACCGGATACGCCGGCATCGCGTACACGTACGGCGTGACGTCGTTCGTCACGTGGTCGTTCCCGATCGCGCTCGGTATCGCCATCGGCTCGAAGCTGTTCGCGCCGCGCATCAACCGGCTGCGGTCACGGCTGCATGTGGCGTCGCCGCTCGAATACCTCAAGAACCGTTACAACCTGGGCACCCAGCAGGCGCTGGCCTGGTCCGGCATGCTCCTGAAGATCGTGGACGTGGCCGCCAAGTGGGCCGCCATCGCCACCCTGTTGTCCGTCTTCACCGGCATCTCCATCAACCAGGGCATCCTGATCACCGGCGTCATCACGGCGATCTACTGCACCATCGGCGGACTGTGGGCCGACGCGCTCACCGAGCTGGGGCAGTTCATCATCCAGCTCATCGCCGGTGTCGCCATGTTCGTCGCCGTCGTCTCCAAGCTCGGCCCGTTCGGCGGCATCTTCGGCGTCTGGGACGAGCCCGAGCTCGCGGGCCACGGCAAGCCGCTCGTCGGGCCGTACGGCACGGTGTTCCTGCTGGCGTTCCTCTTCATCAAGCTCTTCGAGTACAACGGCGGCATGCTCAACCAGGCCCAGCGCTACATGGCCACCGGCTCCGCCCGCGAGGCCACGCGCTCGGCCCGCCTCTCGGCGGTCCTGTGGCTGGTCTGGCCCGTCGTCCTCTTCTTCCCCATGTGGGTGTCGCCGCTCCTGGTGCACGCGCAGAAGCCGGACGGTTCGGACTCGTACGGCCTGATGACCGAACAGCTCCTGCCGCACGGCCTGTTGGGCCTGGTCATCGTCGGCTTCTTCTCGCACACGATGGCCATGTGCTCCTCCGACGCGAACGCCATCGCCGCCGTCTTCACCCGTGACGTGGCGCCCGCGGTCTCGAAGAGGGCGAAGGAGCAGTGGGTCGGGAACAAGGGTCTGCTCGCCGCCCGCCTCACCACGGTGATCTTCCTCGGTCTGTCCATGGCGGTGGCCACTCAGGTCAACTCGCCCACGTTCAAGGACATCATCACCGTCGTCATCAAGTGGGTCGCGGGCCTGATGGGCCCGATCGCGATCCCGATGATGCTGGGTCTGCTGCGCGCCTTCCGCAAGTCCGGTCCCACGGCGGCGATCACCAGCTGGGCCATGGGTCTGCTCGCCTTCTGGCTGGTCAACTACCCGATCAGCTGGAACGTCGAGGGCGGGGTGCCGCTCGAGTACCAGGTGTCGATCCCGCTGGCCGTCTCGCTCGTGCTCTACATCCTCATCGGCCACCTCAAGCCGGAGGACACCCCGGAGCGGGACTCGCTCATCGAGCGCATCAACACGGACGACGACGGGTCCACCGGGGCGGCCGCGGTTCCCGCGCCGGCGGAACCGCAGGACGGGACGGTCGGCTCGCAGCCGCCCGGCCGGCTCTCGTAACCCCAGTTCCTCACCGGGCGCCGGGCGGGCTGATCACAGCCGGTCCGGCGCTTCGGCGTTCACGCCCGCGGGTAGCGGGCCAGCCATCCCGGCGACGAGGCCGCGGGGCTGTGCAGGGCGGGCCCCTGCGTCATCTCCATCGCGAAGTCGTCGGCGAGCTCCAGGACCGTGGGGCGGCCCTCCAGCTCGGTCACCCAGCCCGGCGGCAGCGCGGTCTCCCCGTGCAGCGCGCCGAGCAGGCCCCCGCACAGCGCGCCGGTCGCCTCGGACGGGCCGCCGTGGTTCACCGCGAGACACAGTCCGTGCCGTATGTCCTCGCCCACCAGGGCGCAGTACACCGCCACGGCGAGCACGCCCTCCGCGAGCCCGTCACCCACGAGTTCGTCGACGCGGGCGGCCGACGGCATGCCCTGGCGGACCGCGCCGAGCGCGTGCTTGAGCGCGTCCGTGACCGGCTGGTGCCCCGGGCGCGCGGCCAGCAGGACGAGGGTGCGCTGCACGGCGCCGTCCAGGCTCTCGCCGCGCGCGAGTCCGTGCACCACGACCGCGTACGCACCCGCGGTGAGGTAGGCCGCGGGGGCTCCGTGCGTCTGGACCGCGCACTCGGCGGCGAGCTGGAAGACGAGCTGCGGCTCCCAGCCGACGAGCAGCCCGAACGGGGCCGAGCGGGCGGCCGCCGCGGACCCGGCGGCGGCCACGTTCTTCGGCTTGTCCAGGGTTCCCATGACGTCGTTGCCGAGTCCGAGGAGGCAGTCGCGGGACGGGCCGCGGCGCGAGTACAGCCACTCCTCGCGGGCCAGCCAGCCGTCCTCCTTGCGCCGCTCGTCCGGGCCCCAGTCACGCTGGGTCGCCGCCCAGCGGAGGTAGGCGCGGTGCACGTCGGTCGGGGGATGCCAGGCGCCCGTGTCGCGCCGCACCTGCGCCCTTATCAGGCCGTCCACCGTGAAGAGCGTCTGCTGGGTCGCGGCGGTGACGGCGCCGCGGCGCCCGTGGGCGGGAGCGAGGTCGGTCAGTCCCTGCGGACCGTGCGCGGCCCTGACCTCCTCGAGGGAGAGCTCGGCGAGCGGCGCCCCGAGGGCGTCGCCGAGCGCGGCCCCGATGAGCGTGCCGCGGACCCGGCTGCGGAAATCCTGCTGCTCGGCGCGGCCCCATACGGCCGATGAGGGTCCCCCCTGCTTGGGGGTCAGTGGGGCTGCCACGGGGAGCTCTCCCCTCCGGGTCTCGTTACGCGTGCGACGACTGCGCAGCACTGTAATCGACGGGGCGTACGCGGTTGAGAGCCGAAGCGGCGCAGGCGAAGTCGCCCTTGAGAGCAATTCACCCACTTTTCTTCCGCAAACCGGACGATGTCCCCGGGCACGGCCCGGGGACCTGCGGCGCGCCGCCGCTCGACGGCCGTCCGACGCGCGCCGTTCACCGAGTGTTGGCTCACACATCGCCGGACACCCGGAACATCCGCACCATGACGCAGATGACTCGTGTCAGGGCCTCCTCGTACGCCCTGGCCGCCGCCCTCCTCGTGGGCCTGGCCGCACCCGCCGCCGCGCACGCCTCCCCCTCCTCGCACGGGCACACGTCGCACCCCCGCATCCCGTTCACGGCGGCGACGGTGACGGCGGCCGAGGACGGCTCCTCGTACACGGTCGAGTGGACGGCGCCGGGTGTCCGGCACGTGGCGGTCCGCGCGGGCGGCCGCACCGTCGCGTCCGGCGGCTCGTCCGGCAAGGTCACCGTGCGCGGCCTGCCCGCCGCCGACCGCCAGTGGTTCGACCTGGTGCCCGACCGGGGCCAGGGCCTGCACCTCGCCGACCGCGAGATACGCCTCGACGGCGCGGTCAACTTCCGTGACGCGGGCGGCTACCGCACCAGCGACGGACACTGGGTGCGGATGGGCGAGATCTACCGCACCGCGTCCCTGGACAAGCTCACGGACAGGGACCTGGCGAAGCTGAAGCGCCTCGGCATCTCCGTGGACTACGACCTGCGGACGCAGCAGGAGCGCGCCTCCGCGCCCGACCGCGTCCCCGCCGGCTCCCGTTACGTCGTCGCCGACGTCCTCGGCGACCTCGGGGGCCTGTCCGGCCTCCCCGCGTCGCCCGAGGCATCCGCCCAGCTGATGGTGGACGCGGAGAGGACCATGGTTTCCGCGCCGACCGCGCAGCAGGCCTACACCACGGTCCTGCACGGCATCGCGGACGCCGACGGCGCGAACGCGCTGTTCCACTGCACGGCCGGCAAGGACCGCACGGGCTGGGCGAACGCCACGCTCCTGACCGCGCTCGGTGTGCCGCGCGAGACGGTGATGGACGACTACCTGGCCAGCAACACGTACCGCGCGAAGGAGAACGCGGCGACGCTCGCCGCGATGCCGCCCGCGCAGGCCGCCGTGTACAAGCCGATGCTGGACGTCCGCCCCGAGTACCTGAACTCGGGCTTCCAGGAGGTGACGAGCCGCTACGGCACGTTCGACCGTTACCTGGACAAGGCGCTCGGCCTCAGCCACCGCGACGTGCGCGACCTGCGCGAGGACCTGCTGGTCGGCTGACCGACTCCCGCTGCTCAGGCCCTCGTTCGGCACACGCGTCCCGAACGAGGGCCTCAGCATGCCCTGTTGAGGCCTGTTACAGGCTTGGGACGTACGTCCTCCTGGGCGCGTACAACGTTTCCCTTCGGTGGCCCGTCTTTCTTCTCGTAACCACGAACACCCCCACAGGACACCAAGAAGGAGAGGAACAGTGCGCCGCACTCTCGTCACAGCCCTCGCCGTCACCGCGCTCGCCATGCCGTTCGGCCTCGTATCCGCCGCCGGTACCGCCGCCGCTGCCACCCCCGTTCCGCCCCGCGTCCCCGCCACCGACTTCAACCACGACGGATACCAGGACCTCGTGCTCGGGGCGCCGGGCGCGACCGTGTCCGGCAAGGGGAACGCCGGGGCCGTCTCCGTGGTCTACGGCGGGAAGAACGGGCCGGACATCGCCCACGCCAAGGTCCTGACCCGCTCCACCACCGGGATACCCGGGGCCGCCGAGGAGGGCGGCTACTTCGGGGAGCGCGTCACCAGCGGGGACCTCGACGGGGACTCGTACACCGACCTCGTCGTCGCCGGCCTCGGCGGCGCGCCGAGCGTCGTGCTGTGGGGTTCGGCCACCGGGCTGAGCGGCCAGGGCAGTGTCGCGCTGCCCACGTCGACCGGGATGTTCGCCGTCGGCGACTTCAACGGCGACGGGCACCGCGACCTCGTCACCGACGACTACCCGCGCAGCGACGACCCGGACGACGACGTCGCCGGGATGACGATCTCCTACGGCCCCTTCGACCGCGCGAGCGGCAAGCCGGCGAGCCAGGACTCCATCGCCACCAGCCAGACCTTCGGGCCCGCCGACCTCGTCGTCGGCGACATGACCGGGGACGGCGCCGACGACATCGTGACGAGCCACGGCTTCGAGGAGTCGGCGTACGCCAGCAAGTTCTGGAAGGGCGGCAAGTCCGGTGTCAGCCACACCGCGAAGTCGCTGACGTCGTCGTTCCGCGGCACCGTCGGTGACGTGGACGGTGACGGGTACGGCGACCTCGTCGTCCACGACATCGGCGACAACTACGAGGACATCCCGTACGAGAAGGGCACCGTCCTCGTCATGTACGGGACCGCGGACGGGCCGTCCACGACCCGCACGAAGACCATCACGCAGGACACGGCCGGCGTGCCCGGGGTGGGCGAGAGCGGCGACATGTTCGGCACCGACCTCTCCGCCGGTGACGTGAACGGCGACGGCTACGCCGACATCGCCGTCGGCGTGCCCGGCGAGGCCATCGGCACCATCAAGGGCGCCGGCAGCGTCGTCCTGCTCAAGGGCGGCCGCGGCGGCCTGTCCGGCACGGGCTCGCAGGCCTTCAACCAGTCCACGACCGCGGTGCCCGGCGCCTCGGAGAAGGGCGACGGCTTCGGCCAGAAGGTTCTCCTGTCCGACCTGAACGGCGACGGCAAGGCCGACCTGACCGCCACCGCTCCCCTGGAGGACGGCACGTACACCGACTCCGGCGCCGCCTGGGTGCTGCGCGGGGCCACCGGCGGGCTCACCACGAGCGGCATCACGTCGTTCGGTGCCGCCGCCGTCCATGTCCCCGAGAAGAACGCCCAGTTGGGGCAGGACCTCATCGGTCACTGACCGGCCGACGGGGGTGGGGGTGAGCCCGGCGGGTTCACCCCCACCCCCGTCGCGCGTGACGCGGCTCAGTCCCCCAGTACCGGCAGCAGTTCCGGCAGGTGTCCGTCCGAGGCCGTCGCCGCGCGCTGCCGCTCCTCGGAGACCTCCCCGTACAGCGTCGTGCGCGGCTTCGCCGGGCGGCCCGCCTCCTCCGCGATCGTGACGAGGTCCTTGATTGAGCGGTACGAGCCGTAACCGGAGCCCGCCATACGGGAGATGGTCTCCTCCATCAGCGTGCCGCCCAGGTCGTTCGCCCCCGAGCGCAGCATCTCCGCGGCGCCCTGCGTGCCCAGCTTCACCCAGCTCGTCTGGATGTTGGGGATGTGCGGGTGCAGGAGGATGCGGGCCATGGCGGTGACGGCCCGGTTGTCGCGGGTCGTCGGGCCCGGCCGCGCGATGCCCGCCAGATAGACGGGCGCGTTGGTGTGGATGAACGGGAGCGTCACGAACTCCGTGAAGCCGTCCACGTTCTTGGCGAGTGCGGCCTGCTGGATCGAGGCCAGCGTGCGGAAGTGGCCGAGCCAGTGGCGGGGCTGGTCCACATGCCCGTACATCATCGTCGACGACGAGCGGATGCCCAGCTCGTGGGCCGTCGTGATGACCTCCGTCCACGTCGCCGTGGGCAGCTTGCCCTTGGTGAGGACCCAGCGGACCTCGTCGTCGAGGATCTCGGCCGCCGTGCCGGGGATGGAGTCGAGGCCGGCCTCCTTCGCCGCGGTGAGCCAGTCCCGGATCGACATGCCCGTGCGCGTCGCGCCGTTCACCACCTCCATCGGGGAGAACGCGTGCACGTGCATGCCGGGGACGCGCTCCTTCACCGCCTTCGCGATGTCGAAGTAGGCCGTGCCCGGCAGGTCGGGGTGGATGCCGCCCTGCATGCACACCTCGACCGCGCCCACGTCCCACGCCTGCTCGGCCCGGTCGGCGACCTGGGAGAGCGAGAGCGTGTACGCGTCCGCGTCCGTGCGGCGCTGCGCGAAGGCGCAGAAACGGCAGCCGGTGTAGCAGACGTTCGTGAAGTTGATGTTCCTCGTGACGATGTACGTGACGTCGTCGCCGTTCACCGTCTTGCGGATGTCGTCCGCGACGCGGCACAGGGCGTCGAGCGCCGGGCCGTCCGCGTGCAGCAGGGCGAGCGCCTCGTCGTCGGTGAGCTTCGTCGGGTCGTCGGCCGCCGTCGCCAGCGCGGCGCGCACGTCGCCGTCGATGCGCTGCGGGACCATGCCGGGCGCGGCCTGCTCGCGCAGCGCCTCCCAGTCGCCGTACACGTCGTCGAAGTCGTCGCGCCGGTCGGACGTGCGGCCCGTCGTGTCGATGGTGCGGTGCAGGTCCGTGCGACCGGTGGCGGTGAACCCCTCGTCGGGCTCCTGCCAGGGCAGGCCCCCGGGGCGCGCGTCCTCGTCGGCGAGGCCGGTGTCGGCCAGGGCGAGGGCCCGTACGTGCGGCAGCAGACGCGGGTCGAGCCACGGCTCGCCGCGCTCGATGAACTCCGGGTAGATCGTCAGGCGTTCGCGCAGCTCGAAGCCCGCCTCGCCCGTCTTCGCGGCGAGTTCGTCGATGTGCGGCCAGGGGCGCTCGGGGTTCACGTGGTCCGGGGTCAGCGGCGACACCCCGCCCCAGTCGTCGATACCGGCGCCGATCAGGAGCGCGTACTCCTCGTCGACCAGGTTCGGCGGGGCCTGGATGCGGGCGGAGGGGCCGAGGATGTGGCGGGCGACCGCGATGCACGCGGCGAGTTCCTCCAGCTCGGCGTCCGGCATGCCGCGCATCGCCGTGTCCGGCTTGGCCCGGAAGTTCTGGACGATGACTTCCTGGATGCCGTGGTAGCTGCGCTGGATGCGGCGCAGCTGGAAGAGGGAGTCGGCGCGCTCCTCGTAGGACTCGCCGATGCCGATGAGGATGCCGGTGGTGAACGGGACGTTCGACCGGCCCGCGTCCTCGAGGACCCGCAGCCGGACAGCGGGTTCCTTGTCGGGCGAGCCGTGGTGCGGGCCGCCCGGCTCGGACCACAGGCGCGTCGCCGTCGTCTCCAGCATCATGCCCATGGACGGCGCGACCGGCTTGAGGCGCTGGAGATCGGTCCAGGTCATGACGCCGGGGTTGAGGTGCGGGAGCAGCCCCGTCTCCTCCAGGACCCGGATCGCCATGGCGCGCACATAGGCGAGCGTGTCGTCGTACCCGTGCGCGTCCAGCCACTCGCGGGCCTCGGGCCAGCGGTCCTCGGGCCGGTCGCCGAGTGTGAACAGCGCTTCCTTGCAGCCCGTCTCGGCGCCGCGGCGGGCGATGTCGAGGACCTCGTCCGGTGACAGGTACATCCCGTGACCGTCCCGGCGCAGCTTGCCGGGGACGGTCACGAACGTGCAGTAGTGGCACTTGTCCCGGCACAGCCGGGTCAGCGGGATGAAGACCTTCTTCGAGTACGTGATGACGCCCGGGCGGCCCGCGGCCTTCAGGCCCGCGTCGCGCACGCGCGCGGCGGACGCCGTCAGGTCCCGCAGGTCGTCGCCGCGGGCCTGGAGCAGGACCGCCGCCTCGGCCGTGTCGAGGGCAACGCCGTCGCGGGACCGCTTCAACGCGCGGCGCATCGCGTTGGCAGTGGGTCGTACAGCCTCCGGATCAGTCATGCTCCCGAGGATACGAGCGCCCGCCGACGGCGTCTGCGCCGCGCTGACGTGCGCGGGATCACGCGACGTACACGTTTCACCTGCGCCCGGCGCCGCCCCTACAGGTACTGCTCGTACTCGTCGAGGACCTTGAGGACCGATGTCTCGTCCGCCGGGGGCAGTTGGAGGACGACCTCGTCGATGCCGAGCTCCGCGTAGTGCGCGAGCTTGCCCGGGCTCGGCAGGACCGCGAACGGCACGACGTGCAGGTCCGCCGGGTCGCGGCCCGCCTCCTCCCAGCCGGCCCGCAGCACGGGCATCGACTCGGTCAGACCGCGCCCGCCGATCGGCATCCAGCCGTCGGCGTACTCGGTGATGTGCGCGAACAGCTTCGGGCCGGCCGCTCCCCCGATCAGCGTGCGGGGCGCGCCCCCCACCGGTTTCGGGTAGGCGTGGCTGGCCCGCACCGACACCCCGAACTCACCCTCGTACGCGGTCGGTTCCTGCGCCCACAGGGCCCGCATGAGGCCCATGCGCTCCCGGCCGAGCTCGCGCCGCGTGCGCCATTCGACGCCGTGGTCGGCGGCCTCCTCGACGTTCCAGCCGAAGCCGAGGCCGAGTGTGAAACGGCCGCCGGAGAGGTGGTCGAGGGTGGCGATCTGCTTCGCCAGGCCGATGGGGTCGTGCTGGGCGATCAGCGTGATGCCGGTGCCGAGGCCGAGCCGCTCGGTGACGGCGGCGGCCTGCCCGAGCGCGACGAACGGGTCGAGGGTGCGGCCGTACTCGGCGGGCAGCTCACCCCCGGCCGGATACGGCGTCGCCCGCTCCACCGGGATGTGTGTGTGCTCGGGCAGATACAGCCCGGCGAACCCGCGTCGCTCCAGCTCACGCGCGAGCCGCACGGGCGTGATGGTCTCGTCGGTCAGGAAGATCGTGGTCGAGATCCGCATGCGGCATTCCTACCTGCCCGCCCCTCAGGAGTCCATGGACTCCCCGGGCGGACAGACGTAAGACTCCGATCCCCTTCCCTTACAGGGGAGTTCACGGCTCAATACCAGAGTTGCATGCATCACCCACGTCACAGACGGAACGTCACAGGACCCTGGGAGCCGCAGCATGTGCGAGGACGACCACACCACGACCGGCATGGGCAGACGCGCGCTGTTCGTGACGGGAGCGGCCACCGCGCTTACGTTGAGCAGTGTGAGCTTCGCGAGCGCGGCCGACGGCCGCACACCGGCGGACGGAACACGGACGACGCGGACCGTGAAGGGGACGCTGCCGCCCGGCGCGCCCGACTTCGTGTACGTGCCGGTCGAGGTGCCGCGCGGGGTACGCGAGATCCACGTCGCGTACGCCTACACGAAGGCGACCGTCCCGGCCGGCACGCAGAACAACGCCCTGGACATCGGGGTGTTCGACGAGCGGGGCACCGAACTCGGCGGGAAGGGCTTCCGCGGCTGGTCGGGCGGCGCGCGCACCGAGTTCTTCGTACGGGCGGACGACGCGACGCCGGGCTACATCCCGGGGCCGGTCCGCGCGGGCACCTGGCACATCGCGCTCGGCCCGTACACGGTGGCCCCCGAGGGCCTCCCGTACGAGCTGACCGTCACGCTCACGTACGGCGAGCAGGGGCAGACCCCTCGCGCGGTGTACCCGCCCTCGCGCGCCAAGGGCCGGGGCCGCGCCTGGTACCGCGGGGACTGCCACATCCACTCGTGGTTCTCGGACGGCAGGCGCACACCCGCCGAGATCGCGGCGCTCGCGCGCGAGGCGGGCCTGGACTTCATCAACTCCTCCGACCACAACACGCACTCGTCGCACGCCCACTGGGCCGACCAGGCGGGCGACGACCTGCTCATCATGCTGGGCGAGGAGATCACGACCCGTAACGGGCACGTGGTGGCGCTCGGCACGGACCCGGGCACGTTCGTCGACTGGCGCTACCGGGCCCGCGACAACCGCTTCGGCGCGTACGCGCGCGAGGTCCGCCGGGCCGGCGGCCTGGTCGTGCCGGCGCATCCGCACGCCACCTGCATCGGCTGCAACTGGAAGTTCGGCTTCGGCGAGGCGGACGCCGTCGAGGTGTGGAACGGCCCGTACACCGCGGACGACGAGATCTCCCTGGCCGACTGGGACAACACGCTGGTGGCGTCCGTACGGGGTTCGCGTGAGTGGATCCCCGCGATGGGCAACAGCGACGCCCACCGCGACCCGGACCGCATCGGCGGCCCGCAGACGGTGGTCCTCGCCGACGACCTGACCCGGGAGGCCGTCCAGGCGGGCATCAGGGCGGGCCGCAGTTACGTCGCCGAGTCGAAGTCCGTGGAGCTGGCGTTCACGGCGTCCGGTTCGCGCGGCGAGCACGCGGGCATCGGCGAGCGCCTCCGCGTGGACCCCGACGCGCCGGTCACCGTCCGCCTGGAGGTCAAGGGCGCCCCGGGCTGCACGCTCCACCTGGTCACGGACCAGGGCACGCTGTTCACCGCGCCGGCGCTCCCCGAGTCCGGGGCGGGCACGGCCGAGTGGCGCACGACGGCGTCGTACGCGGCCTATGTCCGGGCCGAGGTCCGGCACGCACCGACGGTCCCGGGCCTGCCGGGGGCGCTCACGGCGTTCACGAACCCGGTGTTCCTCGGCGCGTAGGGCCTGTCGTCAGTCCTCGACGACCAGCACCGGCGTCTCCCGCGTCAGCACCTCGCCGCGGAAGAACGCCGGGCTGCGCCGCCCCATCACGAGCATGATCACGAAGCCGACGAGCAGCAGGCCGACGCCGATCACGAAGACGGAGCCGACGCCGAGAACGGAGGAGCCGCTGCCGTACGCCGGGTTCCACATGTCGACGAGGGTCTTCACGAACACGGCGGACAGCAGGACGCCGCCGAGGACCGGGAAGAGGGCCTTGAAGAAGAAGTCCCGGGGCGAGCGCAGCAGCTCGGAGCGGAAGTACCAGGCGCAGGCGAACGCCGTGAGCGCGTAGTAGAAGCAGATCATGAGGCCGAGCGCGTAGATCGTGTCGACGAGGACGTGCTCGGAGACCAGCGTCATGACCGTGTAGAACACGCCGGTGGAGACGCCCGCGGTGACCGTGGCGCGGCCCGGGGTCTTGAAGCGCGGGTGGACGCGGGCGTAGGAGGCGGGCAGCGCCTCGTACGTGGCCATGGCGAGGACCGTGCGGGCGACCGGGATGAACGTGGTCTGCAGGCTGGCCGCGGCCGAGGCGAGGACGGCGACGAAGAGCAGGATGCCGAGGGTCGGGCCCATGACAGGGCCGGCGAGGGCGGCGAAGACGTTGTCGGACGTCGCGGGGTTGGCGAGGCCGAGGCCCTTGCCGCCGGAGCCGACGACCATCTGGGCGGCGACGCCGGTGGCGAGGTAGGAGCCGACGAGGACGACCATCGCGATGAGGGCGGCGCGGCCGGGCGTCTTGTCGCTGCCGATGGTCTCCTCGTTCGCGGTGAGGCAGGTGTCCCAGCCCCAGTACATGAAGATCGACAGGGACAGGCCCGCGGTGAACGCGCCGAACGACTTCACCGAGAACGGGTCGAGCCACGTCCAGGAGAACGGCACGGACGTGGGGAAGTCCATCGATCCCGCCTTGGCGACGGCCATCACGACGAACACGGCGAGCACGACGAGCTGGAGGCCGACCAGGGTGAACTGGACACCCTTCGTCGCCGTCATGCCGCGGTAGCTGATCGCGGTCGCGGCGGCGATCAGGGCGAGACAGGTGACGATGTGGACGGCCTTGTTGTCGTCCAGGGCGCCGATGGACCCGTTGCCGGTGATCTCGCCCGCGAGGAGCCAGAAGTAGGACGTCGCGACGCCGGCCAGGTTGGACAGCACGATGATCGTCGCGATGACGAGGCCCCAGCCGCACATCCAGCCCACGCGCGGGCCGAAGGCCTTCACGGTCCAGGTGAAGGACGTGCCGCAGTCAGGCATGGCCTTGTTCAGCTCGCGGTAGGCGAAGGCGACGAGCAGCATCGGCAGGAAGCCGGCCAGGAACACGGCGGGCATCTGGAGGCCGACCTCACCGGCCGTGGAGCCGAGCGTCGAGGTCAGGCAGTAGACGGGCGCCACGGTCGAGATACCGATGACCGCGCTGCCGACCAGCCCGACGGAGTTCCCGCCGAGGCCCTTGCTGCGGACGCCCCCGTCGGGGGCGCCGCCTGCCGTGTCGTGGGCAGCCCGTGTCGGCCGCGCGTCCAGCTCAGTCATGAACAGGACGTTAAATGCTGCGGTTTCCGCATAAGGGGGACATGAGGCGAAACCGGCCACCTTTGAATCGATGGCCGATTCACGTAACCATCCCACACCCTCAAGGCACCTTCAGGTTAACCCCATTCATCGGAAGGAATTACCGACGACGTCCGATATTCGGTAATCGCAGCAGCGCCCGATTTGCCGGGTTCAAAATTTTCCGTGTGATGTTTCCGGGGGTTACCCCGCCGGACCCGCAGCCCCCTCCTGCCCTCACCCCTGCCACACGATCGACTGGAGCTCGCTGTAGGCGTGCAGCGCGTACGAGCCCACGTCCCGGCCCACCCCGCTCTGCTTGAAGCCGCCGAACGGCGCCTCCATGTTCCGGCCGACCGTGTTCACGCCGACCCCGCCGGCCCGCAGCCGCCGCGCCACCCGGAACGCCCGCGCCACGTCCCCCGACCACACGTAGTCGATGAGCCCGTACTCGCTGTCGTTGGCGAGGGCCACCCCCTCCTCCTCGTCGTCGAAGGGCACGACCACCACGACCGGGCCGAAGATCTCCTCCCGCACGACCCGCATGTCGTTCGTGCAGTCCGCGAGGAGCGTCGGGGCGACGTAGAAGCCCTTGTCGAGAGCCGGCCGTTCGCCGCCCGCGACGATCCGCGCCCCCTCCTTGCGGCCCAGCTCGACGTACGACTCGACGCGGTCGCGGTGCGCCGCGGAGATCACCGGCCCGACGACCGTCCCCCGCGCCCTCGGATCGCCCACCTTCATGTAGCCGACGTACTCGGCCAGCTTCGAGACGAGCGCGTCGTACACCCCGCGCTGCGCGATCACCCGTGTCGGCGCCGTACAGATCTGCCCGCTGTAGAAGGCGTACGTCGTGCCGATCCCCGAGACCGCCGAGGCGAGGCCCGCCTCGTCCAGGTCGTCGAAGACGAGCGCCGCGCCCTTGCCGCCCAGCTCCATCAGCTGCCGCTTCATGCCGCGCCCGCACGCCTCGCCGATGCGCCGCCCGACCGCGGTGGAGCCGGTGAAGCTGACCATGTCGACGTCCCGGGAGTCGACGGCCGCCTCGCCCACGCCCACAGCCGTCCCGCTGACCACGTTCACCACACCGGGCGGCGCCCCCGCCTCCTCCAGAGCGGCCGCCATCCGGTACACCGACAGCGGGTCCTGCGGGGCGGGCTTCACGACGACCGTGTTCCCCATGGCGAGCGCGGGGGCGACCTTGCCGGCCGGGTTCGCCCACGGGTTGTTGTACGACGTGATGCAGGCGACGACGCCGACGGGCTGCCGTACGGCGAGCGCCCCGAGCACGCCCGCCTTCCCCATGGGGCCCGCCTCGTTGATCTGCGGCGGCAGCCCCTGCTCGACCGGTTCGAGCGCGCCCTGCGCGTAGCGGCGGAACCGCGCCACCCCCACCGCGACCTGCATCCCGCGCGCGGTCCCGCTCGTCGCGCCGCTCTCCGCCTGCGCGAGCTCCGCGTTCGCCGCGAAGTCACGCTGCATCACGTCGGCGGCCCGGTCGAGGATCGCGGCGCGCTCCTGCGGCTTCGTACGCGACCACGAGGCGAAGGCCTCGCGGGCCGCCGACGCCGCGTCGTGGACCTGCGCGCCGGACGCCTCGGGGGCGAGCCCGACGACCTCCTCCGACGCGGGGTCGACGACCTCGTAGTGCCCGCCGTCCGGCTCGGTCCACTCGCCGCCGATGAACAGCCTCTGCGCGTCCGTCATTCGGTGCCGCCCGAGGTCCCACTCGCCGTGCCCCGGACCGCCCTGTCGTCCGGCCGGGGGTCCGGGGGCTGCCCCCCGGGAAGATCCAGCGTGCTCACCGTCCTGGTGTCACGTCCGGACCGCAGCACGGTGCCGGGCACGGCCCCCGTCACGACGTCCTCGCGGATGACCTCGACGCCGTTGACCCACACGGCGTTGACGCCGATCGCCTTCGAGTCCAGGCGCGGGCTGTCGCCGGGCAGGTCGTGGACGAGAGTGGCCTTGCCCGCGTCGATCCGCTCCGGGTCGAACAGGACGAGGTCCGCGTGCCAGCCCTCCTCGATCCGGCCGCGCTCCCGCAGCCCGAACAGCCGCGCCGGATCGTCGGTGAGCATCTTCACCGCCTCCTCGATCCCGGCCAGCTTCCGCCCCCGCAGACAGTCCCCGAGGAAGCGCGTCGTGTACGGTGCCCCGCACATCCGGTCCAGGTGAGCGCCCGCGTCGGACCCGCCGAGGAGCACGTCCTCGTGGCGCCAGGTCTCGGCGCGCAGGGCCCACGAATCCGGGTCGTTGTCGCTGGGCATGGGCCAAAGGACCGTCCGCAGGCGGTCGTTGGCGCAGATCTCGACGATGCACTCGAAGGGTTCCTGGCCGCGCTCGGCCGCGATGTCGTTCACCACGCGCCCGGTCAGGCCCTCGTTCGCCTCCGCGTACGTGTCCCCGATGACGTACCGCCCGAAGTGGGCGAGCCGCCGGAAGACGCCGGCCTCCTTGCTGTCCGCGCGCCGCAGCATCTGTGCTCGCACGTCCGGGTCGCGCAGCTTCGCGATCCGCTCGTCGACGGGCAGGGACAGCACCTCGCCCCAGCCGGGGATGAGGTTGAGGGCGCAGAACGTGCCGAGCGACATGTTCATGGGGGTCAGGATCGGCATGGTGAGCGCGACGATCCGGCCGCCGGCCTTGCGGGCCCGCTCGCTGGGGATCAGCTGGCGCGGCACCCGCTCGGGGACGGCCGCGTCGATGGTGAGGACGTTCCAGTTCAGGGGCCGCCCGGCGGCCGCGCTCATCTCGACGAACAGGTCGATCTCGTCGTCGCTGAACTGGTCGAGGCACCCGGCCACGATCGCCTCGATCTGCGTGCCCTCGTGCTCGGCGACGGCGCGGCTGAGCGCGAGCAGCTCCTCGGGCCGCGCGTGCCGCGAGGCGACCGGCTGCCCGTCGCCGTCCGAGTGCGTCGAGGACTGCGTGGTCGAGAAGCCCCAGGCTCCCGCGTCCATCGCCTCGTGGAACAGGGCGAGCATCTGCTCCAGCTGCTCGGGCGTCGGCTGCCCGCCGACCGCGTCCGCGCCCATCACGTACCGGCGCAGCGCGCAGTGCCCGACCATGAAGCCCGCGTTGACGGCGATCCGCCCGTCGAGGGCGTCCAGATACTCACCGAACGAGTTCCACGTCCAGGGCGCGCCCTCCTCCAGCGCGACCAGCGACATGCCCTCGACCTTGGACATCATCCGGCGCGTGTAGTCGGCGTCCTCGGGCCGCTCCGGGTGCAGCGGGGCGAGCGTGAAGCCGCAGTTGCCGCCCGCGACGGTCGTCACGCCATGGTTCAGGGACGGCGTCGCGTACGGGTCCCAGAACAGCTGGGCGTCGTAGTGGGTGTGCGGGTCGACGAAGCCGGGGGCGAGGATCCGCCCGTGCGCGTCCTCGCTGCTCGCGGCGGGCTCGGTCACGACGCCCGGCTCCGCGATGACGGCGATACGCCCATCGCGTATCCCCACGTCGGCGACGTAGGCGGGGGCTCCCGTCCCGTCGACTACGGTCGCTCCTTTGATCAGGTGGTCGAGCACGAGGTCGTCCCCCTCCTGAAGGGTGAGTGGTGGCGGATGCGCGGGCACCGGTCCCGCCGGTCCACACGTCTGAGCATTCGGGACGCCCATCCGGCCCGTCGGCGCGTCCGAGGATCCGGGCGTCCGTCCAGCCCGTCCGGCGTTTGAGGACGAGCCCGAAGGGCGACAGGGGGTCCGGGGCACAGCTCCGCGTCGGTCCCCCGTGCACCCGTGACCCCAGGGGGCCCCGGCCCCCGTCCGGGAAGGGAGGGGCCGGGGCGGTCCATGGGTGACCGGCCGGATCAGACGGCCTCACGGAAACGCGTGGTCCGGTGCACCGGATCCGTGTCGATCTTCGGGATGACGTGCTCGCCGATCAGCTTGATCGACTGGAGCGTGTCCTCCTTGGAGATGCCGATCGGCATGCCGAACGACAGCTGGTCGGCGCCCGCCTGCTCCCACCGCTTGCACTGTGTGAGCACCTCGTCCGGGTCGCCGCAGATCAGCAGCTCCTCGGCGATGAGGAGTTCGATGATCTCCTCGTTGAACTCGGGCAGCGTCTCGGGCCACACGGGGAAGCCCTCGGGGCGCGGGAACGTGTCGTGGTAGCGGAAGACGAGCGACTGGAGGTAGTGCAGCCCGCCGGTCGCGGCGATCCGCACGGCCTCCGCGTGGGTCGGCGCGCAGATCGCGGTCGAGGTCACCATGACGTTGTCGTTGACGAACGCCCCGACGGGCTCCGCCTTGCCGATGTTCGACTTGTACTGGTCGAGCACCCACTCCATGTCGGAGACCTTCTGGACGCTGAAGCCCAGGACGCCGAGACCCTTCCTGGCGGCCATCGCGTACGAGGGCGGGGAGCCGGCCGCGTACCACATGGCGGGGTGCGCCTTCCCGTACGGCTTGGGGAAGATCTTGCGCGGCGGGAGCTGCCAGTGCTTGCCCTTGAACCCGACGTACTCCTCCTGGAGCCACATCTTCGGGAACTCGGCGATGGTCTCTTCCCAGATCTCCTTCGTGTAGTTCATGTCGGTGACGCCGGGGATGAAGCCGAGAATCTCGTGGCTCCCCGCGCCGCGCCCGCTGCCGAACTCGTGCCGCCCCTCGCTGAGATGGTCGAGCATGGCGACCTTCTCGGCGACCTTCACCGGGTGGTTGACCTGGGCGAGCGGGTTGAAGATCCCGGAACCGAGGTGGATGCGTTCGGTGGCGTGCGCGAGGTAGCCGAGGAAGACGTCGTTGGCGGAGAGGTGCGAGTACTCCTCCAGGAAGTGGTGCTCGGACGCCCAGGCGTACTTGAAGCCCGACTTGTCCGCCTGGATGACGTACTCGGTCTCCTCCATCAGCGCCTTGTGCTCGGCGAGCGGGTCGGTCTCGGCCCGCTTGCCCACATATCCCTGTACAAAGAGCCCGAATTCCAAGGAGGTTCACCGTCCCCTGTCTGTGACCGGCGGCTGCGTCAGAAGCTCCTGCGCCCTTTCTGACGTACCGTCAGATTCGATGTGCCGACTGTTTCACCGCACCCGTACAGCGTCAATACCTGATACAGCGTCAGATCATGGGATCACAGCACGCTGACGCCCGCCAGCCACCCGCCGTCGATGACGAACGGCTGGCCCGTGATGTACGCGGAGTCCTCCTGCGAGGTCAGGAACAGCGCGAGCCGCGCCACCTCCTCGGGCTGCCCGACCCGCCCCAGCGGCACGAGCTTGCGGTACAGCTCGTCGAGCGCCTGCGAGGCCTCCTCGGTGTCCGCGCCCGGGTCAAGCTGCGAGGGATTGCTCATGGCGGTGTCGATGGCGCCGGGGCACACCGCGTTCACGCGGATCTTCTTCCCGGCCAGCTCGAGGGCCGCCACCTTCGTCAGCCCCACGATCGCGTGCTTGGTGGCGGTGTACGCGCCGACGTACGCCATGCCCGTCACCCCCGTGTAGGAGGCCGTGTTCACGATCGTGCCCCCGCCGGCCGCCTCGATCTCGGGCGCGACGGTCTTGATCCCGAGGAAGGCACCCACCTGGTTGACCTGGATGATCTGCTGGAACTCGTCCAGGGGTGTGCTGACCAGCTCGTTGAACCGCAGGATCCCCGCGTTGTTCACGAGCCCGTCGATCTTCCCGTACGCCTTCTTCGCGGCGGCGACGGCGGCCGCCCAGTCGTCCTCGCGGCTCACGTCCAGATGGACGTAGAGCCCGCCCATCTCCTTGGCGAGCGCCTCGCCCTGGTCGTCGAGGACATCCCCCAGCACCACCTTGGCGCCCTCCGCGGCGAACAGCCGCGCCTCCTGCTCGCCCTGCCCGCGCGCCGCGCCCGTGATGACGACGACGCGCCCGTCCAGCTTGCCCATGCCGGTACTCCTGGTCTGTGAGGTCCTAGTCGTTCAGGTGCGGAGCGACGTCGGCGGCGAACGCCGCCATCTGGTCGGTGAGTTCGCCCAGGCTCCGGGAGCGGAACCGGACCTGGATCTGGTCCACGCCCATCGCGCCGTACGCGCGCAGCGACTCGGCGAGGGCCTGCGGGGCGCCGGACAGGGTGCGCCGCCCGACGTGCCACGCGGGTACGCCCACGTACAGAGGCTCGGCGATCGCGCCCACGGTGACGGGAGCCTCGACGCCCGCCTCCTCCCGCAGCCGCTTCAGCTTCGCTATCCGGCCCGGCAGCTGCTCGCGGCTGTCCCCCTGCGGCAGCCATCCGTCCCCCTTCACCGCGGCGCGGCGCACCGCCGGGGCCGAGGAACCGCCCACCCACAGGGGGACCCGGCTCTGCGCGGGGCGCGGCCGCTGCCCGAGCCCCTCGAAGGAGTACCGCTCCCCCTTGAACGACGGATACTCCTGCGGCCCGAGCGCCGCCCTCAGCGCGTCCAGGGCCTCGTCGAGCACGGCCCCGCGCCGCGCGAAGTCGACCCCGAGCGCCTCGAACTCCTCCGGTACGTGACCCGCCCCCACGCCGAGGATCAGCCGGCCCCCGCAGAGGTGGTCGAGAGTGGCGTACTGCTTGGCGGTGGCCAGCGGATGGCGCAGGCCGACGATCGCGACGTGGCTCATGAGGCGCACGTTCTCCGTGATGCCCGCGAGGTACGCGAGCGTGGCCACCGGGTCGTACCAGGTGGTGCTCATCGCGTCGGCGAGGCGGCGCGGGATGGCGACGTGGTCGCAGCAGGCGATGTAGTCGAAGCCGGTGCGGTCGGCGGTGCGGGCGATCTCGGCGAGGTCGGCGGCGCCGGCCCCGGCCTCCCAGCTCTCCGCGTACATCGTGGACTGGGACTGGATCGGGAGCTGGATGCCGTAGACCAGACGCCCCGGCGCCCGGCCGCTCACCGCTGCCCCGCCCAGAGTCCGTCGTCGGTCAGCCCCAGCAGGTCGATGGCGTTGCCGCGCACGATGCGCTCGACGACATCCGCGTCCAGGTGCCCCATCTGCCCCTCTCCGACCTCCTTGGACTTCGGCCAGGTCGAGTCGGAGTGCGGGTAGTCGGTCTCGTAGAGCACGTTCGCGACGCCGATCGCGTCGAGGTTCCTGAGCCCGAACGCGTCGTCGAAGAAGCAGCCGTAGACGTGGTCGGCGAAGTACTCGGAAGGCGGCTTGCGGACCTTGTCGGCGACGCCGCCCCAGCCGCGGTTCTCCTCCCAGACGACGTCCGCGCGCTCCAGGATGTACGGGATCCAGCCGATCTGGCCCTCGGCATACATGATCCTCAGGTTCGGGAAGCGCTCGAACTTGCCGCTCATCAGCCAGTCGACCATCGAGAAGCAGCAGTTGGCGAAGGTGATGGTCGAGCCGACGGCGGGCGGCGCGTCGGGCGAGGTCGACGGCATCCTGCTGGACGACCCGATGTGCATCGCGATCACGGTGCCGGTCTCGTCGCAGGCCCGCAGGAAGGGGTCCCACTCGTCCGTGTGGACGGACGGCAGGCCCAGGTGCGGCGGTATCTCGGAGAAGGCGACGGCACGCACGCCCCGGGCGGCGTTGCGCCGCACCTCCGCCGCGGCGAGCTCGGCGTCCCACAGCGGGACGAGGGTGAGCGGTATGAGCCGCCCCTGGGCCTGCGGCCCGCACCACTCCTCCACCATCCAGTCGTTGTACGCGCGCACGCCGAGCAGTCCGAGTTCACGGTTCTTGGCCTCGGTGAACGTCTGCCCGCAAAAGCGCGGGAAGGTGGGGAAGCAGAGCGCGGACTGGACGTGGTTGACGTCCATGTCGGCGAGCCGGGCCGGCACGTCGTACGAGCCCGGACGCATCTGCTCGTACGTGATGACCTCGAGCTTGATCTCGTCACGGTCGTAGCCGACCGCGGTGTCGAGGCGGGTGAGGGGCCGGTGCAGGTCCTCGTAGACCCACCAGTCACCTATCGGCCCGTCGTCCCCCGGCGCGCCCATGACCGGCGCGAACTTGCCGCCCAGGAACGTCATTTCCTTCAGGGGCGCGCGCACGATGCGCGGACCCTCGTCCCGGTACTTGGCCGGGAGGCGGTCCTGCCAGACGCCGGGCGGTTCCACGGTGTGGTCGTCCACCGAAATGATCCGGGGGAAGCCCCGGGGGCTCTCCTTGGTCTCCTTGGTCTCCATGTCGACCACGGTAGCGCTGATCTGACGACCCGTCAGCTCTCTGGACGGCGGGGACATGAGGTGAGGTGTCTGTGATGGCTGTCTCGCGTGGCTGACGCATCCGCCATGAACAAGGCAAACTGGCCTCGTCGTCTTTGGATCCGACGCGTGCGGCAGGGGGCAGCGATGGACGGTGTACCGCGAGTACCGGAGCAGCGGTACGCCGGAACCACCGAAAGCACCGGGAGCACTGAGCTGCCCGAGGCCACGGAGGTCCCGGCGGGCCTGCGCTTCGGCGTGCTCGGCCCGGTGCGCGCCTGGCGCGGCGACGAGCTCCTGACCACGGGCTCCCCCCAGCAGCGCGCCCTGCTCGCGGCGCTCCTGCTGCGCGAGGGACGCACCGCGACCGCCGCCGAGCTGATCGACGCCCTGTGGGGCGACGAACCCCCGTCGCAGGCCCTCGCCGCCGTCCGTACGTACGCCTCCCGACTGCGCAAGATCCTCGACCCCGGCGTCCTCGTCAGCGAGTCCGGCGGCTACGCGATCCGCGCCGTCAGCGGCGACGCACTCGACCTGACCGCGGCGGAGGCGCTCCGCGCGGACGCCGAGAAGGCCCGCGGCTCCGGCGACCTGTGCAAGGCCCGCGAACTCTGCAACAGGGCACTGGCCCTGTGGGACGGCGAACCTCTCGCGAACGTCCCCGGCCCGTACGCCGAGACCCAGCGCGCCCGCCTGGAGGAATGGCGCCTCGGCCTGCTCGAGTCCCGCCTCGACATGGACCTGGAGCAGGGCTGCCACGCGGAGGCGGTCTCCGAACTCACCGCCCTCACCGCCGCGCACCCCCTGCGCGAACGCCTGCGCGAGCTCCTCATGCTGGCCCTCTACCGCTCCGGCCGCCAGGCCGAGGCCCTCGCCGTCTACGCCGACACGCGCCGCCTCCTCGCCGACGAACTCGGTGTCGACCCGCGCCCCGGCCTCGCCGAACTCCAGCAGCGCATCCTCCAGGCGGACCCGGCGCTCGCGGAACCGTCCGCCCCGACGGCGGAACCTTCGGCGAGCCCCCTTCGCCCCGCGCAGCTCCCGGCCACGGTGCCGGACTTCACGGGACGCGCCTCATTCGTGACCGAACTGCGCGACATCCTGGCCTCCGCGTCCTCCCCCGACGGGGAGGGCCAGGTCATGGCCGTCTCCGCGGTCGCCGGGATCGGCGGCGTAGGAAAGACGACACTCGCCGTCCACGTGGCCCACGCCGCCCGCCCGTCCTTCCCCGACGGCCAGCTCTACGTCGACCTCCAGGGCGCGGGCCCGCGCGCGGCGGAACCGGAGACGGTCCTCGGCTCGTTCCTGCGCGCGCTCGGCACGGCCGACTCGGCGATCCCCGACTCCCTGGAAGAACGCTCGGCGCTCTACCGTTCCACGCTCGACGGCCGCCGCGTCCTGATCCTCCTGGACAACGCCCGCGACGCCGCCCAGGTCCGCCCCCTGCTCCCCGGCACGGAGGGCTGCGCCGCGCTCATCACGGGCCGCGTCCGCATGGTCGACCTGGTGGGCGCCCATCTCGTGGACCTCGACGTGATGTCGCCGGAGGAAGCGCTCCAGCTCTTCACGAAGATCGTGGGCGCGGAGAGGGTCGCCTCCGAGCGGGAGGCGGCCCTCGACGTGGTCGCCGCCTGCGGCTTCCTGCCCCTCGCCATCCGCATCGCGGCGTCGCGCCTCGCGGCCCGCCGCACCTGGACGGTGTCGGTCCTGGCGGCGAAGCTCGCGGACGAGCGCCGCCGCCTGGACGAACTCCAGGCGGGCGACCTGGCGGTCAAGGCGACGTTCGAGCTGGGCTACGGCCAGCTGGAGCCGGCCCAGGCCCGCGCGTTCCGCCTCCTGGGCCTCGCGGACGGCCCGGACATCTCCCTCGCAGCGGCGGCGGCGGTCCTGGACCTCCCGGTCGAGCCGACGGAGGACCTCCTGGAGTCGCTGGTCGACACGTCCCTGCTGGAATCGGCGGCCCCCGGCCGCTACCGCTACCACGACCTGGTCCGCCTCTACGCGCGTGCGTGCGCGGAACGCGACGAGCTGCCTCCGCAGGAGCGGGAGGCGGCCATGTCCCGGCTGCTGGACTTCTATCTGGCCACGGCGGCCAGGGTTTATGCGATCGAGCGGCCGGGGGATCGCGTCGTGGATCACTTGGCGCCCACTCGCTATGCAGGCCTCGAGTTCCACGACCGCCATGACGCCCTCGACTGGTTGTATACCGAGGCCAACTCCCTGCTGGCATGCGCTCGACAGGCGTCAGGAGGCACCACACTCCGTCAGGCCGTGGACCTCCTGTGGGCGGCCAAAGACTTGGCGGAGTCCGGCGCGAATGCCAAGCAGTACGAGTCAGCCGCTCATGCAGCCAGGCAAGCCGCAACTGCTGCCGACGATGCACGAGCAGAGGGACGGGCTCGAACGACGCTCACCAACGTCCATCTCACAGCGGGCCGTTACGAGGAGGCGGACGACGAGGCACGTCAAGCGGCACTGTTTGCCGCGGCAGCCGACGACGTCGCGCCTCTCTACTGGTCCAGCAACGATCGCGGGATCATCGCTTTCATCCAAGGGAAGCACACCGAGGCCGAAGATCATCTCCGCAAGGCAATCGACGGCTCCCGCTCCGACGGCAACCTCCCTGCAGAAGCCAGCGCCGTCTGCAATCTCTCGCGCCTTCGGGCCTCCATGGGGGACTCGACCCATGCAATCTCCCTTGCCCGTGAGGGCGTGGAGATCTACAACCGCATTGGGCGCACTCTGCGGTTGGCGAATGCCCGATACGCGCTGGGCATTGCCCTGATCCAGGCAGGCCGGTCCTCCGATGCCCTGGACGAGCTTGCTGAGGCACTTCAGATCTTCACTAAGAACCGTCAGCGACTCTGGGAAGGCACCACTCACTTCCGGATTGCTCAGGCACACCTCGCAGCGAAGCGTCCCACCTCGGCCGCTCAGCACGCCGAACAGGCGCTCGCCACGGGCTTTGTGGGGGGCGACCGCTCACGCGCCGGCATCCTCACCACGCTTGGGCGATCCCTCGTCAGCGTCGGTCAGGTGGACCGCGCACGTGTCTGTTGGCGCGAGGCTCTTTCCCTGTACGAAGCGACAGGCGCCGGCGCCCAGGCCGACGAAGTCCGGGGCCTGCTCTCCCCGACTCCCGCGGTCTGAGACTGCTGGGGCGTTCATTGAACGTTTATAGCTGCCTGACATGCTTAGGTCATCGATCCGCCGCGTCGGGGGGCAGACGGATCGCCGGGGCTTGCCTCGCAGGTGAGCGCCCACTACGACCCTTGTCCGGCAACCCTCGGGGGAGTTGCCGGACAAGGGTTCTGTCATCCGGTCGCGTTAGAAGGGGTTCATGGCAATGAGCAAGGCAGAGAAGAAGCTGGAAGACATCACCACGATGGACAACCACGCGCCCGCGCCGCCGGCTGACGACACCATCACCACGATGGACAACCACGCGCCCGCGCCGCCGGCCGACGACACCATCACCACGATGGACAACCACGCGCCCGCGCCTCCCAAGGACGCCTAAGACTTTCTTCCCGACGGGGATCGGCCGCGGCGGCGCGGAGGGGGAGCCGTCGCGGCCGAGTCATGTCCGGGCGAGGCGAACGACTTGCTCAGGCCAAACTCTGGCAGAAACCATTCGCTTTCATCGCATATCCATCTCTCGCCACTAGCGTCACTTGATGTCCGAATGGCCACTCACAGCACAGGAGTTGCCATGACGCGCACCAGAGGATCCTCGTCACCGCTGCCATGGTCGTCGGCGTCGCAGCCGGCGCGGCCGCACCGGCCCTGGCGGACAACCACCAGCCCGTGTCTCCGCAGGACAGCCACGCGACGTTCGTGCCGCTGGACAGCCACATGCCGGTCGCGCCGCAGGACAGCCACATGCCCTGATGCAGCACCTCCTCGACGGGGCCGAGCTCGCCGCGCTCGGCCCCGTCGTCGTACCCGCACCCCTAAGCGCGGGGCGCCCCGAAGCGCGCCAGGTAGTGCCACACCTTCTTGACCGACTGCGGGTCATGGCGGCCGGCGCGGGCCGCGTCTCCGACGATTCGGGGATCGAGCATGCCGCCCACGGCGATCCGCGCGGCCAGTTCGACGTACTCCTGGCCTCGGTAGTCCGGGTGGAGGCGGAGTTCCTCGACCCCGAGCCGGAAGCCGCCGTGCCACTCCACCGGGCAGCCGAGCCGCAGCGCCGCGGCCTCGACCGGGGAGTCGCGGTAGCACGGGTCCAGGACCACGGCCTCCACATGGCGGTTCAGCCGGACCGGCCCGTGCACCTGGGCCTCGACGTAGTCGTCCAGGTCGTCCCGGCTGTCCGCCAGGGCGAGTTCGATGAGCCCCATGCGGTCGGCGACACCGAAGTCGGACGGCTCAAGGAAACTGTCCGGGTAGCAGAACGTCGTCCGCCTCACCGTCTCGGCCCTCAGCCGGAAATGGGCCGACCCGAACCGCGGCGCCCCTCCGACCGCCTTACGACGGAAGTTCAACGCCCCGTAGACCGGCCGCTCTTGAGCCGGCGCCTCGTCGTACGAACCGTCGAAGATCCGGCTCTCCCAGCGCCACCGGTCCCCACCGGGATGCGCGGTCAGGCCGCCGTTGCTCGTGCCCGTGACGAACTGTGAACGGTAGAGGCCGTCGTCGGCCAGTGCGTCCAGGATCCGCTTGCCGTGCAGCAGGCGGTCCGGGTGGAAGTTGAGCGTCACCCGCAGCGACGGATCAACGGGTGGGCCCGACGCCACTGACGCGACATGGCGAAGGGCCCGTTCCTGCGGTGTCCGGAAGGCCTCGGAGCTCATCCGGGCAGTGTTCCCCACCCCACTCGACCGGCGCACGTGGATTCCGTCGCGCGGTGGTGGCGGTAGTACGGGCGCGTCAGCGGTTCGTCGGACACGTCGACTCGGCATTCCGTCGCCGCCTCGCGTGCGTACGGGCTGCGGGGCCGCGCACGCGGGGGCGACGCCACCGACCTCGCCCCCTGCACCGGAACGGCCCGGCGCCGGGTTCCCCCGCCCGGCAGCAACCACGCGAGCACTCGCCCCAGCAAGGTAAGCAGCACTACGCCTCCCCCGCTCCGACCTCACACCACACCGTCTTCGACGCCGCCCCTTGTTCCACGCCCCATCGCCGCGCCACGGCGTCGAGCAACAGGAGGCCCCGCCCCGACTCGTCCTCCCCCGTCGCGTGCAGGAGCACGGGGAGCACGCGCGGGTCGGGGTCCGTGACCTCCACCCGGATCCCGCCGCCCTCAACCCACGCCACTCGCACACGTACCGGCGTCCCCTCCCCCACATGCCGGATCACGTTCCCCAGCAACTCACTGACACAGAGCTGCACTTCGGGGCACGGGACACCCAAGTGCCCCCGCACCGCCCGGCGCAGCTCCGGCACGGCTTTCGGGACGGCGAGCAACTCGACCTCCAGGCCAGACGGGGCCACTACCTTCGCGCCGACGGCGGTGGGGGGTTGGCGATGCATGCGTACGCCCTTCCTGTCGAGTGCACTCCGTGATGAATCAGTCACACAGTGACGCGGGGTGGCGTAGCGTCAAAGGGGTTTGGGTTCCCGGACCCGAACTGTGGAACTGGGCCCGGCAGTTGTGGAATCGGCGGTAACGCATGGTGCGACGCAAGGACATCGACGGCTCGGAGAGCGTCCCCTGCTTCTACGGCAAGGAGTTGCGGTGGAAGCGGGAGGCGGCCGGGCTCACGCTTCAACAGCTGGTCGAGGGCAGCTTCTACGGCCAGAGCCACCTCAGCGAGATCGAACGCGGCGAGCGCCGCATGCCGCGTGACCTCGCCGAACACGTGGACCGGGCCCTTGAGACCGACGGGTTCTTCGGGCGGCGCTGCGAGGAGGTGCGCAAGGCCCGACGGGCCGGTCATGCCAGTTACTTCGAGAAGGTACTGGAGGCGGAGAAGCACGCGGAGGCCATCGAGGAGTGGTGCCCGACCCTCATCCCCGGCCTGCTGCAGACCGGGGCCTATGCCCGTGCCGTCGTACGGGCAACGCATCCTCTCGAACCTCAGGAGAGGACCGACGCCAAGGTGAACGCCCGCCTGTCGCGGGCCCGGCTCTTCGACGACGACCACTCGACACCCGAGTACTGGGCGATCCTGCATGAATCGCTGCTGCGGCTACCCATCCTCCCGCCCGAGGAAATGGCCGAACAACTGGACCGTATCGCCGCGTTGGCACACCGGCATCGGATCACTCCGCAGATCCTTCCGTGGAATTGCGGGGCGCATCCCTTCATGCTCGGCACCGCCAAGGTCATGACCTTTACTGACGCCCCGCCCCTCGTCTACACGGAGTCGCTCCACACCGGTGACACCATCGATGATCCAGCTCTCGTGAAGGAGTACCGCAGGTCGTACGATCGGCTCAGGGCCGCCGCTCTGCCGCCGGAGGCGTCCCTCGCCCTGATCGATGAAGCGGCTGAGGACTACCGAAATGGCAAGCAGCGACTTTGACTTGAGCGGCGCGTGCTGGAGGAAGAGCAGCTACAGCAACGGCAGCGGCGGTGACTGCATCGAGATCGCCGAGGCCTTCCCCGGCGCCGCCCACTGGCGAAAGAGCACCCACAGCAACGATACCGGCGGCGAATGCATCGAAGTAGCCCAAGGCCACCCCGCCCTCGTGCCCGTCCGGGACTCGAAGACTGCCCGCTCCGGCGGCCCCGTCCTCCTCTTCCGCACCCCCGCCTGGGCAGCCTTCGTATCCGACCTGAAGCGCTGACCCCCAGCGAGAAGCCGGCGATCGGCAGATCTCGGCCACGCACCGCCCGCCCTCACCTGCCCCACACGCCCCACCCCTGGCCCCCATCTGCCCATCCTGATCGCCGTACGCGCCTCCTCGCCTTGCCCGGCGTATCGCCATGGGCGTCACGCGGCAGCGCGGGACTCGTTCGACGGTGAGTGACTGGCGCTGGGTGCACGAGCCGGACGCCCCACGGCGTCGGAGGCGCCACGCACCCTCAGGCCGCGTCCGCCGAGGTCGACGAGCGCGCCGCTGCGTCTACGTCCTCCACGTCACGGCTTGGCCCACCTGACCCGCCGGGCACCCCACCCGCGAGTTATCCACAGGCCAACCCGCCACATCCCCCGCTCCGGCAGAGTCCTCTCATGGCGGGGACGGAGTTGCGGGCGTTGGCGCGGGGCGGGGTGCTGCTCACCTCGGTCGCGCTCGAAGCCGGGTGGGCGAGGCGTACGCTCACCCGGCGGTTGCGGGGTGAAGGGTGGCCCCGGATTCGCGCCGGGGCCTGGGCGGAGCCCGGGCGCAGGCCCGACCTGCAGATACGCCTGCGCACCGTACAACTGCTCAAGCCGGGGCTCGTCGTCAGTCACCACAGCGCCGCCGCGCTCTGGCGGATCGAGACGCTCACCCCCGCGCGCGGCGCCCACACCCTGCACTTCACCGACCCCGGGCTCACGCTCCGCCGGGAAGGGACGGGGGTGCGCGTGCACCGGATGCCCCTCGCGGCGGGCGAGATCACGGTCCGATGGGGGCTGCGCGTCACGCACGTGAACCGCACCGTCGCCGACCTGCTCCGGGCAGGCGGGCCCACGGACGACGTGCTGGTCGCCGTCGAGTCGGCCCTCACCCGGCGCACGGTGGGCCGAGTCCGCCGGGCCCCGCTCACGACCGTCGCCGCGCTCGCCGCCGAACTGAATGCGCCGCTGCTCGGGGCGGCCCGTGGCCGACGCCTGCTGAAACTCGTGGACCCCGGCGCCGGGTCCCCCGCCGAGACCGTCGCGCGCCTGCGCCTGCACGACGCGGGCCTGCGCCCCGAGAGCCAGGTGGAACTGCGTACGCCGGACGGGCGGCGCCGCTTCCTGGACTTCCTGTTCCGGGCCGAAGGGCTCGCCGTCGAGATCGAGGGCTACGCGTACCACGGCTCCCGGGAGGCACACCGGAGGGACATCGACCGGTTCAACCAGGTACTCCAGTGCCCCGAGGTCCGCCTCCTCCTGCGCTACACCGCCACCGACGTCTTCCGGCGGCCCGAGCGGATGATCGAGGAGATCCGCGCCGCCCTCGGACAGCTACGACCAGCCGGCCATAGCTACGGATAGCTACGGACAGCTATCGATAGCTACGGATAGCTCACCGGCACCGCAGCTCCCCCTTCACCACCTTCCCGCTCGCGTTGCGCGGGAGTTCGGGCACGAATTCCACCTCGCGCGGCACCTTGTAGTTCGCCATCTCGCGGCGGGACCAGGCGATCAGGTCGTCCGCCGTCAGGACGGAACCCGGGCGTCGTACGACGTACGCCTTGCCGACCTCCCCCAGCCGCCCGTCCGGGACGCCGATCACGGCGACGTCGGCCACGTGCGGGTGGAGGCCGAGAAGCTGCTCTATCTCGGCCGGGTACGCGTTGAAGCCGCCGACGATGAACATGTCCTTGATGCGGTCGGTGATACGCAGGTTGCCCGAGTCGGACAGGACGCCGACATCGCCCGTGCGCAGCCAGCCGTCGTCCGTGAACGCCTCGCGTGTGGAGTCCTCGTCCTCGAAGTAGCCGCTCATGACGTTGAAGCCGCGGACCAGGACCTCGCCGGGTTCGCCGGGGCCGGGCGAGTCCACCCGTACCTCCGTGCCGGGTATGGCCCGGCCGGACGTCGACGCGATCACCGACGCCTCGTCGCCGCGGCGGCACATCGTCACGATGCCGCTGGCCTCGGAGAGGCCGTACGCCGTGAGGACGGTGCCCACACCGAGTTCGCCTCGCAGGCGTTCCACCAGCTGCAGGGGGACCACTGCCGCTCCCGTCACCACGAGGCGCAGGGCGGAGAGGTCGTGGGCGGTGCGGTTCGGGTGGTCCAGGAGTGACTGGTGGAGCGTGGGCGGGCCGGGGAGGACGGAGATGCGCTCGGCGGCGATGTTGGCGAGGACCGTGTCCACGTTGAAGACCGGCTGCGGGACCATGGTCGCGCCGCGCATCAGGCAGGCGATGATGCCGGCCTTGTAGCCGAAGGTGTGGAAGAACGGGTTCACGATGAGGTAGCGGTCGCCCTCGCGCAGGCCGGCCAGGTCGGACCAGATCGCGTAGCCGCGCAGGGTCTGGGCGTGGGTGATCACCGCGCCCTTGGGGCGGCCCGTGGTGCCCGAGGTGAAAATGATGTCGGAGGGGGAGGCCGGGGCGATTCCCGCCGCGCGGGCCCGGACCGTCTCGCCCGAGACGCTCTCGCCGCCCGCGAGGAAGTCCTTCCAGGTCCGCCAGACGCGCGGGTCTTCGGGGTCGGACGATGTGTCGGGGGCCGTGTCGGACAGGACGACGACCTGCTCCAGGCAGGGGAGTTCGGTGTTCGCCCGGCGCAGGGATGCCACGTAGGACGTGCCGAGGAACGTGCCCGTGACGAACAGGAGCTTCGCGCGGGAGCGGGCCAGGACGTAGGCCGCCTCCGTGCCCTTGAAGCGGGTGTTGAGGGGGACGAGGACCGCGCCCGCGCTCACCGCGCCGAGGGCGGAGACGATCCAGTCGAGGGTGTTGGGCGCCCAGACCGCGACCCGGTCGCCGGGTTCGACGCCGCTGGCGATGCACGCGGCGGCCGCCCGTTCGACGCGTTCGCCGAGTTCCGCGTACGAGAGGCGCGTACGGCCCTCGACGACGGCCTCGCGCTGCCCGTACCGTTCGGCTGCCGCATGCACCAGTTGGGGAACGGTGCCCCACTCCAGGTCCCCGCGCATCGCACGACCTCCACACCCGTAGCCGACCCGTAGCTGACTATCCGTCAGATTAACGGTAGCCTGACGCGCTGTCAGCAGACGGGACGATCGTGGTGGCATCACGACGCGCGGAGGTGGCTTGCGATGGCGGGGCTCAAGGACGCGACGGCCATAGTGGGGATCGGGCAGACGGCCTTCGGGAAACAACTCCCCGAGAGCGAGAAGACCTTGGCCTGCCGGGCCATCCTCGGCGCGCTGGACGACGCGGGCATCGCGCCGTCCGAGGTCGACGCCTTCGCCTCGTACACGATGGAGGAGACCGACGAGGTCGAGGTCGCCAAGGCCGTCGGCGCGGGGGACGTGACCTTCTTCAGCAAGGTGGGATTCGGCGGTGGCGGATCGTGCGCGACCGTCGCGCATCTGGCCGCCGCCGTCGCCACCGGACAGGCGAGCGTCGGAGTCGCGTGGCGGTCGCGCAAGCGGGGGTCGGGGCCGCGCCCGTGGAAGAACACGGCGGTCCAACTGCCCACGCCCGCGCAGTGGACGCGCCCGTACGGACTGCTGCGCCCCGCCGACGAGATAGCGATGCTCGCACGGCGCTACATGCACGAGTACGGGGCGACCAGGGACCACCTCTTCAACGTCGCGCTCGCCTGTCGCAACCGAGCCAACCAGAACCCGGCCGCGATGATGTACGAGCGGCCGCTGACGCGCGAGATGTACATGACGGCCCGCATGATCAGCGAGCCGCTGTGCCTCTTCGACAACTGCCTCGAGACGGACGGCGCGCTGGCGTGCGTCATCGTCTCCGCCGAGCGGGCGCGCGACTGCCGCCAGAAGCCGGTGTACGTGCACTCGGTCGCGCAGGGCCTGCCGTCCCAGCACCACGGGATGGTCAACTACTGGAACGACGATCCGCTGTCGGGGCCGGCGTGGACCGCCGCCCGGCACCTGTGGAAACAGGCGGACTTCGGGCCGCAGGACGTGGACGTCGCGCAGATCTACGACGCGTTCACACCGCTGATCCCGCTGTCCCTGGAGGGCTACGGGTTCTGCGGGCGCGGCGAGGGCGGCGCGTTCACGGAGGGCGGCGCGCTGGAGATCGGCGGACGGCTGCCGCTCAACACCGGTGGGGGCGGACTCAGCGAGGCGTACGTCCACGGCTTCAACCTGATCAACGAGGGCGTGAAGCAACTGCGCGGCATCAGCACGGCGCAGGTACCCGGGGCGGGGACGTGCCTGGTGACGGCGGGCGAGGGGGTGCCCACGTCGGCCTTGCTGCTGCGGGGGGCGTGACTGTGTCGCTTCGGGGCGGCGTGACCGGGGCTTTTGCCGTCGCTGTCGCCGTCGCCGTCAGCGTGACCGGGGCCGTTGCCGTTGCCGTTGCCGTCGCCGCCAGCGTGACCGTGGCCACCGGCGCCGTGGCCGTGGCCGTCGGCGCCGCCCTGGCGGAGTTGGACTCACCCATGACAAAAAGGGAAGTTGGATTGACCAATGACAGAATCTGAAATCTGTTATCTGTCACCTGTCATCGATGACGACGGTGCACCCTTCTGGCACTACGCCGCCCAGTCCCAACTCCGCGTGCAGGCCTGCGCCTCTCCCGCCTGCGGTGAGCTGCGCTTCCCGCCTCGTCCCTGCTGCCCGCACTGCGGGTCGTTCGAGAGTGAGTGGCGGCTGATGAGCGGGCGGGGGCGGATCTGGTCCTACGTCGTCCCGCATCCACCGCTGCTGCCCGCGTACGCCGCCGTCGCCCCCTACAACGCCATCATCGTCGAGCTGGCGGACGCGCCCCGGATCCGGCTCGTCGGGAATCTGGTCGCCTCCGCCGACGCGGCCCTGAACTCCGTCGACCCCGCACGGCTGCGCATCGGCGCGAAGGTGCAGGTCGTCTTCACCGACGTCGACGGCGTGACGCTGCCCCGCTGGGTCCTGGAGCGGCCGTGAGCGTGCGCGTCGAGACCGACAAGGAGTCCGGGGTCGCCGTCGTCACCCTCGACCGGCCCGAACGCCACAACGCGATCGACCTGGCTACCGTCGACGAACTCACCGCCGCATGGCGGGAGTTCAGGTTCGACGACTCGGTGCGCGCCGTCGTCGTCACCGGCGCCGGCGAGCGGGCCTTCTGTACGGGCATCGACCGCGACGCCGAGGTGCCGCAGCCGCGCTCCCCGTACAGCATCGACGATCCGCTCGTCGCGATCGGGCCCAAGGCCAACGATCTGTGGAAGCCCGTCGTCGCCGCCGTCAACGGGATGGCGTGCGGCGGGGCGTTCTATCTCATCGGCGAGAGCGAGTTCGTCGTCGCCGACGAGAGCGCCACGTTCTTCGACCCGCATACGACCTACGGCATGGTCAGCGCCTTCGAGACCATCCATCTCGCCCAGCGCATGCCGCCGGGCGAGGTGGCACGGATGGCGCTCATGGGGACCGCCGAACGGATCTCGGCCCGGCGCGCGTACGAGACCGGCCTCGTGTCCGAACTCACGGCGCCCGGTGGCGCCTCGGCGGCCGCCGTGCGCTGCGCCGAGACGATCGCCTCGTATCCGACCGAGGCCGTGCAGGGCACGGTGCGGGCGGTGTGGGCGGCCAAGGAGGCGGCGCGCACGCAGGCCCTCGCGCACGCGCCGCAGTTGATCTCTCTGGGCAATATGCCTCCGGAGCGGCAGGCCGAGCTGTTCTCCGCGCGGCGGCCGGGCGGCTTCCGGGTGCGGTGACCGGCGGCGGGGAAGCAGGGCCTCAGCTCGGGGCCGGGGCTCCGTCGAGCAGGCAGTGGTCGATGGACCGGAGCAGGCCCGCGTCGCCGCCGGGCTTCACCTTGGCGATCTTCGTGCCCTTGGCCGGGACGGTCACGGACGTGGTGCCGTCGATGACGGTGATGTCGCTCGCGTCCTGGAAGTGAAGGGTGAGGTTGTAGCGGCCGTCCCGGCTGCCGCGGTTCCTGAGCTCGACGGACGCGTACGGGGAGTCCTTGCCCGCGCACGTGAGGACCTTCGCCGTGATGTCGGCGCTCCGGCCGCTCCCCGAGGTGCTGGAGGTGCTGGGGTTGCGGGTGGGGCGCCTGTTGTAGCTGCTGCCGCCCGACGTGTAACCCGAGGAGCCCGAGCCGGAGCTGCCGTACGAGTCGTCGTCATCGTCGTAACTGGAACCGCCCGTCGTGCTCGACGACGACCCGCTGTGGTTCTGCTTCGAGCTGGAGCAGCCGCCTCCACTACTGCTGCTGCTGTGTCCCCTGCTCTTGGACGACCCGTGCCCGCGGCCCGTCGAGAATCCGGTCAGTGCGAGCACGACCACGGCCGCCAGTGCCGTGAGTTTCAACCCTCGTCGCAGCATCCTTCTGCTCCCCCGAAAATATGGTGATCCTTGCGTTCCGTCCGGCGACCCGACACCGTAGCAGCGCCGCATGGCGAGGGGTGTGGTCCCGGCGTAGCGTCGGGACCGAGAGCCGAACCGGGCCGCACTCAGGAGGCTGCGCATGGTCCGCAACGTCCTTGGGTCGATCCTCGCTCTCCTCGGAGCGGCGGCCGCCGTTTCCAGCCCCTTCCGTGCGTGGTACGACGGCCGTCACGGGCGCTACTACCGCCTCGGTGACCTGTTCACGAGTACTGGAGTGACGGACGCGCGCGCGGAGTTGTTCGGTTCCCTCCTCCTGCCGTTCGTGGTGGCCGCCGTCGCGACGCTGATCGGCGTCGCGCTGCGGTCGCGGCTGCTCGTCGCGTTCGCGGGCGTGGTGGTGCTCGCCTTCACCGTGCTGTGGATGGTGCGGGTGGGGCAGGCCGAAGGGCGGATGGTGGTGGCCGGTGACGGTTCCGGGCTGGGGATCGGAGTGGCCGGCGCGGCCGTCGGCGGTGCGCTGCTGCTGCTCGGCGCGGCCGTGATGAGCGGCCGGCGGAAGCGGCAGCCGCGGCCGCCCGAGTACGCGGACCAGGGGTACGGCGGTGACCGCGGCCCGGAGCCCCCGCACTTCACCGACCCGGTGCCGCCCCCGCCGCCCACGCTCGACGGGCCCCAGCACACGCTGGAGGGCCCGATGCAGCCGTACGCCGAGCAGCCCCCGTACCCGGATCCCCCGTACGAGGAGCCCCCGTACGAGGAGGGTCAGCAGGATGGGCGGCCCGGCGACAGGCCCTAGCGCGCCGGAGCCGTCCCGGTGCCCTTCTCCGCGTCCAGTGCGTACACGCAGCGGTCCTTGCTGCACGCGTACACCACGCCGTCCTTGACCACGGGTGCGCCGGTGATCTCGCCGCCCGTGGCGAGCTTCCAGCGGAGGCGGCCGTCGTCGGCCTTGAGGGTGTAGAGGAGGTGGTCGGTGGCGCCGAAGTGGATGCGGTTGTCGGCGACCACGGGGGAGCCGACGACCTCGCCGCCCGCCTGGAAGCGCCACTTGGGCGTGCCCGTGACGGCGTCGAGGGTGTAGAGGCCCTGGCCGCTGCCCACGTGGACGTGGCCGTGCGAGACGAGGACCGGTTCGATGGAGGAGGGGCGGGGTTCCGTCGCGATCCGCCAGCGGTCGCGGCCGTCGGTGGCGTCGAGGGCGTAGACGGTGCCGAGGTGGTCGGCGAGGTAGACGCCGCCGCCGGTGACGGCGGGTCCGGGGGCGAACGCGGGCGGACAGAGGAACACGGCGGGCGCCTCGAAGTGCCAGCGGACATGGCCGCTCACGACGTCGACGGCCAGGACGCGGGTGCCGGCGGCCACGTAGACGTAGCCGTCGGAGGCCTGGGTCAGGCGGACGGGGACGCCGCCGCAGGAGGCCGCGTCGCCGATCGGGTACGACCAGCGCTCCTCGCCGGTACGGGCCTCCAGCGCGCGCAGCCGGGCGTCCTGCCAGACGTAGACGGTGCCGTCGTGGATGACGGGTCCGGCCTCGGGGGACTCGAAGTCGGTCTGGGCGCCGGTGATCTCCCACAGTTTGTCGCCGTTGACGGCTTCCCAGGCCTGGACGCCGCCGCCGCGGGTGCCGGTGACGACGGTGCCGCGGTCGGCCTTGAGGGAGTACACCCAGGCGTCGGTCTGAAGCCGCCACAGGTCTTGCCCCTCGCGGGCGTCGAGCGCGTAGAGGGTGGGGCCGTCGGAGGCGTGGATCCGGCCGTCGGCGACGGCCATGGACCAGGCGACGTCGCGCGTCTTGAAGCGGCGCCGGCCGGTGGACACGTCGAGCGCGTGTACCTCGAAAGAGGTCACGTAGACGAGGTCGCCGGCCACGGACGGGGTGCCCCACACGTCGTTCGACATGCGGAAGCGCCAGGGGCGCCAGGCGGCGCCCGGCTCGGGGGCCGGGGCGGGGACCACGGGATCGGGGGTGCCGTTGACGCCGGTCTTGGGGCGGGACCAGGACGCTGCGAGGCCGGCGTCGGCGGGCGGTGCCTTCACGGCGGCTGCGCGGGCGTCGGCCACGCGCGGGCCGGGACCGATCGGGACCTTCGCCCCGGCCAGGCGCACGGGTCCGGCGTCGGGTGCGAGGCCCGCGGTGCCGACGGGTACGGGCGCCGGGCCCCAGCCGCCGGTGCCGGGGGCGTGGGACGGGGGCGGGCCGGGGGGCTGCGCGGGCATGGCCGGCATGGGGCCGGGGCCGCCGCCGTGGACGCCACGGCCGCCGCTGCCACCGCGGCCGGGACCGCTGCTCTTGACCGGGGGCCGTCCGCCCCTGCGTTCCTCGATGAGCGCGACGGAGCGCTCGGGGAGCCAGGCGGAGGCGGTGCCGCTGTCGTCGCTGCCGGAGCCGAAGAGGTGCGGGGCGAGCTGGGCCTGGAGGTCCGCGGGCGAGGGCCGCAGCGGGGCCTCCATCTTCATGCAGGACTCGATGAGGGGCCGCAGTTCGGCGGGCAGTCCTTCGGTGTCGGGGCCTTCGCGCAGCAGCATGAAGACGGTCTCGACGGGGTTGGCGCCGTGGAAGGGGGCGTGTCCGGTGGCGGCGAAGACGAGGGTGGAGCCGAGGGAGAAGATGTCGGAGGCCCCGGTGACGCTCCGGGAGTCCTTGGCCTGCTCGGGCGACATGTAGGCGGGGGTGCCGACGGCGACGTTCGTCATGGTCAGGCGGGTGTTGGAGACGCCGGAGGCGATACCGAAGTCGATGACGCGGGGGCCGTCCTCGACGACGAGCACGTTCGACGGCTTCAGGTCGCGGTGGACGAGTCCCGCGCCGTGGATCGACTGGAGGGCCTCGGCGATTCCGGCGGCGAGCCAGCGCACCGCCTGGGCCGGCAGCGGCCCGCACTCGTTCACTATTTCTTCGAGGGAGGGCGCGGGGACGTAGGCGGTGGCGAGCCACGGCACGGCGGCGCGCGGGTCGGCGTCGACGACGGCCGCCGTGTAGAAGCCGGACACGGCGCGGGCCGCCTCGACCTCGCGGGTGAAGCGGACGCGGAAGAGCTGGTCCTCGGCGAGTTCGGTCCGCACGGTCTTGATCGCCACGCGCCGGCCGGATGCCGAGCGCGCGAGATAGACGAGTCCCATGCCGCCGGCGCCGAGCCGTCCCAGGACCTCGAACGGGCCGATCCGCCTCGGATCGTGCTGCGTCAGCTGATCCACCACTTGCCTGCCTCCCCGTACGGGACCGGGTCGCTGTGCACAGTCCCCGCTCAGCGTCTCACCACCGAAGCGCTACGGCGGCACGCACCCCGATTCTTCCTGTACGGGGCTCCGGTTGCGAACCCGGGGGCAAATCGGGGTGTCACGGGAGAGGTGCCGCATTACGGGTGGATTCCGTGGGGCGGGAAGGAGCCGAGAAGGAAGCGGGAGCGCCTGTTCAGCCCTGGTGGACGGCGAAGGCGGCGCCCTGGCTGTCGGTGAGGACGGCCACGCGTCCGCACGGGGTGTCGAACGGTTCTTCCTCCACGCGGCCGCCGAGGCGGGTGGCGGCGTCGGCCGTGGCCTCGCAGTCGGTGACGGCGAAGTGGACGAGGAAGCGGGCCGGGGCGCTGCCGACGGCGGCACATATGCCGAGGTCAGCGACGCCCTGCCGCAGAACCGACGTATAGAAGGGGGCGACGGTCGCCCTGTCGCGGGCGTGGAGCTCGGTGCGGCAGAACGTCCCTGGTTCCCCCTGGGTCTCGAAACCGGTGTGGGTGCCGGCCTGCCAGAGGCCGAAGACGGTTCCTTCGGGGTCGGCTGCGAGCGCCATGGTGCCGAAGGGGCCGATGGAGAGGGGTTCGACGAGGAGACGGCCGCCGCAGTCCCGCACGGCGGAGGCGACGGTCTCGGCGTCGCGGGCCTTGAAGTAGACGGTCCAGCCGGTGGGCGTGCGCCCGTCGTGGTCCGGGGCGAGGGCCGCGACGTTCCGTCCGTCGCTGTAGGCCTGGGTGTAGTAGCCGTACTCGGCGCCCGCGCCCTCGTCGAAGGTCCAGCCGAAGAGGTCACCGTAGAAGCGCTTGCCCGACTCCACGTCGGGGAGCGCGGCGTCGGCCCAGCAAGGGGCGCCTTCGGCGAACTCCATCGGCGTGCGTCCTTCCTGTTCACCCGCTGTACACGGGCCTGCCGCCAGCCACTGCGGGGAGCGGCGCCCCCTGGGTGGCAGGGTGTCGTGTCCTGGAGTCGACGGCACAGCCAATTCGAACACTTGGCCAATTTTATCCACCAGGTTTTCCACAGGCTGTTGATAACTTGTGCGGCCCCGCCCGTCCCCACATGCGCAAAAGCCCCGCGCGGCCCCCCATCAACCCATGTGCCGGAGCCCCCAACCCCATTTGCAGTCGGCCGAATCGCGCTCCGATCACCCCTCGGTAAGCTGACGGCATGACAGGACAAGTACGTACCGTCGACGGCCGCGTGGCCGGGCGGCGTGGTCAGGCGACGCGTCAGAAGCTGCTGGAGTGCCTCGGCGAGATGCTCAGCTCCTCGCCCTACCGGGACGTCAAAGTCATTGATGTGGCCCGCAAGGCAGGCACCTCACCGGCGACCTTCTACCAGTATTTCCCGGACGTCGAAGGCGCCGTTCTGGAGATCGCCGAGCAAATGGCCGCGGAGGGCGCCGGGTTGACCCAGCTCCTCGAGGGCCGCTCCTGGGTCGGCAAGGCCGGCTGGCAGACCTCGCAGGAACTCGTCGACGGATTCCTCGAGTTCTGGCGGAAGAACGACGCCATCCTGCGCGTCGTCGACCTCGGCGCGGCCGAGGGCGACAAGCGCTTCTACAAGATCCGCATGAAGATCCTGAACTCCGTGAACAACTCCCTTACGGATACGGTCAAGGAGCTCCAGGCCAAGGGCAAGGTCGACAAGGACGTGAGTCCCGCCGCGATGGCCGGTTCGCTCGTCGCGATGCTCGCCGCGGTGGCCTCGCACCAGAAGGGCTTCCAGACCTGGGGCGTCAAGCAGGCCGAACTCAAGCCCAATCTGGCCCTGTTGGTGCACCTGGGCGTCACCGGCAAGAAGCCGACGAAGTAGCCCTGGAGCAGTCCTTCGGGGTTTTCCAGTTCCTGTCGAGCAGCGGCGGTTCGCGTGTCACGTGAGCCGCCGCTGTTGCAGTTCCATCCCCTGGTCCGCCCTATCGTCGCGCCAGCCGGAAGAGCCTGATCTCCCGTTCCACCCTCGCCTGGTACGTCGCGTACGGCGGCCAGAACGTCAGCACCGCCGCCCAGGCCTCCTCCCGCTCGGCGGAGTCGAGCAGCCGCGCGGTGACCGGGATGTCCTCGCCCTTCCAGTTGATGTCGGCCTCCGGATGGGCCAGCAGGTTCGCCGTCCAGGCGGGATGTCCCGGGCGGCCGAAGTTGGACCCGATCAGCAGCCAGGTACCGGCCTCCGGCTCGGGCATGCACGCGAGTGGCGTACGCCGTGCGAGTCCGCTTCTCGCGCCCCGCGCCGTCAGGATGACCCCCGGCAGCATCTGGGCGCTGAGCAGCACCTTTCCCCGGGTGAGCCGGTGCACGGTGCGGTCCATCGCGGGGATGAAGTGGGGGGCGACGCGGGCGAAGGCGCGGGTCGACGAGACCTTCTGCAGCAGTCTTGCTCCGGGTGGCGCCATCAGGCCGTCGCCTCCTGACGGGTGAAGAGCCCGGCGGATTCCGCGGCGCGTGCGCGCAGCAGGTGGGCGGGGCCGAAGAGCAGTTCGTCGCCGGTCGCGCGCTTGAGGTAGAGGTGGGCGTCGTGCTCCCAGGTGAAGCCGATGCCGCCGTGCAGCTGGACGGCCTCGGACGCGGCGGTGCGCAGCGCTTCCAGGGCCTGGGCGAGGGCGAGACCGCCCGTGCGCTCCCCGCCTTCGAAGCCCGTCGACCAGGCCGCGTAGTACGCCGCGGAGCGCGCCGCCTGCACCTGGACGTAGACGTCTGCGAGGCGGTGCTTGACCGCCTGGAAGGAGCCGACGGGCCGCCCGAACTGCTCCCGCCCGCGCACATGCTCGACGGTCCGTTCCAGGGCGCGCCCGGCGGCGCCGACGGCTTCCGCGGCGAGTACGGTCGCGGCCGCGTCGCCCATGGCCGCCAGGGCCGCGGCCACCTCGTCCCCCTCGCCGGAGCCCAGCAACTCGGCCGCCACGTCCCGCAGTTCGACCCGGGCGCGGGGGCGCGTCTCGTCGAGGGAGGTCCGGCGGGTCCTGACGACTCCCTCCGCGTCGCCGTGCACGAGGAAGAGCAGGGTCCGCGAGCGGGCGAAGCCACCGGTGTGCGCGGCGACGATCAGGAGGCCGGCGCTGTGTCCGTCGAGGACCTGGTCGGCCTGTCCGTACAGGCGCCAGCCGGCGCCACCGCGGGCGTCCTGCCTGGCCTGGACGCCGCCCGCGCGGCCGCCGCCCGACCAGTCGCCGCGGTTGTCGCCGGTCAGGCCGAGCGCGGTGGCGAGGCCTTCGCCGGGCACGGCGAGGGTCGCGGTCAGGGCGCCCGACGCGATGCGGGGCAGCAGTTCGGCGCGCTGCGCCTCGGTGCCGAGGGCGAGGAGGAGCGGGGCGGCGAGCGCCGCGGTGGCGAGGAGCGGGGAGGGGGCCACGGCGCGGCCCGACTCCTCGCAGGCCAGGGCGAGTTCGGTGGTTCCGCAGCCGACTCCGCCGTAGCGCTCGGGGAGCGCCAGGCCGGGCAGGCCCAGTTCGCCGCCGAGGGCCGACCACAGGGCCGGGTCGTAGCCGGCGGGGGTGCCGACGGCGGCCTTGACGTCTTCGGGGCCGCAGCGTTTGTTCATGAGTTCGTGCAGGGTGCGGCGGATCTCGTCCTGTTCCGCGGTGAAGGCGGCGTCCATACGGGCTCCTCCCCGGGGCCCGGCGACCCCGGAACCCCTGTTCTGACGGGGCGTCATGTTAGGGCGGCGGAGCCGGGAAGCACAGAGATGTGCGCGGAGAGAGGCTCTGGCAGATCGACAGATCTGATGTACCGTCAGATTCATGACTGCCGCACTTCACGGTTCCCGCCGGGTCGCCATCGCCGGCATCGCCCTCTCCGACTGCGGCCGCGTGGACGAGGCCACTCCGTACGCCCTGCACGCCCAGGCCGCCCGCCGCGCCGTCGCCGACGCCGGGCTCACCCCCGACGTCGTCGACGGGTTCGCCGGCGCGGGCCTCGGCATCCTCGCCCCGGTCGAGGTCGCCGAGTATCTCGGCCTCAAGCCCCGCTGGGTGGACTCGACCTCGGTCGGCGGCTCCACCTGGGAGGTCATGGCGGCGCACGCCGCGGACGCCATCGCCCAGGGCCACGCGCGCGCCGTCCTGCTCGTGTACGGGTCGACGGCCCGTGCCGACATCAAGGCCCGGCGGCGCACGTCGAACCTGAGCTTCGGCGCCCGCGGGCCGCTCCAGTTCGAGGTGCCGTACGGGCACTCGCTGATCGCCAAGTACGCGATGGCGGCGCGGCGCCACATGCACGAGTACGGCACGACCCTGGAGCAGCTCGCCGAGGTCGCCGTGCAGGCGCGGGCGAACGCGGCGCTGAACCCGGAGGCCATGTTCCGCGACCCGGTCACCGTGGACGACGTGCTCGACGGGCCGATGATCGCCGACCCGTTCACGAAACTGCACTGCTGCCTGCGCTCGGACGGCGGCGCCGCGGCCCTGCTCGTCGCCGAGGACCTGCTGCCCGACTGCGCCAAGTCCCCGGTGTGGGTGCTCGGTTCGGGCGAGTACGTGTCACACACGACGATGTCCGAGTGGGACGACTTCACCGTGTCCCCGGCGGCCGTCAGCGGGAAGCTCGCCTTCGAGCGGGCGGGCGTCACCCCCGACGAGATCGACCTCGCGGAGATCTACGACGCCTTCACCTACATGACGCTGGTGACGCTGGAGGATCTGGGGTTCTGCGCGAAGGGCGAGGGCGGATCGTTCGTGGAGAAGGGGCGGCTGCTGCGGGACGGCGGGCTCCCGACGAACACGGACGGCGGCGGTCTCTCGGCCCAACACCCGGGAATGCGCGGCCTGTTCCTGCTGGTGGAGGCGGTGCGGCAGCTGCGGGGCGAGGCCGGGGAGCGCCAGGTGCGCAAGGCGGGCGGGCGGCTTCCACGGCTCGCGGTGGCATCCGGTACGGGCGGATGGTTCTGCTCGTCGGGAACGGTGGTGCTGGGCACGTCCTGAGGCCGCGTCCATGAGAAACGGGGAATCGGCACAACAAATTTGCAATTTCAATAAACCGATCGCGGCCACGCATGCGCCGCGTCATGAACAACCCGGAACCTGTTATTTCGGATGCCCGGTTTCCGTAGGGCATGATCCTGAGTAGGGTGCTCCCCGTCGTCCGTACGGAAAAGCAGAACAGTGGCAGGGGAGCATGGCCGCCGGCTCGTTCGAAGGACAGTACGTCTGGCATCCCGCCGCCGATGACCGAGAGCTGGCCAGGGCCTGTACGGATTTGCGGGCGGGCCGCTACTTCGGCGCGCACTCCGTCCTCAGGGAAACGCACGGCGACTTCGGCCTGCGCGCCCACCGCTCCCTGGTCCTGGCCTCCGTCGCCGCCGAATCCGACCTCGCGGAACGCTGGCTCGAGGAGGAGCCCGGCCCCGACGCCGCCCTGCTGTGGGCGCGCGTCGCCGTGTTCCGGACCCTGCGCGCCGCCCAGTCGTACGACCGGCGCATCGGCGCGCTGGGCCGGATAGCGCTCGCCGCCTGCGACCGGGCCTCGGACCTCGCGCCCAAGGACCCCACCCCGTGGGCCGCCCGGCTCTCCCTGGCCCGCCTCCAGCGGCCCCGCGACCGCGCGCCGCAGGGCCTGCTCACCGAGCCCCGTGGACCCTGGGCGCAGTTCGAGCACGTCACGCGCCTCGACCCCTGGCACCGCGAGGCCCACCACCAGTTCCTGGCGTTCTTCTTCACCCGGCACGGCGGCAGCGCGAACGCGGCCTGGGACGTGGCCGCGTATCTGAGCCAGCGCGCCCCTGCCTCGTCCCCGCTGCGTCTGCTGCCCCTGGTCACCCTCGTCGAGGGCCACAACCCGGCGCACCTTCTCGCCGAGCACACCTGGGATCAGCCGCAGTGGAAGGCGACGGCGCTCGGCGCGTACCGGAACTGGCTGCCGCAGGTGCCCGGATACCGCTTCACACCGGTTCTCGACCTGGCGTATCTGGCGCACGCGCTGCACATGGCGCAGTGCGCCTTCGAGGCGCGCGCGGTGTTCACGGCCATGGGCCCGTACGCGTCCCGGATGCCGTGGAGCGTCTTCGGCGACCCCGAGGAACAGCTCAGCAGGGCGCGGCGCGCGTGCGGCCTGCCGGTCCCCCACAGCACCTGATCCACGTCCGCCCCACAGGTTTCGGAAATTCCCCCCACCGGAAGGCCGAGATGGTGTCCGACCCCCTGACCAGCGCACCCACTCCCCCCACGTCCCCCACCAGATCCGGGCGGCCCGCCGCCGCGCTCGACGACGACGCGACGCTGCACGCGATGGGCTACCCGCGGAAGCTGACCCGGCGCTTCAAGGCGTTCGACAATTTCGCGATTTCCTTCACGATCATCAACATCATCTCCGGCATCTTCTCCTCCTTCGGGTTCGGAATGAACGCCGGCGGGCCGCGTATTCTCGTGTTCGGCTGGATAGCCGTCGCGGCCATGGTGCTTTTCGTCGGTGCGTCGATGGCCGAAATCGCATCGGCGTATCCGACGAGCGGGGCGCTCTATTTCTCGGCGGGCAAGCTGGCGAAACGCCACAAGGGCGCCTGGTCCTGGTACACGGGCTGGCTGAATTTCGTGGGGCAGGTCGGCGGCACCGCGGCGACGGGCTACGCGGCGGCGACGTTCATCCAGGCGTTCCTCGTCATGCAGTGGCCGTCGTACCACGCGACGGCACAGCAGACGGTCCTCATCACGGCGGTGATCCTGCTGCTCCAGGCGCTCGCCAACACGTACACGGTGCAGCTGGTGGCGCTGGTCAACCGGATCTCCGTGTGGTGGCTCCTCGTCGGCATGGTGGTCATCGTGGTCGCGCTGATCGCCGTACCGGACCATCACCGGTCGGCGTCGATCGTCACGCAGTTCACCAACAACACCGGCTTCTCCAACGGGATGTACGCGGCTCTGCTCGGCCTCCTCGTGACCAGCTGGACGTTCACCGGCTTCGACGGCAGTTTCCACATGTCGGAGGAGACGGTCCGGGCGACGGTCAACGCGCCGAAGGGCATCATGCGGTCGATCGGCTACTCCGCCGTCACCGGCCTGGTCCTGATGCTGGCCCTCGTCTTCGCGATCGGCGACTACGCGGCCCAGGCGAGCGCGTCGGCGCCGCCCGTGCAGATCCTCATCGACGCGCTCGGCATGACGACGGCGAAGCTCCTGCTGCTGATCGTGATCGGCTCGATGCTGTTCTGCGGCCTGGCCAACATGACGAGCAACACCCGCCAGATCTTCGCCTTCTCGCGTGACGGCGCCATGCCGGGCTCGCGCTGGTGGCACTCGGTCTCCTCGCGTACGCGTACGCCCGTGAAGGCCGTGTGGCTCGCGGCGGCCTGCTCGCTGGTCCTCGTGGTGCCGGGCTGGTGGTCGCACACGGCGTTCACCGCGATCGTGAGCGTCAACGTCGTGGGTCTCTACCTCGCCTACGCCGTCCCGATCTATCTGCGCCTGCGCCACGGCGACTTCCAGCAGGGGCCGTGGAATCTGGGCCGCTGGGGCAAGCCGGTGGCCGCGGTCGCGGTGGTCTGGATCGTGGCGAGCAGCGTCCTGTTCATGCTGCCGCAGGCGTCCCCGATCAACGCGACCTCGTTCAACTACGCGCCGATCGCACTGGTCGCCGTCCTCGTGATCGCGACGGTGTGGTGGTTCGCGACGGCCCGCCGCCGCTTCCAGGGCCCGGTCAGCTACGGCAGCCCGGACGAGGTCGCGGCGATGGACCTGATCTGACGGGCCTCGCCCGACGGACTCTGCTCATCCGGCACACGGGTCGCCCCGCCTTCCGGTCGGACCGGTCGGCGGGGCGCTCGCGTGCACCGCCAGAATCGGTGCATGCCGGAACTGCGAGAGATCCTGAAGTCCCTGCGCGTCTGGGACACCGAACTGCCCGTGTTCGACCCGTCCGCGGCCCCGCCCGCACCGCTGCCGCTCTTCGTCGAGTGGTTCGCCGAGGCCGTCGCCGCGGGCCAGACCGAGCCGCACACCCCGTCCCTCGCCACGGTGGACGGCGACGGCCTGCCCGACGTCCGTACCGTGATGCTGCACGGCGCCGACGAGGACGGCTTCCACTTCGCGTCCCACGTGGGCAGCGCCAAGGGCCGCCAGCTCGCCGCGCACCCGCGGGCCGCGCTCGGTTTCTACTGGCCGGCGCAGGGCCGCCAGATCCGCGTACGCGGGGATGTCACCACGCGGTCGCCCGAGGTGAGCCAGGCCGACCTCCACGTCCGCTCGACGGGAGCGCTGGCGGCGGCCCTGGTCGGCCACCAGAGCGAGGTCCTCGGCTCGCAGGAGGAACTGGAGTCGGCCTCGGCCGCCGCATGGGAGCGCGCGCAGGCCGATCCGACGGCCCCCGCCCCGACCTGGACGGCCTACGCGCTGGCGCCGCGCGAGGTGGAGTTCTTCCAGGGCGACGCCCGCCGCCGCCACATCCGCCTCAGGTACCGCAGGACGGAGACGGGCTGGGTACGGGAGCTGCTCTGGCCGTGACCGGGCGGGCCTCACGCCACCGGGGGCTCCGGGTCCGTGGCGAGGCGGGCGTGCAGGTGCGCGTCACGGAAGGCGTCCTGCCGCCCCTCCTCGAACATCGCTCCGCGCAGGGTGCCCTCGTACCGGTATCCGCCGCGCTCGGCGATCCGGCAGGACGCCTCGTGCCCGAGGGCGTGCCCCAGTTCGAGCCGGTGGAGGCCGAGTTCGCCGAACGCCAGCCGTGAGGCGAGGATCAGCGCACGCGTCGCGACCCCGCGCCCCCGGGCCTCGGGCAGCACCCAGTAGCCGACATGGGCGCTGCGGAACACGGGCATGATCATGTTGAGGCCGACGTGTCCGAGCACTTCCCCGCTGCTCTCGTCGGTGACGCAGCAGGACACGGATTCGCCGCTCTTGAGCGCGTCCTGGCGTGAGCGCAGGTACGCATGGGCGGCGGCGAGGTCGTCGACCGGGGTGAGCGGGGTGTTCCAGCGCCGGAACTCGGGGTCGTCGAGCCCGCGCAGCACCGCGGCGGCATCCCCCTCGTCCCCGGCCCGCCAGCCCCGCAGAAGGAGTCCGTGACCACGTATCTCGGGAGCATCGGTCATGAGGTGTCAGCCGTTCTCGGGTGCGGTGAAGGTGTGGACGGCGAAGTCCCGCACGGGACGGTAGCCGATCCGCAGGTACAGGCCGTTGCTCGTCGCGTTGGCGAGGTCGGTGAAGAGGAGCACCTCGCTCGCGCCCGCGGCCCGGGCGGCGCGGCTGACCTCGGCGGTGACCGCTCCCGCGTAGCCGCGGCCGCGCAGCTCCTTCGGTGTGTAGACGGGTGCGACCCGGACCGCTCCGGCGGCCTGGCGGGTCACACCGGCCATGGAGACGGGCACGCCGTCCGCGCTCTCCCAGAGGGTGACACCGCCGTACGAGATCCGCTCGTCGGCCCATTCCTGCGAGCCCGAGGCGCCGCCCGGAGTGCCGGTGTCCACGTCGAACGCGGTGCGCCACCGGACCAGCAGCTCCCGGTCCGCCTCGGTGGCGACGCGGGGCCGCCCGGCGGGTGCGGGCAGCGGCGGGGTGAGGTCCCCGAGCCGGTACAGGCGCTGCTCGACGGCCCGGCGGGCCACCGCGCCCGTGCGGGACTGCCAGGCGTCGGCGAAGGCGGCGGAGGCCGAGTCGACCCCGAACACGCCGGTCACCGCCCGCCCTTGGAGCGCGACGGCGAGCGCGTCCGCCTGCTCCCCGTCCAGGGGGCTGACATGGAGCCGGAAGGGCTTCGTCCACAGGAACGTCCCGCTCACGCCGCCGTCCGGCCCGTACAGCACGCCGAAGAGCTGCCCCTGCGCCCCGTACACCGCCGGCCCCCGTTCCCGCAGGCTCGCGGTGACGCTGAGGACGACCGTGTGCAGGGCGGGCTCGGCGCGCAGGTAGCCGCCCGCGCGGGCGAGGAAGTCGTCGACGTCGGCGGTGAGGTGCCAGCCGGGCACGGGGCTCTCTGTCATGACCGCATGGTGCCGCCCCTCCCCTCACGTCCGCGAGCGAAATACCGGCACGGAGAAACCCTCGACCTGACGGAAGGTGACCTCCAGCGGCATGCCCGTGCGCAGGTCGTCGCCGTCGGCGTCCACGATCTCCGTCATCATCCGCGGGCCCTCCGCGAGGTCGACGACGGCCGCGACGTAGGGGGTGCGGGTGCCGAAGGGCGGCAGGTCGTTGCGGTGGACGACGGACCAGGTGTAGAGGACGGCCCTTCCGGACGCCCGCTCCCACGCCACGTCCTCGCTCCAGCAGTGCGGGCAGAACTCGCGCGGGTAGTGATGGGCCCGCTCGCACGCGCGGCAGCGGCGGAGCAGCAGCGTCCCGTCGGCGGCCGCGTCCCAGTAGGGGCGGGTGAAGGCGTCGGGCTCGGGGAGGTCGAACCGTACGGTCGCGGGAAGGGTCACAGGAACAGTCCGATCGCCGCGTCGAGGGACCAGGCCTGCCAGGACATGGCGAAGAGCGCCACGAGCGAGATGAGGGCCATCATCGCGTTCTGCCCCTGCTCGGCCCAGTCGTGGATCATCAGGACCAGGTACAGGAGGTTCAGGAGCAGTCCGCCGACGAGGGCCACGGGGGTCAGCAGGCCCACCACGAGGCCGAGGCCCAGGGCCAGTTCGGCGTAGACGACGATGTACGCCATCACTTTCGGCCGCGGGGTGACGACGGCGCCGAATCCGCTGCGTACGGCGTTCCACCGGTGCTTCGCGGCGACGTCGGCGGCCCAGGCGATGCCGGTGCCCCGCTCGAACCAGCCCTTCTTGTCCTTGTGCCGCCAGCTCTCCAGCCACCACAGTCCGAGGCCTATGCGCAGCACGGCCAGCCATTCGACGCCGTCGAGCCAGATCGAGTCCACGACCGGGGCCCTCCTCTCCGTTTCTGACGGAACGTCAGTTCAGCGCACACGGGGGCGCCACCGCAAGGGGCGTACGCCGTGATGAATTCGCAACCGATTCCGGTCTTGACCGAGACCCATCAAATCGAACCGTGATTACGCTCGCACTCATGGTCACCGAGCCCGCGCCCACCGCACGCACCCAGGACCGCCCCGTGTACGTCATCGGGGGCGGCCCGGGCGGTCTCGCCGCGGCCGCGGCGCTGCGCGAGCGGGGCGTCAGAGCCGTGATCCTGGAGAAGTCCGAACACGTCGGGGCATCTTGGCGCCGCCACTACGACCGCCTCCATTTGCACACCACCCGCAAGCTCTCCGGGCTCCCCGGCCTCGCGATCCCGCGTCGCTTCGGCCGCTGGGTGTCCCGCGACGACGTCGTGCGCTACCTGGAGAAGTACGCCGAGTTCCACCAGCTGGAGATCGTCACCGGCGTGGCGGTCTCCCGCGTGGAACGCACGGACGACGGCTGGCTCGTACGCGCCTCGGGCGGTCGCGAACTGGCCGCGAGCGCCGTCGTGGTCGCCACAGGCTTCAACCACACCCCCCGCCTGCCCGACTGGCCGGGCCGTTCCTCGTACTCCGGCGAGCTCCTCCACGCGGGCGACTACCGCAACGCCACGCCGTACGCGGGCCGCGACGTGCTCGTCGTCGGCGTCGGCAACACGGGCGCCGAGATCGCCGTGGACCTGGCCGAGGGCGGCGCGTCCCGTGTCAGGCTCGCGGTGCGTACGGCGCCCCACATCGTGCGCCGGTCCACCGCGGGCTGGCCCGCGCAGCGGACCGGCATCCTTTGCCGCAGGCTGCCCGTGGCGATCGTGGACCGCCTGGCGCGCCCCATGGCGAAGCTCAGCGTGCCCGACCTGACGGAACAGGGCCTGCCCAGACCCACGACCGGCCTCTACTCACGGGTGCGCGAGGGCGCGATCCCCGTGCAGGACGTCGGCCTGATCGACGCCGTGCGCACGGGCAGGGTCGAACCCGTCGCGGCCGTCGAGTCGTTCGAGGACGGCAAGGTGGTCCTCGCCGACGGCACACGCATCGCGCCCGACGCGGTGATCGCGGCGACGGGTTACCGCCGCGCACTGGAGGACCTGGTGGGCCACCTCGGCGTCCTGGACGCCCGGGGCCGCCCGACCACGCACGGCCGGCGGACGGCCCCCGCCGCGCCCGGCCTCTATTTCACGGGGTACACGAACCCGATCAGCGGCATGTTCCGCGAACTGGCCCTGGACGCACGGAAGATCGCGAAGGTGATCGCGGGCTGACCCCGGCCACCGCCGCCCCGCCGCCGACCCTCCCTTCCGCCTGCCCGCCCATCCGCACACCCGCCCGCATCCCGTCCGTCACACCCGCCCACAGTGGCCACATCCCGCCGTTCCAACCGGCCCGCCCGCGGGAACACCCGTAACAGCCTTTGCGTGCAGCCCTGTTCCTGACACAGCGTCAGTTCAGTAATCTGACACAACGTCAGTTAGTGAGCACCAGTCGAGGAGCGGGCGGACCCGATGCTTGGATCGACATACGGCACCCTGACCACCGACCCCCGCCGGGCCCGCACGATCGCCTGCGGAGAGCAGCCGGCACCTGCCGTGCACGGCAGGACGGACGACCTGGACGTGAGCGGCAGGCCACTGCACCGTGAGGTGCCTGACCTGGACCGTTTCTTCCGGCCCGAATCGATCGCGGTCATCGGCGCGTCCGACGCCGAGGGCCGCCCGAACACGGGCATCACGCGCCAGCTGATCGCGTGGGCGCAGCGCGTGGGCGCCCGCCTCCACCCCGTGCACCCCACCCGCGAGACCGTCTTCGGCATCCCGTGCTCGCCGGGCGTCTCCGCGCTGCCCGAACCCGTCGACCTCGCCGTACTCCTCATCTCGGACCCGCTGCCGGTCATCGAGGAACTGGCCCAGGCCAAGGTGAAGTTCGCGGTGGCGTTCGCGTCCGGCTTCGCGGAGACCGGCGAGGAAGGAGCGGCAGCGCAGTCGTCCCTGTCCGCGGCGGTCAGCCGCTCGGGCATGCGGCTGCTGGGCCCGAACACGAACCTGAACGCGTTCTCCGAGTTCCGCGACGACCTCGAAGGACCGGCGATCGCCCTCATCACGCAGTCGGGCCACCAGGGTCGCCCCCTCTACACGATGCAGGAACTGGGCGTACGGCTCTCCCACTGGGCGCCCACGGGCAACGAGGCGGACCTGGAGACGGCGGACTTCGTCTCGTACTTCGCCGAGCAGCCCGAGGTCGGGGCGATCGCGTGTTACGTGGAGGGCCTGAAGGACGGCCGCGCCTTCCTCCTCGCGGCGGACCGCGCGGCCCGCAACGGCGTGCCCGTCGTGGCCGTCAAGGTCGGCCGGACCGAGGCGGGCGCCCGCATGGCGGCCTCGCACACCGGCAAGCTGACCGGCGCGGACACGGTGGTGGACGCGGCGATGCGGCAGTTCGGCGTGGTCAGGGTCGACGGACTCGACGAGCTCCAGGACACCGCCGCCCTGCTGGCGCGGGCCCGGCCCCCGCGGGCGGACGGCGTGGCGGTCTACTCGATATCGGGAGGCACCGGCGCCCACTTCGCCGATCTGGCCACCCGCGCGGGACTGACCCTGCCGTCGCTGTCCGAGGAGAAGCAGCGGGAGCTGCACCAGTGGATCCCGGAGTACCTCAACGTCGCGAACCCGATCGACAACGGCGGCCACCCGGTGGGTGACTGGCGCGGCCCCAAGATCATCGAGTCGATCCTCCAGGACCCGTCCATCGGCGTCCTGATCTGCCCGATCACCGGTCCGTTCCCGCCGATGAGCGACAAACTGGCCCGGGACCTGGCGGAGGCGGCGGAGCGCACGGACAAGCTGATCTGTGTCGTCTGGGGATCGCCCCTCGGCACCGAGGACGCCTACCGCGAGACGCTTCTCGGCTCCTCTCGCCTCGCGACGTTCCGCACGTTCGGCAACTGCATCACGGCCGTCCGGGCCTATCTGGACCACCACCGGTTCACCGCCGCCTACCGTTCCCCGTTCACCGACGCGCCCCGCACGCCCTCCCCCTCCTTCCGCAAGGCGCAGGCCCTGATGCGTCCGGGCCGCCAGCTCAGCGAGCACGCCGCGAAGCAGCTCCTGCGCGCGTACGGCATCCGCGTACCGCGCGAGCAGCTCGTGACCAGCGCCGCGGCGGCGGTACGGGCGGCCGGGCAGGTCGGCTACCCCGTCGTCATGAAGGCGTCCGGCGCGCGGCTGGCCCACAAGTCGGACCTGGGCCTGGTCAAGGTCGGCCTGACCTCGGCCAGCCAGGTCAGGGACGCCTACCGGGAACTCACCGACATCGCCCGCTACGAGGGCCTCGACCTGGACGGCGTCCTGGTCTGCCAGATGGTCGAGCGGGGCGTGGAGATGGTCGTCGGGGTCACCCAGGACGACCTGTTCGGCCCGACGGTGACGGTGGGCCTGGGCGGTGTACTCGTGGAGGTGCTGCGCGACACGGCGGTGCGGGTGCCTCCGTTCGCGGAGGACCAGGCGCGGGCGATGCTCGACGAACTACGGGGCCGGCCCCTCCTGGACGGGATGCGGGGGGCGCCGCCCGTGGACCTGGACGCGCTGGTGGAGGTCGTCCTGCGGGTCCAGCGCATGGCCCTCGAACTGGGCGACGAACTCGCCGAGCTGGACATCAACCCGCTGATGGTGCTCCCCCGTGGCCAGGGCGCCGTGGCGCTCGACGCGCTCGCCGTCTGCCACTGAGATCCGCCGGCACCGCCCACCGCCCGCCTCCGTACAGGGAAGAAGAGGTCATGTCCGCCACCATCGAGTGCACGACCGCCGACGCCGTCACCTGGATCACGCTCAACCGCCCCGAGGCCATGAACGCGCTGACCTGGGACCAGCGCGAGGAGATCATCGGCATCCTGAACGGCGCCGGTGCGGACCCGGACGTGCGTGCCGTCGTCATCACGGCGACCGGCAGGGGTTTCTGCGCCGGCGCGGACCTGCGGGGCGCTCCGGCCACCGGGCCCCGTGTGCCCGGCGACGTCGCCCGCACGATCCGGCTCGGCGCGCAGCGTCTGATCGCGGCGGTCATGGACTGCGAGAAGCCGGTCGTCGCGGCGGTCAACGGGACGGCGGCCGGCATCGGCGCGCATCTGGCGTTCGCCTGTGACCTGGTGCTCGCGGCGGAGTCGGCCCGGTTCATCGAGGTCTTCGCGCGCCGCGGCCTGGTCCCGGACGGCGGCGGCGCCTATCTGCTGCCGCGCCTGATCGGGCCGCAGCGGGCCAAGGAGCTGATGTTCTTCGGCGACGCGCTCTCCTCGGCGGACGCGGAACGCCTGGGCCTGGTCAACCGCACAGTCCCGGACGGGGAGCTGCGCAAGACGGCCCAGGAGTGGGCCGCGCGCCTGGCGAGCGGCCCGACCCGGGCCATCGCCCTGACCAAGCAGCTGGTCAACGCCTCCCTGGAGTCGGACCGCGCGACGGCGTTCGCGGCGGAGGCGGCGGCTCAGGAGATCAACATGACGACGGCGGACGCGCAGGAGGGCGTCGCCTCCTTCAAGGAGCGGCGCGACCCGGCGTACAGAGGCCGGTAGCCGGCCTGCGCCGCGGGACGCCGTCAGCCAATCCGCGCCCGCCACTTCCTATCTGACGGCTCGTCAGCTTCAATCGTAGATGTGATGGGACACGCGGGAATGGCAGCGACGGTGGTCAGGTACCTCCGGTCGGTCGGTGCGCCCACATCGGCCGAGCCGGTGGACGCACTGCCGCGTCCGGAGCTACGGGCCGTGGGCGAGGACGAGCGGGCGCCACTGGATCCCGGCGAGTTCCGCCGCGTCCTCGGGCACTTCGCCACCGGGGTCACCGTCGTGACGGCGCCGCCCCCGCACCCCGGCGCTCCCCCCGCGGGGTTCGCCTGCCAGTCCTTCTCCTCGCTCTCCCTGGACCCGCCGCTGGTGGCGTTCATGGTGGCCCGTACGTCCACGACCTGGCCGCGCATCGCGAGCGCCGGCGTCTTCTGCGTGAACGTGCTGGGCGCGGACCAGGGCGCGCTGTGCCGGTCCTTCGCGGTGAGCGGAGCGGACAAGTTCGCGGGTGTCGAGCACGACGCGGCGCCCGTGACGGGCTCGCCGCGGATCGCGGGCGCGCCCGCGTGGGTCGACTGCACGATCCACGCCGTCCACACCGGCGGGGACCACCTCATCGTGGTGGGCCGGGTGGAGGCGCTCGGGACGGGGGACGGCGAGGCGTCCCCTCTGCTGTTCCACAAGGGCGCGTTCGGCCGCTTCGCGCCCTGATCAGGCGAGTGGGGCCACCGGGCCCGTACCGGCGTCGGCGTGACGGCGCCGGATGACCAGCGCCATCAGGGCCGCCGCGGCGCACAGCGCGCCGGACGCGTACCAGACGACGTCGTACGAGCCGAACGTGTCACGGGCGACGCCGCCGAGGAAGGCGACGAGCGCGGCGCCCACCTGGTGCGAGGCGAGCACCCAGCCGAACACGATCGCGCTGTCCTGCCCGTAGTGCTCACGGCACAGGGCCAGGGTGGGCGGCACGGTGGCGACCCAGTCGAGCCCGTAGAAGACGATGAAGAAGATCATCGGCGGGTGGACGGAGGGCGCGAGGAGCATGGGCAGGAACAGCAGGGAGATCCCGCGCAGCGCGTAGTACACCGCGAGCAGCCGCCGCGCGTCGAAGCGGTCGGTGAACCAGCCCGACGCCACCGTTCCGACGACGTCGAAGACCCCCACCACGGCCAGCAGCGAGGCCGCCGCGGTGATGGGCATCCCGTGGTCGTGCGCGGCCGGCACGAAGTGCGTCTGGACGAGCCCGTTCGTGGAGGCGCCGCAGATCGCGAAGGTCCCGGCGAGCAGCCAGAAGGGGCCCGTGCGGGCGGCCTTGAACAGCACGCCCACGGTGCGGCGGGCGGCCCCGGTGACGGGCGGCGGCTTCTCGACGAAGTCCTGCGAGCCGTACGGGGTGGTGCCCACGTCGGCCGGATGGTCACGCAGCAGCAGCCACACGAACGGTACGACGGCGAGCGCCGCGAGCGCCACCGTCACGGCCGCCGGCCGCCACTTGTGCGCCTCGACGATCCACGAGAGCAGGGGCAGGAAGATGAGCTGCCCCGAAGCGGACGCGGCCGTGAGGATGCCGGTCACGAGCCCGCGCCGGGCCGTGAACCAGCGGTTGGTGACGGTCGCGGCGAACGCGAGGGCCATCGAGCCGGAGCCGAGCCCGACGAGCAGGCCCCAGCACAGCAGGAGCTGCCAGGCCGAGTCCATCCACACGGTCAGTCCGGAGCCGGCCGCGATGACGACCAGGGCGGCGGCGACCACGCGCCGGATGCCGAACCGGTCCATGAGGGCGGCGGCGAAGGGCGCGGTCAGCCCGTACAGCGCGAGGTTGATGGAGACGGCGAGCCCGATGGTGCCGCGGGACCAGCCGAACTCCTCGTTCAGCGGGTCGATCAGCAGCCCCGGCAGGGACCGGAAGGCGGCGGCGCCGATGATCGTCACGAAGGTGACGGCGGCCACGAACCAGGCGCGGTGGATACGGGGACCGGGGCGCGGCGGACGGGCGGCGCCCGCGCCGGGCGAGCCCTCGGCCGCGGCGTCGATGTCGGTGGTGTGCGTCACGGAAGACAGCATCGGATCACCGGCCCACCCGGGACGAGTGGCCCGAAAGACAGCCTTCGCTAGGATCGGGCCATACACTCGGAGCCATGCCCGAGACTCCCGCAGCCCGCACCCGGCGCCCCCACCGCGTGGTCGTCCTGGCCCTCGACGGCGTGCTCCCCTTCGAACTCGGCATCACCCAGCGCATCTTCACCCGCGCCAAGGACTCCGAGGGCCGGCCGCTGTACGAGGTCGTGACGTGCTCGGTCAGGGAACCCGGCCCCGTGGAGACGGACGCCGACTTCGCCGTCCTGATCAGGAACGGCCCAAAGGCGCTCGCGACCGCGGACACGGTGGTCGTTCCCGCGTCGTACGAGTTCGGCCCCGTCGTCGACGAGGGCGTCCTCACCGACGAGCTGGCGGCGGCCTTCGCGCAGGTCAGGCCCGGTACGCGAATGGTCTCGATCTGCACCGGCAGCTACGTCCTCGCCGCGGCGGGCTACCTGGACGGGCGCCCGGCGACCACGCACTGGGCGTCGGCGGAGCACTTCCAGCGACTCTTCCCCAAGATCAAGGTCGACGCCGACGTCCTCTACATCGACGACGGGGACGTCCTGACGTCGGCCGGGGTCGCCGCGGGCATCGACCTCTGCCTGCACCTGGTCCGCCGCGACCACGGCGCGGCGGTGGCCAACGAGGTGGCCCGCCGCACCGTCGTCCCGCCCCACCGCGACGGCGGACAGGCCCAGTACATCCACCGTCCCGTCCCCGAACCCCAGCTCGCGACCACGACCAAGGCCCGCGCCTGGGCCCTGGCCCGTCTCCACGAACCGCTCCAGCTGCGGGACCTGGCCGCCCAGGAGGCGATGTCGGTCCGCACCTTCACGCGCCGTTTCCGCGAGGAGGCCGGTGTCAGCCCGGGCCAGTGGCTCACCCAGCAGCGGGTGGAACGGGCCAGGCACCTGCTGGAGTCGAGCGACCTGTCGATGGACCAGGTGGCGCGCGAGTCGGGCTTCGGCACGGCGCAATCGATGCGGCAGCACCTCCAGACGGCGCTGGGCGTGACGCCCACGGCCTACCGCCGCACGTTCCACGCGACGAACCCGCGGGGCGCGGGCCGGACAGCGCAGGCGCGGCCGGCCGACGTGGGCGCGGGCCGGGCGACGTAGCCGCGCGACAGGCGAGAGGGGCGCGGGTCAGAACACCAGCACCCCCCGCGCCACCCTCCCCTGCCGGGCGTCCTCCGCCGCCTTCGCGAAGTCCTCGACCGGATAGGTCTCCGTGACCAGCTCGTCGAGCAGCAGCCGGCCCTGGCGGTACAGGTCGGCGTAGAGCCTGATGTCGCGCTGGGGCCGCGAGGTGCCGTAGCGGCAGCCCAGGACGGACTTGTCGAGGAAGAGCGAGGCGGGGACGAAGGACGCCTCCGCGTCCGCGGCCGGCATGCCGAGGAGCACGGCTTGGCCGCGCCGGTCGAGGAGGTCGATGGCCTGCCGGATCAGCTCGACGCGGCCGACGCACTCGAAGACGTGGTCGGCGCCGTGCGGCAGGACTTCCCTGACCCCGTCGGCCGAGGTCAGGAACTCGCTCGCGCCGAACTGCCGGGCCACGGCCTCCTTGTCGGGGTTCGCGTCGACGGCGACGATCCGCGAAGCACCGCTGATCCGGGCCCCCTGGAGCACATTGAGGCCGATCCCTCCGGTCCCGATGACGACGACGGTGTCGCCCTGGTCCACGCGCGCCCGGTTGAGGACGGCCCCGACGCCGGTCAGCACCCCGCACCCCATGAGCGCGGCCGACGTCAGCGGGATCTCCGCGGGGATCGGCACGGCCTGCACGGCCTTCACGACGGTCCGTTCGGCGAACGAGGAGTTCGCGGCGAACTGGTAGAGCGGCGTGCCGCCCCGCGAGAACGGCTGCGTGGGCCTCCCGATCGCCTTGCGGCACATGGTCGGCCGCCCCCGGTCGCAGTCCGCGCAGGCGCCGCAGTTGGCGAGCGTGGACAGCGCCACATGGTCCCCGGGCGCCACATGGGTGACGCCCGAGCCGACGGCCTCCACGACCCCCGCGCCCTCGTGCCCGAGCACGACCGGCGCCGGGAACGGGATGGTCCCGTCGATGACCGACAGGTCGCTGTGGCACAGCCCCGCGGCCGCGACGTCGACGAGCACCTCCCCCGGCCCCGGATCGCGTATCTCGAGATCGTCGACCACGTCGGCCCGGACCCCGTCGAACACGACACCCCTCATGACGACTCCCTCGTCTCCCTGGGCAGTCCGAGCACCCGCTCGGCGATGATGTTGCGCTGGATCTCGTCCGAGCCGCCGTAGATCGTGTCGGCCCGGCTGAAGAGGAACAGCCGCTGCGCGGCGTCGAGTTCGTACGTACGGTCAGGCGCCCAGTCCCCGGGTCCGGCGGCGGCGAGCGCGCCCCGCGCCTGGAGGGCGAGTTCGCCGAGGCGCTGGTGCCAGCGGCCCCACAGGAGCTTGGCGACGCTCGGGGCGCCCGGGTCCTGCGCGCCGCCGAGCGTGCGCAGCGCGTTGAACCGCATGACGCGCAGCTCGGCCCACTGCCGTACGAGGCGGTCCCTGAACAGCGGGTCCTCGGCCGCACCCGTACGCACCGCGGTCCGCACGACCTCGGCGAGTTCCGCGGCGAAGCCGATCTGCTGGGCGAGCGTCGAGACGCCCCGCTCCAGGGCGAGCAGCCCCATGGCGACCCGCCAGCCGTTCCCCTCGCCGCCGACGACGTGCTCCACGCGCGCGTGCGCCCCGTCGAAGAACACCTCGTTGAACTCGGCTGTGCCGGTCAGCTGCCGGATGGGCCGCACCTCGATCCGGCCCGGCTGGTCCATCGGCACGAGGAGGAACGACAGGCCGTGATGACGCCGCGAGCCCGCCTCGGTGCGGGCGAGCACGAAGCACCAGTCGGCCTCGTGCGCGAGCGACGTCCACACCTTCTGCCCGGTCACGCGGTACGTGTCCCCGTCGCGCACGGCGGTCGTACGCAGGTTCGCGAGGTCGGAACCGGCGCCGGGCTCGCTGTACCCCTGGCACCACAGCTCCTCGCCGGAGGCGACGGGCGGCAGGAAGCGCCGCTGCTGCGCCTCGTCGCCGTAGGCGATCAGGGTCGGGGCGAGCAGGTTCTCGCCGATGTGCCCGTGGCGTGCGGGCGCCCGGGCCCGCGCATACTCCTCGGCCCAGACGACCTGCTGCGTCAGCGAGGCGACCCGGTTGCCGTACCCGCCGCGCTGCCAGCCGAGCCCGATCCACCCGGACGCGCCCAGCTCCCGCTCCCAGGAACGCCGTACGCCGGCGCCCTCGTGCTCGCTCCCGGGGCCGCCGCGCCCCCGGGCGACGGCGTATTCGCCGGTGAGGTGCTCCGCGAGCCACCCGCGGGCCTCCCGCCGGAACGCCTCGTCCTCATCCCCGAACCCGAACTCCACCACGCGCCTCCGCCCCCGGCCTCGACGTCACTGATTGGGCCGCGCTTTCGCCGCGGCCGCCTCCGCCATCGCCTCCAGCTGCGCCAGCATCGGCATCGGATCGACGCCGACGGTGCCGGGCAGGAAGTCCGCGATCTTGTCCGGGGTCCAGCCGCCCTCCGCGTACCCCGAGCGCAGCTCCCTCGGCTGGGCCCACACCGCGATCTTCGGGCCGGCGATCGTGTACACCTGCCCGGTGATCTTCTCGGCGCGGGCGCGCTCGCTGAGCAGATAGACGACGAGCGCGGCGACGTCCTCGGGCTCCCCGATCTCCTTGAGCTCCATGGGAACGTTCGCCGACATGCGGGTACGGGCGACGGGCGCGACCGCGTTCGCCGTCACGCCGTACTTGTGCAGCCCGAGCGCGGCGCTGCGCACGAGCGAGATGATCCCGCCCTTGGCGGCGCTGTAGTTGGCCTGCGCCACGGAACCCTGGTGATTGCCGCTGGTGAAACCGATGAGCGTGCCCGACCCCTGCTTGCGCATGACGGCGGACGCGGCCCGGAACACGGTGAACGTGCCCTTCAGATGCGTGGCGACCACCGGGTCCCACTCCTGCTCGGACATGTTGAACAGCATCCGCTCGCGCAGGATCCCGGCGACGCAGACGACGCCGTCGATCCGTCCGTACCGGGCGAGCGCCACGTCGACGATCCGCTGCCCGCCCGCCATGGTCGAGATGTCGTCGGCGACGGCGACGGCCTCGCCGCCGGCCGCCTCGATCTCCTTGACGACGGACTCGGCGATCTCGCTCGCCGGTTCGCCGCCCTCGATGGACACCCCGTAGTCGTTGACCACGACCCGTGCGCCCTCGGCGGCACAGGCGAGCGCGACGGCCCTGCCGATGCCGCGTCCGGCCCCGGTGACGGCCACCACCTTGCCTGCCAAGAAGTTCCCCACGTCCGGCCCCTTCCCGCGGTTTCTGACGGACCGTTAGATTCTATGACCCGTCAGATACCCGAAGACAAGCCCCGGGGAGCACTCATGTCGTTGCCTGCCGAGTTCCACGAGATGGCCAAGCGCGTCAACAACTGGGGACGTTGGGGCGCCGACGACGAGATCGGCACGCTCAACCTGATCACCGACGAGGTCGTGCGCGAGGCCGCGGCGACCGTCCGCACCGGCCGCCGGACGGCGCTCGCGCTGCCCCTCAAGGAGGACGGGGTGCAGACCGGAATGATCCCCGGCCGGGTCAACCCGCTCCACACCATGGTCCAGATCAACCACGAACTGTTCGGCCCCGGCACCGTCGCCACCAGCGACGACGCGGTGACCATGGGGCTCCAGACGGCCACGCACTGGGACGCCCTCACGCACGTCTCGCACTCGGGCCGGATCTACAACGGCCGCCCCGCCGAGACGATCACGGCGCACGGCGGCGCGCAGTTCAGCGGCATCGACAAGGCCCCGCACATCGTCTCGCGCGGCGTCCTGCTCGACGTCGCCGCGGCGAAGGGCGTGGACCGGCTGCCCGGCGACCACGCCGTGACGCCCGAAGACCTGGACGAGGCCGCGGAGTTCGGCCGGGTCACGGTCCGCCCCGGCGACATCGTCCTCGTCCGCACCGGCCAGATCCAGACGTATCTGGCGGGCGACAAGCACGCGTACGGCTATCCGTCGCCCGGCCTGTCCGTGCGCACGCCCGAGTGGTTCCACGCGCGCGACGTGGCCGCGGTCGCGAACGACACCCTCACCTTCGAGATCTTCCCGCCGGAGATCGAGAACCTCTGGCTGCCCGTGCACGCCCTCGACCTGGTCGAGATGGGCATGCTCCAGGGCCAGAACTGGAATCTGGAGAACTTGTCCACAGTCTGTGCAGAAGAATCGCGCTACGTGTTCCTGCTGTCGGCGATGCCCGAGCCCTTCGTCGGCGGCACCGGCACACCTGTGGCCCCGGTCGCGATCCTGTAGCGCCCAAGAAGCCTGTCCGGCACGGGAGTTCAGAACCGGGCGGCGATGCGAGCCGCACCACCGCCCGGCCCCCGGCGCCCGGGCCCTGCTCCCCCGGCCCCTGGAGGAGCCGGCCGCCGCGGCACGACCCGTACTCGCCGAGGGCCCCCGTCACCGGAACCCTTGGCGTCCCCTCGCCACGAATCGCTGACCACAAGCGTGATCAAACGGACACCCGGCGTCAACACCCGTAAGGAGATTTGCCAGTTATGTGACATTGATGACGGCGCGAGCCGGGCCCGAACCGGCGCACCGGGGCACACGGACGCGCTCAGGCGCACGGGGACGCCCCTTGCCACCCCGAGAGGCGCCGGGTGCCGGGACTACACCGCCTCGTACGCCATCCCCGGATACGCCCCCGCCCCCGCGCCCCGAGCGCCGCAGCGGTCGATCTCGCACCAGATGGCCTTGCCCGTGCCCTCGGGCCGCCAGCCCCAGCGGTCCGCCAGGCCGTCGACGAGTTCCAGGCCGCGGCCGTTGGTCTCGTCCCCGTCGGCGTGCCGCGGCGCGGGGGGCCGGTCGCTGGCGTCGGCCACCTCCACGCGGACCGTGCCGGCGCTGGCCTCCGCCGGGACGCCCGGCAGCAGGATGCGCAGAACGGCCGGACAGCCGGTGTGCACGACGGCGTTGGTGACGAGCTCGGAGACGATCAGGATGAGCGTCTCCGCCAGTGGCTCGTCGGCCTCTATCCCGGACCCTGCCAGGCGCGAGCGCACCCACCTGCGGGCTCGCCCCACCTCTGCGGGATCCGCCCGGACCTCCAGCTGAACTTGAAGCACCTGCACCGCTCACACCATCCGAACCGGCGGACACATCGCCTCGGGACTGTGACAAGTCAAGGAGCTCACGGACCGTGATCCCCTTGGAAGACAGCATGGTTGACGTACAGTCACCCCAACAAGCGCTTCGGGCATATTCCAGCGCGAAGGAGTACGCGTGCGCCATACTGTGCGACGCGCCCTGTGGGGAGTCGAACGGGCGGGCGCGCGGCCCTCCCGTGCGCTGCGAACGGCACGCATCGCCGGATCCGGAGCCGCCTCAGGGGCAACACCGGGATGGCTCGGACTCGGAACCACTCGCATCCCACACAAGGTACCCGAGCGGGGCCCCGACTCCATGCCGTGACGAGTCCCGCGCAGGACACAACCCGATATCGACGTTCCGTGACCGTCCGTACACGGGTTCGCCCCGCACCGCACGGATCCCCGGACGTCACAGCGCCGCCGCCAGCTCCTCCTCCGTCTCGCGCGCCGTACGGCCCGTTCCGGCGCGCACCCAGGCCCGCTTGAGATGCAGATGCACGTCCGCCTCCCAGGTGAAGCCCATGCCGCCGTGCACCTGGACGCAGTCACGCGCGTTGCGCACGGCCGCCTCGTCGGCGAGCAGTTCCGCGGCGGCGATCTCGACCGGGTCGGCCGTGACAGCCGCCGCGTACACGGCCGCGCGGGCCAGCTCGGCCCGTACGAGCATCTGGGCACACAGGTGCTTCACGGCCTGGAACGCGCCGATGGGCTGCCCGAACTGCTCGCGTTCACCCGCGTACCGGACCGCCAGCTCGCAGGTGCGCGTGGCCGATCCGAGCTGTTCGGCGGCGGTGAGGAGCACGGCCTCGGGACTGCGGGGCGCGTGCGGGCCCGGCAGCCTGTGCAGGGGCGTGAGGGGGTCGACGGAGGCCAGGGGCACGGCGCCGGCCGCGTCGCCCTGGACGACGTCCGACGCCTCGCGCCACGGCAGGAGTTCCCCGGCGGGCGCCGTCACGACGCTCTCGCCGGTCGCGGCGCCCGGCACGGTGCCCGCGGCGAGGTGCGTGGCGACGAGCGGGCCCGGCAGCAGGACCCGGCCCGCCTCCTCGAAGACGAGGACGGCCTCGGGCAGCCCCAGGCCGACGCCGCCGTCCGCCTCCGGCAGGCACAGGGCGAAGAACCCCGCGTCGCCCAGAGCCCGCCACAGCGCCCGGTCCAGGTGCCCGGGCGTGTCCACGGCGGTGCGCAGGGCCTCGCGGTCGAAGCGGCCGGCGAGCAGGTCGCGTACGCCGTCGCGCAGGGCGCGCTGGTCGTCGGTGAGCTGGAAGCGCATGCTCACCGCCCTCCCTTCTGAAGATCCCCCTGAAGGCCCTTCGGCCGGTCTTTCGGCCGGTCTTTCGGCAGGCCGAGGATGCGTTCGGCGACGATGTTGTGCTGGATCTGGGAGGTGCCGGCGGCGATCGTGTACGAGAGGGACGACAGTCGGTCGAGCGTCCACTCGTGGTCCGTGTCGAGGGACCCCGCGACGCCGAGCACTTCGGCGGCGGCGTCGAACAGTTCCTGACGGGCGTGCGAGTACCGCAGCTTGAAGACCGAGCCGCCGGTGCCGGGGACGCCGACCGCCCTCCCCCACGTTCCCGGCTCCGCTCGGACCGGGGGGACCCCCATCGCCTCGCTGACGTTCCACTGGGTGAGCCGCCACAGGGCGCGGAACTCGGCGTTGAGGCGGCCGAGCCTGCGGCGCAGTACGGCGTCGTCCCAGCGGCCGTTCTTGCGGGCCTGCGCGGCCAGTTCGCCGAGGACACGGCGGCAGGCGACGACCTCGCCCACGAACGCGGTACCCCGTTCGAAGGACAGTGTCACCATCGTCACGCGCCAGCCGTCGTTCTCCTCGCCGACCCGGTTGGCGACCGGGACGCGTACGTCGTCGAGGAACATCTCGGCGAACTCGGCGGACCCGGCGAGCGTGCGCAACGGCCGCACGGTGATCCCGGGCGCGTCCATCGGCATGGCGAGCCAGGAGATGCCCCGGTGTTTCGGAGCGGACGGGTCGGTGCGCACGAGGAGTTCGCACCAGTCGGCGACCTCCGCGTGCGAGGTCCATATCTTGGACCCGCTCACCACGTAGTGGTCGCCGTCCCGGGTCGCGCGCGTGCGCAGCGCCGCGAGATCGGACCCGGCGTCGGGCTCGCTGAACCCCTGGCACCACACCTCGTCGCCGCGCAGGACGGGCGGCAGCCAGCGCGCCCGCTGCTCCGGTGTCCCCTCGGCCGCGATCGTCGGCCCTGCGTGCAGCAGCCCGACGAAGTTGGCGCCCACGTAGGGCGCGCCCGCTTTCTCGGTCTCCTCCAGGAAGATGAGGTGCTGCGTGGGCGTGGCACCGCGGCCGCCCGCGTCGGCGGGCCAGTGCAGGCCCGCGTACCCCGCGTCGTACAGCCTGCGCTGCCAGCCGAGGTCGTAGGCGCGCCTGCCCGGCCAGTCGTCGGGGGACGGCTTCGGGGGGAGTCCCGGAAGCACGGACGCGAGCCACTCCCGCAGCCGCGCCCGGAACTCCTCCTCCTCGTCCGTGTACGTGAGATCCATGGCGCGGCCCGCTACCGGTCGAGGTCCAGATCGAGCATGCGGATCGCGTTGCCCCGCATGAGCTTGTAGACCGTCTCGGAGTCGAGTCCCTTCACATGGTCGAGGGCGACCTCCTTGGTGTGCGGGAAGGTCGAGTCGACGTGCGGATAGTCCGTCTCGAAGGTCGCGTTGTCCCGGCCGACGACGTCGAGGGACGCCACCCCGTGCTTGTCGCGGAAGAAGCAGCAGAACATCTGGCGGTAGTAGTACGTCGACGGCGGCTCCGGGACGAGGTCGCGCACCCCGCCCCAGGCCCGGTGCTCCTCCCAGACGTCGTCCGCGCGCTCCAGGGCGTACGGGATCCAGCCCATCTGGCCTTCGGAGTAGGCGAGCTTGAGCGTCGGGAACTTCACCAGGACCCCGGAGAAGAGGAAGTCCATCATCGACGCCATCGCGTTGTTGAAGCTGAGCGAGGCCTGCACGGCGGGCGGGGCGTCGGGGGACGCGGCGGGCATCTGCGAACTGGAGCCGATGTGCATGTTGACGACCGTCCCGGTCTCCTGGCACACGGCGAAGAACGGGTCCCAGTAGCCGGAGTGGATCGACGGGAGCCCCAGGTAGGTGGGGATCTCGGAGAACGTCACGGCCTTGACGCCGCGGGCGGCGTTGCGCCGGATCTCGGCGACGGCGAGGTCGACGTCCCACAGGGGGATGATGCAGAGCGGGATGAGGCGGCCTCCGCTGTCGCCGCACCACTCCTCGACCATCCAGTCGTTGTAGGCGCGCACGCAGGCGAGCGCCACCTCCTTGTCCTTGGCCTCGGCGAACGTCTGGCCGCAGAAGCGCGGGAAGGTGGGGAAGCAGAGGCTGGCCTCGACATGGTTGAGGTCCATGTCCTCCAGGCGGGCCTTCGGGTCCCAGCAGCCGAGCCGCATCTCCGCGCGCGTGATGCCTTCGAGGGTCATGTCGTCGCGGTCGAAGCCGACGGCGGCGATGTTGCGCTTGTACGGGAACTTCAGGTCCTCGTAGATCCACCAGTCCGTCGCGGGCCCGTCCGGGTCCATGGTGATCTGGTACTTGCCCGCCACGTAGGCGAGCTCGCCGATCCCGGCGGTGAGCGGCTGCGGCCCCCGGTCCCGGTACTTCGCCGGAAGCCAGGTCGAGAAGAGGTGCGCGGGCTCGATCACATGGTCGTCGACGCTGATGATCCGGGGCAGTTCCATCGGGTCCATCGTGTCCCCTCACCTGACAGTTTCTGATGGCGTTCGTGACGCTGCTTCTGCTGCTGTTTCTGATGGGTCGTCAGATAGCAGGCTAGCCCCGCACCCCTGGACCGACAAGGCGCAGCGCTCTACGCTCTCCGCACGATCTGACTAACCGTCAGGTACGGCCTGTCCTTCCGAGGGGGAGCAGTGAACGACACCGCACACGCCCTGGGCGCCGCCGGGACGCTCTGGGAGCTGATCGAGCGCCGCGCCGCCCTCACCCCCGACACCCCCGTGCTGATCCAGTCCGCCCCCGACGCGAAGGACGACCGGCGCCTGACCTTCGGCGAGCTGCGCGACCGCGGCGAGCGGGTCGCCGCCGGCCTGTACGACATGGGCGTACGCCCCGGCACGGTCGTCGCCTGGCAGCTCCCGACCCGCATCGAGACCGCCCTGCTCTCCTTCGCCCTCGCCCGCATCGGCGCCGTCCAGTCCCCCGTCATCCCCTTCTACCGGGACCGCGAGGTCGGCTTCGCGCTGCGCGAGTCGAAGGCCGAGTTCTTCGCGACGCCGGGCGTGTGGCGCGGCTTCGACCACACGGAGATGGCCCGGCGCCTCGGCGCGCGCGGGATCTTCGAGGCCTACGACACGCTGCCCGACGGCGACCCGTCCGTACTGCCGCCCCCGCCCTCCGACGGCACGTCCGTGCGCTGGATCTACTGGACCTCCGGCACGACCTCCGACCCCAAGGGTGTCCTCCACACCGACCGCTCACTGATCGCCGGCGGCTCCTGCCTCGCGCACGCCCTGCGTCTGTCGGCGTCCGACGTCGGCTCGATGGCGTTCCCCTTCGCACACATAGCGGGCCCGGACTACACGGTCATGCTGCTCCTGTACGGGTTCCCCGCGGTGATGTTCGAGCACTTCGCGCTGCCGGACGCGCTCGACGGCTACCGGCGCCACGGGGTCACCGTCGCCGGCGGCTCCACGGCCTTCTACTCCATGTTCCTCACCGAACAGCGCAAGTCCCCGGCGGACCGGCTCATCCCGACGCTGCGGCTCCTCGCGGGCGGCGGCGCGCCCAAGCCGCCCGAGATCTACCACGCGGTCGTACGGGAGATGGGCTGTCAGCTCACGCACGGATACGGCATGACCGAGGTCCCCATGATCACGATGGGTGCCCCCGACGACACCGCGGAGAACCTCGCCACGACGGAGGGACGGCCCCCCGAGGGCATGGAGATCCGGGTGACGGACGCGGACGGCAAGCAGGTCCCCCGCGGCGTGGACGGCGAGGTCAGACTGCGCGGGGAGGCCGTCTGCCAGGGCTATCTGGACCCCGTGCAGTCGGCGGCCGCCTTCGACGGCGACGGGTTCCTCGTCACCGGCGACCTCGGGCACGTGCGGGAGACGGGGCATCTGGTGCTCACCGGGCGGGCCAAGGACATCATCATCCGCAAGGGCGAGAACATCTCCGCGAAGGAGATCGAGGACCTGCTGCACGCGCACCCCGCGGTGGGCGACGCGGCGGTCGTCGGGCTCCCGGACCCCGAGCGCGGCGAACGGGTGTGCGCGGTCGTCGTCCAGCGTGACGGAACCGAGCCGCTCACCCTGGAGGCGATGGTGTCCCATCTGCGGTCGGAAGGGCTGTCCACGCACAAGCTGCCGGAGCAACTGGAGCTGGTGGACGCCCTTCCGCGCAACGACACGCTGCGCAAGGTGCTCAAGTACAAGCTGCGCGAGCGCTATGCGGGCACGAGCCCGGTGAACGCTATTCCGAAACGGTGAAGTAGTGGGCGAAGGCGGTGACGATCTCCTCCTCGGAGATCCGCCCGTCGCCGTCCGCGTCCAGCGCGGCGGCGACCGGGCCCACCAGGGACGGGTCTACGCCGAGGACACGCAGGACGCGCTCCGCCGCCGCCGGGGTGAGGCCCGAGCCGTTCTGGTCCGCGACGGCGATGGCGGCCCGCAGGAAGGGGCGGGCGATCTCCGCGAACCGCTCCGGGTTGTCCCGCAGCCGCTTCACCGCGCCCGTGACGAACTCCTCGCGGGTGACGCGCTGGTCGCCGTCCACATCCGCTATGCCGGCCATGCCCTGCCAGAAGGCCTCGGCACCCGCGTAGAGCGCCTGGCCCTTGTCGCAGCGCGCCGTCGTGGTGAACTCGGCGAGCAGACCCTTGGCCGCGGTCACGAAGTCCTCGCGGTCGATGTAGCCGTTGCCGTCCTGGTCGAAGCCGGCGAAGCGGGCAGCGATCCTGCGCTCGTACTCGGCGTGATCGGTGCTCTCGGCGTGGTCCATGTCCCCTCGGCCGCCTCTCGCATCGGTGGTGGTACGGGTTCTGCCCGTCCCCTCGCCAGGGAGCGTACGTCGTGGAGCGGCGCCGGGGGGCCTCACAACGACGCTTGTGCCAAGACCGGAAAAATTCCGCAACAACTTCCGTGCCCGGCCGCCCTGACGGACGGGTGTGCGTCAGGCCGAGAGGGGCGACGCCTCGTCGTTCACGGCGGTCAGCACGTCCGGGTACACCTCGAAGAGGCGGCGTACGCCGAGCGCCGACAGGACGCGGTTGACGTGCGAGCCGTCCTCGGCCCCCTTGGCGGGCAGGATCAGCCGGAGCTCGCCGCGGCAGGAACGCATCAGCCGGCGGGCCGCGATCAGCACGCCGACCCCGCTCGAATCGCAGAAGAGGACCTGCGAGAGATCGAGGACGAGACTGTGCCGGCCGTCCGCGACCGCGTCGTGCACCTGCTGGCGCAGGGCGGGAGAGGTGGCGATGTCCATTTCGCCCGACACCCGCACGACGGCCCAGCCACCCTGCTGTCCCTCGGTCACTCTGAGCGTCACGCGACACGCCTCTCGTTGATCCGGAACCTCTGCTTACGGTTGTCTTCTTTCGCGGCTGCCCGACCGCGAGGTGCTGAAACACCACCGCAGGCGTATCACATATGGCCCGGTTAAGACCCAAGTGATTGGATTTTGGGTCACTCCCGGAACCAAAGGTCCGCGCATCGTGACCGTCTCCTTACCATCCGCATCCGGACCGGTCGAGCTTTGCCGCAAAGACACGTGCGCCCGCGGCGGGTCCGACTACATTCGAGTGAAGGCACACGGTGAGGGGGCCGCATGGCCAGGGAGACTCCGACCCGGTGGGACCGGAGGATGCAGCAGCGGCTCGCGCACGGGGAGGCCGCCGCGCTCGGCGAGCTGTACGACCGCTTCGCGTCGCTCGTACACGGGCTCGCGCACCGCGTGCTCGGTGACGAGGACGCGGCCGACCGCATCACGCGCGACGTCTTCACCCATGTCTGGGAGAACCCCGACGCGTACGACCCCAAGCAGGGACCGCTGCGCTCCTGGATCGCCACGCTGACCCACCGGCGCGCGGTCCACCGGCTGCGCCAGACCGAGTCCGCCGCGCTCGTCCGCAGCGGCCAGGGCACCACGGAGGACCTGGAACGCAGGGTGCGGCATGCCTCCGCCGCCGCCCGCGCCGACTACATCGTCACGTCGATGCCCGCCCCGCTGCGCGCCGCGCTCGAACTCGCCTACTTCCAGCGCAGGGACTACCGCCAGACCGCGGTCGACCTCGGCGTCACCGAGGACGAGGCGCGCCGCCGCCTGCGCCTCGGCCTCCAGCTCCTGTCCACGGCGCACGACAGCGGCACCTCCGGCACCCCGCCGGGTTCTCCCGGACTCGGGAGGGCGCTGTGAGCGGGCCCCACCCCTTCGGCAACGCCGAACAGCCCGACGACCCCGACCGCCGCGGCGGCTCCGCAGAGCCCGAGGGCACCGGTCGTTCCGACGCCGCCGCGAGCGCCCGGATACCGACGCCGCGCTCGTCCGTCGAGGACACCGGGCGCCCGCTGCCGGACCACGCCCCCGAGCCGCTCGTCCTGGAGCACCGCGTCCTCAAGTCCCTCCTCGGCGCGTGGGCGCTGTCCGCGTGCTCGGCCGAGGAGAGCTTCGCCGTGGAGGAGCACCTCGGCGGCTGCGGCCCCTGCGCCGAGGAGGCGCTGCGGCTGCGGGACGCCGTGGGCCTGCTGCACTCCGAGGAGAGCCTCGACCTCGACCCGATGCTGCGCTCCCGCGTCCTCGAAGGCTGCCTGACCCGGCGTCCGCCCCGCATCCCGGTCCCCGAGTGGGCCGCTCCGTACGACGCGGAGACCGCCCGCCTCGACGCCCTGCTCCAGGACATCGGCGACTCCGAGTGGCACGCGCCCGTACGGCTTCGCTGGTACGAGGGCGACGACCGGGTCAGCCGCAAGACGACCGTCGCCGGGGTGCTCACGCACCTGATGAGCGTGGACGGCCTGGTCGCCGTCGCACTCGGCCTCGACGACCCGCTGTTCGGCGTCGCGCCCGAGGAGCGCCGCACTCCGGAGAGCCGCACGGAGACGTTCTGGAACGCCTCGCACTACCCGCCGACCCGGGCCGTCCGCGGCCCCTGGCGCGAGCAGTCGCACGCCGTGATCCGCACGGTGTCGTTCGCGGCCGACCCGAGCGGTTCCGCGGGCCGCACCCGCACCTCCGGGCAGCTGGCGGTCCCGTACGGGGACTTCACGCTGCCGCTGCGCGACTCGATGCTGGACCGCGCCTTCGAGTGCTGGGTGCACGCCGAGGACATCGCCGAGGCGGTGGACTACCCGTACGAGCCGCCGTCGCCCCGCCATCTGAACCGCATGATCGACCTGGCGGCCCGGCTCCTGCCCGACTCGCTCGCGGGCCGCCGCCGCGCGGGCCTCGCCGCACCGGCCCGCGGACTCGTCGCCGCGGGCGCGCCGGGCCGTACCCTGCGCCTGGAGGTCGAGGGGGCGGGCGGCGGCGAGTGGCTCATCTCCCTGGACTCCCCCGGCGCGGTCGGCTCGGCGGAGCACGAGGTGGCCCATGTGGCCCTGGACGGCGTGGAGTTCTGCCGCCTGGCGGCCGGTCACGTCACCCCGGAGGAGGCGGCCGCGGGACAGGACGGCGACCGCGAGGCGATCCACGACGTCCTCTACGCGACGGCGTCGCTCAGCAGGATGTGACGGCGCGTCGCGGCACGCGTCATCCCTTGCTGACCGCCGCGAGGATCTCCGGCAGGCGGGCGGCCGTGCGCGGGGCGGCCAGGCGCAGGCCCGCCAGGGTGATCCCCGCCCCGTACGCGGCCCCGACCGGCAGCAGCAGCCAGGTCGCGGACCCGGCGCCCGACACGTGCAGCCAGATCGCGAGGGCGATGACCGGGGCGCACAGCAGGGCCGCCGCGACCATCCCGCCGAAGATCGATATCCAGGCGAGGCCCGCCTGTCCCGGGGCGACGTTCTTGTAGCCCTCCTGGGGGATCGAGTACGGGAAGCGGGCCGACGACCAGGCGCCGGTCGCGAGCATCGCGCCGAGCAGCGCGAAGGAGAGGCCGAGGACCTCGGGCAGGGCCCGCCAGTCGCCGAGCATCGCCGTCGTGACGACGGTGACCAGCGTCGCGTACGGCAGGGTGATCGTCAGGAGGGCGAGGGCCCGGCCGCGCAGTTCGACGTAGGCGTCGTGCGGCGAGGAGATGGTCATGGCGACCATCCAGAACGCCGAGGTGTCCTGCCCGAACTGGTTGTACATCTGGATGCCGAGCATTCCGGCGGCGAAGCACGCGAAGTAGATGGAGCCGGTGCCCTGGAGCGCGTTGAAGACCGGCACGATCAGGCCGATGGCGAGGGACGTCACCCAGGCCGCCTTCGTCTTCGGGTCGCGCCACACATAGCGCAGGGCGCGCTCCATGACCGTGCCCGTGCGGCCGTCGGGCAGAAGGCGGCGGCCGCGGGACGTGCGCCTGCGGCGGGTGGGCTCGGCCGCCTGGAGCGTGGAGCCGTCGGGGGACGTCATGAGGCGCGTCAGGGCTCGCTGCCAGGCGTACAGGAGTCCGGCGAGGGCGGCCGCGCACAGGACGAGGCGGGTCGCCGCGACGCCGTACGAGCCATGGCTGACCGCGTCGACGGCGCCGATCGCGGACGCCGGCGGGATCCAGGCCAGCACGTCGCCCGCCGGGTCGAGCGCCCCGAGTCCGCCGGACGAACCGATCTTCTGCGCACCGAAGTTGACGACCTGTGCGCCGACGGCGATGACGAGCCCGCTGAGGACGGCGAGGTCGCGTCCCTTGCGGCTGGTGAGCAGCCGGATGTTGGCGGCGGCCATGGCGCGGGCGAGGGCGACGCAGGTGAGCAGGGTGAGGGCGACGGCCAGGACCGCGACGGCGTACGCGGCTGCCCCGTGCGCCACGGCGATCACCGCGCCGACCGCGAGACAGAGCGTGAACAGGGGGCCGATCCCGACGAGGGACGCGATGAGCAGGCCCCTCACGAGCGGGCGCGGACGCAGCGGGAGCATCACGAGGCGGGTCGGGTCGAGGGTCTCGTCGCCGGAGGGGAAGAAGAGCGGCATCACCGCCCAGCCGAGGGCGAGCACCGCGGTGAGGATGACGCAGAGCGTCGCCGCGTGCGTGCTGCCGCGCAGGGCGATCAGGCCGATGAGCTGGAGCGCGGCGACGAGGAGCACGACGACGAGCGTGGTGATGTAGGCGGCGCGGCGGCCCGTGGACCCGCGCAGGCCGTTGCGCAGAAGTGCCAGTTTGAGGCGGACCAGCGTGACGGTCGTCGTGGTCACCGGCCGCCTCCCAGCCAGTCCAGGTCGGAGGTGGTGTCGCGGCTGTTCGCGCCGACGAGTTCGAGGAACGCCTGCTGGAGGGAGGGCGCGTCGCCGCGCACTTCGGCGAGGGACCCCTGCGCGCGGATGCGCCCGGCGGCCATGACGGCGACCCAGTCGCAGAGCGACTCGACGAGCTCCATGACGTGGGAGGAGAAGACGACGGTCGCCCCGGATCCGGTGTAGCGCTCCAGAACGCCGCGGATGGTCTGCGCGGAGACCGGGTCGACGCCCTCGAACGGCTCGTCGAGGAACAGGACTTCGGGGTTGTGGAGGAGCGCTGCGGCGAGCCCGATCTTCTTGCGCATGCCGGTCGAGTAGTCGACGACGAGTTTGTGCTGGGCCCCGGAGAGGTCGAGCACGTCGAGGAGCTGGGCGGCGCGCTTGTCGACCTCGGCGCCGGGCAGGCCGCGCAACCTGCCCGTGTAGGCGAGAAGTTCGCGCCCCGAGAGCCGCTCGAACAGGCGCAGGCCCTCGGGGAGCACGCCGATGCGGGCCTTCACCTCGACGGGGTCGCGCCACACGTCGTGGCCGACGACCTCGACGGCGCCCCGGTCGGGCCGGAGCAGCCCGGTGACCATGGACAGGGTGGTCGTCTTTCCCGCGCCGTTCGGCCCGACGAGGCCGATGAACTTGCCTGCGGGAAGGGCGAGATCGATCCCCGCGACGGCGACGCTCTGGCCGAACGCCTTCCAGAGGTCCTTCACGCGTACGGCCGGCGCACCGGCCTCGGTCCCCGCCTCGATCACTGTGCCGCCCGCCGTCCTTCGTCGCCGTCGCCCTCCCCGAGCACTCGGCTCCGCTCGGGCAGGGACCCCCGTCCGCACGATACGTGGCCGTGGGACCCGCTGTGGTGTTCTACCGGCGGCCTTCCCGCCCGCACGCGTACGCCAGTGGGGAGATGAGCTCCTCGGCGTCCGGCAGCCAGCGGTTCGCGGCGGTGGGGCGGCAGGCCCACTGGACGGCGCCCCGGCCGCCGAAGCGGGTGGGCGGCGCGGCGAGGTAGGAGCCCTCGCCGAGCGCGTCCAGGTCGAGGGAGGCGGGCGGCCAGCCCAGCTTGCGGACCAGGTCGGGGACCTTCGCGGCGGCGCCCGGCAGGACGAAGAACTGCATCCGGCGGTCGGGGGTGCAGGTGACCGGGCCGAGGGTGAGCTCCATGCGCTCCATGCGGGCCAGGGCCAGGAACCCGGCGGTCTCGGGCACGTCGATGGCGTCGAACGTGCGCCCCGTGGGCAGCAGGATCGAGGCGGTGGGCTGCTTGGACCACAGCCGGCGGGCGGCGGTCGCGCTCCCGGTGGCCTGGTTCGCCCAGTCCTCGCGCGCGTGGTGGGCACCGGGGGCCGCGCACCCGGCGTCGCCGCAGGAGCAGTGCTGCCTGCCCTCGTCGACCTCCAGCCAGGTGCCCGGGAACACGTCCCAGTGGCGTTCCTCCGCGTAGCGCGCGGCGGCGTCGAGGAGGGCCTCTCCGCGCTGCTTGGGGATCTGGGGAGGCGAGGTGACGGACGAGGTGACTGCCGGGGTGACTCCGAGGGTCTCTTCCACGAGGTTCTCAACTCCCGCCGCCACCCGGGGTTACGGGCGCACGCGCGCGGGAGCCCGCGGCACCGATCCTGCACGTGGGGCGCATGGATGCATGGGCGGGGGCGCGCGGGAGGAATGGCCCCGGCCGGGGGGTAGCCAGCCCGGAGGACCGGACGGGGGTGCTTCCACCGATCGGCCACCGGTTGGGGCTCTTGCTTGTTTTTGCCCTTCTTTGTGGCGCATCTTCCGTTTGATCTCAGGGCATTGATCACCTCAAGGCGGGCCCGACCGGGAGCGTGACGACAGGCCCGAGTCCGCCCGATGGTCCACGGTGCACACAGGGGGTACGCCATGGCCGCAAGGCCTCTCGTAGCACGACAGCCCAACGAACGGCTGCAGGCACTCATCCAGGAGGCGGGCTGCTCGAACGCCGGACTGGCCCGCCGGGTCAACATGTGCGGATCGGAGCACGGCCTCGACCTGCGCTACGACAAGACATCGGTGGCGCGGTGGCTGCGCGGCCAGCAGCCGCGCGGCCGGGCGCCCGGCATCATCGCCGAGGCCATCGGCCGCAAGCTCGGCCGCACGGTCACGATCGACGAGATCGGCATGGCCAACGGCAAGAACCTCGCCTCCGGCGTCGGCCTCCAGTTCTCGCCCACCGTCCTCGGCGCCATTGAGCAGGTGTGCGAGCTGTGGCGCAGCGACGTGGGACGCAGGGACTTCCTGTCCGGTTCGTCGGTCGCCTCGTCCGCGCTGGTCGAGCCGAGCCGGGACTGGCTGATCTCCGTACCCGACTCACAGGTCGCGCGGTCGGCGGGCCCGCGGGTCGGCACGTCGGACGTGGCGGCCGTGCGAGCGATGTCCCAGGCACTGACGGACCTCGACCACCAGTACGGCAGCGGGCATGTGCGGCCGGTGGTCGTCCACTATCTGAACAGTGTGGTGTCGGGGCTGCTCGCGGGCTCGTACCGGGAGGCCGTGGGGCGTGAACTGTTCGCGGCGGTCGCCCGGTTGACGGAGCTGGCCGGGTACATGGCCGTCGACACGGGACAGCCGGGCCTCGCCCAGCGGTACTACATCCAGTCGCTGCGCCTCGCCCAGGCCGCCGGGGACCGCGGATACGGCGGATACGTACTGGCCGCGTCCATGAGCCACCTGGCGGCGCAGCTCGGCAACCCGCGCGAGATCGCCCAGTTGGCGCGCGCGGCGCAGGAGGGCGCGCGCGGGCGGGTGACCCCGCGCGCGGAGGCGATGTTCTACGCGGCCGAGGCACGCGGCCACGCCCTGCTCGGGGACGCGCGGGCCACGCAGGCGGTGGCGGGCAGCGCACTGGCCGCGCTGGAGCGGGCCGCGCCGGACTCGGGCGACGACCCGGCCTGGATCGCGCACTTCGACGCCGCGTATCTCGCGGACGAACTGGCGCACTGCTACCGGGACTTGGGGCATGCGGAGGCCGCGCGACGGCAGGCCGAGGCGTCCCTGGCCGGGCACCCTCAGTCGCGGGCGCGACGCAGGGCGATCGGTCTGGTGCTGCTCGCCACGGCGCAGGTGCAGCAGCGCGAGATCGAGCAGGCCTGCCAGACGGGGACGCGCGCGGTGGAACTCCTCGGCACGCTGCGCTCGAACCGGGGCGCCGAGTACCTGGACGACTTCAGGCAGCGCCTGGAGCCGTACCGGGACGAGCCCGTGGTCCGGGAGTTCGGTGCGCGCCTCGATCTTCAGGCAGCGTGAGGATGCGTGAGCGGCGCGCAGGAGACGTACGCGTGAAGCTTGTGTGACGGACGCCTCAACCCGGTTCGGGAGGGCGCTAATCAGCGTTCCGCGGGCTTGTTTTGTTACTTGGGGGCGTGGGGAGGCTGTGGGGTTCTGAGCTGCGTGGCACGTGTGTGCGGGGACCCGGTAGCGTGAGCCGACGATTCCGAAGGTCCCCCAGTCGTAGGAGTCCCGGTGACGCAGCAGAGCGGACAGGGCGAGGATCCGCACCTTCCCTCGGTGCGGCAGGCACACGAAGGCGTCGTGCTGCCCGCCGACGGCAGCGAGCCCTTGCTGCCGGGTACCTTCGGCGACCAGTCGCACGTCGCCCCCTCGGGCGGCAGCCCCTGGGGCCAGCCGTGGGGCCCCGAGTCCGCGCAGGCGGCCTCCGGCGGCCCGATGCCGACGTACGAGTGGGGTGCGCCGTCCGCGTCGCCCGCGCTGCCGGGTGAGGACGCGCCGCATGCCGCGGCCCCGCTGCCCCCGGCCGCGCCGCAGCAGCACCACTCCGCGCCGCTGCCGCCCGCCGGCGCCCCGGCCGCCCCGTACGGCTCCGCGCCGCTGCCGCCGGCCTCCGCCTCGGACGCGACGCAGTACATAGCCCCGGCCGCGCCCTCCGACGCGGACGCCACGCAGTACATGGCCCCGGCCGCGCCCTCCGACGCGGACGCCACGCAGTACATCGCTCCGGTCGCGCCCGGGGCCCTGCCGCCCGAGGTGCCCGCCGACGCCACCCAGTACCTGGGCCGCGCGAACGCCCCCGGCCAGATGCCGCCGCCCCAGCAGCAGCCGTACGGCTCCGCGCCCATGCCGCCCGCGGGCACCGACAGCGATGCCACGCAGTACATCGCGCCCGTGCCCTCGCCGCCCCCGAGCGCGCCCTACGGCATCCGCCCCGGCGCCCCGGGCGACCGCCAGCCCCCGGCCGAGTTCGACAGCCTCTTCCGCACCGAGCCGGAGCCGGGCGCGCCCGCCTCGACGCAGCAGATGCCCCGCTTCGACCCGCGCGCCGGCGGACCCGCGGGTCCCGGCGGACCGGGCGGGCCCGGCCCGGCCGCGCAGCCGCAGGCCCCGTACGAGCCCACCGGGCGGGCCGCGGCCCGCAAGGGCCAGAGCCGCACCGGCTCCAAGGTGCCGCTGATCGCCGCCGTCGGCGTCGGCATCCTCGTCGTCGGCATCGGCGCGGGCGCCCTCATCGGCAGCGGGGGTGACGAGAACAAGGGAGACGACGCCAAGCCGGCCGCCGCGACCGGCGCACCGGACAGCTCGTCCCCGACGCCGGCCGACCCCGCCAAGGCGCAGGCCGTCGCTCTCGACAAGCTCCTCGCCGACTCGAACAACAGCCGCGACACGGTGATCAGGGCCGTCGCCGACATCGGCGCCTGCAAGGACCTCGGCAAGGCCGCCAGTGACCTGCGCGGCGCCGCCACCCAGCGCACCGGGCTCGTGACCCGGCTCGCCGGGCTCTCCGTGGACAAGCTGCCCGACCACGCGGCACTCACGCAGGCCCTCACCAGGGCGTGGCAGGCCTCCGCCTCCGCGGACAGCCACTACGCGGCGTGGGCCGACCAGGTCGCGGGCAAGAACGGCTGCAAGAAGGGCCACGCCAAGCCCACCCCGCAGCGCCGCGCGGGCGACGTGGCCAGCGGCACGGCCTCCACCCAGAAGACCCAGGCGTCGAAGCTGTGGAACAGCATCGCGGCGCAGTGGAACCTCACGCAGCGCAAGCCGTACCAGCTCTAGGGCCTTGCTTCTGGATCAGGCCGGACCAGGGAGCGGTGCAAGGCCCCTTGAGCCCGGCATGATCCGGACGAATGGCACCAGCCGATGCGGAGGCGCCTGAGCGGGGTCAGCCCGTGGGGGTCGCCTCCAGCGTCCGCGACACGTCGACGAGCCCGCGGCGCGCGGCCACGAGCCGCCCGTCGCGCACCTCCTGGAAGGTGACGTCGGCGTTGACGAGCCGCGGGAAGCCGCTGGCCGCGATCATGTCCTCGAAGCGCCAGCTGAGCGTCGGCGTCAGCCCGCCCGTGCGCACCTTCAGGCCGCCGTCGAGCGCCCCGCGCACCGTGTGCGCCGTCACGTCACCGTCGCCGAGCGACTCGACGACCTGCTTCAGGACGGTGTACGCGATCCATGTCGTCTGCACGCCCGCGTCCGCCGGGTCGATCCGGTTGTCGCCGAACGCCTGCTCACTGATGACCTTGCGCATCGTCGCCCACCGCCGGTCGGTCGCCACCGGGTACCAGCCGGTGACGTACGCCCCTTCGTAGACGCCCGACCCGCCGCCCGAGCGGTCGATGACCGTCTGGTCGACGCTGCCGAGGACGGTCGAGATCCGCACCTTCGGATAGGAGTCGCGGGTGCGGCGGAACGAGTCGAAGAACGTGTCCGTGCGGTCGCCGAGGACCGCTGTGACGCAGCCCTTCCCGACCGGGTCGGCGCCGGCCCGCTGGAGCGCCTGGCGGGCCTGCTCCGTGTAGTCGGTGGCGTCCTCGGCGGCGCGCACGTCGAACGCGCGGTCGCGGCCCGCGGACAGGCCCGTGTCGAGGAGCAGCGGCAGCTGGTCGCCGGCGACGGTGTCGGGGCGTACGAGCGAGGTGCGGTCGCAGCCCGCGGCGGCCAGCTGCCGGCCGTTCCCGGCCATCAGCGCGGGCTGGCCGCCGTTGACCGGGTACGACAGGGGGCTGGCGAACTCCTCGTCGGTGACGCCGTAGCCGCCTATGTAGGGAATGCCGGCGGACTCCAGGGGCCCGAGGAAGGAGCGGGCGTGCTGGCTGTAGGAGCCGACGACCGCGACGGCGTTCTGCTCGACGGCGTCCCTGGCGCAGCGGGCGGCGCCCACGGTGTCGTTGTTGTCGTTGCAGGTGATGACCCTGAGGTCGCGGCCGCCGATGCCACCGTGGGCGTTGACCCAGCGCGCGTAGGCGCGTGCCATGGCGGGCATGCCGGGCATGTTGGTCGCCTGGGTCTTCTCGGGCGCCCATGTCATCACGGTGATGGGGTCCTCGGAGCCCCCGGTGACGTCGGAGACGAGTCCGCATCCGGCGGCGAGCGACGCGCAAGCCGCCCACACCGCCGCCGAAAGCACGGTGGAACGAAGGGTGCGGGTGGTGCGCGAGATGGTGGTGCGACGCCGGCCAGTCATGAACCTGCACGATTCCGCCGCATCCCTAACCTGCGAGTGACCCGCGGTCAACGTGCGGTGACGCGGAGGTGAATTACGGGGGTCGGGTCGGGCCGAAGGGGACGGCACGTACGATCGATGACCGTGCAAAGCTCGGAGAAGTCTTCCCGTCGCGGCCGTCGCTCCTCCACCATGGGCGGCATGGCACTCAACGACATGCCGTGGTGGCGCTGGCGCAGCAATGTGCGCTCCGCGCTGCACATGCTCTCCGACTCCGCGTTCCAGCGAAACGTCTGGCTCGCGGGTGTGGACGGGTTCGGGGACGTCACCGACGCCGTGTACCGCCTCGTCGAGGACACCTGGCTCGACAACTGGTCCGCCGAGAAGTACGTCGGCACGATCTTCCGGGACTCCCAGGAGGCGCAGCTCGTCGACGCGGCCGTGCTGCGCGTGCTGCGGATCATGCACCAGGTGGGCCCCGACGCCCCCGTCTCCGCCTATCTCGACCACCACGCGTGGCCGGAGGCGGTGCACTCCGCGCGGGCCGCGCACGTCGCGCTCGCCACGAGCGACGGCGACGACCCCGACGCGGCGCCGCGCACCCTCGAAGTCCTGCGGATCATGACGCGCGCGGCCTGAGCGCCGCGAGCCCGTCCGAACGGCGGGACGGCGGCCCGGCGCGGGTTGCGTGTATGGGACCCTTGCCTGCATGAATGAGCAGTCCCCCGCGTCCGGCGTCGCCGGCGGCGAGCAGTACGTCCTGACTCTCTCCTGCCCCGACAAGCGGGGCATCGTGCACGCCGTGTCGAGCTACCTCTTCATGACCGGCTGCAACATCGAGGACAGCCAGCAGTTCGGCGACCACGACACGGGCCTGTTCTTCATGCGGGTCCACTTCTCGGCGGACGCGCCCGTCACCGCCGAGAAGCTGCGGGCCAGCTTCGCCGCGGTCGGCGACTCCTTCCACATGGACTGGCAGATCCACCGCTCCGCGGAGCGGATGCGCGTCGTGCTGATGGTGTCGAAGTTCGGCCACTGCCTGAACGACCTGCTGTTCCGCGCCCGGATCGGCGCCCTGCCCGTCGACATCGCGGCGGTCGTCTCGAACCACACGGACTTCGCGGAGCTCGTGAAGTCGTACGACATCCCCTTCCACCACATCCCGGTCACGAAGGACACCAAGGCCGAGGCCGAGGCGCAGATCCTCGACCTGGTGCGCGCCGAGGGCGTCGAACTGGTCGTCCTGGCCCGCTACATGCAGGTCCTCTCGGACGACCTGTGCAAGGAGCTCAGCGGGCGGATCATCAACATCCACCACTCGTTCCTGCCGAGCTTCAAGGGCGCCAAGCCGTACCACCAGGCACACGCGCGGGGAGTGAAGCTGATCGGCGCGACCGCGCACTACGTGACGGCCGACCTCGACGAGGGCCCGATCATCGAGCAGGAGGTCGAGCGCGTCGGCCACGACGTGACGCCGGACCAGCTCGTGGCGATCGGCCGCGACGTGGAGTGCCAGGCGCTGGCCCGCGCCGTGAAGTGGCACGCCGAGCACCGGATCCTGCTGAACGGGCGCCGCACGGTCGTCTTCACCTGATCACAGGTACGCGGGCCCGTCCGCACACGCAGACGACCCGCGAGCCTGGTCTCCTCCCGTACGGAACGGGAGGAGGCCGGCCGGACGTACCGGCGGCTCGCGGGTCGGGCGACTGCTTGGGATTGGGGCCGGCTGCACGCAGCTCTCACGTGCTGGTCCGGCGCCGAAATCGAGATGCGACGCCGGGCTGCTAGCCCGCAGTCACCTCACGCGTCCGGTATTCATACATCTGCCGAACCACCTCCCTTCTTGTGTACCTCCACCCTAAGAAGGGTCCGGGCGGCGTTCAAGCGAATTAACCGGCCACGGCTCGTCCGGTGCGCGAGGTCGTAGGCTGTGATCAAGGACGGAACGTTCTCCCCGGATCTTCGGAGCGCAACGATTTCCCCGAACTCCGTGTGTGCTGCGTCACGTTCGAGTTGAATGATCTGAAGTGCGGAACACGCGGACACAGCCTGCAGGGGGTGCCAGGTGAGTGCTTCCCGGCGTAGTGGGGCCACCGACGAGCTCGGTCCCGACGAGCCCGAGCGGGACGGGGCCGATCTTCTTGCCGCGTTGCTCGACGGTATGGACGCCGCGCTCTGCGCGTTCGACGCCGACGGGACCGTGACCCATTGGAACCGGGAGGCCGAGCGGATCCTCGGCTGGTCGGCGGCCGAGGCCGTGGGACGACGCGGGTTCTCCGGATGGGCGGTGCGCACCGCCGACGCCGACGAGGTCGAGGCCCGGCTGATGGCCGCGATGCGCGCGCCGGGCCGGCAGGTCCACGAGTTCGCACTGCTCACCAAGGACGGCGGGCGGATCCTCGTGCGTACGCAGTCCGCCGCGGTGCGCGGGCCCGACGGCAAGCCGGCCGGGCTGTACTGCGCGTTCAGCGAGGTGCACACGCAGATCGACCTGGAGCGGTCGATCGCCCTGAGCGAGGCCCTCTTCGAGGACGCGTCCTGGGGAGTCGTCCTCGTCGACGCCGACCTGCGGCCCGCCGTCGTGAACGTGCATGCCGCGCGGGCACTCGGCTCCGGCCGCACCGCGCTGCTCGGACGCCCCCTCGGGGACCTGATCTCGCAGGGCGTCGAGGAGCTGGAGAGCGCGCTCGCCCATGTGCTCGCGGAGGGCGCACCGCCGGCCCCCGCCGAGCTGTGGGTGACGGTGCGCCTCCCGGAGGGCGACGCGCGCAGGTGCTGGCGCAGCGGCTTCGTGCGGCTCGCCTCACCGCTGGCGGAGGAGCCCGTACCGCTGGGCGTCGGATGGCTGTTCCAGGACGTCACCGAGGCCAAGCGGACGGAACAGGAGGCGGCGCAGCTGCGGTTCCGGGCCAACCAGCTGCACCGGGCCACGCGGGCCGCCGCCGAGTGCGAGGACCCGGCGGAGGCGGCGACCGTCCATCTGGACTTCGCGCTGGCCGGGTTCGCCGACCACGCGCTGATCGACCTGGTCGTCGGCGACGAGCAGGCAGGCCGGTCGGAGCGCGACGCCGACGGGGACCGCACGGGTCCGGTGCGCCTCGCGCGGGCGGCCGCGACGCCTTCGGGAGCTCCGGGGCCGAGCCTGCTGGTGTCGCGCACGACGCTGCCCGTGCGCTATCCGGAGGGCCACCCGGCGCTGCAGTGCGTGGAGCGCGCGGGTTCGGTCCGGGCGAGCGCGAGCGGGCGTGACGCGGCGCGGGCGGGCGACTGGGCCGAGACCAGACAGTGGCCCGAGGGCACGGTGCACGCCCTGTGCGCGGTGCTGCGCAGCCGGGCGCGCACGCTGGGCGTGGTGACGTTCCTGCGCGGGCCCAGCCGTACGCAGTTCGAGCGGACCGACGCCACGTACGCGGAGAGCGTCGCGGCCCGGATCGCCGGGACGCTCGACCTGGCGAGGGTCCTCGACCGGTAGCCGCGCCCCCGGCGTCAGTGGCGGTAGAAGATCCGGTCGCCGTACTCGGTGAAGATCCGGCCGTTCCACTCGTGGCCGCCGTCCACGTTCCCGGAGCGCAGGAGCGGCGGCTGGATGCCGCGGTCGGCGAGCTCGGCCGCGGCCGTCGCCATGGTGGCCTGCATCAGGGCGCTGGCCACCATCGTGGAGGCCGGCCCGAAGGGGGCATCGACGGTGTCGTACGTGAGCTCCGCGTCACCGACCTCGATCTTGGAGTCGAGGACGATGTCGCAGTGGTCCTTGAGGAACGTCCCCGACACATGGCGGGACTTCGTCTCCTCGGCGTACGCCACGGACGTCACGCCGATCACGCGCACGCCGAGGGCGCGGGCGTTCATGGCCATCTCCACGGGCAGGGAGTTGCGGCCGGACAGCGAGATGATCACGAGGGTGTCGCCCGCGCGGACCGGGCTGGAGTCCAGGACGGCGCCGGCGAGCCCGTCGACGCGTTCCAGGGCGGAGCCCAGCGTGGCGGGCATGACGTCGACACCGACGACCCCGGGCACGGACAGCAGGTTCATCAGGGCGAGGCCGCCCGCGCGGTAGACGACGTCCTGCGCGGCGAGCGAGGAGTGCCCCGCGCCGAACGCGAAGAGCCGGCCGCCGTCGGCGACGGTGTCGGCGATGAGCGTGCCGGCGGCCGCGATGTTGCGGTCCTCCTCGTCGCGCACCCGCCTCAGCAGGCCGATCGCGGCGTCGAGGTACTGACCGGCCAGCTTGCTGTCGCTCATCGGCGGAGCCCCTTCGTGTCCCTTACTGCCCGCATGCCGCGCATCACGTTGCGGTCCGGACCAGTGCCGTGTCAATACGTTCCCGCCGCACGGAGCCCGGTTCCCCCGGCGCGGCACGGTTGTCAGCGCTATGCGTCAGAATTGGGTTCAGGGCCAGCGCACGAGCTAGCGGCGAGCTAGCAGAGCTAATCGAGGGGCACGTATGTCCGGACTGATCGACACCACGGAGATGTATCTCCGCACCATCCTCGAGCTCGAAGAGGAAGGTGTGGTCCCCATGCGCGCCCGGATCGCCGAGCGGCTGGACCAGAGCGGCCCGACGGTGAGCCAGACCGTGGCCCGTATGGAGCGCGACGGCCTGGTGGCCGTGGCCACGGACCGTCACCTGGAGCTGACGGACGAGGGCCGCCGGCTCGCCACGCGCGTGATGCGCAAGCACCGTCTCGCCGAGTGTCTGCTCGTCGACGTGATCGGCCTGGAGTGGGAGCAGGTGCACGCGGAGGCCTGCCGCTGGGAGCACGTGATGAGCGAGGCGGTCGAGCGCCGCGTGCTCGAGCTGCTGCGGCACCCGACCGAGTCGCCGTACGGGAACCCGATCCCGGGGCTGGAGGAGCTGGGCGAGAAGGACGGCGCGGACCCGTTCCTCGACGAGGGCATGGTGTCCCTCGCCGATCTCGACCCGGGCACGGACGGCAAGACGGTCGTGGTGCGCCGGATCGGTGAGCCGATCCAGACGGACGCGCAGCTGATGTACACGCTGCGGCGCGCGGGCATCCAGCCGGGCTCCGTGGTCAGCGTGACGGCGTCGCCGGGCGGGGTCCTGGTGGGCAGCAGCGGTGAGGCGGCGGAGCTGGCGGCGGACATCGCCTCGCACGTGTTCGTCGCCAAGCGCTGAGCCGGACACCGGCCACCCCGGCCCGGGTCAACTTACCGACGCGTCAACTCCTGTTCCCACAGGCACAGTTGGGACGTCATCGCATCCCCCCAGAACTCTCGCAGAAACAAGGATTCACTGCGCGGAATCGCAGCGCCCGGACGTTTTGCGTGCAAGGCTGTCGCGAGAGGCATATGACCTGAGGACTCTTGACCGTCTCGGTTTCGGGTCCGCACCGGTCCGGCCGCGCGGGCGGGGAGGGGGGCGGGACGATGTGCCGACGTACCCGTACAGGGCGCAGACAGACACGGCGTGGACAGACAGAGGGCCCCGGCGCCTTACGGCGCCGGGGCCTGTCCTCCCCTGTGCTGACCCGGAGCCCCGAGCTCCCAGGGTCATCCCCTTCGGACCGATTTCCCCGAGCGGTCCGCCTCCCGCTGAAGATCTCCCCTCGACGGCGGCGGTCAATCCTTGTGCGAGGTCACTCGAACGAGGGGTGTTGCCGAGAACGACCGCGCTTTCGAAAAAAGGTTCGATAACGTGCGCGGGTACGGGACTGCAGGCGCGACCACAAGGGGGTGCCAGGGCCTATGGTGCGGCGCATCGACGTGACCGGGGCGGGCGGCGTGAGTCTCGCCGCGTGGGAGTTCGCCGACCCTCCCAAGACGGGCGAGGTCGACCAGTCCTCCGCCGTGCTGTTACTGCACGGCCTGATGGGCCGGGCCTCGCACTGGGCGGGCACCGCCCGCTGGCTCTCCGAGCGCCACCGTGCCGTGGCGCTCGACCAGCGCGGCCACGGCCAGAGCCAGAAACCCCCCGAGGGCCCCTACGACCGTGAGGCGTACATCCAGGACGCCGAGGCCGCCCTCGTCCAGCTCGGCCTCGCGCCCGCCGTCGTCATCGGCCACTCCATGGGCGCGCTCACCGCCTGGCAGCTCGCCGCGCGCCGCCCCGACCTCGTACGCGCCGTGATCATCTGCGACATGCGGGCCTCCGCGCTCGGGGCGGCGTCCCAGCGGGAGTGGGAGGACTGGTTCGACGCCTGGCCCTCGCCCTTCGCCACGCTCGCCGACGTACGGAAGTGGTTCGGCGAGGACGACCCGTGGGTGGAGCGGCCCCAGCCCTCGCGCGGTGAGTTCTACGCCGAGGTCATGACGGAGGGCCCCGACGGCTGGCGGCCCGTGTTCGACCACCGGCAGATGCTGGTCTCCCGGGCCACCTGGGTCTACGACGCGCACTGGGAGGAACTGGCCCAGGTCCGCTGCCCCACCCTCGTCGTCCGCGGCCTCGACGGCGAACTGGGCCGCGCCGAGGCGCAGGAGATGGTCCGCGTCCTGCCCAGGGGCGAGTACGCGGAGATCGCGGACGCCGGGCACCTCGTCCACTACGACCGGCCGGAGGCGCTGCGCGCCGCCATCGAGCCCTTCCTGGACGGCGTACTCACGTCGTAGCGGCTCGGCCGCGCGGTGGCGGGGCCTCGTGGCCGGGAGGGCGGATCCGCGGGTCAGGGGCCGAGGCGTTCGACGCGCCAGGCGCCGGACGGCTCGTGGACGTAGCGCAGCCGGTCGTGGAGGCGGTTCTCGCGGCCCTGCCAGAACTCGACCGTGCGCGGGGTGACGCGGTAGCCGCCCCAGTGGTCGGGCACCGGGATGTTCTCGCCCTCCGGGTAGCGCTCGACGAGTTCGGCGTAGGCGATGTCGAGTTCGGCGCGCGAGGTGAGGATCTGCGACTGCGCGCTGGCCCACGCGCCGAGCTGGGAGCCGCGCGGGCGGGAGCGGAAGTACGCGGCCGTCTCCTCGCGGCTCGTGTGGGCGACGGTGCCGGAGACGATGACCTGGCGGGCCATCGGGTGCCAGGGGAAGAGCAGCGCGATCTCGTGGTTCGCCGCCAGGTCACGGGCCTTGCGGGAGCCGTAGTTCGTGTAGAAGACGAAGCCGCGATCGTCGTAGGCCTTGAGCAGCACGGTGCGTGAGCTCGGCCGGCCGGCCGCGTCCACCGTGGAGACCACCATCGCGTTCGGCTCGTACAGGACGCCGCGGGCCCGCGAGGCCTCGTTGAACCAGAGCTCGAACAGTTCCATCGGGCGCGCGGGGACGTCCTCCTCCAGGAGTCCCTCACCCGGTGGGCGGTACTGCGCACGCATGACGGCGGGGTTCTGGGGTGCATGGTGGTCGTGGTCGCTCACGCGGTCATCCTGCCGTACGCATGGGGCAGTCGGCCGCGTGGAGTTCATCACTGAGTGGCACTGAGTGCCGCGCACTCTCCCCAAGGGTGGCACCAGCGGATATCGTCATCGGTCCCGCCGCCCCTTCGGTTGGGTGACCGCCTGCCGAACGGGGCATCACCACGGTGATGCCCCGGCCCGTGGGCCCACCGCTGCAGAGCCGTTACGCCCATGCGGACCGCGCACGACCACCGCGGTCCTCCGTCGTACACCCGCAGAGCCGTACACCGCAGAGCCGTACACCGCAGAGTCATACACCCGCTGAGCCGTACACCCGCTGAGCCGTACATATTCAGAGGAGCCGCCTGATGTCCGACCCCGGCCTTGACCCCGGCAGTGCCCCCGGCTTCGTGCCCGGCCTCGAGGGAGTCGTCGCGTTCGAGACGGAGATCGCCGAACCGGACAAGGAAGGCGGCGCCCTGCGGTACCGGGGCGTCGACATCGAGGATCTGGTCGGCAAGGTCTCGTTCGGCAACGTCTGGGGCCTGCTCGTCGACGGGGCCTTCAACCCGGGCCTGCCGCCCGCCGAGCCGTTCCCCATCCCCGTCCACTCCGGCGACATCCGCGTCGACGTACAGTCCGCGCTCGCCATGCTCGCGCCCGTGTGGGGCCTGAAACCGCTGCTCGACATCGACGAGGCGCAGGCCCGCGAGGACCTCGCCCGCGCCGCCGTCATGGCCCTCTCCTACGTCGCCCAGTCGGCCCGCGGGCAGGGCAGGCCGATGGTGCCGCAGCGCGAGATCGACAAGGCGGACACCGTCGTCGAGCGGTTCATGAAGCGGTGGCGCGGCGAGCCCGACCCGAAACATGTCGCCGCCGTCGACGCGTACTGGACGAGCGCCGCCGAGCACGGCATGAACGCCTCCACGTTCACCGCGCGCGTCATCGCCTCCACGGGCGCCGATGTCGCGGCCGCCCTTTCGGGCGCCGTCGGCGCCATGTCGGGCCCCCTGCACGGCGGCGCGCCCTCCCGCGTCCTCGGCATGATCGAGGAGATCGAGCGGACCGGCGACGCGGAGGCGTACGTACGGCGGGCCCTCGACAAGGGCGAGCGCCTCATGGGCTTCGGGCACCGCGTGTACCGCGCCGAGGACCCCCGAGCGCGCGTGCTGCGGCGCACGGCCCGCGAGCTGGGCGCGCCGCGCTTCGAGGTCGCCGAGGCGCTGGAGAAGGCGGCCCTCGCGGAGCTGCACGCCCGCAGGCCCGACCGGGTCCTGGCGACGAACGTGGAGTTCTGGGCGGCGATCATGCTGGACTTCGCGGAGGTCCCGGCGCACATGTTCACGTCGATGTTCACGTGCGCGCGCACCGCCGGCTGGTCGGCGCACATCCTGGAGCAGAAGCGCACGGGCCGCCTGGTACGCCCCTCGGCCCGCTACATCGGGCCGGGCACCCGCGACCCGCGCGACATCGAGGGGTACGGGCAGATGTCGGGCTGAGCACCGCCCCCGACGGACTCAGGCAGGACGAACGGCGCCGCACGGATCTCCGTACGGCGCCGTTCCCCTGCGTCGTCCGCCCCGGGTCACCCCAGCGCCCGGTCCAGAATCGCCGCCCACTGTGCGACGACCCGGTCGCGGCGGGGCCCGTCGTCGGTGAGGAGGTTCGCGAGGCCGAGGCCGCGCGCCATGTCGAGGAGCCCCTGCACGGTCTCGCGGACACCGGGGTGCGACTCGTCGGCGGCCAGGAGCTCCACGGCGATGCGGTGGGTCTCGCGGCCGACGCGGGCCTCCAGTTCGGTGACGCGGCCGCCCAGCTGCGGCTCGTTCGACGCCGCCACCCACAGGTGCAGGGCGGCGCGGAACAGCGGGCCCGTGTACAGGTCGACGAGGGCGGCGACGACCTCGGTGCGGCCGCGGGGGCGCAGGGCGCGCAGCGCGGACGAGCGCTCCTCGGCGACGTACTCGACGGCGGCCGTGAACAGGTCCTCGCGGGTCGGGAAGTGGTGCTGCGCGGCGCCGCGCGAGACCCCGGCCCGTTCGGCGACGACGGAGACCGTGGAGCCCGACCAGCCGCGTTCGGCGAGACAGGACACGGCCGCTTCGAGGAGCCGCCGGCGGGTGGCGCGGCTGCGGTCCTGCTTGGGGGCGCGCTCCACCGCCGTACCGGATGAGGTCACAGCACCCATGCGGGATCCCGTCGTTCGAGGAAGGCCGTCATCCCTTCGCTTGCCTGCGCGGAGGAGAACAGCCGGGCCGAGAGCGCGCTCAGGTCGGCCGCGTCCCGGTCGAAGGCCTCCAGCACCTTAGCCGTGAGCAGCCGTTTCGTCTCGGCCAGGCCTTGCGGGGACGACCTGCGCAGCCCGTCGAGGACGGGGGCGAGGGCGGCGTCGACGTCGTCGCCCGCCGTCGTCAGGAGCCCGATGCGGACCGCCTCCGCCGCGTCGAGGCGCTCACCCGTCAGGTAGTAGCGGGCGACGGCGCGCGGGTCGGTGCGGGGCAGCAGGGGCAGCGAGATGACGGCGGGCGCGACCCCTATGCGGACCTCGGTGAACGCGAACGAGGCGGCGTGCGAGGCGGCCGAGATGTCGCAGGCCCCGAGCAGGCCGAGCCCGCCCGCGCGCACATGGCCGGCGATCCGCGCGACGACGGGCCGGTCGAGCGCGACGATCTGCCGCAGGAGCGCGACCAAGGCCTCGGGCGGGGGCGGGGACTTCAGGTCGGCGCCCGCGCTGAACGTGTTGCCGGTGTGGGTGAGGACGACGGCCCGTACGGCGTCGTCCTTGCCGCACGCCGTGAGCGCGCCCGCCAGCTCGGCGACGAGCGCGGCCGAGAGGGCGTTGCGGTTGGCCGGGGAGTCGAGGGTGAGGGTGGTGATCCCGCGCTCGTGCGAGGAGCGGACCAGGTTCTTCGGGGTGCTCACGACGTCTCCCTGAGCTGTCGGCGGAGGATCTTTCCCGAGGCGGCGCGCGGCACGGTCCCTCTCCGGTCACGTGGGCGCGACATGCAGAGAGTGGCAGCGGGCACAGAAACAATCAAGCGTGCCTGCATGAATCAGGGTCCGGCCGTCCGGCCGCGGGTCAGAGCGTTCTGCCGTCGGGCCCGGTCACGCCGGGCCGGGTGTTCAGGGACCACATGTGCGTGCACTGCGGGCACTGGAGGTGGAGGACCGGCCCCTGGTTGGAGATCAGGTAGCGCCAGTGCTCCCGGCAGTTGCGGCGGTCGGCGCAGGGTGCGCAGTGGCGGGCGTCGTCACAGACGGGGCAGGCCACCCAGGCGCGCCGGGCGATGTCCGCCTGCGGATCAATGGGAAGCCGCACGGCCCGGCCCCTCTCCCGGCAGGACACCGGCAGCCACCAGAAGGTCGTAGGTGCGCTGCTGCTCGTCGTCCAGACCCGAGTAGAGGAGGGCGTGCGCCTCGTCCTCGCCCCGCAGGACGGCCACCGGATCCCAGTCGGGGCCGAGCGCGGCCACGACCTCGGCACGGCGCCGGGCCTCCTCGAAGGTCAGGTCGATCGTGAAGGGTATGAGGCCAGGAGAATTGTCTTGGTTCATGGCGAGACTTCCGATGAGCTGAGCAGAACCCGACCATCAGTACCAGGCACCCCCGGCTCTAGGGAAGGGTTACCTAAGTTGCCCTGCGGTGACCGGGAGCGACATAACGCCCGGACGTGCCGACGGGGCGGCCTCGGATTCACCTACGGGGGTGGGCCGTTGCCGAGGGACAGCCGCGAAGAGACAGGCACGACCCGCCGGCGGAACTATGACGTACTTCACGGCACCCCACGGGGAGAGCCCGGCCATGATCCGCCGGACACCCCCCGAGCCCGGCCCTCCGGCTCAGGCCGCTGGGGCCTGTCGTCACATTCCCGTCGTCCGCCCGAGGGGCGGGCCCGGCGGCGTCTGGTGCGTGCGATCGCAAGGCGCCGAAGAGTCCTTGTAGCGGAGCTACCAGGGCTTTTCGGCAACGCCGCATGGGGGTCCCCCCTGCTCGAGCAAAGCCGAGAGCCAGGGGGAGTGCGTGCCAGACGCCGCCGGGCAGACGGGAATGTGACGACAGGTCCTAGTACGACTTCGGCAGTCCCAGGGTCTGGTGGGACACGTAGTTCAGGATCATTTCCCGGCTCACGGGCGCGATGCGGGCCACACGGGACGCCGTGATGAGCGAGGCGAGGCCGAACTCGCGGGTGAGCCCGTTGCCGCCCAGCGTGTGCACCGCCTGGTCGACGGCCCGCACGCAGGCCTCCGCCGCCGCGTACTTGGCCATGTTCGCGGCCTCACCCGCCCCGATGTCGTCGCCCGCGTCGTACAGATGGGCCGCCTTCTGCATCATCAGACGGGCCGTCTCCAGCTCGATGTGGGCCTGCGCGAGCGGGTGCGCGATGGCCTGGTGCGCGCCGATGGGCGACTTCCAGACGCTGCGCTCCTTCGCGTACCCGACGGCCCTGGCCAGCGCGAAGCGCCCCATGCCGATCGCGAACGCCGCCGTCATGATGCGCTCGGGGTTGAGGCCCGCGAACAGCTGGAGCAGGCCGGCGTCCTCGTCCCCGACGAGCGCGTCGGCCGGGAGCCGTACGTCGTCGATGACGAGCTCGAACTGCTTCTCCGGCGCCTGGAGCTCCATGTCGATCTGCCGCCGCCCGAACCCCTCGGCGTCGCGCGGCACGATGAACAGGCACGGCTTGAGGCTGCCCGTACGCGCGTCCTCGGTGCGGCCCACGATGAGGGTGGCGTCGGCTATGTCGACGCCGGACACGAACACCTTGCGCCCGGACAGGATCCAGTCGCCGCTGTCCCCGTCGCGGCGGGCGGTGGTGGTGATGCGGTGCGAGTTGGAGCCCGCGTCGGGCTCGGTGATCCCGAACGCCATCGTGCGGCTGCCGTCGGCGAGACCCGGCAGCCAGGCCGCCTTCTGCTCGGGCGTGCCGAAGCGGGAGATGACGGTGCCGCAGATCGCGGGCGACACGACCATCATCAGCAAGGGCGCGCCGGAGGCACCCAACTCCTCCAGCACCAGGGACAGTTCATACATACCGCCACCCCCGCCGCCGTGCTCCTCGGGCAGGTTCACGCCCAGGTACCCGAGCTTCGCGGCCTCCGCCCACAGCTCCTCGGGGTGGCGCTCCTCGCGGACGACGCGGGTCAGGTAGTCGCGTCCGAAGCGGCTGCCGAGCGCGGCCACGGCGGAGCGCAGGGCCCGGTGCTCCTCGGACTCGAGGACGGGAGCGTTCATGACTGATCCTCCTGTACGACGGCGAGCAGGGCGCCGACCTCGACCTGGCGGCCGGGCGCGGCGTGCAGGGCGGTGAGCGTGCCGGAGGCGGGAGCGGTGACGCGGTGCTCCATCTTCATCGCCTCCAGCCAGATGAGGGGCTGTCCCGCGGCGACCGTGACGCCCTCGGCGAGGCCTTCGGCGAGCCGGACGACAGTGCCGGGCATCGGCGCGAGCAGGGATCCCGGCTCCTGGCGCGCGACGGGCTCGGGGAGGCGGGGCAGGGCGGTGAGCGCGGCGCCGTTCACGTACACGCGGTCCCCGTGGACCGCGACGTCGAACTTGCGCACCACGCCGTCCACTTCGAGCACGACGAGCTTCGGCGTCGCCCGCACGACACGTACGCCGTCGGCGGCCAGACCGTCGCGGGTGTGCCGGTAGCGCACCTCGTGCTCGGCCCCGTCGGGTTCGGTGCGGTAGTGCTTGACCTGAGGCTGCGAGGCCACATTGCGCCAGCCGCCGAAACGGGACCGGCCGTGCGCGTCGGCGAGCGCCGCGGCGAGCGGTGCGTACGGATCCGGGCTCGGCGCCGTGAGCGCGGCCAGATGCCGGTCGTAGAACCCGGTGTCCGCGCCGCCCGCGATGAACTCGTCGTGCCGCAGCGACCGTACGAGCAGTTCCCTGTTGGTGACCGGCCCGTGCACGACGGCCCGCTCCAGGGCTCCCGCCAGCTTGCGCAGGGCCTCGGCTCGGGTCGGCGCGTGTGCGACGACCTTGGCGAGCATCGCGTCGTAGTGCACCCCGATCGGGTCGCCGTCGCTGAACCCGGTGTCCAGGCGTACGGCCTCGGGAACGGACAGCCGGTGCAGCGTGCCGGTCTGCGGGGCCCAGCCGGCGGCCGGGTCCTCCGCGTACAGGCGGGCCTCGACCGCGTGGCCTCGCGCCGTGGGCGGCTCCTCGTCCAGGGGCTCGCCCTCGGCGACGCGCAGTTGCCACGCCACGAGGTCGACCCCGAACACGGCCTCGGTGACGGGGTGTTCGACCTGGAGACGGGTGTTCATCTCCAGGAAGTGCGCCGTGCCGCCGACGACGAGGAACTCGACGGTCCCGGCGCCCCGGTAGTCGATGGCACGAGCGGCCCGCACGGACATCTCCCGCAAAGACGTCTCGAGTTCGGGCGTGAGCCCCGGTGCGGGCGCCTCCTCGATGACCTTCTGATGGCGCCGCTGGAGCGAGCAGTCCCGGGTGCCGAGCGCCCACACGGTGCCGTGCGCGTCGGCCATGACCTGCACCTCGACGTGCCGGCCGCCCTCGATGTACGGCTCGACGAACACCTCACCGTCCCCGAAGGCGCTCAGCGCCTCCGCGCCGGCGGCGGTCAACTGCTCGTCCAGGTCGGCCAGATCCCGCACGACGCGCATGCCGCGCCCGCCACCGCCGGCCGCCGCCTTCACGAGGACGGGCAGGTCCGCCGCCGTGATGTCACCCGTCTTCAGGGGCTCGATGCCCATGAGTTCCTTGGCGCGCGTCTTGGACGCCATGGCCTCGATCGCCTCGGGCGGCGGGCCGATCCAGGTCAGGCCCGCGTCGGCGACGGCCCGCGCGAAGTCGGCGTTCTCGGACAGGAACCCGTAGCCGGGGTGCACGGCGTCCGCGCCCGCGGCCAGGGCCGCCTTCACGATGAGGTCGCCGCGCAGATACGTGTCGGCGGGTGATGCCCCGGGCAGCCGTACGGCGGCATCGGCCACGCGCGCGTGGAGGGCGTCCTCGTCGGCGTCCGAGTACACGGCGACGGTCCGCACGCCCAGCTCGGCGCAGGTACGGAAGACACGGCAGGCGATCTCACCGCGGTTGGCGACGAGTACAGAGGTGATCATTCGCGTGGTCATGGTCCTCACATCCGGAACACGCCGAATCCACCGCGCGCGCCCTCCACGGGCGCCGTGTGGATCGCGGACAGACACAGGCCGAGCACGGTCCGGGTGTCGCGCGGGTCGATGACCCCGTCGTCGTACAGGCGCCCGGAAAGGAACATCGGCAGGGACTCGGACTCGATCTGCTGCTCCACCATCGCGCGCAGCGCGGCGTCCGCCTCGTCGTCGTAGGGCCGGCCCTTCGCGGCGGCGGACTGGCGGGCCACGATCGACAGGACACCGGCGAGCTGCTGCGGCCCCATCACGGCCGACTTGGCGCTCGGCCAGGCGAACAGGAAGCGGGGGTCGAAGGCCCGCCCGCACATCCCGTAGTGCCCGGCGCCGTAGGAGGCGCCCATGAGGACGGACAGGTGCGGCACCCGGCTGTTGCTGACGGCGTTGATCATCATCGAGCCGTGCTTGATGATGCCGCCCTGCTCGTACTCCTTGCCGACCATGTAGCCGGTGGTGTTGTGCAGGAACAGGAGCGGGATGTCGCGCTGGTTGGCGAGCTGGATGAACTGGGCGGCCTTCTGCGACTCCTCGCTGAACAGGACGCCCTGGGCGTTGGCGAGGATGCCGATCGGATAGCCGTGCAGCGACGCCCAGCCGGTCGTGAGGCTCGACCCGTACAGCGGCTTGAACTCGTCGAAGTCGGAGCCGTCCACGATCCGGGCGATGACCTCGCGCGGGTCGAAGGGGACCTTGAGGTCGCCGGGCACGATGCCGAGGAGTTCGTCGCTGTCGTACTTGGGCGGCTCCACACCCTGTGGATCCCCGTACGCCTTGCGGTGGTTGAGGCGGGCGACGACGCGGCGGGCCTGCCGGATCGCGTCCCGCTCGTCGAGCGCGAAGTAGTCGGCGAGCCCGGACGTACGGGCGTGCATCCCGGCGCCGCCGAGCGACTCGTCGTCACTCTCCTCACCGGTCGCCATCTTCACCAGGGGCGGCCCGCCGAGGAAGACCTTCGCCCGCTCCTTGACCATGATCACGTGGTCGGACATGCCGGGGATGTACGCGCCGCCGGCGGTGGAGTTGCCGAAGACGACGGCGACGGTGGGGATCCCGGCGGCGGACAGGCGCGTGATGTCGCGGAAGATGCCGCCGCCCGGGATGAAGATCTCTTTCTGGGACGGCAGGTCGGCGCCACCGGACTCGACGAGGCTGATGCAGGGCAGCCGGTTGGCGAACGCGATCTCGTTGGCGCGCAGGGCCTTCTTCAGGGACCACGGGTTACTGGCTCCGCCGCGCACCGTCGGATCGTTCGCGGTGATCAGGCACTCGACGCCCTCGACGACCCCGATCCCCGTGACCAGGGAGGCACCGACGGTGTAGTCACTGCCCCAGGCCGCGAGGGGGGAGAGTTCGAGGAAGGGGGTGTCGGGGTCGAGGAGCAGCTCGATCCGTTCGCGGGCGAGCAACTTGCCGCGCTCGCGGTGCCGTTGGACGTATTTCTCACCCCCGCCCGCGAGCGCCTTGGCGTGCTCGGCGTCGAGCGCGTCGAGTTTGCCGAGCATGGCCTCGCGGTGAGCGGCGAAGTCGGCACCGCCGACGTCCAGAGCCGAGGCGAGAACGGTCACAAGAGGACCTCCGGTATGTCCAGATGACGGGAGCGCAGCCACTCGCCGAGCCCCTTGGCCTGAGGATCGAAACGGTGCCGGGAGGCGACGCCCTGGCCGAGGAGGCCGGTGACGGTGAAGTTGAGGGCGCGGAGGTTGGGCAGCACGTGCCGGACAACTGTCAGATGACGACTTTCAGATATCAGACTCTGAAATCTGTCAGCTGTCAGTTCATGGACGAGCCACCGCCAGGCCTCATCCCCATCGCCGGACCCATCGCCGGTCCCATCGCCGGACCCGTCGCCGGACCCGTCGACTGACCCGCCCCCGCCCCCGCCCCCGTTGCCGTCACCGTCACCGCTGCCGTTCACCCACACCCCCACGTTCGCGTCCCCGCCCTTGTCGCCGCTGCGGGCGCCCGCGACGAGGCCGAGGGGAGCGCGCCGGGTGGGGCCGGGGGGCAGAGGCGCGGGCAGGGGTGGTGCGGCCACGTCCACGAGGGCGCGGACGGCACCGTCGTACGGGAGCACCTTCCGCTCCCCGTCCGGCAGTACCGCCACGTGGTCGACGTCAGCCCGGTCCACGTACGCCGCCTCGAACACCCCGTACGGCGCACCCTTGCCCGGCGGGGCCGTGACGTGGAAGCCGGGGTAGCTGCCGAGGGCCAGCTCGACCGCGGCGCTGCTGAGGGTGCGGCCCACCGTGTCCGCGTCGCCGTCCCGGACGACGAGCCGCAACAGCGCGCTCGCCGTCTCCTCGGTGTCCGCGTCCGCCCGATCCGTGCGTGCCAGCTCCCACGCCACCTGCGCGGGGCGGGACTTGGCCCGGTCGAACGCCTCGTCCATCTGCTCCCGTACGAGCGTCGCCTTGGCCTCGATGTCGAGACCGGTCAGCACGAACACGACCTCGTTGCGGAAGCCGCCGAGCCGGTTGAGGCCGACCTTGAGGGTGGGGGGCGGCGCCTCGCCTCGTACGCCGTCGACGCGGACGCGGTCCGGGGCCTCCTGCGTGAGCCGTACGGTGTCCAGCCTCGCCGTCACGTCGGGTCCGGCGTACCGGGCGCCGGCGGTCTCGTAGAGGAGCTGTTCCGTCACCGTCCCCACGGTCACGAGCCCGCCCGTGCCGGGGTGCTTGGTGATGACGCAGGAGCCGTCCGCGTGGAGTTCGGCGAGGGGGAAGCCGGGGCGCCGCAGATCGCGGGCGCGCCCGGCGAAGCGGGAGTAGTTGCCGCCCGTCGCCTGGGTCCCGCACTCCAGGATGTGCCCGGCGACGACGGCCCCCGCGAGGCGGTCGTACGCGTCCTGCTCCCATCCGAAGCGCCAGACCGCGGGCCCGGTGACCAGGGCGGCGTCGGTGACGCGGCCGGTGACCACGATGTCGGCGCCGGCGGCGAGGCAGGCGGTGATCCCGGCGCCGCCGAGGTAGGCGTTGGCGGTGAGGGCCCCCGGGAAGCGCCCGCCCGGGGACAGGTCGTCGCCCTCGACGTGCGCCACGCGCGCGTGGAGGCCGAGCCGGTCCGCCAACTCCCTCACGGCCCCGGCGAGTCCGGCCGGATTGAGCCCGCCCGCGTTCGTGACGATCCGCACGCCCCGGTCGAGCGCCGTGCCGAGGGTCTCCTCCAGCTGGCGAAGGAACGTGCGGGCGTAGCCGCGCGCGGGGTCCTTCAGGCGGTCGCGGCCCAGGATGAGCATGGTCAGTTCGGCGAGGTAGTCGCCGGTCAGGACGTCGAGGGGGCCGTCTTCGAGCATCTCGCGCAGGGCGTCGAAGCGGTCTCCGTAGAAGCCGGAGGCGTTGCCTATGCGCAGTACGTCCCCGGTCACCGTCCGGCGCCCTTCGCCGCGCGCCCCGTCCCCGGCGGTCCCGCGAAGGCCTGGGCGATGTCCAGCCACCGGTCGGCGTCGGCTCCTTCCGCCCGTACGTCGACGTCGTCGCGATGCGCCCGCTGCGTCACCAGAAGACAGAAGCCGAGCCCGGATCCCGTCACGCGCTGCGCCGCGTCCTCGGGCCCGTACGTCCACAGGTCGCCCGAGGGGGCGGCCAGTTCGACGCGGAACTCCTCGGCGGGCGGCGTCAGCCCGCGTACGGAGAAGGCGAAGTCGCGGGCCCGGATCCCGATGCGGGCCACATGCCGCAGCCGGTCGCTGGGCCGCCGTGCGACGCCCAGCGCGTCGGCCACGTCCTGCCCATGGGCCCAGGTCTCCATGAGGCGGCCCGTCGCCATGGAGGCGGCCGACATGGGTGGCCCGTACCAGGGGAAGCGCGTTCCCGCGGGAGCGGCGGCCAGGGCCCTGAGCAGCCCCTCGCGGCCCGCGCGCCAGCGGGCGAGCAGTTCGGCGGGCGGCAGCGCGGCCCCCTCCTCCGCCCCCGCGTCGACGAAGGCGTCGGGTGCGGCGAGGGCTTCCCGCACGAGGGCGGCGAAGGCGTCGGCGTCCGTGACGGCGAGCAGGGCGGAGTGGTCGGTCCAGGCCAGATGCGCGATCTGGTGGGCCACGCTCCAGCCGGGCGCGGGCGTGGCGAGGGCCCATCGGTCCTCGCTCAGCTCACTGACGATCCGGTCGAGTTCGGCGCTCTCACTGCGCAGATCCTCGAGCACGGCCAACGGGTCGGACACGATGCGCTCCCCTCGGGGCACGACGGCGTGCCCCGGAGCATGGCAGCGCCCGGAGAAACAATCAAGCGTGCTTGTATGAGAATGGGTCGGGGGAAGGCGATGCGAAACGGCTGCGGCGGACGTCGGGGACTGCGCTCAGCCCTCCACCGACGTCCGCCGCACCCGCGCGCCGACCAGCGTGACCCGCGGCCTGCTTCGGCCCGCTGCGGCCCGCTGCGGCCCGCTTCTGCTTACCGGGTCTCCGGCGCGGGCGTTGCCTCGCCCTCCGGCGCGGGCACGTCCCTGACCTCCAGCTCGGGCACCTTCGCCCGCCCCCGGCCCACCTGCGTGCGCACCGCGCCGATGCTGGCCGCGATGACCAGGGCGATCGCCAGGGCGCCGACGGCGGACATGGCCTGGTCGAGGATGAGGAATCCGGCGAGCGCGGCGATGGCCGGTTCGAGGCTCATCATGACCGCGAAGGTGGACGCGGGCATGCGGCGCAGCGCGAGGAGTTCGAGGGTGTACGGGAGGACCGAGGACATGACGGCGACGGCCGCGCCGAGTGCCAGCGTCGTCGGCACGACGAGCTTCGAGCCGGACTCCGCGATGCCGAGCGGCAGGCAGAGCACGGCCGCGACCGCCATCGCGAGGGCGAGCCCGTCCGCCTGGGGGAACCTGCGCCCCGTACGGGCGCTGAAGACGATGTACGCCGCCCACATGCCGCCCGCCGAGACGGCGAAAGCCGCGCCCACCAGGTCGAGTCCGCCGAAGCCGCCCCCGCCGAGGAGGAAGACGCCGCAGAGCGCGAGACCGGCCCAGACGGCGTTGACCAGACGGCGGGAGGCGAAGACCGACAGGGCGAGCGGGCCGAGCACCTCCAGGGTGACGGCCGGGCCCAGGGGGATCCGCTCCACCGCCTGGTAGAAGAGCATGTTCATGCCGCCCATGGCCACGCCGAAGGCGACGACGGTGCCCCAGTCGGCGCGCGAGTGGCCGCGCAGCTTCGGCCGGCACACGATGAGCAGCACGATCGCAGCGAAGAACAGCCGCAGGGTGACCACGCCCACCGCGCCGGCGCGCGGCATCAGGGTGACCGCGACGGCCGCACCGAACTGCACCGACACGCAGCCGCCGAGCACGAGTCCGACCGGGCCGAGCGCACCCCAGCGGGAGCCGTTCGGCGCGGCACCCTCGGGCGCGGCGGGAGCGCCCGCCACCTCCGGCTGCGCCACCGCGGCCTCCGGCTGCACCAGTGCGGCGGACGCCGCGTCGGCGCCGGTCGCCGCCCGGTCGGTCCGTGAGACGTTCACGTCTGAGCCTTCCCTTTCACCGCCACCCCTCACAGTTCAATAGGGTGGACTTCATCGTCCAAGGTAGTACACCACGTCATGATCGTGGACCCCCTTTACGACTGACGCTCCCTCGCCCGTACATTCCGTGCGACGCAACCCCGTCTGCCACGCTAAGACCGCCCCTCGCGGTCCGTGAAATGCCGACTGCGCTCCCGTTATGCTCCGCAGACATGAGCGGTCCCCACGCCCTCCACTCGCTGGAGCTGCGCCATCTGCGCTGCTTCCTCGCCATCGCCGAGGAGGGCAACGTCACACGCGCCGCCGCCCGGCTCCGTCTCACCCAGCCCGCCGTCTCGCGCACCCTCGCGACCCTCGAGGACGCGCTCGGCGTACGGCTCGTGGACCGCTCCACCCACCATCTCGCCCTGACCGCCGAAGGGCGCGCGTTCCAGGAGAGCGCGGCGGCCGCCGTCGCCGCGTTCGAGGACGCCCTGGACTCCGTCCGCGCCGTGCGGCGCCCGCTGCGGCTCGGGCACGCCTGGTCGGCGGCGGGCCCGTACACCACGCCCCTGCTGCGGCGGTGGCGCGAGCGGTACCCCGACGTGCCCCTCGAACTCCTGCGCATCGACGACCGCACGGCCGGACTGACCCGCGGCGCCGTCGACGTCGCCCTGCTGCGCGGGCCCGTGGCCGCGCCCGGCCTGATCACCGAGCTCCTGCACACGGAGAGCCGGGTGGCGGCCGTACCGTCCGACAGCCCCCTCGCCCCGCGCCGCGCGCTCACGCTCGCCGATCTCTGCGGCCACACCATCGCCGTGAACACCGTCTCCGGCACCACCGCCCTCGACCTCTGGCCGCCCGCCGCCCGGCCGACCGCGACGATCACCGTGGCGAACACGGACGACTGGCTCGCGGCCATCGCCGCCGACCGCGCGGTGGGCGTCACGACGACGGCCACTCCCGGCATGCACCCGCACCCGGGCGTCGTCTACGTCCCGCTGACCGACGCCCCCGACCTGCCCGTCGTCCTCGCCTGGCGCGACGGCCCACGCCACCCCGCCGTACGGGACCTGGTCCGACTCGCCCACGAGGTGGTGCCGTCCGACGGGACGCGGGCCGCGGACTGACCCAGGAGGTCGCGCCGCCCGGCGACACGGGAGGTCGTGCCGTCCGGCCGCGCGATCCACCGAGCGACACAGGACGCCGCGCCGTCCGGCGACGGAACGCGCCGTACCGAGTGCCCCGAAGAGACCTACCGTCCGACGGGACGCGCCCACGAGACCCGCGAAGTCGCGCCGCGCGACGGCACGTGCCGTGCGAGGGAAAGCGCCCACGGAGCGCCGCCCCACGAAGTCGCGCCGCGCGACGGAGCGCGCCCTACGGAGCAGTCCCCAGCGCCTCCGCGAGGACCTCCGCCAGGTGCCGCCCCGGCCTGCCCCCTTCCCTCTCCAGCTGCTCCAGCTGCGTGCGGCACGAGAAGCCGTCCGCGAGGACCACCGCGCCGTCGTCGGCGGCGCGGACGGCGGGCAGGAGCTGCTCCTGTGCGCAGGCCACCGACACGTCGTAATGCCCCTCCTCGAAGCCGAAGTTGCCCGCGAGGCCGCAGCAACCGCCGCTCAGCTCGCCGTCCAGGCCCGCCCGTTCGCGCAGACGGCGCTCGGCGGCGTCGCCGAGGACCGCGTGCTGGTGGCAGTGGGTCTGGCCGACGGCGGGGCGGTCGACGCGAGGCGGGTCCCAGTGCGGGGCGAGCCGCTCCAGGGCCTCGGCGAACGTGAGGACCGAGTCGGCGAGCCGCCGGGCGCGCGGATCGTCCGACAGCAGTTCCGGCAGGTCGGTGCGCAGCGCGGCGGCGCAGCTCGGCTCCAGGACGACGACGGGCAGGCCCGAGTCGATGACCGGCCGCATCAGGTCGAGGGTGCGGCGCAGGACGGCGCGGGCGCGGTCGAGCTGGCCCGTGGAGACGTAGGTGAGGCCGCAGCAGACGCGGCCGCGGCGCGACGGGAGGAGCCCGGCGACCGCCGAGAGCCCGTCCGGCCTGTGGTCGAAGGCGTGCGTCGGGGGCAGCAGGACGGAGAGCCCCGCGTCTTCCAGGACCCGCACGGCGGCCTGTCCGACCTGCGGCGCGAGGTGCTCCGTGAACGTGTCCGGCCACAGGACCACCTCCGGCCCGTCACCGCGGAACCGCGCCGCGCCGCCCTGCCGGGCCACTCGCACCTTGCGCCGCAGGTCCCGCCGCCACCACGCGCTGAACGTCTCGGGGGCCACCCGCGGAATGCTCCGCTCCGATGCGATCCCGCCGAGCCGCTTGCCGAGCGCGGCCAACGGCCCCACCCGCGCGAGGGTGTTGACGACGCCCGCCGCGCGCGCGTGCTGCACGAGACGCAGCCAGCGTGGCAGCCACCCCATGGAGTAGTGCGCCGCGGGCCTCCTGCGGCCGTCGTAGTGGTGGTGCAGGAACTCCGCCTTGTACGTGGCCATGTCGACGCCGACCGGGCAGTCCGTACGGCACCCCTTGCACGACAGGCACAGGTCGAGCGCGTCCCGTACCTCCGTGGACTGCCAGCCGTCCGTGACGACCTCGCCGGCGAGCATCTCGTGCAGCAGGCGCGCGCGCCCGCGCGTGGAGTGCGCCTCCTCGCCGGTCACCCGGAACGACGGACACATGACGCCCCCCGAAGGGGCTGATTCCGTACGGCACTTGGCCACGCCGACGCAGCGCCGTACGGCGGCGGAGAAGTCGCCGCCGTCGTGCGGGTAGGCGAACTCGACGTCGACGGGGCCGCGCGGCAGGACGTCGAAGCGCAGGTTCTCGTCGAGGCGGGCGGGGCGCACGAGGACGCCGGGGTTGAGGAGGCCCTCCGCGTCCCACACGTCCTTGATCCGCGCGAAGAGGTCCACCAGTTCGGGCCCGTACATCTTCGGCAGGAGTTCGGCGCGGGCCTGCCCGTCGCCGTGCTCCCCGGACAGCGATCCGCCGTGCGCGACGACGAGTTCGGCGAGATCCTCGGAGAAGCGCCGAAAGCGCCGCACGCCGGTCCGGCTGAGCAGGTCGAAGTCGATGCGTACGTGGATGCAGCCGTCGCCGAAGTGCCCGTACGGGGTGCCGCGCAGGCCGTGCTGCGACAGGAGCCCCCGGAAGTCCCGCAGATACGGGCCGAGGCGGGCGGGCGGCACGGCGCAGTCCTCCCAGCCGGGCCAGGCCTCGGTGCCGTCGGGCATACGGGTCGCGGTACCGGAGGCGTCCTCGCGGATGCGCCACAGGGCGCGCCGGCCCGCGGGGTCGTCGACGATGAGGGAGTCCGTGGTGCCGTCGGCCGCGGCCCGCACGATCGCCTCGGCATGCGCGCGTGCCTGTGCCGGGGTGTCACCGCCGGTCTCGACGAACAGCCAGGCACCGCCCTTCGGCAGGCCCGCCTGTTCCCGTACGAGGTCGGCGGCCATGCCCTCGACGGTGAGCGGCTTGTGCGGCAGGAGCCCCGCGGCGGCCTCGGCGGCGGCGCTCTCGTCGGCGTAGGCGAGCACCGCGAGGGCACGCGCGTGTGGCGACTCGACGAGCCGGACGGTCGCCTCGGTGACGAGGCCGAGGGTGCCTTCGGTACCGCAGAGGAAACGGGCGAGGTCGACACCGTTCTCGGGAAGCAGGGCGTCGGCGGCGTACCCGGAGATACGGCGCGGCAGGTCGGGGAATCCGGTGCGCAGGAGCGCCAACTCGCCCTCGATCAGGGGGCGGAGGCCGTCGGGGGCGCCTTGCCAGCCTCGGGCCAGAGTGCGCTGACGGATATCACCGTTGGATTGACAGATGACAGATGACAGCGAACAGATATTGTCAGCTGTCGTTCCATAGGCCACCGAATGCGACCCGCACGAGTTGTTCCCGATCATCCCGCCGAGCGTGCACCGACTGTGCGTGGAGGGGTCGGGCCCGAACCGCAAACCGTGCGGTGCGGCCGCCTCCTGGAGCCTGTCGAGCACAACTCCCGGCTGCACCACGGCGGTTCGCGCGTCCGGGTCGACGTCCACAATCCGGTTCATGTGCCGCGTGAAGTCCATGACGACGCCCGTCCCGGTCGCCTGCCCCGCGATCGACGTGCCGCCCCCGCGTGCCACGACCGGCACCCCGTGCTCCCGGCAGACCGCGAGCGCGGCCGCCACGTCCTCGGCGTCGCGCGGCGCCACGACACCGACGGGAACTCTTCGGTAGTTCGACGCGTCCATGGTCATCAGGGCCCGCGCGGCCGCGGAGAAGTCGACCTCCCCGCGCACGACGCCGCGCAACGCCCTCGCGATACCTTCCGGATCCTGGTTTCCCACGGTGCCAGCCATGTCCCCCAGCATGCATCTCCCCCGGGAACGACGACAGTTCGCCACGACAGGAGCAACTCCTATGCCCCGCATAGCCCTCGACCCGTTCGTCACCGACCTCGACGCCGAGAGCGCAGCACTGCGCGCCGCGGGGCCCCTCGCCGAGGCGGAGCTGCCGGGCGGCGTACCCGTATGGGCCGTCACGCACCACGCGGAGGCACGTCAACTCCTCACCGACCGGCGCCTGGTGAAGGACATCGAGGTGTGGGACGCGTGGCGGCGCGGCGAGATCCCGGCCGACTGGCCGCTGATCGGCCTCGCCAACCCGGGCCGTTCCATGCTGACGGTCGACGGCGAGGAGCACCGCAGGCTGCGCACGCTCGTGGCACAGGCGCTGACGCCCCGTCGGGTGGAGCTGATGCGCGACCGGATCGCGCGGCGCACCGAGGAACTCCTGGACGCCCTGCCCGAGGACGGCGCCACCGTCGACCTCAAGGCCGCGTTCGCCTACCCCCTCCCCATGTACGTGATCGCCGACCTGATGGGCATCGACGACTCGGCGCTGCCCCGCCTGAAGGTCCTGTTCGAGAAGTTCTTCTCGACGCAGACCCCGCCGGCGGAGGTCGTCGCGACGCTGACGGAGCTGGCCGGGATCATGGCGGCCACGGTCGCCGCCCGGCGCGCCGAGCCCGGCGACGACCTGACGAGCGCGCTGATCCTGGCGGCGGGCGACGACGGCGACCGGCTCACCGACGAGGAGATCGTCTCCACGCTCCAGCTCATGGTCGCGGCGGGCCACGAGACGACGATCTCGCTGATCGTCAACGCCGTGGTGAACCTGTCCGCCCACCCCGGACAGCTCGCCCGGGTCCTCTCCGGCGAGGTGCCGTGGGAGGCCGTGGTCGAGGAGACGCTGCGCCACTCCACACCGACGTCGCACGTCCTGATCCGCTTCGCCGCCGAGGACGTACCGGTCGGCGACAAGGTGATCGCGAAAGGCGAGGCGCTGATCGTGTCGTACGGGGCGATCGGCCGGGACGAGGCCGCCCACGGCCCCAGCGCGGGTGACTTCGACATCACACGCACCTCCCCGAACCGCCACATCTCGTTCGGCCACGGCCCGCACGTGTGCCCGGGCGCGGCGCTCTCCCGCCTGGAGGCGGCGGTGGCGCTGCCCGCGCTCTACGCCCGCTTCCCCGGCCTCTCCCTCGCCGTCCCGCCCACGGCCCTGCGCCACAAGCCGGTGGTGACCCAGAACGACCTGTTCGAGCTGCCGGTACGGCTTCGTCGCTGACGCGGATCGCCGGACACGCGGACGGTCCGTCCGGTGTTCGAGCACCGGGGTCCGGGGTGAAGCCCCGGGGCGTGAGTCTCACCGGACGGACATGGTGAATCCCGGTGCCGGCGAGCCGCTAGGCTCGCCCCGTGGCTGAGATCCAGATTCCCGCTGACATCAAGCCCGCCGACGGACGTTTCGGCGCGGGCCCCTCCAAGGTGCGCACGGAGGCGCTGGACGCCCTGGCCGCCACCGGCACGTCCCTGCTCGGCACCTCCCATCGCCAGGCCCCGGTGAAGAACCTGGTCGGCCGGGTGCGCGAAGGGGTCAAGGACCTCTTCCAGCTCCCCGACGGCTACGAGGTGATCCTGGGCAACGGCGGCTCCACCGCCTTCTGGGACGTGGCGACGCACGGCCTGATCGAGAACAAGTCGCAGCACCTGAACTTCGGTGAGTTCTCGTCCAAGTTCGCGAAGGCCTCGAAGCTGGCCCCGTGGCTGGCCGAGCCGACCGTCATCGCCTCCGAGCCCGGCACGCACCCCGAGCCGCAGGCCGAGGCGGGCGTCGACGTGTACGGCCTCACGCACAACGAGACCTCCACCGGTGTCGCCGCCCCGATCAAGCGCGTGGCGGGTGCCGACGAGGGCGCCCTCGTCCTCGTCGACGCGACCTCCGGCGCCGGCGGTCTGCCCGTCGACATCGCCGAGACGGACGTCTACTACTTCGCTCCGCAGAAGTCGTTCGCGTCGGACGGCGGCCTGTGGCTGGCGGCGTTCTCGCCGGCCGCCCTGGAGCGCGCCGAGCGCATCCACGCGTCGGGCCGCCACATCCCGGAGTTCTTCTCGCTGCCGACGGCGATCGACAACTCCCGCAAGAACCAGACGTACAACACCCCGGCGCTCGCGACGCTGTTCCTGCTCGGTGAGCAGCTGGAGTGGATGAACAGCCAGGGCGGTCTGGCCTGGACGACGGCCCGCACCAAGGACTCCTCGACGCGCCTGTACAGCTGGGCCGAGGACTCGAAGCACGCGACGCCGTTCGTCACGGACCCGGCGAAGCGTTCGCAGGTCATCGGCACGATCGACTTCTCGGACGAGATCGACGCGGCCGCGGTCGCCAAGGTGCTGCGCGCCAACGGCATCGTCGACACGGAGCCCTACCGCAAGCTGGGCCGCAACCAGCTGCGCGTCGCGATGTTCCCGGCGATCGACCCGGCGGACGTCGAGGCACTGACGAAGTGCATCGACTACGTGATCGAGAAGCTCTAGTCACACCGGTTCTACGCCGATGGGGCGCCCGGCACTTCCGCCGGGCGCCCCATCGGCGTAGAAGGGGACAGAGCGCCCGGGGAGTGCCCGCCCCGGGCGCGCTACTTCTTCGGCCGCCTCAGCAGCCGCCCGATCCCGAAGACGGCGATGACCACGACGACGAGCCCGACCGCGCTCGCGCTGAGGCCCGTGTCGATGGGTCCGTCGCCCGCGTCACCGCTTCCCGAGGGCGACTTCGCGTCCCCGCCGGACCCGTCGTCGACCTGTACGGGCTCCACCGAACTGCCCCGGCCCTCGCTCCCGTAGAGCAGTGTCTTCCCGTCCGCGGTGTACGTGACGGACTCGCCCTGGGGCTGCATCGGCACGTTCAACTGCCCCTCACGCTCGGGCTTGCCGTTCTTCCAGGCGTACGAGATCCCGCCGAAGTAGCCGCGCAGGGCGAGGTGCTCGCCGTCGGGCGAGAACGCTCCGTCCGTCACCCACAGGTCGATGTCACCGACACGGCGGAAGACGTTCGTGCCCGACGCGGACAGGTTCCGGGGGCCCTCGTAGAGGCCGCCGCCGTCCTCGTTCTTCTCGGCGATGTAGACGCGTCCGGTCTTCGGATGGACCATCAGCGCCTCGGCGTTGCGGGGCCCGTCCGCGTACTGCACGGTGAACTGCGTCGCCCGCACGGTCTGGTCGCGCAGCTCCTTCGGCTCCGGCAGCTTGTAGATCCACACGTGGGACCACTTGCCGCCGAGGTTGTCGCCGATGTCGCCGACGTACAGGTTGTTGTCGGGCCCGAGGGAGATGGCCTCGACGTCGCGCGGGGCACCGACGCCGGTCAGGGTGAGGGTGGCGACGGTCTTTCCGGTCCTGCCGTCGATCGCGTACAGGTAGGCGCCGTCGCTGCTGTCGTTGTGGGTCCAGTAGATGCCCGGGTGGATCCGGGACGCGGCGAGGCCGCTGGACTCGGTGATGCGCGGGTCCTTGATGGTGAACCCGTCGCTGCCGGGGTCGTCCGCCACGGCGGGGGCGGTGGCACCGAACGCGAGAACGACGGCGGCTCCGGCCGCACCCAGAAACGAACGCATGCCCCCAGCTTGCCAGGGCGTGCTCAGCGTCACACACTCCGCCCGCCCGTGATCCGCGATGATGAGCGGATGCTCAGGTTCACATTCGTCGGCGACTCGATGACGATAGGCAGCGCGGGCGAACTCACCTGGCGTTACCGGATGTGGCAGCATCTGCGGGCCGCGTACGGCGACGGCGCGTTCGAGATCGCCGGGCCGCGCGAGACGCTCTACGACAAGACGGCGAACGCCGCGGTGTCGCACGACTACGCGGACGCGGACCCCGCGTTCCCGCGCGCCCACCTCGCGGGCTGGGGCGAGGGCTGGCTGCACATGGCGCCCGTCATCGAGGAGGCGGTCGCGCTCGCCCGCACCGACGTCCTGCTCATCTCGCTCGGCCTGATCGATCTCGGCTTCTACACGAACGCGGAGCAGACCGCGCAGAACGTGCGCCGCTTCGTCGCCGGCGCCCGCGCCGCGAACCCGCGGGTGCGGATGGTCCTGCTGCCGGTCATCCCGAACGTGCGCGCCGAGACGGACGCGCCGTTCGCCGCGGAGGTCGCGCACTTCAACACGCTCCTCGCGAAGGCCGTCGCCGACCTCGACTCGGGCCGCTCCCCCCTGCTCCTCGCGTCCGTGCCGGAGTCGTACGACATCCATGTGGACACGTACGACGGCACGCACCCGAACGCGAGCGGCGAGCGCAAGCTCGCAAACACGTTCGCGCGGGCGATGCGGCAGGCGTGGGGTCCGCTGAACGCCCGGCCCGGGGGCCTTGCCTAGAGTCCACTCCACGCCGTTGGCTGGGGACTCATGAAGTACACGCAGCTCGGACGCACAGGACTCAAGGTCAGCCGGCTCGTTCTCGGCACGATGAACTTCGGTCCGCAGACCGACGAGGCCGACAGCCACGCGATCATGGACACGGCGCTGGCCTCGGGGATCAACTACTTCGACACCGCCAACGTCTACGGCTGGGGCGAGAACAAGGGCCGTACCGAGGAGATCATCGGCAGCTGGTTCGCCCAGGGCGGCGACCGGCGGGACAAGACGGTCCTGGCCACGAAGGTCTACGGCAACATGGCCGGCTCGGGCACCGATTCGCCCTGGCCCAACCACGACAAGCTCTCCGCGGTCAACATCCGCCGCGCCGTCGAGGCCAGCCTCAAGCGGCTGGGGACGGACTACATCGACATCTACCAGTTCCACCACGTCGACCGCGAGACCCCCTTCGAGGAGATCTGGCAGGCCGTCGACGTCCTGATCCAGCAGGGCAAGATCCTGTACGCCGGATCGTCGAACTTCCCCGGCTACAAGATCGCCCAGGCCAACGAGAAGGCGGCCGCGCGCGGCCGCCTCGGGCTCGTCAGCGAGCAGTGCCTCTACAACCTCGCGGAGCGCCGCGCGGAGATGGAGGTCATCCCGGCCGCGCAGGAGTACGGCCTCGGGGTCATCCCCTGGTCGCCGCTGCACGGCGGTCTGCTGGGCGGGGTCATCAAGAAGGAGGTCGAGGGCGGGCGCCGCGCGAGCGGCCGCGCCGCGGACGCGCTCGCGAACCCGGAGACGCGCGCCCAGCTCCAGGCCTACGAGGACCTGCTCGACAAGCACGGCCTCGCGCCCGGCGAGGCGGCGCTGGCGTGGCTGCTGACCCGTCCCGGCGTCACCGGGCCCATCGTCGGCCCGCGCACCTCGGAGCAGCTCGACTCGGCGCTGCGCGCGGTCGAGCTGGAACTGAGCGAGGAGGTCCTCACGGGTCTGGACGAGATCTTCCCCGGCCCGGGCCCTTCACCGGAGGCGTTCGCCTGGTAGAGCGGGGGCCTCACGCGGCCTGACGGCAGTGCGGCTGCGGGTACGGCGCGGAGCGGCCGCGGTCACTTTCCGACCGCGGCCGCCACTGCGACGACGGCGAACATCAGCACCAGCACAACGGCCATGATCCGGTTACGGCTCTTCGGGTCCACGCTTCGAGGTTAACCCGTGGCCGAAAGAGGCCAGCCGCCGACCTTCTCGTAGCGGGGCCGCTCGCCGCGCACCCCGGAGGTCGGCAGCCGGCTGCGGACGAGAGCCAGCTCGCCGACCGTCCACTGTTCACCGGCGAACGTGTCGAGGGCGGCCGCGTACGGCGTGAGGCGGACGGCGCCGGAGCCACGGGCCAGCGTGAGGTGCGGCCGGTAGTGGCGGTGCTCCTCCGTGTCGAGGCCGGCCTTGCGGGCCGCGGCCCCGGCCCGCTCGGCGAGCCGCCGCATCGCCGCCACGTCACCGTCCGCGCCCACCCACAGGGCCCGGTTCCCGAAGTGCCCGCCGCCGCGCAGGGCGAGCGGGAAGGGCGCGGTGCGGGCGGCGGCCCGTTCCAGGCGCCGCGACAGCTCGGGCACGGTCTCGTCGGGCACCTCGCCGTAGAAGGCCAGCGTGAAGTGCCAGCCGGGCCGGCCGGTCCACCGCAGACCTTCGGAATCCCCGGAACCCGTCAACTGGTCGACGGCGCGCTCCAGTTCGGCCAGAGCCTCGTCCGGCGGAAGCACTGCTGCGAAAAGTCTCACGGGGTTAGTGTCCCCGTATGGAGATCAGAAAGGGCAGCACAGCGGACATCCCCGCCATAGTCGGCCTGTTCGACGGGGCCATGGAGTGGCTGGTGTCACAGGGGCGGACGGGGCAGTGGGGCGAGAGACCGTGGTCACAGCGTCCGCGGGCCGTGGCGATGGTCGAGGAGTACGTGGCCGCAGGCCAGCCCTGGCTCGCGGAGGTCGACGGCACCCCGGTCGGCACGCTCACGCTCTCCGAGGGACCCGGCTCGTACGTGGAGCCGGCCGGCGAGCCCGAGCGTTACGTCCATCTGCTCGCGGCCCGGCACGGCAGCGGGGCGGGCGCCGCGCTGCTCGCCCACGCCGTACAGGAGACGCGCAGGGCGGGCGTCGCCCTCCTGCGCGTCGACTGCTACGCGGGCGACGACGGCAAGCTCGTCGCGTTCTACGAGGCGAACGGCTTCGTCCGCACCGAGACGTTCATCGGGCCCGACGGCGTCTGGCCGGGCCAGGTCCTGGCCCGGCGCGTCTGACGGTCAGCCCCCTCGGCTCACGCCGCCGTGGCCAGCTGCTCGCGCGGTACGAACTGCACGTGCTGCTGTCCGCGGCGCAGGTCGAGCTTGAGCCGCAGGTTCGCGGCGCGGGCCAGCATCAGTCCGACGCCGACCGCGGCCGTGGCGCACACGAGGCCGCCGAGCGCGAAGCTGATCCTGACCCCGTACTGGTCGGCGATCCAGCCGAACAGGGGCCCGCCGAGCGGCGTACCGCCCGTGAACACCATCATGAACAGGGACATGACGCGGCCCCGCATCTCGGGGTCGGTGGCCATCTGGACGGACGAGTTCGCGGTCACGTTGACCGTGAGGCCGAGGATGCCGAGCAGCACGATCAGCGGCGCGAAGACCCAGACGTCGGGCGCGAACGCGGCCACGACCTCCAGGACACCGAAGCCGACCGCGGCTCCCGCGAGGACGCGCAGCCGGGTGGAGCGGCGCCGCGCGGCGAGCAGCGCACCGGCCAGTGAGCCGAGGGCCATGAGCGTGTTGAACACGCCGTACATGCCGACCCCGCCGTGGAAGACGTCGTCGGCGTAGGCACTCAGCCAGATCGGGAAGTTGAAGCCGAAGGTGCCGACGAAGCCGACGAGGACGATCGGCCAGATCAGCTCGGGGTGCTTGGAGACGTAGTCGAGGCCCTCGCGGAGCCGGCCCTTGCCGCGCGGGGCGCGCGGGGTGTGGTGCAGCTCGCGGGTGCGCATCAGGCAGAGGCTGGTGAGCGGGGCGAGAAAGGAGAGCCCGTTGGCGAGGAACGCCCAGCCCGGACCGACGGCAGCGGTGAGTCCACTCGCGACCGCGGGACCGATCAGGCGTGCCGACTGGAAGTTCGCCGAGTTCAGGCTGACCGCGTTGCGGACCTGGTCGGGGCCGACCATCTCGGAGACGAAGGACTGGCGGGTCGGGTTGTCGACGACGGTGACGAGGCCGGTGAAGAAGGCCGCGAGGTAGACGTGCCAGACCTGGACGTTCCCGGTGAGGGTGAGCGCGGCGAGGAAGAGCCCGGACAGGCTCATGGCGCCCTGGGTGACGAACAGCAGGTTCCGCTTGGCGAAACGGTCGGCTATGACGCCGCCGTACAGGCCGAACAGGAGCATCGGCAGGAACTGCATGGCGGTGGTGATACCCACGGCCGCCGAGGAGCCGGTGATGCTGAGCACCAGCCAGTCCTGGGTGATGCGGGCCATCCAGGTGCCGGTGTTGGAGACGACGGCCCCGGTCGCGAAGAGCCGGTAGTTACGGATCTTCAGCGAGCTGAACATCGAGCTCTTGCGGGGGCGGTCGGTCTTGTCGAGGGCGGTTGGTGCGGGGGCGGAGTCTGCTCCGGGTCCCGTACTCAATGCGGGTTCGCCTCCTTGGCGGCCGTGAACGGCAGGTCGACGACGCCCCGAAGGGCATGGCAGAGGGGTTACAAGTGGGCGAGCTTCTCCAGGACGGGGGCGGCGGCGCGGATCTTGGCCCACTCGTCCTCGTCCAGGTTCTCCACGAGCGAGGCCAGCCACGCGTTGCGCTTGCGGCGGCTCTCCTCGAGCATGGCCTCGGCCTGCTCGGTGGAGGTGACGACCTTCTGTCGCCGGTCCTCGGGATGCGGCTCCAGCCGGACGAGCCCCTTGGCCTCGAGCAGCGCGACGATGCGGGTCATCGACGGCGGCTGCACGTGCTCCTTGCGGGCGAGTTCGCCCGGAGTCGCGCTGCCGCAGCGGGCGAGGGTGCCGAGCACCGACATTTCTGTGGGGCTCAGCGACTCGTCGACCCGCTGGTGCTTGAGTCGGCGCGACAGGCGCATCACCGCTGAGCGCAAGGCGTTCACGGCGGCTGCGTCGTCGCCATGGGAGAGGTCCGGCATGTCTTTAGCTTAACTCATTACTCTTTCTAAAGACCACTCGGGTTCCCGTGACTCCGCCCACCGAATCCTCCCCGACCCCCTTCGTCACCCATATGAGTGACGCGGCCACGAAAAGTGACACGCGGGCGGACAGGGGCCCGCGACCCTGTTGCGCATGGGATCGACAGTGCTCAGCCTGCGGATAGACGGTGAGCTGCTCGAGCGGCTCAAGACCCACGCCGCCAAAAGAGGAATGAGCGTCCAGGACTATGTGGTCCGGACGCTCATTCGGGACGACTTCGACGAACGCTTCGCGCTGTCCGTCGAGAAGACAGAGGCTTTCTACGGGGCCGCGTGAGAGCCGCGGGCCGTCAGGAGCCGGGTGCGCGGTTGCCCGCGCCCCGTCAGGGCGCTCAGGTCAGGCCCAGCGCCGGCATCAGGTAGTAGAAGGCGAAGACCGCCGCGACGATGTACATCGCGACCGGCACCGAACGGGCGCGGCCCGCCGCGACCCGCAGCACGGTGAAGCTGATGAAGCCCATCCCGATGCCGTTGGTGATCGAGTACGTGAACGGCATCATCAGCATCGTCACGAAGGCCGGGATGGCGATCGTGTAGTCGCTCCAGTCGATGGCGCCGATCGACCCCGACAGAATCAGGAAGCCCACCGCGAGCAGCGCGGGCGTGGCGGCCTGGGACGGGACCATCGTGGCGATCGGCGTGAGGAACAGCGCGACGGCGAAGAGACCGCCGGTGATCACGTTGGCGAAACCCGTGCGGGCGCCCTCACCGACACCGGCGGTGGACTCCACGAAGCAGGTGGTGGCCGACGAGGACGAGGCGCCGCCCGCGGCGACGGCGATGCCGTCGATGAAGAGGACCTTGTTCATGCCGGGCATCTGACCGTCCTTGTCGGTCAGCTTGGCCTCGTCGCTGACGCCCATGATCGTGCCCATCGCGTCGAAGAAGCACGACAGCAGCACGGTGAAGACGAAGAGGATGCCGGTCAGCAGGCCGACCTTGCTGAAGCCGCCGAACAGGCTGACCTGACCCACCAGACCGAAGTCCGGCATCTCGACCGGGTTGCCGGGCCACTTGGGCGTCGTCAGGCCCCAGCTCGGGACGTTGGCGACCGCGTCGATGAACACCGCGACGAGCGTCATGACGACGATGGAGATCAGGATGGCGCCCGGCACCTTGCGCACGATCAGCGCGAGGGTGAGCAGCACGCCGAGCACGAAGACGAGGACGGGCCAGCCGTTGAGGTGACCGTCGCTGCCGAGCTGGAGCGGCACCGTGGTGTGCGCGGCGTCCGGGATGCGGGAGACGAAGCCCGAGTCGACCAGGCCGATCAGCATGATGAACAGGCCGATACCGATCGCGATGCCCTTGCGCAGGCCGAGCGGCACGGCGTTCATGACGCGCTCACGCAGGCCGGTCGCCACCAGGAGCATCACGACGAAGCCCGCGAGGACGACCATGCCCATCGCGTCGGGCCACGACATGCGGGGCGCGAGCTGGAGGGCGACGACGGTGTTCACGCCGAGGCCCGCGGCGAGCGCGATCGGGACGTTGCCGATGACACCCATGAGCAGGGTCGTGAAGGCGGCGGTGAGCGCGGTCGCGGTGACCAGCTGGCCGTTGTCGAGCTGGTGCCCGTACATGTCCTTCGCGCTGCCGAGAATGATCGGGTTCAGCACGATGATGTAGGCCATCGCGAAGAAGGTGGCGAAGCCGCCACGGATCTCCCGGCTGACCGACGAGCCCCGCTCGGAGATCTTGAAGTACCGGTCGAGGCCGTTCTTGGGGGCCGACGGCGGCTCGATGAGATCGACCGGGGCGGGGGCCGAGCTGGACATGGATGACCTCTGAATCGGTGTGCTGGTGGGGGCGCTGTTTGGCGTTTTCTACGAACAGAAGTGGCCAGACTCAGGCCGTTTCAGTATGAACATATGAGCAAGAATTCGCTATCTCCGCGCGTAGACCCTTGACCCATAAGGGTTCCGGGGTGACTGAAGACGTCGTTTCGTGCTCCTCGTAAGCTAGGCCCATGGAGAAGTGGACCCCCAAGCACGAGGCACCCGAGCCCCTTGAAGGGCCCGTGGTCGCCACCATCACGGGCGGCACGATCCTGTGGTTCGTCCTCTTCCTGGTGCAGCTGCCGTTCTACGGCTGGTTCGACGACCACGGCCACACCTGGTGGGTGTGGACCTGCCTGGCCGGCGCCGGACTCGGACTCATCGGCATCTGGTACGTACGGGGGCGCGACGCGGCGCTCAAGCGCGCGGCCGCCGAAGCGGGCCCGGCACCCGAATAGCGGCCCGCCCGGCACCCGGGCAGCGGCCGGCGCGCCGCCCGCGTACCACCACGGGACCGGACCCCGGCCCTCCATGTCCTGCCCGGGTCGGATCTTTGGCGCACCCGAGGGGTGAAGCGGCAAATCCGCCCGTACTGTCTTTTGCATGACACCCATCGACGCGGGCTCCGAGCTGGACCCGGTCCACCCGGTGCCGCTCCCCCAGCGGGCGAGGGGGCTCACCAGCGCCGAGGTGGCCGAGCGCGTCGCGCGCGGCGAGGTCAACGACATACCGGTCCGCAGCTCCCGCTCCGCCACCGAGATCATCCGCGCGAACGTCTTCACGCGCTTCAACGCGATCATCGGCGTCCTCTGGCTGATCATGCTGTTCGTCGCACCGTTCCAGGACAGCCTCTTCGGCTACGTCATCCTCGCGAACACCGGCATCGGCATCATCCAGGAGCTGCGCGCCAAGAAGACCCTCGACTCGCTCGCCGTCATCGGCGAGGCCAAACCGACGGTCCGGCGCGACGGGCGCGCCACCGAGATCTCCACCTCCGCCATCGTCCTCGGCGACCTGATCGAGATCGGGCCGGGCGACAAGATCGTCGTGGACGGCGTGTGCGCCGAGGCCGACGGGCTCGAGATCGACGAGTCCCTGCTCACCGGCGAGGCCGACCCCGTCGTCAAACACCGCGGCGACCAGGTCATGTCCGGCAGCTTCGTCGTCGCCGGCGGCGGGGCGTTCACCGCCACGAAGGTCGGCCGCGAGGCCTACGCCGCGCAGCTCGCCGAGGAGGCCAGCCGCTTCACCCTCGTCCAGTCCGAGCTGCGCACCGGCATCTCCACCATCCTCAAGTACGTCACCTGGATGATGATCCCGACCGCGATCGGCCTCGTCATCAGCCAGCTCGTGGTCAAGCAGAACGACTTCAAGGACTCCGTCGCGCGCACCGTCGGCGGCATCGTGCCGATGGTCCCCGAAGGGCTCGTCCTGCTCACCTCCGTCGCCTTCGCGATCGGCGTGATCCGCCTCGGCCGCAAGCAGTGCCTCGTCCAGGAACTCCCCGCCATCGAGGGCCTCGCCCGCGTCGACACCGTCTGCCTCGACAAGACGGGCACCCTCACCGAGGGCGGCATGGACGTCACCGAGCTGCGCCCGCTCGACGGAGACGAGGGCTACGTGCGCAAGGTCCTCGGCGCGCTCGGCGAGTCCGACCCGCGGCCCAACGCCTCGCTCCAGGCGATCATCGACGCCTACCCCGACAGCGAGGAGTGGCGCTGCACCGAGTCGCTGCCCTTCTCCTCCGCCCGCAAGTACAGCGGCGCCGCGTTCAGCGAGGGCGACGGCACCACCAGCGCGTGGCTGCTCGGCGCGCCCGACGTTCTCCTGCCGGCCGGGCACCCGGTGCTCGCCGAGACCGAGGAGCTCAACCACCAGGGCCTGCGTGTCCTGCTGCTCGCCCGCGCCCGCGGCGACCTCGACGACCCGGCGGTCAAGGAGGGCGCCGAGGCCGTCGCCCTGGTCGCCATGGAGCAGCGGCTGCGGCCCGACGCGGCCGACACGTTGCGGTACTTCGCCGACCAGGGCGTCCACGCGAAGGTCATCTCCGGGGACAACGCGGTGTCGGTGGGCGCCGTCGCCGGGAAGCTGGGCCTCGCGGGCGCCCAGGACACGGTCGACGCCCGCACGCTCCCCGACGACCAGGCCGGAATGGCCAAGGCCCTCGACGAGAACACGGTGTTCGGCCGCGTCACCCCGCAGCAGAAGCGCGACATGGTCGGTGCGCTCCAGTCCCATGGACACACGGTCGCGATGACGGGCGACGGAGTGAACGACGTGCTCGCTCTCAAGGACGCCGACATCGGCGTCTCCATGGGCTCGGGCTCGGAGGCGACCCGCGCCGTCGCGCAGATCGTGCTCCTCAACAACAGCTTCTCCACACTGCCGTCGGTCGTCGCCGAGGGCCGCCGCGTCATCGGGAACATCACGCGCGTCGCGTCCTTGTTCCTGGTCAAGACGGTCTACTCGGTGCTGCTCGCCGTCCTCGTGGTCTGCTTCCAGATCGAGTACCCGTTCCTGCCGCGGCACCTGACGCTGCTGTCGACGCTGACGATCGGCGTCCCCGCGTTCTTCCTGGCGCTCGCGCCCAACAAGGAGCGGGCCAGACCGCAGTTCGTGAGGCGGGTGATGCGGTACGCGATCCCGGGCGGCGTCGTCGCCGGGACCGCCACCTTCGTCACGTACGTGATCGCCCGGCACTACTACACGGGCTCCGGCGCGCTCGACGCCGAGACGAGTTCGGCGACGCTGACGCTGTTCCTCGTCTCGATGTGGGTCCTCGCCATCATCGCGCGGCCCTACACGTGGTGGCGGGTGTGCCTGGTGGCCGCGATGGGCGCGGCCTTCCTGCTCGTCCTCATGGTGCCGCGGCTCCAGGACTTCTTCGCGTTGAAGCTGGTGGGCGCGTCGATGCCGTGGACGGCGGTCGGCATCGCGGCGGTGGCGGCGGTCGCCCTGGAGTACGTATGGCGCTGGGTCGACCGCCGCTTTCCCGTCTAGGACTTCTACCGCACGTCGACGAAGTCACCCGTGGCCTTGACGGCCGGGGTGGTGGAGGTGCCGAGGAAGTTGTAGCGCCAGTAGCCGTCGTACGTGGCCGTGGACGTGGTCTTCAGCGAGCCGGTCGAAGACGACGTGACCGACTTCAGGTACGTCGTCGGGTACGTCGAGGAGCTCGTCTTGCGGAACTGCAGCTTCACCGACTGGCTGGTGTAGCCCGCGTACTTGTGGGTGTCCCAGTTCGCGCGGGTCAGGGCACCCGTGATGGTGAGCGTGCCGCCCTTCTTCACGGGCTCGGGGGACGCGTTGACGGTGAGCTTGGAGTAGCGCTGCAGGGCGTTGGACGACACGGCGTCCTGATACGCGGTGCCGATCTTGCTCGGGTCGCTGGGGCTGTCCGGGTCCTGGCCGTTGTACGCGACGGCGAACGCCTCGCCGGTCCATTTGGCTCCGGCGTCGACGTTGGTCAGCTCCTCCTGCGGGTTGATGTCGATGCTGCCCTTGCAGTTCGCGACAGTCGACGAGGCGGCCGTGCAGGTCGCCGGGGCGTCGCCGAACAGGGCGTTCCCTCCGTCGGTGCGGTAGAGGTCGACGCCCGGGACGAAGTCGTCGGCCGTCGGGTCCACGTCCGAGCCGTGGGTGAAGGTGAAGCTGTACGAGACGTGAACCGTGTTGGTGGTGCCGACAACGATGGCGGACTTACCGCTGTTCACCTTGATGTTCGAGAAGGTGGCGTCCATCACGTATGGGTCGCCGGCCTCGGTCGCGGTCAGCGAACGGGCCTGCGGAGCCGAGTGCCCCGCAGCCTTCTGGGCGACCTGGTGAGCCTGCGCCAGGCTCGGCTGGGCGGTGGCCTGCGCGGCCGGCACGGCGAAAGCGGCCAGGGCGAGAGAGCCGGTCACCGTCGCGGCGGCCATGGTGGCACGTATGCGCATGTGTTCCCCAAGTTGGAGAAGGGGTCCCGCGGTGCTGATGCCGTCACGCGGGACCCAAGTGATCTAGGAGCCTGTTGGCTCGCAAGATCAGACATGCGACTGGAGGGATCGGTTGTACGGGCGGTGAACTCTTGTGATCACCTTTACCTTTACTTGCCCGCCTCCGCCAGTGCCCCTGAAGCGGCCTCAGTCGAACCAGCGGTCGCGCGCCAACTCCGCCGTGCGTGAGGGATCTTCGAGCAGCGCCGCGACCTCGAAGCGGCGCGGCCACTGGCCCGCCGCCCACGCCAGGCCCGCCGCCACACCCTCCAGGGTCGAGGCGTGGACCGTGCCGTCGGACGTGCGCCGCCAGTCGACCTCCACCCCGGCGACGAACAGCTCCTCGTGCTCGACGTACGTCTGGGGGGTCGCCGGTCCGAGCAGGGTCCGTACGGACTCCGGCACCGGATGTTCGGCGCCCTCCTGGGTGACCTCCGCGTCCGCGGTCGCGCTCAGCCGCCGTACCTGGAACAGGTCCGCCAGGTCCGCGGCCCGTCCCGGACTCACCGGCAGCAGGGCCAGCCCCGCGGTCAGGGGCAGCAGGTCGGGCGCGTCCGCGACGACGGCGTCGGCCGCGTCCACGACCCTGACCTCACCGTCCACCACGGCCCGCAGCTCGTCGGGCAGGGTCACCTGCTCCGGGTCGAGGTCGGCCAGCGCCCCGTACAGGGCGTGGAGTTGGGCCGCGCTGACCTCGCGCTCCGGGTCGGCGAGCCGGTCGAGGAGCTCGGCCGCGCCGCCGGGCTCGTCGAGGAGCGCGGCGACCGAGGTGCGGACGCCGAGTGCGCGCAGCACCTGCTCGTCCTCGAACCCGGTCGCGTCCGCAGAGTCGTAGAGCCCGGCGAGCAGCGGGTCGCCGCCCGCGGCGCGCAGGCCGGCCGGCCGGCGGCCGTCGAGGACGGGGTGGTCGCGCAGCCACCAGGCTGTGTACGGGCGGACGATCTCGTGCGTGCCGTCGGGCAGCAGGATCCGTACGGGCTGGGTGAGGGCGTCGCGCAGCGGCGGGCGGGAGAGCAGGGCGAGTGCCTGGGGCCAGCGGTCGTCGTCGACGAGGTCCAGGTCGCGTACGGCGACGAGTTCGGTGGCGACGGGCGGCACGGGAGTGTCGGGCAGCCGGTCGAGTACGTCCTCGCACCACACGTCCACCGCGTCGAGCAGGCCCGCGTCGTCCGGCTCCGCGAAATCGCTGTCGCGCGGGTCGAGTTCGTCCGGGTCGAGAACCACGTCGGTGGCGCGGACCAGGGCGAACCCGGCGAGGACACCGCACGCGGCGAGTGGCTGTTCGCCCCACCGCTCGGCGAGGTCGCCGTCCACCATGGCGAGTTCGCCCTCGCGGACGACCTGCGCGAACGGGCTGCCGGGCAGCATGAGTTCACCGGCGGGCGCCAGCTCTCCCTCGTCGTCGGGCAGCGCGAGCGCGCCCAGCCACGGCTCGTCCCCGGGCTCCAGGTTCGCGTCCCGTACGAGGGTGAGGACCAGCTCGGCCAGCTCCTCCGCGCCGACCGGGCCGTCGTCGTCGAAGGACCAGGCGTCGTCGTCGAGCGAACCGGCGACGGCCGCCCGCACCTGAGGCGTCGTCAGGACGGCGCGCGGCGTCGCGGGCAGCGCGCCCAGCTTCTCGAGCAGCGGGTGCGCGGCGTCCACGTGGGCGACCTTGAGGCCGAGCCGGGCGAGCGTCTCACCCGGTGTCGCGTCCGGCATGGGCAGCAGCACCTGCCGCGGCCCGATCGTCGTACGCCCGCCGGCCAGCGGCACCGGGAGCCCGGTGAGCCGGTCCGGGTCGACGCCCGCGAGGGTGTCGTAAAGGCGCCGCCACCAGCCCGGCTCCTTCTCCAGACCGGCGAGCCGGTCGACCGCCTCCGTCAGCGGGACCCGGGCGACCTCCAGGGTCCGCAGCTCCACGCGGCGTTCGAGTCCGGCGGGCAGCAGGCACGGCAGGACCTCGGCGAGGACCCGCACGGTCTCGGCGCCGGCGCCCTCGACGACCTCGGCCTCGCGCGGCCGCAGTGTCTCGGGCAGGCCGTCGGCGTCGTCCTTCGTGCGCGGCAGCGCGGGCGGCAGGAACGCGGTGCGCGGCAGCCGGGCCAGGATCGCCCCGCGCAGGCTGCCGTCCAGCTCGCCCCGGCCGAGCGGGCCCGGCACCAGGCCGAGGACGGCGGTGCTCACCGGGCGCCATCCGGCGAGGAGTTCTGCGTAGGCGTCGGCGGCGCGCTCCACCAGGAAGTCGGTGAGCGGCCCGGGCGCGGCGTGCCGCCGGGTCGTGTCGAGGGGGAACGAGGCGATGAGCAGCGCGGGCACGCCGAGCGGCTCGTCGCTGGGGGTCGGCGCGTGGAGCACGGGCGCGCTGCGGGGCGGCTCGGGGGCGCCGTCCGCGTCCACGGGCACGGCCCAGGTCACGGACCAGTGCGGGCGCAGGCGCTCTTCGAGGGGCCGGTCGGCGAGGAGCGCGGCGTCGAGCGGGCCGTCGTGGACGAGGACACGCCAGCGGGTCGTGACGCTCTCGCGCCCGCCGGACGCGGCGTCCTCGCGCTCGTCGTCCACCGCCACGTACGGCCCGTCGGTCCTGCGGCGCAGGATGCGCGTACCCTGCCCGGTCTCCACGACGACCTCGTCGAGGCCGGGCAGGGCGAGCAGGAGCGTGTCGTCGATGGCGTCGATGAGCCGCGCCGCGAGCGCCTGTGCCGCGGCGTCACGCAGCGGCAGGATCACGACGGTCTCGTACGGGTCCGGGGCCGAGCCCTCCGCGGCGAACGGGAGCCTGAGCAGCGGCACATGGCCGTCGCGCCGGCGCAGTTCGTCTCCGAGGCCGGGGCTGTGCCGCGCCGTGTCGGCGGCGAGGCCGCGCGCCTCGGCGAGCGACCAGCGCACCCCGCCCGTGCGGCCGACGACCGCGGGCTCGTCGGTCACGGCGAGGACGGCGGCGAACCCGACGCCGAACCGGCCCACCGCGCCGTCGCCCTGCTCGCGCTTGGCGGAGGCCCGCAGCGTGGACAGCGACTCGACACCGGCGGCGTCCAGCGGCGCGCCGGTGTTCGCCGCGACGAGCACTCCGTCGCGCAGGGTCAGGGAGAAGCGGCCGGGGACACCTGCGCGGGCGGCCGCGTCGGCGGCGTTCTGGGCGAGCTCGACGACGAGACGGTCGCGGTAGCCGCCGAGGGCGAGGTCCTCCTCGGCGTTGGCGTCCTCACGGAAGCGGGCCGGGCTGCCGGCCCAGGCATCGAGAACCCCACGCCGCAGACGGGCCGTCCCGAACGGGTCCATCCCCTCCGCCGCCGGGCGCACGATCTTGCTCACGCTCACGGTGTGGTCTCCCTCTGACGTTCACCCAGGCCAACCCTGGCGACGCAGACGCTACCGCGCGGGCGGAAAGAGAACTGCGAGGGCTACGAGTGCCCCAGGTCCTCCGTGCCGTCCGGGGCGCTCGGGACCGAGCCCGAGTCCGCCGCGGGGCGCAGGGGGAACGGGTCCACCCGCGTCTCGTCGATCACCGGCGGGGCCGGGCGCGGGGGCTTGGGCATGACGGCCGCCTCGGAGTGGCCGCCGCAGCCGTACGACAGGGAGACGACCCGGCCGTCCGCCGGGGAGAACTCGTTGCCGCAGACGCCGAAGGCCTGGCCGAGCGAGCCGCCGATCGGGGCGAGGAATCCGCAGGACACGCAGGTGGCGGGCGCCGCCTGGGCCATCTGCGTCTTCGCCCCGTACGCCTCGTCCCAGCGGTCGGCCGCGACGTGGAGGCCGTACCGGGACAGGACCCGGGCGCGCCGCATGCCGAGCTCCTCGGCGACCGAAGCGATCGAGCCGCGCTCGGGCACGACGGTCAGTTCCGCGGGCGGTCCCACCGTCAGCTCGGCGTCCTCCGTGTCGGCGAGTTCGGCCATCTCCTCGGACACCGCGGAGTTCGGCGGCGGGGTGTCCTCACCCGAATAGCCGGGCTCCAGCCGAAGATCCTCCGCGTCGGTCGGGAGCAGGTCTCCGGGGCCCATGTCGCCGGGCCGCAGCCGCTCGCTCCACGGCACCCACTCGGGGGCGAGGAGCGCGTCGGGGCCGGGCAGCAGGACCGTCTCGTCGAGAGTGACGACCTTGGCGCGCGAGGCCCGCGCGACCGTCACAGCCCACCGCCAGCCGCGGTAGCCGAACTCCTTGCACTCGAAGAGATGCGTGACGACCCGGTCGCCCTCGACGACCACGTCGACGTGCTCGCCCACGACTCCTGGCGCGGCGGCCTCCTCGGCCGCGGTCCGCGCGAGGCCCACGGCCTCGGCGCACAGACGGTCAGGGGTGCGGCTTCGCGTTGTCGCTGCGCTCACAGGTATCGCTTCTCTCCTACGCCGTCTCACGAGTGCGCCACCCTTGCGCGGGGGTACGGACGGAGCGGACCAGGGGGCCGCGTCGACGTCCGCGCCCGAACGTCCTCGGGCGCACCTACGTCACCCATTCTGCGGGATGGCCGAGAGGCGCGCGGCCGAGCACAGCTGCCGCAGGCGCGTTACGCACGCTACCTTCTCCCGGCCCGTGCGCCCACACCGACGTACAAGTAGCTGTGTCCTGCACCACGCGGCGGCGCGGTTCCGGGGGGCCGCGGCGGCGACCCGCTGCCCCGATATCGACACTAGTCGCCACCTTCCGGGGGCACTATGGCTGAGTGACTTCCGCAAGGTCGTCCTCGCGCGCAGCAGGCGGATCGGGCCCGGTACGCAGGGCGGTCCGCGGGCTCGGGCGTGCCCTGCACCTGCCGTTCACCGGCACGGCGCGCGGGATCCGCAAAGCGACCCACGCGCACGGCGCGGGCGAGTCGGGTCTCGGGAAACTGATCGAACTGCACGCGGTGAACGGCGCCGGCGACGTCATGATCACCATCGCGCTCGCGTCCACGGTGTTCTTCTCGGTGCCGACGGACGAGGCGCGCGGGCGCGTCGCCCTGTACCTCGGCATCACGATGGCGCCCTTCACCGTCCTCGCGCCCGTCGTCGGGCCGCTCCTGGACCGGCTGCCGCACGGGCGGCGCGCCGCGATGGCCGCTTCGATGCTGGCGCGGGCACTGCTCGCGATCGTCCTGTCCGGGGCGGTGATCAGCGGCGGCGTGCAGCTGTACCCGGCGGCGCTGGGCGTCCTGGTGGCGTCCAAGGCGTACGGCGTGGTCCGCAGCGCCGTCGTGCCGCGCCTGCTGCCACCCCGCTTCTCCCTGGTCAAAGCGAATTCGCGGGTGACGCTCGGCGGGCTCCTCGCCACCGGTGTGGCCGCGCCGGTCGGCGCCGGGCTCCAGATGCTCGGGCCGCGCTGGCCGCTCTACGGCGCGTTCGTGATCTTCATCGCGGGCATGGCCCTGTGCTTCCAGCTGCCGCACAAGGTGGACTCCGCGAAGGGCGAGGGGAAGGCGCTCCTCGCGGCCGACGAGCAGCATCTGCACGGGCCGCACCGGGAGAGGGCGAAGCAGAAGCGCCCCGGTCTGCGCACGGTCGGCCCGGCCGTGACGCACGCGCTGTTCGTCAACGCCTCGCAGCGCTGCCTCTCCGGCTTCCTGATCTTCTTCCTGGCGTTCCTGCTGCGCGAGCACCCCATGTCGGGGCAGAGCGCCGCCGTGTCGCTCAGCATCGTCGGCGTCTCGGCGGGCGCGGGCAACGCCCTGGGCACGGCCGTCGGGGCATGGCTCAAATCACGGGCGCCGGAGATCATCATCGTGACGGTGGTGGCGGCGGTCCTGGGCGTGGCGATCACGGCCGCGCTGTTCTTCAGCGCCGCCCTCACGGCGTGCCTGGCGGCCGTCGCGGGGTTCGCGCAGGCCCTCTCCAAGCTGTCCCTGGACGCCCTGATCCAGCGCGACGTCCCCGAAGAGGTCCGCAACTCCGCGTTCGCCCGCTCCGAGACCCTCCTCCAGATGGCGTGGGTCCTCGGCGGCGCCATCGGCATCGCACTGCCCCTGAACGGAGCACTGGGCCTCGGCGTCGCCGCGGCCATCGTCGGAACGGGCTGGCTGACGACCGTACGGGGCCTGCTGGCCGCCGCGCGCCACGGTGGCCAGGCACGCAGCCGCGTGGCGTGAGGGGCGGCCGGGAGAGCGGGAGACGCACCCCGGATGGCGTGAGCATGCGGCACGCCGTACCCGCATGGCGAGTGTGTGCTGGCCGCCAGATAGCCTGCCCGCATGACCTCCCTGCGTTTCACCGTGCGCAACCGCCGCACCGTGGCAGCCGCCGGCGCCGTCGCTGCCGGGCTGCTCGTCCTCTCGGCCTGCGACAAGCCGACGCCGCTGGCGACCATCACGGTCGGCCGCTCCACGGTGACGTCGGAAGCCGCCTGCTACAACGACGGCAAGGCGCTGGACGCCTCCACGCTGAAGGACTGCCTCAAGGACAAGGACATCAAGTCCATCAAGGTGGACCCCGACGCCACGGTCCGCTTCGGCGTCGACCCGAAGATCGCGGACAAGGGCTGGACCCTGCTGATGAACGGTCAGGCGCTGACCGACTCCAGCCACAAGACCTACCGCACCGTCCCGGGCAGCGTGTTCTTCAACCAGCAGTACGGCGCCACGGGCAGCTCCACGACGGTCTCCATCGTCGAGGGCAGCGGCTCGAACGCGACCGGCCTGTGGTCGTTCAAGCTCAAGAAGGACGCCTGACGGAGCGTGGGCGGGTCCTGATCGCCACCGCCGTCCCCGCGGAGCGGGACGCGGTGGCCAGGGGCCTGTCCGGGGCGGGCGCCGCGCATCCTGCCGTCGATGTCGTCGCGGTGGGCGTCGGGCCCGCCGCCGCGGCGGCCGGTACCGCCACCGCCCTCGCCACCGCCGCCCTGTCGGGGCGGCCGTACCGCCTGGTCGTCTCCGCCGGGATCGGCGGCGGATTCCAGCCGGACGCGCCCATCGGCTCCGTCGTCGTCGCCGACGCGCTGACCGTCGCCGACCTGGGCGCCGAGACCTCCGACGGCTTCCTGCCCGTCACCGAGCTCGGTTTCGGCGCGGTCACGCACCTCCCGCCGCCCTCCCTCGTACGGGACGTCGCCGCGGCCACCGGCGCGCTCACTGGCACCGTCCTGACCGTCTCCACCGTGACCGGCACCGCGGCCCGCGCCGCCGAGCTGCTGGGCCGTCACCCCGGCGCCGCCGCCGAGGCGATGGAGGGCTTCGGGGTCGCCGAGGCGGCCGCCGCGCACGGCGTGCCCGTCCTGGAGATCCGCGCGGTCTCCAACGCCGTCGGACCCCGCGACCGCGCGGCCTGGCGCATCGGCGACGCGCTCGCTGCGCTCACCGAGGCGTTCGGGAAGTCCGCGCCCGTACTGGAGAGTTGGAACCGCACATGACGCACCCCGAAGATCTCAGGATCGCCTTCTCGCCCTGCCCGAACGACACGTTCGTCTTCGACGCGTGGGCCCACGGCCGCGTCCCCGGGGCGCCCGCCCTCGACGTGACCTTCGCCGACATCGACATCACGAACGGCGTCGCCGAGCGCCGCTCCCCCGAATTCGACGTGCTGAAGGTGTCGTACGCCGTCCTGCCGTACGTCCTCGACGACTACGCGCTGCTGCCCTGCGGAGGCGCGCTGGGCCGGGGCTGCGGCCCGCTCGTGCTCACGCGCGAGCCGGGCGTCGACCTGACCGGGAAGACGGTCGCCGTCCCCAGTGAGAAGTCGACGGCGTACCTGCTGTTCCGCCTCTGGACCGCGGACGCCGTGCCCGGCGGGGTCGGCGAGGTCGTCGTGATGCCGTTCGACGAGATCATGCCCGCCGTGCGGGACGGCAAGGTCGACGCCGGACTCGTCATCCACGAGGCCCGCTTCACGTACCAGGACTACGGCCTGCACTCCCTCGCCGACATGGGCGAGCACTGGGAGAACACGACCGGACTGCCCATCCCGCTCGGCGCGATCATCGCGAAGCGGAGCCTGGGCGAGGACCGGCTGCGCCGACTCGCCGAGACGGTCCGCACCTCGGTGCGCATGGCCTGGGACGACCCGGAGGCCTCGCGCCCCTACGTCCGGGAACACGCCCAGGAGATGGACCCGTCGGTGGCGGACCAGCACATCGGTCTGTACGTCAACGAGTTCACGGCCGACCTGGGCGAGAACGGCTACGCGGCGATCCGCGGCCTGCTCACGCGCGCGGCGGCCGAGGGAATCGTCCCCGCCCTCGGCCCGGACGCCCTCGCCTTCCCCTGACGGCAGAACAGAGGGGCCGAGGGGGTCGTGCCGCCCTCGGCCCTGGTGCGCTCGCCTTCCCCGACCGCAACGCCCGGACGGAGCCCGGCACAGCCGCCCGAAGCCCGCGAAGCACCGCGACAGCGGCAGAACAGAACCGCCGCGGCGATCCGCGGCCTGCTCACGCGCGCGGCGGCCGAGGGAATCGTCCCCGCCCTCGGCCCGGACGCCCTCGCCTTCCCCTGACGGCAGAACAGAGGGGCCGAGGGGATCGTGCCGCCCTCGGCCCTGGTGCGCTCGCGTTGTCGTAGAGGCGGTCAGACGTCCAGTTGGTCGGCCACCGCTCGCAGCAGGCCCGCGATCTTTGCGCCGGAGGCCTTGTCCGGGTAGCGGCCCTTTTCCAGCATCGGCGTGATGTTCTCGAGGACCGTCGTCAAGTCCTGGACGATCGATGCCAGTTCGTCCGGCTTGCGGCGCTGCGCCGCGGCCACGGACGGGGTCGGATCGAGGATGGTCACGGAGAGCGCCTGGTCGCCGCGCTGTCCCGCGACGACGCCGAACTCGACACGCTGGCCCGGCTTGAGAGCGTCCACGCCGGCCGGGAGTACGGAGGAATGCACGAAGACGTCGCCGCCGTCGTCGCGGGAGAGAAAGCCGAAGCCCTTCTCGCTGTTGAACCACTTGACCTTGCCGGTAGGCACGTGAAGTCCTCGTCCTCGTACTCGTCATGCCGTCTCGTGCGATGAAGAACGGCGCTGGAAACGGCTCTGGATAGCACTGCAGCGGGCCGCCCGACCCGCCGGCACCAGGCTAATGGCCCAGGAGCCCGTGACAAGACGGCCCGAGGAACCCGGATTGTTCCTTCGGGCTGGGAACTACCCTGGTCGGGTGCGTGACAAAACCCAAGCGAATTCCGCCGGACCCGGCGACGGCCTCGTCAAGGCCGGCGGCATCGTCTTCATCGTCGGAGCCGTGGCCACCCTGGCCACGATGGCCCCCCTGTTCCTCGGAACCGACCCGTTCCCGCCCATCGCCTACGCGGTGTGCATGCTGATGGGTGTCGGCTTCCTGATCTCCGCGGCCGGGGTGCTGCGCGGGATCGCCGTGCAGCGCCGTCAGGCCCGCTCGGCGACGTAGCGCTCCAGCCAGGCGGGGAACTCCGTCAGATCCGCGAGCACGACGTCCGCGCCGGCCTCGCGCAGCTCCGCCGCGTCGCACGGCCCCGTCGTGACCGCCACGGACAGCGCGTCGGCGGTGCGGGCGCCGCGCACGTCGCCGGTGTGGTCACCGACGTACACGGACGCGCCGTGCTCGCGCAGCGCCGTCGCCTTGCCCTCGGCCCACAGGTTGCCGATGACCTCGTCGGCGGCGATGTCCAGGTGTTCGAGGTGGAGCTTCGCGTTGGGCTCGTACTTCGCCGTGACGACGATCGCCCTGCCGCCCGCCGCGTGCACCGCGGCGACGGCCTCGTGCACGCCCGGCATCGCGTACGTCCCGGTGATGGCGTGCGCCGGGTAGAGCTCCCGGTACAGGTCGGCCATCTCCGGGATCCGCTCCTCGGGGAACCAGTACGCGAGTTCCTGCTCCAGCGGCGGGCCGAGTCGGGTCACGATGAGTTCGGCGTCGAGCTGCGCGCCCGTGCGGTCGGCGAGTTCCAGCCACGTGTCCCTGATCCCCGGCCGTGAGTCGATCAGCGTCATGTCCAGGTCGAAGCCGACCGTCGGTCCCGCGGCTGATCCGTTCGCGCTCTCGTATGCACCCATGAGGGCCATTGTGCCTGGGCGTACGATTGCCGCTTAGCTAAGCCTTACCAACCTCGGATTGGTCCATGGGTCAGATCTCAGCCGCCCCCGCCGCGCGGCGACGCATCGTCTGGACGGCGGCCGCGCTCGTGGCCCTCGTTCTCGCGGTCCTGCTCAGCCTCGCCGTGGGCGCCCGCGCGATCGCCCCGTCCGCGGTCCTCGACGCGCTCGTGCACGGCGGCCACGGCGACGACGCCGAGGTCGTCAGGGGCCTGCGGCTGCCGCGCACGCTCGTCGGGCTGATGGTCGGCGCCGCGCTCGCCCTCGCCGGGACGGTCCTCCAGGGCATCACCCGCAACCCCATCGCCGACCCCGGGATCCTCGGCATCAGCCAGGGCGCGTCGGTCGGCGTCGTCCTCGCGATCGCCTTCGCCGGGATCCACACGCTCACCGGCTACGTCTGGTTCGCGTTCGCGGGCGCGGCGCTCGCCTCCGTCGCCGTCTACGCCATCGCCTCCAGCGGGCGTGGCGGCGCGACGCCGGTGAAACTCGCGCTCGGCGGTGCCGCGATCAACGCGCTCCTGGTCTCCGTCACCACGGCCGTCCTCACCACGAAGGCGTCCGCCATGGACGAGTTCCGGTTCTGGCAGGTGGGCTCGCTGTCCGGCCGGGACGCCCACATCGTGGGCCAGATCTGGCCGTTCCTCGTCGTCGGCGTACTCCTCGTGCTGTCCGTCGCCCGCGGCCTCGACGCGCTCGCGCTCGGCGAGGACGTCGCCAAGGGGCTCGGCCAGCGGGTCGCGGCCGTACGGATCGTCGGCGGCCTCGGCGCGACCGTCCTGACCGGCGTCGGGGTGGCCGCCGCGGGACCGATCGCCTTCATCGGCCTGGCCGTTCCGCACATAGCCCGGGCCGTCGTGGGCAGCGACCACCGCTGGGTCCTGCCGATGGCGGCCCTCATCGGCCCCGTCATGCTTCTCGTCTCCGACACCGTGGGCCGCGTCGTCTTCCCGCCGAGCGAGGTGCCCGCGGGTGTGATGACCGCGCTGATCGGCGTCCCGTTCCTCGTCACCCTGGTCCGGCGCAAGGCGGTCCCCGCATGAGTACGACCACCGCGCCCCGGGTCCGCCCCGCCGGGTACTCCGTCGTCCGCGCGGGACGCGCCGCGTTCCTCGTGCACCGCAGGGCCGCCGTCGTCGCCGTGACACTCGTGGTCCTCCTCGCGGCCGCCTGCCTCGCCTGTCTCTGCGTCGGCGAGTCCTTCGTCGCCCCCGCCGAGGTCCTCAAGGTCATCACCGGCCGCCCGTCCCCGGACGAACTCGTCGTCGGCACGCTGCGCGCCCCCCGCATGGTCGTCGGGCTCCTCGTCGGCGCCGCGTTCGGTGTCGCGGGCGCGCTCATCCAGACCGTCGCCCGCAACCCGCTGGCGTCCCCCGACATCATCGGCATCAGCCAGGGCGCGAGCGCGCTGACCGTCGGCGCCATGACGTTCGGCGTCACCTCGTACGCGGTCCTGCCCTACCTCTCCGTGCTCGGCGGCCTCCTCGCCGCGCTCCTCGTGTACGCCTTCGCCTGGCGCGGCGGACTGCACGCGACGCGCTTCGTCCTCATCGGCATCGGCTTCGCCATCGCGCTGCGGTCGGTGACGACGCTGTTCATGACGAAGGGCGACTACCTCGTGGCCCAGCAGGCCCAGATCTGGATGACGGGCTCCCTCAACGGCCGCGGCTGGGCGGAGGCCGCCCCGCTCGGCTGGACCCTCCTCGTCCTCGTCCCGTTCGTCGCGTGGGCCGCCCGGGCCCAGCGCACCGTCTCGATGGACGACGACACGGCGACCGCGCTCGGCGTCCGTCTCGGCCGCGTCCGCCTCGGCCTCGTACTCCTGGGTGTCGTCCTCGCGTCCGTCGCGACGGGCGCCGCCGGACCCGTCGACTTCGTCGCGCTCCTGGCCCCGCAGATCGCCCGCCGGGTGACCCGCACCGCCCAGATCCCGCTCCTGTGCTCGGCGCTCCTGGGCGCGTTCATCGTCGTCGTGGCCGACCTGCTGGCCCGGCGCCTGTTCTCCCCCACCGAACTCCCGGTGGGCGTCCTCACGGCCGCCGTCGGGGCGCCGTACCTGATCTGGCTCATCATCCGCAGCCGCACGGGAGGAAACCGGTGACCCGGCTCAGCACCAGCGCGCTCACCCTCGCCTACGAGGACCGCACCGTCGTCCACGACCTCGACCTCGCCGTCCCCGACGGCCGCGTCACCGTCATCGTCGGACCCAACGCCTGCGGCAAGTCGACCACACTGCGCGCTCTCGGCCGGCTCCTCAGGCCGAGGAGCGGCTCCGTGCTCCTCGACGGCGAAGCCCTCACCAAGCTGCCCACCAAGAAGATCGCCCAGCAGATCGGGCTGCTGCCGCAGACGCCCGTGGCGCCCGAGGCGATCACCGTCACCGACCTCGTGGCCCGCGGCCGCCAGCCCCACCAGCACTGGTGGCAGCAGTGGTCCGACGCCGACGAGCGCGCCGTCACGGAGGCCATGGAACGCACCGACGTCGCGGCCCTCGCCGACCGCTCCGTCGACGAGCTCTCCGGCGGCCAGCGCCAGCGCGTGTGGATCGCCATGGCACTGGCCCAGGAGACCGAACTGCTGCTCCTGGACGAGCCGACGACGTATCTCGACATCGCCCACCAGGTCGAAGTGCTGGACCTCGTGCGCCAGTTGAACCACGACAAGGACCGCACCGTCGTCCTCGTCCTGCACGACCTCAACCAGGCGGCGCGCTACGCCGACCACCTCGTCGCCATGAAGTCGGGCCGCATCGTCGCCGAGGGCCCGCCCGCCGAGGTCGTCACGGCGGATCTCGTACGGGAGGTGTTCGGCCTGGACTGCGTGGTCGTCCCCGACCCCGTGACGGGCTCCCCGCTGATCGTCCCCGGCGCGCCGTGGCAGGCCGGTGCCCGGCCCGGCGCGCCGTCCGACTCCCTCTCCCGGAAGGCAGCCTCATGACCCGCAGCGACCGCCGCGCCCTCGTCTCCGGATCACTCGCCCTGACCGGCGCCCTGGCCCTGACCGCCTGCGGCTCGTCCGACGGGGGCTCCGGCGCCGCCGCGCCGGCATCCCGCAAGACGCACACCGTCAGTACGGCGATGGGGGACGTGAAGGTGCCCGAACACCCCACCCGTGTCGTCGTCCTGGACACCGGCGAGCTCGACTCCGCGCTCACCCTCGGCGTGAAGCCCGTCGGCGCGACCCACGCGGCGACGGAGGAGGGCTTCCCGTCCTACCTGCCCGAGGACGAGGTGAAGGGCATCAAGGAGGTCGGCGAGATCGCCGACCCCGACATGGAGGCCGTCGCCGCCCTCGATCCCGACCTCATCCTCACCAGCAAGGTCCGCGACGGCGCGCGCTACCAGCAACTCAGCGCCATCGCCCCCACCGTGATGACGGAGTCCACCGGCACCGCCTGGAAGGAGAACTTCCAGGTCCACGCCGACGCGCTCGGCCGCAAGGCCCAGGCGAAGAAGGTCGTCTCCGACTACGACGCGCACGTCGCGAGGGTGACCGCCGCGATCGGCGGCAAGGAGAAGGCCGCCGCGACGGACATCAACTTCGTCCGCTTCGTCGAAGGCGCCGACATCCGCATCTACGGCAGACAGAACTACATCGGCTCGATCCTCGCCGACCTCGGCGTGGGCCGCCCCGCCATCACCGACAAGGCCAAGGACGGGTTCTCGTACGACGTGAGCCCCGAGAAGATCGACCTCGCCGACGCGGACGTCATCTTCACCTCGACCTACGGCGACCCGGGCAGGGCGAAGACGACCCGGACGATGAAGAGCGGCCTGTGGAAGAACCTCGAGGCGTCCGAGGACGGCAAGGTCTTCCAGGTCGACGACAACCTGTGGATCGCGGGCATCGGCTACACCGCCGCGCACCAGATCCTCGACGAGTTCCAGAAGGACCTGACCGCGTAACAGGCGCTTGTGTCACGGCCGTTGCCGCTGCGATCTCCACACCACGAAGAGCGCGGAGGCGACGGCCGCACCCCGCACCACCCACGGCCACGTCGTGCCGATCGCGTCGCTCATCCGCCCGTCCGCGATCGGCTCGCCCCACCGCCCGGCGCCACGGCCCCACAGCCACACGAGCCCGGCCGTCACCGCAAGCCCCGGCAGCCACAGCACGGCCACCTTCGACTCGCCCTCGCTGAGGCGCCGCGACCCGTACGCGATGATCCAGCCGAGGCCCAGCGCGAACCAGTTGCCCATGACCGCGCCGGCGACCAGGAGCGCGGCGGCGAGCAGCAGGAGCGGGTTCGACCAACCGGGCAGGGACGGCAGGCGGCGTCCTCCGGACGCCTTCTCCGTCCCCTTGTGGGTTCCCGCCTCCCGCTCGCCGTCCGGGAGTTCGTCCTCCGCGTCGGCCTCGGCCGTGCGCGCCGCGGGCGGTCGCGGGCCGTCCTTGCCCGGCGGCCGGAGTATCTCCGGGATCTCCACGCCGCCCACGAACCCCGGCACGCTGTCCGCGACTCCGAACGGGCTGCTGTCCACCCGCCACCAGTCCGGCTCCGAACCCGGCGCCCCCAGCTCGTCCGTCCCCGCCAGGTGCGGCGGCGACGGCACGTCCCGCGGCGACTCGTCCTCCTGCGGCTCCGCGCGCGGGCCCGGCACGATCCGCCGCAGGCCTTTGGGGCGCTCCTTGGGCCGCTGCTCCTTCGACCGCTGCACGGGCACCGACGCCCGCGGCGCCTCCGGCTGCTCCGGGCCGCGGCCCCCACCCGCGCCCGTGACCACCTCGTCCGGCGAGCCGAGGCGTTCCAGGATCCGGCGCACCGCCGCAGGGCTGTCCACCGTCGTCTTCGCGCGCCGCGCCTCGATCTCGTTGCGCAGCTCCGACACCAGCCGCATGCGGGTGGCGGAGGGCAGCTGACGCTGCTGGGCCAGGTCGCCGACCCGGCTCAGATAGTCGAAGACGAGCTGATCGCTCTCGATCCCCACGAAGTCCCCTCCGGGGTGGTGGTGTTGACGGTTCGTTCACCCGTTTTACGACGTTACCGTGCCCGGCCCGGCACCGGGGGCCTCTTGCGGGCCCAGCGGGGCCGCCGCCCGCCGGGCCGGTCAGGCGCTACCGTGGCCCGGATGAGCACTCACGAGCCGGACCGCGCCGCCGAGGACGGGAGCGGGGCGGGGAGTACGGCCCCCCGGTCCCTCGCCGAGGCGCTGCGCGCCCGCGACGACGCCTCCCTCGGCGCACTCCTGCGCGCCCGCCCCGATCTGCTCAACCCCGTCCCGAGCGACCTCACCCAGCTGGCCACCCGGGCGGGCACCCGCGCCTCCGTGATCCGCGCGCTCGAACACCTGGACCGCTTCACGCTCCAGACCGCGGAAGCGCTGGCCGTCGCCCCGGAACCCACCACGTACGGCACGCTCCTGGCCCTGCTCGCCGGAGACGAGGGCGACGACGCGGGTGTGGACGCCCGTACGGTCTCCGCGGCCCTGCCGCGCGCCGTCGCCGCCCTGCGCGAACAGGCCCTGCTCTGGGGGCCCGACGACCGGCTCCGCCTCGTGCGCACCGCCCGTGAACTGCTCGCCCCCGCGCCCCAGCGGCCCTCCCCGACGGGCCTCGGCCCGACGGTCGCCGAGGCCACCGCGGGCATGTCCCCCGGCCGCGTCCAGGAGATCGTGACGGCCGCGGGCCTCCCCTCCACGCACGACCCGGTCTCCGCCGTCGCCTCGCTGACCGCGCTCTTCGCCGAGCGGCCCCGCATGTCGGCCCTCCTCGACGAAGCGCCCGCGGACGCGGTCGAGGTCCTCTCCCGGCTCGTCTGGGGCCCGCCCTACGGCCAGGTCACCGCCGAACCCGCGGCCCATCTGCGCTGGCTCCTCGACCGCGGCCTCCTGCTGCCCACGGCTCCCGGAACCGTCGTCCTGCCCCGCGAGGCCGCCCTCCATCTGCGCGGCGGACGCGCCCACCGCACCCTGGAACCCGTACCTCCCGCCGTCGACCCGGCCGCCACCCACCGGGCCACCGTCGTGAACGCGACCGCCGCCGGACAGGCCTACACGGCGCTCGCCACCGTCGAGGAGCTCCTCAAGGACTGGGACGAGGGCGGGCCCGCCGTCCTGCGGGCCGGCGGGCTCAGCGTGCGGGACCTCAAGCGCACCGCCGCCGCCCTCGACACCACCGAGCCCCTCGCCGCGTTCTGGGTCGAACTCGCCTACGCCGCGGGGCTCATCGCGTCCGACGGCGAGGCCGACGAGCAGTACGCCGCGACCCCCGCCTACGACAACTGGCTGGAGCTGCCCGCCGCCGAGCGCTGGTTCCGGCTCGTCACCGCCTGGCTCCCCGCCACCCGCACGTCCGGGCTGGTCGGCGGGCGCGACGGCGCCGTCGCCGCCGCCGGGCGCACCCTCTCGGCGCTCGGGCCGCAACTGGACCGCTCCGCCGCTCCCGAGGTCCGCCGCCGCGTGCTCGCGCTCCTGGGCGAGCTCCCCGAGGGCGCCTCCCCGGACCCCGAGACCCTGCTCGCCCGGCTCCGCTGGGAGCGGCCCCTGCGCGGCGCCGCCGCCTCCGACGACGCCGGTGACCCCGACGACCTGCGCGCCCGCATCGCCCGGTGGACCCTCACGGAGGCGGAGCTGCTCGGCGTCACGGGGCGGGGCGCCCTGTCCGCGCACGGGCGGACGCTTCTCGACGCCGGGGGCGCGGCCGCCACCTCGGCGGAGGCGGCCGCTGTCGCCCTGCTCGCGCCGCTGCTGCCCGAGCCGCTGGACCATGTCCTTCTTCAGGCCGACCTGACCGCCGTCGCCCCCGGGCCCCTGGAACGGCCGCTCGCCGAGGCGCTCTCCGTCCTCGCTGATGTCGAGTCCAAGGGAGGGGCCACCGTCTACCGCTTCACGCCCGGGTCCGTACGGCGCGCACTCGACTCCGGGCGCACCGCCTCCGACCTGCACGACTTCCTGAACACGCACTCCCGTACGCCCGTGCCGCAGCCCCTCGCCTACCTCATCGACGACGTGGCCCGTAAGCACGGGCACCTGCGCATCGGCGCCGCCTCCGCGTATGTGCGCTGCGACGACGACGTGCTCCTGGGCGAGATCCTCGCCGACAAGCGCTCGGCCGGCCTGCGCCTGCGGCGGCTCGCGCCGACCGTCCTCGCCGCGCAGGCCGATCCCGCGGCGCTCCTGGAGGGCCTGCGCCAGATGGGGTTCGCGCCCGCCGCGGAGAGTCCCGAGGGCGATGTGCTGATCACCCGTGCCCACGCCCGCCGCACTGCGCCACGCAGCGCCCCCGAGCCCGTCCCGGAGGGGCCGCCGGTCCCGGACGGCACGCTCCTGACCGCCGCCGTGCGCGCGATCCGCGCGGGTGACGTCGCCTCCACGACCCCGCGCAAGCACGCGCCGGGCGAGCAGAGCGGGGCGCTTCCCCGCACCAGCGCGGCGGACACGCTGGCCACGATGCAGGCGGCCGTCCTGACCGGTGAGGCCGTGTGGATCGGCTATGTGAACGCGGAGGGCTCCGCCAGCCAGCGCGTCATCGCCCCGATCCGGGTGGAGGGCGGGTTCGTCACCGCGTACGACCACACCGCGGACGAGGTCCGGACGTATCCGCTGCACCGGGTGACCGGGGTGGCCGAGCTGGAGGCCGAGGCCTGACGCCGGGGTCCGTGCCCGGGCGTCCCGTCGGCGAGCGACCGTACGCGGTTCGTACGCGCCATGCGGCACACTGGACGTTTGGCCCCGCGCCTCGCGGAGCGCGGTGGAAGGGATACATGTGAACGGACCGCTCATCGTCCAGAGTGACAAGACGCTGCTCCTGGAGGTCGACCACGACCAGGCCGACGCCTGCCGTCGCGCCATCGCGCCCTTCGCCGAGCTGGAGCGCGCCCCGGAGCACATCCACACCTACCGGCTGACGCCGCTGGGCCTGTGGAACGCGCGGGCGGCCGGCCACGACGCCGAGCAGGTCGTGGACGCCCTCGTCGAGTACAGCCGCTACCCCGTCCCGCACGCGCTCCTGGTCGACATCGCCGAGACCATGGACCGGTACGGGCGTCTCACGCTGTCCAAGCACCCGGCGCACGGCCTCGTCCTGACCACCACGGACCGGCCGGTGCTCGAGGAGATCCTCCGTTCCAAGCGCGTGGCCCCGCTGGTCGGCGCCCGCATCGACGCCGACACCGTCGCCGTGCACCCCTCGGAGCGCGGCCAGATCAAGCAGACGCTCCTCAAGCTGGGCTGGCCCGCCGAGGACCTCGCCGGTTACGTGGACGGCGAGGCCCACCAGATCGATCTCGCCGAGGACGGCTGGGCGCTGCGCCCCTACCAGCGGCAGGCCGTCGAGGGCTTCTGGCACGGCGGGTCCGGCGTGGTCGTGCTGCCCTGCGGCGCGGGCAAGACGCTCGTGGGCGCCGGCGCGATGGCCGAGGCCAAGGCGACGACGCTCATCCTCGTCACCAACACCGTCTCGGCCCGGCAGTGGAAGCACGAGCTGGTCAAGCGGACGAGCCTGACCGAGGACGAGATCGGCGAGTACAGCGGGACGAAGAAGGAGATCCGGCCCGTCACCATCGCCACGTATCAGGTCCTGACCACGAAGCGGAAGGGCATCTATCCGCATCTGGAGCTCTTCGACTCCCGCGACTGGGGGCTCGTGATCTATGACGAGGTGCATCTGCTGCCCGCACCCGTCTTCAAGTTCACCGCCGACCTCCAGGCCCGGCGGCGCCTCGGCCTCACCGCGACGCTGGTGCGTGAGGACGGGCGCGAGTCGGACGTGTTCTCGCTGATCGGGCCCAAGCGCTTCGACGCTCCGTGGAAGGAGATCGAGGCCCAGGGCTACATCGCCCCCGCCGACTGTGTCGAGGTGCGCGTCAATCTCACCGACAGCGAGCGGCTCGCCTACGCGACCGCGGAGGCCGAGGAGAAGTACCGCTTCTGCGCCACGACGGCGACCAAGCGGAAGGTGACCGAGGCCCTCGTGCGTCAGCACCGGGGCGAGCAGACTCTCGTCATCGGGCAGTACATCGACCAGCTCGACGAGCTCGGCGAGCATCTGGACGCCCCCGTCATCAAGGGCGAGACCAGCAACGCCCAGCGCGAGAAGCTCTTCGACGCGTTCCGCAACGGCGAGATCTCCGTCCTCGTCGTGTCCAAGGTCGCCAACTTCTCCATCGACCTGCCCGAGGCCACGGTCGCGATCCAGGTGTCCGGCACCTTCGGGTCCCGGCAGGAGGAGGCCCAGCGCCTCGGCCGCGTCCTGCGCCCGAAGGCCGACGGGCACGAGGCCCGCTTCTACTCCGTCGTCGCCCGCGACACCATCGACCAGGACTTCGCGGCCCACCGCCAGCGCTTCCTCGCCGAGCAGGGCTACGCGTACCGCATCATCGACGCCGACGAACTCCTCGCGGGCGAGCAGGGCAGCTGAACGGTCACGGGTGAGGGCCCGTCCACCGCGTGTGGACGGGCCCTGCCTGTCTGCTCTTACACCTGCGGCCTGAAGTTCCTCAGCCGCAGGCTGTTGCCGACGACGAAGACCGAGGAGAACGCCATCGCCGCGCCCGCGATCATCGGGTTCAGCAGGCCCGCCGCGGCCAGCGGCAGCGCGCCGACGTTGTAGGCGAACGCCCAGAACAGGTTGGTGCGGATCGTCCCCAGCGTCCGCCGGGACAGGCGGATCGCGTCGGCCGCCGCCCTCAGGTCGCCGCGGACCAGCGTCAGGTCACCGGCCTCCATCGCCGCGTCCGTGCCCGTGCCCATCGCGAGTCCCAGGTCGGCCTGCGCCAGGGCCGCCGCGTCGTTGACGCCGTCGCCGACCATGGCCACAAAACGCCCCTCGCCCTGCAGCCGCTTGACGACGTCGACCTTGTCCTGCGGCATGACCTCCGCGATCACCTGGTCGATGCCCACCTCGGCGGCCACCGACCGCGCCACGGCTTCGTTGTCGCCGGTGAGGAGGACGGGCGTCAGGCCCAGGTCCCGCAGCCGCCGTACCGCCTCCGCGCTGGTCTCCTTCACCGCGTCCGCGACTTCGAGGACGGCCCTGGCCTCCCCGTCCCAGGCCACCGCGACGGCCGTACGCCCCGCAGCCTCGGCCTCCGCCCCGGCCCGCTCCAGCCCCACCGGCAGCCGGATCTCCCACTCGCCCAACAGCCTCACGCGGCCGACGAGTACGGCGTGGCCGTCCACGACGCCCTGCACGCCGAGACCGGGAAGGTTGGCGAAGTCCTCGACGACGCCGAGCTCGCCCACCTTCTCGCGGGCCCCGTCGGCGATCGCCCGCGCGATCGGGTGCTCCGAGGAGTGCTCCAACGCCCCCGCCACACGCAGGACTTCATCCGGGTCCGTGCCGTCCGCCACGTGCGTGGCGAGCAGTGTCATCCGGCCGGTCGTGACCGTTCCGGTCTTGTCCAGGACGATCGTGTCGACCGTGCGCGTGGTCTCCAGGACCTCCGGGCCCTTGATGAGGATGCCGATCTGCGCGCCGCGCCCCGTACCGACCATCAGCGCCGTCGGCGTGGCGAGGCCCAGGGCGCAGGGGCAGGCGATGATCAGGACGGCGACGGCCGCGGTGAAGGCGGCGGTGATCCCGGCGCCGTTGCCGAGCCAGAACCCGAGCGTGGCCAGCGCGAGCCCGATGACGACCGGCACGAACACGGCGGAGATCCTGTCGGCGAGGCGCTGCGCGGCCGCCTTGCCGTTCTGCGCGTCCTCCACGAGGCGTGCCATCCGGGCGAGTTGGGTGTCGGCGCCGACGCGGGTGGCCTCGACGACGAGGCGTCCGCCGACGTTCAGCGTCGCGCCGGTGACGGCGTCCCCGACGGCGACCTCCACGGGCACGGACTCACCGGTCAGCATCGAGGCGTCCACGGCGGACGCGCCCTCGACCACGGCCCCGTCGGTGGCGATCTTCTCGCCGGGCCGTACGAGGAACCGGTCGCCGGCCTTCAACTCGCCGACGGGGACGGTCTCTTCACGCCCGCCGTCGCGCACCAGCGTGACGTTCTTGGCGCCGAGTTCGAGCAGCGCCTCGAGCGCCGCGCCGGCCTTCCGCTTGGACCTGGCCTCGAAGTAGCGCCCGGCGAGGATGAAGGCGGTGACTCCGGCGGCGGCCTCCAGATAGATGTTCCCGGCGCCGTCGCTGCGGGCGATGGTCAGCTCGAAGGCGTGCGTCATGCCGGGCGTGCCGGCGGTTCCGAAGAAGAGCGCCCACACCGACCAGAGGAACGCGGCCGACGTGCCGACGGAGATGAGGGTGTCCATGGTCGCGGCGCCGTGCCGCGCGTTGGTGAAGGCGGCCTTGTGGAAGGGCCAGGCCGCGTACGTCACGACGGGGGCCGTCAGCGTGAGGGACAGCCACTGCCAGTACGTGAACTGGAGGGCGGGGATCATCGCCGTCGCCACGACGGGCACGGCGAGCACGACGGCGGTGATCAGTCGCTGCCGGAGCGGCGCGAGCGGGTCGGCCGACGCGCCCGGCCCCGCTTCCTCCGCCTTCTCCTCGACGGTCCGGGGCGGCTCCTGGGCCGTGTACCCGGTGGCCTCGACCGTGGCGATCAGGTCGGCCACCGCCACCCCGTCGGCGAAGGTGACCTTCGCCTTCTCCGTGGCGTAGTTGACGGTCGCCGCCACGCCGTCCATCCGGTTCAGCTTCTTCTCGATCCGGGCGGCGCACGAGGCACAGGTCATGCCGCCGATGGCGAGTTCCACCTCTGCCGCCTGGGCGGCGAAGGGCGCGGCGGCGGCTGGTTGCGCCGGCATGGGGCCTCCTCGGTTGCGGTCTGCTCCGGTACCCGGGGCGGGTATCGCTCATGAGATCCAATCTATACCCATGGGGGGTATCGAACGCAAGCGCTCCCGCCGCTTGACTTCATACCCCCCAGGGGTATCGTCGAGCTATCAGCCACCGGACATCGACACCGTCCGCACACCAGGAGCCGTCATGAAGACCGGACTGAAGATCACCGCCTTCGCAGCCGCCGTCGCCGCGACCTTCGGCACCGCGTACGGGGTGGGCAGGGGAGTGGACCCCGTCACCGCGGGCGAACAGAACACGGCAGGGCACGCGGAGGGCGGACATGCGAAGGAAGCGGAGGGAGCGCAGGACGGGCACGCCGGGCACGGCGCGACAGCCGCCGTCCCGGGCGGGCTGCAGATCTCCGAACGCGGCTACACGCTCGACCTGCGGACCCGGCGCATCGCGGCCGCCGGCGAGCGCACCGAGCTGAGTTTCGCGATCACCAAGGACGGGACGGGCCGCAAGGTCACCGCCTACCGGACGGAGCACGGCAAGGAGCTGCACCTGATCGTGGCCTCGCGGGACCTCACGGTCTACCGCCATCTGCACCCGTCCCGCGCGGCCGACGGCACCTGGAAGACGCCGGTCGAGCTGCCGAGGGCGGGCGGTTACCGCGTCTTCGCCGACTTCACCCCGCGGGCGGAGAGGGAGGGCCTCACCCTCGGGGCCGACCTGGCGGTCGCCGGAAAGTACGCGCCCCGGGAGCTTCCGGCGGCCTCCCCGACCGCCGACGCCGGCGACGGCTACGAGGTGCGGCTGGGCGGCGGCCTCGGCGCGGGATCGGCGAGCGAGCTGACCCTGAGCGTCGCGAAGAACGGGAAGCCGGTCACCGACCTCCAGCCCTACCTCGGCTCGTACGGGCACCTGGTCGCCCTGCGCTCCGGCGACCTCGCGTACCTCCACGTGCACCCGAACAAGGGCGGGCCGGGGCCGGAGGTGTCGTTCACGGCGACGGCGCCCAGCGCCGGGACGTACCGCCTCTTCCTGGACTTCAAGCACGACGGCACCGTGCGGACGGCGGAATTCACGGTGCACGCCGGGCGGAGCGCGGGTGATCATCCTCAGGAGCACGGCCACTGATCACCTGTCGGCGCGGGCCGTCAGCGCGTAGGCTGACCTATTGGACTAGACCTCTAGGACTGTTCTGACGACAGGCCGGGGGACCGGCCGCCACCGCATCCGCACCCGCCTTCGCAACCGACAAAGGGGTCCCATGAGCAAGCGTGCAGTCCTGGAGGTGATCGCGCTCGGCGCCGAGGACGCCGTCGCGGCCCAGGCAGGAGGGGCCGACCGGCTCGAGCTGGTCACCGACATGGCGGCGGACGGGCTCACCCCGTCGCGCGAGACGTTCGGCCGGATCCGTGCGGCCGTCGGCATCTCGCTGCGGGTCATGATCCGGCTCGCGGACGGCTTCGCCGCGGGCGACCTGGACAGACTGGCCGAGACCGCGCGCGGGCTGCGCGCGGAAGGGGCCGACGAGTTCGTGCTCGGCTTCCTCGACCCGGCGGGCGGCCCCGACCTCGCGGCGGTCGAACGGATCACGGCGGAGCTGGACGGCTGTCGCTGGACCTTCCACCGCGCGATCGACCGGGCCGCCGACCGCGACGCCCTGCGCAAGCGGCTCGCGCACGCGCCGGGCCTCGACACCTACCTGACGGCCGGTTCGCCGGACGGCGTGGACGCCGGGCTCGACGTCCTGGCGGCGGAGGCGGCCCGCTCGGGCGAGCCGGGTTACGAACAGCGGATCCTGGTCGGCGGCGGCCTCCGCCTCGACCACCTGCCCCGCCTGAAGGCGGCGGGCGTCGACGCCTTCCACATCGGCGGCGCGGCCCGCCCCCAGGGCTGGACGGCCCCGGTGTCGACGGACGCGGTCCGCACGTGGCGGGAAGCGGTCGACGCAGGGATGTAGGGCCTTTCGTTCGGATCGGGCCGGAACCCGCGAGCCCAGCATGATCCGAACGAAAGGCCCTGGCCCCTACAGCGCTCCCCCGAGCTGCTCGGGCAGCTCCGCGGCGTGGACCACGACCAGCCCGGAGACGGCTCGGGTCAGCGCCACGTACAGGCGCCGCAGTCCGGTCCGCTCGTCGGGTTCGCCGTCGACCACGGCGGCGGGCTCGTCGAGGACCACGTAGTCGTATTCGAGGCCCTTCGCGAGCGAGGCCGGCACGAGGGTGAGGCGGGTCTGTGAGGTGGTCTCCTCGCCGGGGCTCAGGTGGGTGAGCCCGGCGTCGGCGAGGGCCGCGGCCAGGGCCGGGATCCGGGCGTCGGCGGCGATGAGGCCCACGGACCCCTCCCGCTCCAGCGCATCGACGCAGGCGGCGACCACGTCGTCGGCCCCGTTCGCCGCCTCCCGGACCTCGAAGGCGCCGGGGTTCTCACGGACGGACGAGACGGGCGCGAGCCCGGGCGCGATGTGGGGCAGCAGCCGGGACGCGTACGCGATGACGTCGCGCGGCACGCGGAATCCGACGGTCAGCTCCTCGACCACGGCCTCCTCCTTGCCCAGATGCCGCAGCGCCTCGCCCCAGCTGCGCGTGGCCCAGGGCGTCGTGCCCTGCGCGAGATCGCCGAGGACGGTGGCGGACCCGGTGGTGCAGCGCCGCCCGACGGCCCGGTACTGCATGGGCGAGAGGTCCTGCGCCTCGTCGAGCACCACATGCCCGAGGGAGTGCGTACGCGCGACGAGATCGGTGACCTCGTCGATCAGCACGGCGTCGGCCGAGGACCACCTGGCGGCCCGCACGCTGCGCGCCGGCCGCTCCCACAGCACGCACTTCTGCTCGTCCTGACTGAGCACACCCTCCGCGTGTTCGGCGAGGAACTCGGCGTCGGAGAGCAGCCGCAGCACGAGCTTCGCGGGATCGACGGCGGGCCACAGGACCTTCACGGCGGCCTTGACGGCCGTGTTCCTGGCCACGGAGTCCTGCACACGGTCGTCGGGGGCTTCGCCCGACCGCTCCATCTGCACGAGAACGGCGTGGGCGATGCGCTGCGGAAGGGCCTCGCGGGCGGCGCCGTAGCGCATATCCCGGGCCATCAACTCCCGCACGATCTCCTCGAGTTCGTACGCGGGCACGCGCCAGCGCCGGGACCCGCGCACGACCACGACGGGCTCCACGGGCAGGGTGATGTGCGAGCGCACGGCCCGCCGCAGCACCTCGGCCATCCGCGCGTCACCCTTGATCACGGCGGCGTCCGCGCCGTCGGCGCCCCGCACCTCCACATGGGCGACGAGGTCGTCGACGGTGGCCTGCTTGACCTCCAGCTCACCGAGAGCCGGCAGCACTTGCTCGATGTACTGGAGGAAGGACCGGTTCGGCCCGATGACGAGGGTCCCGGTACGGGCCAGTCGCTCGCGGTGGGCGTACAGCAGGTAGGCGACGCGGTGGAGGCCGACGGCGGTCTTCCCGGTCCCGGGCCCTCCCTGGACGCACACGGACCCCGCGAGCCCGCTGCGCACGATCTCGTCCTGCTCGGGCTGGATGGTGGCGACGATGTCGCGCATGGGCCCGACGCGGGGACGCTCGATCTCGGCCTGGAGCAGCGCGCTCACGACCTCGGCCTCGGCGGGGTCGGACAGCCGCTCGTCCTCGTACGCGGTGAGATCCCCGCCCGTGTAACCGAACCGCCGCCGCAGCCCGACGTCCATCGGGTCCTTCTTCGAGGCGCGGTAGAAGGGCTGCGAGACGGGGGCGCGCCAGTCGATGACCATCGGGTCGCCCACCGCGTCGTGAACATGCCGCCGACCGATGTAGAACTGCTCCCCGTCGGCCCCCTCGGCCCGGTCCGCGCCGGGGGCGTGCAGGTAGTCGAGCCGCCCGAAGAACAAGGGGGTGTGCGACAGATCGGCCAGGGCCTTGATCCGTTCGTCGATCTGGCGCTGCAGAACGGCGGCGTTCACCCAGTTCGCGGTGACATCGGCGATGTCGAGGGATTCCACGTCCTCGCGCATGGCGCGCAGGGCGGCACGGGACGACGTGAGGTGGGCGCGCTCGCGGGAGAGCGGATCGTCGAGGGACACGGGCTATGCCTCCGGGCTCCGGGGGGTCGGTTACACACGGCGGCCGGCCGGTTTCCGTCCGGGCGGCGGCGCTCCACGGAGGGAGGCGGGCAAGGCGGACCACCTTACTCCCGCCCCGACACACGGCCAACACATTTATTTCCCTAGGGGGCGGGGTCACCCGCAGGACGCACGCCCTCCGCCGCAACCTACGACTCGGGACCGATGTGCACGGAATGCCCGTATTCCACCATGGAGGCATGACAACCATGACCTTCACCCACGGTGCCACCGCGGCCACGGAGACCCACCACCCCCACCGCCTCGGAAACGTCCTGCGCGCGGCCAAGGTCATCGTGACCACGGCGCTCGGCGTGGTCCTCCTGGGCGAGTACGACGAGGAGGCCGGCGTGCAGAGGCGAACAGCCGCGTACGAGCCGCCACCGGACTAGAGCGACAGGGCCTGCCGACAGGGCCCGCCGGCAGGGTCTAGGGTCGCCGCATGCGGGACGACCTGAGGAAAGCCTGGGCGGACACACTCGCCACGGCGCAGCCCACGACAGCCACCCCGACGACCCCGGAGGCCTACGCGGACGACCTCCTGGCCCGCTGGGCGGAGCCACAGCGCCGCTATCACACGACGACGCATCTCAAGGCGGTCCTGGACCGCATCGACGCACTGGAGGACCACGCCGACGACCCGGCCCTGGTCCGCCTCGCGGCCTGGTTCCACGACGCGGTGTATCTCCCCGAGCGCTCGACGAACGAGGAACGCTCGGCGCGTCTCGCGGAACGGGCCCTGACGGAAGTGGGCCTGACGGAGCGGCAGGTCGACGAGGTGAGCCGTCTGGTCATGCTCACGGTGACGCACGACCCGGACGAGGACGACCGCAACGGCGAGGTCCTGTGCGACGCGGATCTGGCGATCCTGGCGGCGTCCCCGGGCGCGTACGCGGCCTATGCGGCGGCGGTCCGGGAGGAGTACGGCTTCGTGCCGGACGAGCCGTTCCGCGAGGGCCGCGCCGCGGTTCTGCGTCAACTCCTCGCCCTGCCCCGCCTGTTCCGCACCCCGTACGGCGCGGCGCACTGGGAGGAGCGGGCCCGCGAGAACCTCACGGCCGAGCTGGCCCTGCTGACTCCGCAAACCGGTTGATCGGCGCGCGGGGCTGTCGCATCCTCGGCCCATGACACTCCTCACCATCGCGGCCGCACGCCTGCGCCTGCACGAGCTGTCCCTGGAGTCGGCCAGGGATCTGAACGCGGACAGCGGGTCGGGCGGCTTCGCCTGGCTGGACGGCGACGCACCGGACGGCACCCGGACCGGCTCGGGGATCACGGTGAAGGCGCACGCGGCGGGCACGTACCGCGAGGGCTGGGGCACGTACGCGATCGTGCGGACCGAGGACGGACGCGCGGTGGGCGGGATCGGCTTCCACAGCGCGCCGGACGAGGAGGGCCGCGTGGAGATCGGTTACGACGTGACGGAGGGGGCGCGCGGCCGGGGCTACGCGACGGAGGCGGTGACCGCCATGGCCGCGTGGGCACTGTCGCAGCCGGGCGTCACGGCGGTGACGGCGAACACGGACCTGGACAACGCGCTGTCCCAACGGGTACTCGAGCGTGCCGGTTTCGTACGGATCGCGACGACGACGGATCTCTGCGCCTACGAACTGTCGGGAATGTAGGCGCCGCCGCGCCGCGTTGTGTCACGTCATGCCTGACTCTGCTCGAAGAGCTCCCGACGACACCGCCGAAGACACTGCCGCGGGTACCCCCACCCGTATGCCGCCGGCCGTCTACATCCTGGGCCTCGCGGTGTTCGCGCTGGGCACGTCCGAGTTCATGCTGTCCGGCATCCTGCCCGCGATCGCCGACGACATGGACGTCACGATCCCGCAGGCGGGCCTGTTGATATCGGCCTTCGCGATCGGCATGGTGGTGGGCGCGCCGCTGCTCGCCGTGGCGACGCTGCGCCTGCCGCGCCGCACCACACTCATCGCGCTGATCTCGGTGTTCGGCCTGGGCCAGGTCGCGGGCGCGCTGGCGCCGACCTACGCGGTCCTGTTCGCGTCGCGGATCGTGAGCGCGCTGGCCTGCGCCGGGTTCTGGGCCGTGGGTGCGGCGGTGGCCATCGCGATGGTGCCGGTGACCCAGCGGGCGCGGGCCATGGCGGTGATGATCGGCGGTCTGTCCATCGCGAACGTGCTGGGCGTCCCGGCGGGCGCGTTCCTCGGTGACGGTCTGGGCTGGCGGGCGGCGTTCTGGGCGGTGGGCGCGGCGTCGGCGATCGCGCTGGTGGGGGTGGTGGCGCTGATCCCGCGGATACCGCTCCCGGCGCAGAGGCCGCGGCCGCGGCGCGAACTGGCGATCTACCGGGACAGCCAGGTCTGGCTGTCGATCACGGTGACGGCACTGGCGGCGGGCGGCGTGTTCTGCGCGTTCAGCTATCTGTCGCCGCTGCTCACCGATGTGGCGGGCCTGGACGAGGGCTGGGTGCCGACGGTCCTCGCGCTGTTCGGCGTCGGCGCGCTCGTCGGCACGACGGTCGGGGGCCGGGTCGCCGACGCGCATCTCTTCGGGGTGCTGCTGAGCGGGATCACGGCGTCCACGGTGTTCCTGGTGGCGCTGGCACTGCTCGGCGGGTTCGCGGTGGCGGCGGTGGTGCTGTCGTTCCTGCTGGGCTTCTCGGCGTTCTACACGGCGCCGGCGCTGAACGCCCGCATGTTCAACGTGGCGGGCGCGGCCCCCACGCTCGCCGGGGCGACGACGACGGCGGCGTTCAACCTGGGCAACACGGGCGGGCCGTGGCTCGGCGGCACGGTGATCGACGCGGGGCTCGGCTACCCGGCGACGGCGTGGGCGGGCGCGGCGATGACGGTGACGGCGATCGGCGCGACGGCGGTGTCCCTGCGCCTGCACCGCGGCTCGGCCACGAAGCTCGTGGCGTCGTCCGGCCCCAAGGACCTCAACTCCCCACCACAGGGCGCCCCTTCGGCCTCCGCAGCCCCGCCTCGGTGAGCCTGCGCACCAGCTCCTTCGAGCCGACCTTCACGGCCCCGGCCCGCACCGCGTCCTCGTAGCGGTGCGACGGAAGGTCGTAGTGGTCGCGCTCGAAGGCGCGGGGCGGGACGCCGAGCCGCTCGGCGAAGAGATGGAGCTCGTCGAAGGAGACGTCGCTGACCACGTGGGACCACATGCGCCCGTGGCCGGGCCAGGTCGGCGGATCGATGTAGACGGTCATCGCGCGACGCTGCCGAGGGACCCCACGGGCGCCACGACCACGCCCGCCTCGCTGCACACCCAGTGCGGGTCGGGGCCCAACTCCGGTTCCACGTCCAGGGCGTGGGGTTCGCCGGAGCCGCACACCGGGCACAGGGGCCAGCGGCCGGAGCGTTCGAGGAGTCCGTCCTGGACGTCCTGCGCGACGAGCCCGGCGACGTAGTCGACCCCCTCCGGCCACTGCTCGACCCACCAGCGCCGGTGCACTATGGAGTCCTCGACCAGCGAGACGACGTCGGCGTGGGCGACCTCACCGGAGCCGAGGTCGGCGAGTACGAGGGCGCGGGCCGCGTGCAGTGCCTGTTCGAGAGGGCTGATGTGGTCCATGCAGCCCATTGTGCTCCCTCGGCGTGCGGGCTCCCAGAACGTCCGAAGGACCCGGAGTGACGTGCCGAACGGCACAGTCGAAGGACTCTTGACGTCTCACCTCCCTGAAAATATCTTTCAAATGTGACCAGCAATGTGAAGGAAATTTTCGCAGGCGACGCGCCGCCCGCCCCGGCCGCCCTCGCGGCCAAGGTGCGGACCCTCGCGCCGTCGATGACCCGCTCCATGCAGCGGGTCGCCGAAGCCGTCGCCGGCGACCCGGCCGGCTGCGCGGCCCTCACGGTCACCGGCCTGGCCGAGCTCACCGGCACCAGCGAGGCGACGGTGGTCCGTACCGCCCGCCTCCTCGGCTACCCCGGATACCGGGACCTGCGCCTCGCCCTCGCCGGGCTCGCCGCCCAGCAGCAGTCGGGCCGCGCCCCCGCCGTCACCGCGGACATAGCGGTCGACGACCCCATCGCCGACGTCGTCGCGAAGCTGGCGTACGACGAGCAGCAGACCCTCGCCGACACCGCGGCCGGCCTCGACACCGTGCAGCTCGGCGCGGCCGTGAACGCGCTGGCGGGCGCCCGCCGCATCGACATCTACGGCATCGGCGCGTCCAGCCTCGTCGGCCAGGACCTCGCCCAGAAGCTCCTGCGCATCGGGCTGATCGCCCACGCCCACGGCGACCCGCACCTGGCGATCACCAACGCCGTGCAGCTGCGCGCCAAGGACGTCGCCATCGCCATCACGCACTCCGGGTCGACCGGCGACGTGATCGAACCGCTGCGCGTCGCCTTCGAGCACGGGGCCGCCACGATCGCGATCACCGGCCGCCCCGACGGCCCGGTCTCGCAGTACGCCGACCACATATTGACCACGTCCACAGCGCGCGAGAGCGAGCTGCGGCCGGCCGCGATGTCGTCCCGCACGAGCCAGCTGCTCGTCGTGGACTGTCTGTTCGTGGGCGTCGCGCAGCGTACGTACGAGACGGCGGCCCCCGCCCTGTCGGCGTCGTACGAGGCGCTCGCGCACCGTCACACGCCGCGCGGCTCCCGCTAGGCGACGCGCGCCCGCCCTCCTTCTTCCGCCCCCATCGCCGCACCGGAAAGAGCCGCACACGTCATGACCTCCACGACCGACGCCGCCGACAACTACAGCGAACTGCGCGCCCAGCTCGCCACGCTCACCACGGAGGCGTTCCGCCCGGAGCTCTCCGAGATCGACCAGCTGTCGACGCAGGAGATCGCGCGGATCATGAACGGCGAGGACGCGAGCGTCCCCACCGCCGTCGCCGAGCAGCTCCCGCAGATCGCCGCCGCGATCGACGGCACGGCCGAGCGGATGGCCCGCGGCGGCCGCCTCGTCTACGCGGGCGCGGGCACGGCCGGCCGGCTCGGCGTCCTGGACGCGTCCGAGTGCCCGCCCACGTTCAACACCGACCCGAGCGAGGTCGTCGGTCTGATCGCGGGCGGCCCGAGCGCGATGATCAAGGCGGTCGAGGGCGCCGAGGACTCCAAGGAGCTCGCGGCCGAGGACCTGGACGCGCTGGGTCTGACGGCGGACGACATCGTGGTCGGCATCTCGGCCTCGGGCCGCACCCCGTACGCGATCGGCGCCGTCGAGCACGCACGCGGGCGGGGCGCCCTCACGATCGGCCTGTCCTGCAACGCGGACAGCGCGCTCGCGGCGGCCGCGGACCACGGCATCGAGGTCGTCGTCGGTCCCGAGCTCCTCACCGGTTCGACCCGGCTGAAGGCGGGCACGGCCCAGAAGCTCGTCCTCAACATGCTGTCGACGATCACCATGATCCGGCTCGGCAAGACGTACGGGAACCTGATGGTGGACGTACGCGCCTCGAACGAGAAGCTGCGCGCCCGCTCCCGCCGGATCGTCGCCCTGGCCACCGGCGCGGACGACGCCGACATCGAGGCCGCGCTCGCCGCGACGGACGGGGAGGTGAAGAACGCCATCCTCGTGATCCTCGGCTCGGTCGACGGCCCGACGGCCGCCCGCCTCCTGACCGACAGCAAGGGCCATCTGCGCGCCGCGCTCCAGGCCTCGGCCACGACCGCGTAGTCCCGCAGTCCCCCGGCCCACACAGTCCCGCAGTCCCGCAGTCCCGTATTGCTCCACCCCCCACGCACCACGCACAGCAAGGCACCACGACCCATGGCTGACTCAAAGAACCGCGCCACGGCCGCCGCGATCCTTCCTCTCGTCGGCGGCGCATCGAACATCACGTCCGTAGCCCACTGCATGACCCGGCTCCGCCTCGGCCTGGCCGACCGCGCGCTCGTCGACGAGGACGCGCTGAAGGCGCTCCCCGACGTCATGGGCGTGGTCGACGACGAGACGTACCAGATCGTCCTCGGACCGGGAAAGGTCGCCCGGGTCACCCCGGAGTTCGAGACCCTGGTCGAGGAGGGGAAGGCCGCCGCACCCGCCGCCGCACCCGCGGCCCCTGCCGCCGCACCCGAGCCGCACGCGGTCACCGCGGACGAGCTCGCCGCCCAGGGCGCCGAGTTGAGGGCGGCCCGCAAGGCGAAGAACGCGACGCCGTTCAAGCTGTTCCTGCGCCGGATCGCGAACATCTTCGTGCCGCTGATCCCGGCGCTGATCGGCTGCGGCATCATCGCCGGCATCAACGGCCTGCTGATCAACCTGCACTGGCTGCCGGGCGTCACCCCCGCCCTGGCCGCCATCGCCTCCGGCTTCATGGCGCTGATCGCGGTGTTCGTCGGCTACAACACGGCGAAGGAGTTCGGCGGTACGCCGATCCTGGGCGGCGCGGTCGCGGCGATCATCGTGTACGCGGGCGTCGCGAACATCGAGGCGTTCGGCCAGAAGCTGTCGCCCGGCCAGGGCGGCGTGCTGGGCGCGCTGGGCGCCGCGGTCCTCGCGACATACATCGAGAAGTGGTGCAGGAAGTGGGTCCCGGAGGCGGTGGACGTGCTGGTCACGCCCACCCTCACGGTCCTGGTCTCCGGCCTGGTCACGATCTTCGGCCTGATGTTCGTGGCGGGTGAGATCTCCACGGGCATCGGCACCGCGGCGAACTGGCTCCTCGACAACACGGGCGCCTTCGCGGGCCTCGTCCTCGGCGGCCTGTTCCTCCCCCTGGTCATGCTGGGCCTGCACCAGGCCCTCATCCCCATCCACACCACGCTCATCGAGCAGCAGGGCTACACGGTCCTGCTGCCCATCCTGGCGATGGCGGGCGCGGGCCAGGTCGGCTGTGCGATCGCGGTGTTCAAGCGCCTCAAGCACAACAAGTCGATCCGTACGACGATCAAGTCCGCGCTCCCCGCAGGCTTCCTGGGCGTCGGCGAACCCCTGATCTACGGTGTCTCGCTCCCGCTCGGCCGCCCCTTCATCACGGCGTGCGTGGGCGGCGCGGCGGGCGGCGCGTTCGTCGGCTTCTTCTCGATGATCGGCGACAAGGTCGGCTCCACGGCGATCGGTCCCTCGGGCTGGGCCCTGTTCCCCCTGCTCGACGGCAACAAGGGCCTCGGCACGACGGTCGCGATCTACGGCGCGGGCCTGCTGGTCGGCTACATCGTGGGCTTCGTGGCGACGTACTTCTTCGGCTTCAGCAAGCAGATGCTGGTGGACCTGAACGTGGACACCCAGGCCGCCGCGGGCGAGTCCCCGGCACCGGCACCGGCCCCCGCGGGCACGACGGAACCGAAGGAACCCGCGAAGGTCTGACCGGCCACGCGCTTCCCCCTGAGAGCCGGGGCCCGCACGGGCCCCGGCTCTCAGCTTTCCTGTACGCCGCCCGGCAGGAGGCAGTGCGCAGCCTCAACCCCGCGCCTGAAGAGGCGCGTCACCGATCAGGGCAGTCGCCCCTCCCGGTTCACCACCCGCACCCGCGCCCTCAGCTCCTCCGCGACGGGCGCCGGCTCCACCGCCTCCGGCGGACAGTCCCACTCGCGCCCGCCGCCGGGCGGCCGCAACTGCACGTAACCGCCCTCACGTCCCATGACCTGCCCGACGCGTCCGTCCCGTACGTCGACCACGTACGCGCCGACGTTCACACGCCGCGCCGGTCGTGCAGTACGGCGGCCAGCCGCATCGCCGTGTCGAGGTTCACGCATCCCAGGTCCACCAGCGGGTAGCCGACCTCTCCCGCCGCCGACACGGGGTCGACCCGCAGGGACGGCAGCAGCACGCCCAGCACACCGAGTTCGGCCCGCAGTTGCGCGATGGTCTCCTCGACCACCCGCAGCCGCTCCGCGTCCCGCACCACCATCGCCCGCTCCTTCACGCCAAGTTCCGCTTTCGCCACCCAGCGTGACGGGAGCGGCTCTACGCTTTCCAGAGCCACCGGCCCAACAAATCCTTTGTTGCCCTGGGAGTCGATGCACGTGACCGGACCGAAGGACCTCGACCCCGTCTCCCGCCGCGTCATGGTCGGCGAGGAACTCCGCCACGCGAGAGAGCGGGCCGGGCTCACTCAACAGGCCCTGGGCGAGCTGCTGTTCGTGAGCGGGTCGTACGTCGGCCAGATGGAGGCGGGTACGCGCAGGATCCTGCCGGACATGGCGGAACGGCTGGACGAGGCGCTGGGGACGGCGGGGTTCTTCGTCCGGCACGGCGTGAAGGCGAACGAGTCGAAGCACCCTGTTCAGTTTGCGGAGACGGCCGAGGCGGAGGCCCTGGCGACCTCGATCCTGGAGTACGGGGCGATGCTCATCCCCGGCCTGCTCCAGACCCCGGGCTACGCCCGCGCAGTCTTCCTCGATTTCCAGCCCACAGCGCCGGACGAGGTCATCGAGAAGCTCCTGACCGCCCGCATGGAGCGCACTCGCCTCCTCGACAATCCAACAAAGCCTGTGTTGTGGGCCGTTCTGGACGAGGCCGCATTGCGCCGACGAGTCGGCGGGGCCGCTGTGATGGCCGATAATCTGCGCCACATCGCCGACCTGATGCGCAAGCGTCGGATCGTCGTCCAAGTGCTCCCGTTCACGGCGGGCGGCCACGCCTCTCTACACGGCCCGCTCAAGCTCATGCACTTCGACGACGCACCCCCGCTCACCTACATCGAGGCCCCCGCCGTCGGCCTACTCCTGGACGATCCGGCCACGGTTGCCCGCCACCAACTGTCCTACGATCTACTGAGGGCCAACGCACTCACCCCGAGGCAGTCCCTGGCCCTGATCTCTTCAGTGGCAGAGGATTACACGCATGAAGATCGCGAACCCCGGGCCTGATCTCACCTCGGTCAGCTGGCACAAATCCAGCTACAGCGCCGGCGACGGCGGCAACTGCCTCGAAGTCACACACGACCACCCCGGCCTCGTCCCCGTCCGCGACTCCAAGAACCCCGACGGCCCGAAGCTCGTGCTCCGGGCGGAGGCCTGGACCGCGTTCATCGACGGCCTGCGCCGACGCTGACCGGACCCCGCCCGAAGCCTCGGCCCCGAGTCCCGCTTTCGAGGAGGGGGAGGCGGGTTTCGACCCACCTCCCCTCCCTGTGCGGCCCCGGAGACGGTCCGCACCTGTGCGGGACGCATCCGTACGGCGATGCGCACCCGCTGACGTCCCGTCCGCGGGGGGCGGGTCAGAGCCGCAGGCCGCACCAGCCGGGTGCGGATCCGGACGGCGCCGGCGGCGAAGCGCTCCCGAAGTAGTAGACCCCGGGCTCGTAGCACGGGGACGGCGCGAAACCGGGCGACACGAGGCCGGCCGCTTCCGCCTCCTCGTTCGACATGATCACTGTCTGGTGCGGGGGCTCCGGATCGGCGGCGTACGCGCCCGGGGCGAACACCCCCGCCACCGCCGAAGCCGCCAACACCCCTGTCACCAAAGCCCGCACGGGCATGTTCATCGTCATGCCCGGGTCAACGAACGCCGCCGCGTCAGGTCACCCCGGAGCACCGTCCGCGAGCCCCGATGCCCCGCGATATCGTTCAAGCCACAACCACCTTCACAGGCCGCGCACCTACTTCGGCCGTACGACCGACGCCGGAGCATCCATGCGCGCCCCCTTGTCTTTCACCGCTGCCCTCGTGACCGCCGCCGTCCTGTGCGCGGGCTGCGCCTCGCACGACGACGCCGGGGACGGCTCCGCCACGAAGAGCGCGGCCGCGAAGACCGCCCCGAGGGACGCCGTGCGCGCCGCGGTCGAAGCCACCCGCGCCACCTCCGCGCAGACGCGGCAGAACGTCGAGATCTCCGACGGCCAGGGCCGGACCTACCGGATCGACATCACCGGTGGCTTCGACCTGGACGCCGACCGCGGCGCGCTCTCGGTCCGGATGCCCGGGGGCCCCACGGGCAGGATCGACGAGGTCTTCGCCGACGACACGGTCTACGTACGCGGCACCGGCGACCTCGCCATGAACGGCTGGGGCTCGACCTCCCGCTCGACGGCGAAGGCGCACGCCATGCTGCGCGCCCCGCTCAACGATCCCGAGTACGTCCTCGAACAGATCTCCGCGATGCGTCAGGTCACCGAGAGCGGCACCGAGACCCTCGGCAAGGTCCCCGTCACGCACTACCGCGGCACCCTCGGGCACGCCACCCTGACCCTGCGGACGACCTCCAAGATCCGCGACAAGGTCGACGAGGCCAGGGACTACCTCGGCAGCGACCTGCCGGTGTTCGCCGACGCCTGGATCGACGGCAGGGGCCGCATCGCCCGCGCCCGGACGGACCTGAACCTGGGCGGGGCCCGCATGACCGTCACGCTGTCGCTGTCGCAGCACGGCAAGCCCGTCCGGGTGACGGTCCCCGATGCCGGGCAGACCTCCCCCGTGCCCGAGTTCGACGGCCCCATGCTGGGCTGACGCCCTGCGGACACGCGCTCCACATGCGCCCCGCTCCGCCGTCCCGCATCCTGAATTCATGGCTGAGAGCACGTTCTCGAAGATCTCCTGGACCGAGTTCCGCCCCGACCAGCGGCGCCTGGCCACCGGCGCCGTGCTGACCGGCATCGGCATGCTCGCCGCCGCGGCGGGCGTCGGCGTCCTGGTCTACGAGCTGGCGCGCGCGGGCCGCAACTGGACCGGCAGCTGGGAGGTGCCGCCCGCCGAGCTGGCGACCCGCACCCTCCACCAGGCGCAGACCGCCGCGCAGAGCGCGGCCCAGGCCGGCCGAGAGGCCTGGACCAGCTACCAGGAGTCGCCGGTTCAGCGCGGCTAGGGCCTTTCGTCCGGATCAGGCCGGATCAGGGAGCTGGTCCCTCCGCCGTGCGTCGCAAGGCGGAGGGAGGAGCCGACGCTGAGCGTCGGCGACCGACGACAACGCCGCGAGGCGCGGTGCCGGCGCCCGCGAGCCCGGCATGATCCGGACGACAGGCCCCAGGACCTGTCCGGCGGATCCTCTCGCGGGACGCGGGCCGTCACTGGGCGGGCGCCCACCCCGGGATCCTCGGCAGCACCTTCTCGGCGACCTGGAACAGCACCGTGTCGTCCGGCACCGCGCCGTCCGATCGCCACAGCGTCAGCTCGAAGGAGCCGCCCTTGTCCTGCGCGTCCTGCGCGACGGACAGAACACGGGCCGGGACCCCGGGAGCGCTGCTCGAATCACTGCCGTCGAGGCGGAACCTGATGCTGATGGTGCGGTCCGAGTAGAGGACCGCCCGGCGGCCCAGGAACGTCCGCCGCTTCTGCGTGTCCCCGAAGAGGCCGGCGGTGTCGGCGACCGGACGGCCGTCGTAGGTGCCCTCCAGCGTCACGGTGTACGTCTCGAACTCGACCCGCGCCGAGGGCGTGGAGATCTCGCGCCCACCGGCCGTCCTGATCGAACTGCCGCTGCCCGACGCGGACTTCGCGATCTCCGTCGGCGTGCCGAGCAGGTCGGCGAGGTCCCGCCGGTTGAGCACTGCGCACAGTTGCGCGCCGGAGACCCGCCCCGCCGCCTCACCGGCCTTCGCGCCCTTCTCGGCCTCCCCGCCCGAGCAGGTCGCCGGCTTCGGCTCGGCGCTGCTCTCGGCGTCCGTCTTCGCGATCGCCCAGAACCCGATGGCGAGCGCGGCCACCAGCGCCACGGCCGATATCGCCTGTCCCCACGCGTTCATGCCCTTCTTGGGCACGTCGTCACTGTCGGCCATGTCCCCCACCCGCCCCGATCACCTGACAAATGCCCGGGGAATCTAACCCGTGATCACCGGGCGGACAAGGAGAACCGACCGGGGAACGCCCGAGGGCGGCACCCCCCGGGAAGAGGAGTGCCGCCCTCGGAAAGGACAGGCTGAACCGTCAGGCTCAGAAGTCCATGTCACCGCCCGGCATGCCGCCCGGAGCGCCGCCCGCGGCGGCCTTCTCCGGCTTGTCGGCGATGACGGCCTCGGTGGTCAGGAACAGCGCGGCGATGGACGCGGCGTTCTGCAGCGCGGAACGCGTGACCTTCGCCGGGTCGAGGATGCCCTCGGCGATCATGTCGACGTACTCGCCGGACGCGGCGTTCAGGCCGTGGCCGATGGGAAGGTTGCGGACCTTCTCCACGACGACGCCACCCTCGAGACCACCGTTGACGGCGATCTGCTTGAGCGGGGCCTCCAGCGCGAGCTTCACGGCGTTGGCGCCGGTCGCCTCGTCACCGTCGAGCTCGAGCTTCTCGAAGACCGCGGAGGCCTGCAGCAGGGCCACGCCGCCACCGGCGACGATGCCCTCCTCGACGGCCGCCTTCGCGTTGCGAACGGCGTCCTCGATGCGGTGCTTGCGCTCCTTGAGCTCGACCTCGGTCGCGGCACCGGCCTTGATGACCGCAACACCGCCGGCGAGCTTCGCCAGGCGCTCCTGCAGCTTCTCGCGGTCGTAGTCGCTGTCCGAGTTCTCGATCTCGGCACGGATCTGGTTGACGCGGCCCTGGACCTGGTCGCTGTCACCGGCGCCGTCGACGATCGTCGTCTCGTCCTTGGTGATGACGACCTTGCGGGCGCGGCCGAGCAGGTCGAGACCGGCGTTCTCCAGCTTGAGGCCGACCTCCTCGGAGATGACGGTGCCACCGGTGAGGATGGCGATGTCGCCGAGCATGGCCTTGCGGCGGTCACCGAAGCCCGGGGCCTTGACGGCGACGGACTTGAAGGTGCCACGGATCTTGTTGACGACCAGGGTCGACAGGGCCTCGCCCTCGACGTCCTCGGCGATGATCAGCAGCGGCTTCCCGGACTGCATGACCTTCTCGAGCAGCGGAAGGAGGTCCTTCACGTTGCCGATCTTGGAGTTGACGATGAGGATGTACGGGTCGTCGAGCGACGCCTCCATACGCTCCATGTCGGTGGCGAAGTAGGCCGAGATGTAGCCCTTGTCGAAGCGCATGCCCTCGGTGAGCTCAAGCTCGAGACCGAAGGTCTGCGACTCCTCGACGGTGATGACGCCTTCCTTGCCGACCTTGTCCATCGCCTCGGCGATGAGCTCGCCGATCTGGGTGTCGGCGGCGGAGATGGAGGCCGTGGAAGCGATCTGCTCCTTGGTCTCGACATCCTTGGCCTGCTCGAGCAGGGCGGCGGAGACGGCCTCGACGGCCTTCTCGATGCCGCGCTTGAGGGCCATCGGGTTGGCGCCGGCCGCGACGTTGCGCAGGCCTTCCTTGACGAGCGCCTGGGCGAGGACGGTCGCGGTCGTCGTGCCGTCACCGGCGACGTCGTCCGTCTTCTTCGCGACCTCCTTGACCAGCTCGGCGCCGATCTTCTCGTACGGGTCCTCGAGCTCGATCTCCTTGGCGATGGACACACCATCGTTGGTGATCGTGGGGGCGCCCCACTTCTTCTCGAGGACGACGTTGCGACCCTTGGGGCCCAGGGTCACCTTGACGGCGTCGGCGAGCTGGTTCATGCCGCGCTCGAGGCCGCGCCGTGCCTCCTCGTCGAACGCGATGATCTTGGCCATGTGAAGTGGTCCTCCCGGACGGGGTGGAAACGCAAAACGGACCGTGCTGGTGCCCGCGACGGACGGCCTGCGTGCCGTGTGGTTCCTTGCCCCACCCGGCCTGCGAGCCTCACCGACCCGATCCAAGTTCTGTCACTCTCACCTTCAGAGTGCTAACGCAATGATTAGCACTCGACCTAGGAGAGTGCAAGCGCCTCCGGCAGACGCGCGGTCCCCGCGGGCGGCGCGCGCGGACCGCGCGCGCACGCACGAGAGGCCCGTACCCCTCGCGGGGTACGGGCCTCTCGGCGTGAGTGTGTCGGTGGCCGATCGCGCCGAGATCAGACGGCGAGCTTGACCATGTCCGCCTGCGGACCCTTCTGGCCCTGCGAGATCTCGAATTCGACTCGCTGACCCTCTTCAAGGGTGCGGTATCCGTCCATCTGGATGGCGCTGTAGTGGACGAATACATCCGCACCACCGTCGACCGCGATGAAGCCGTACCCCTTCTCCGCGTTGAACCACTTGACGGTGCCCTGAGCCATGACTAACTCCCCTATTACTGGCCCTTGCACAGGCCCGCACTTCGCGGACCCGGGTCAGACCTCACGCCCCATTGGTTGGAGGTGTGCGCCGGAACGCGTCGACCGCGGCTGAATGTATCTGCCCAACTGCCGTCTGCAACAGGTCAATCGGACGAGAATTCTGGGCACGGCAGAGCGGTAATAAGCGGCGGAGTCATTGGATTCCGGGGCAACTCGGGCCCGACAAATGCCACGAACACCCGATAAGGGCTGGGCACTTTGGCTGCTTCTTGTCGGACGGCGGCCGACTTCATATATGCGCTCGGCACAGGCGCGAAGCTCGCTTCCCAACTCTACCGCGCTCAACCCTGCAGAATTGCCCCCTCCGCTTCTCTCGCGGAGGGGGCAATTCAGGTGACTCTGTGTGGCCTCGCAAGGCCGGGCGATCAGCCGCCGGCACGGTGCCCGACGGTCAGCCTCCGGCGACGGCCGGGATGATCGAGACGCCCGCGCCCGCCGGCGTCGCCGTCTCCAGGCCCTGCTCGAAGCGCACGTCGTCGTCGTTGACGTACACGTTCACGAAGCGGCGCAGCTTGCCCTGGTCGTCCAGGACGCGGGCCGCGATGCCCGTGTGGTTCTTCTCCAGGTCGGCGATGACCTCGGAGAGGGTCGCGCCCTCGGCGGCGACCTCGGCCTTGCCGCCGGTGTAGGTGCGCAGGATGGTGGGGATGCGGACGTTGACGCTCATGGGGGCTGCAGCCTTTCCGTGCGGGGGTCGCGGGAGTGCGCGGGTCTTCAGTGGGCGAGGCCCGCGTCGCGGAACGCGTCCAGGCTCGGGCGGATGGTGGCGGTCGCCTGGGACGTCTCGGCGACCGCGTCGAGGGTCTTGAGGCCGTCGCCGGTGTTGAGGACGACGGTGGTGAGCGTCGGGTCGATCAGGCCGGCCTCGATCAGCTTCTTCGTCACGCCGACCGTCACACCGCCCGCGGTCTCCGCGAAGATGCCCTCGGTCCGCGCCAGGAGCTTGATCGCGTCGACGACCTGCTCGTCGTTGACGTCCTCCACGGCGCCGCCGGTGCGGCGGGCGATGTCGAGGACGTACGGGCCGTCGGCCGGGTTGCCGATGGCCAGGGACTTGGCGATCGTGTTCGGCTTCTGCGGCCGCACGACGTCGTGGCCGCCCTTGTAGGCGACGGACACCGGCGAGCAGCCCTCGGCCTGGGCGCCGAAGAGCTTGTACGGCTTGTCCTCGACGAGGCCGAGCTTGATCAGCTCCTGGAGGCCCTTGTCGATCTTCGTGAACTGGGAGCCGGACGCGATCGGGATGACCAGCTGGTCAGGGAGCCGCCAGCCGAGCTGCTCACAGATCTCGTACGCGAGCGTCTTGGAGCCCTCGCCGTAGTACGGGCGGAGGTTGACGTTGACGAAGCCCCAGCCCTCGCCGAGCGGGTCGCCGATGAGCTCGGAGCAGAAGCGGTTGACGTCGTCGTAGTTGCCCTCGATGCCGACGAGTTCGCCGCCGTAGACCGCGGCCATGACGACCTTGCCCTGCTCCAGGTCGTGCGGGATGAACACGCAGGAGCGGAAGCCGGCGCGGGCCGCGGCGGCGCCGACGGCGCCGGCGAGGTTGCCGGTGGAGGAGCAGGACAGGGTGGTGAAGCCGAAGGCGCGGGCGGCCTCGATGGCCTGGGCGACGACGCGGTCCTTGAAGGAGTGCGTGGGGTTGCCGGAGTCGTCCTTGACGAACAACTTGCCCTGCTCCACGCCGAGTTCACGGGCGAGGTTGTCGGCCTTGACGAGCTTGGTCCAGCCGGGGTTCAGGTTCGGCTTCTCGGCGACGTCGGCCGGGACGGGCAGGAGAGGGGCGTAGCGCCAGATGTTGGCGGGTCCGGCCTCGATCTCCTTGCGCAGCGACTCGGGGTCGCCGACCGGCAGGTCGTAGGAGACTTCGAGCGGCCCGAAACACTCGGCACAGGCGAAGATCGGTCCGAGCGGGAAGCTGGTGCCGCACTCGCGGCAGGAAAGCGCCGAGGCGGGTCCCAGATCAACGGAAGTGGTGGTGGCGACAGTCTGCGCAGCCATGATGGCGAGGCCCTTTCTCCTCATCTTCCTCGCGGCGCATCTCGCCACGAGACGGAATTGGCACCTTCCCCACCTGGACCTCGACAAGGTCGGCGGGAGGGTTGCCGGGACTTCAACGGGCCGTATCCCTCTGTCCCTCTGGATGAGCGCTATTCGGTTGTTGTACTGGCGCTTGATCACTCAAGCGCGGCGGCGACCCCGACATGCGATGGTCACCGGCGTTGTTCAAGACTGTAACCGAAGGCCCGGACGCTTGAGATAGTCGTCCGAACCGCGAGATGGATCACAGTTCGTGATCAGACAGTTCAGACAGTGAGGAGCCGCGCACCGTGCTGGAAGAAGTAGAGCGCTGGCTGAGCAGGCGTTCCTGGTCGGTGTCGGACCGTCCGCTCCCTCAGCTGATCGCCGCGAAGCGGGCCTCGGGCACCTCGGTGAGCGTGGTGCTGCCCGCACTGAACGAGGAGGAGACGGTCGGCGAGATCGTCGCCGAGATCCGGCGTGCCCTGATGACGGAGCGGGTGCCGCTGGTCGACGAGCTGGTGGTGATCGACTCGGGCTCGACGGACCGCACGGCCGAGGTCGCGCGGGCCGCCGGAGCGCGCGTCGTGCACCGGGACGCGATCCTGCCGAGGATCCCGGCCGTGCCCGGCAAGGGTGAGGTGCTGTGGCGCTCGCTGCTCGCGACGGGCGGCGACATCGTCTGCTTCGTCGACGCGGACCTGAAGGAGTTCTCCGCGGACTTCGTCTCGGGGATCGTGGGCCCGCTGCTCACGGATCCCGGCGTGGACTTCGTGAAGGCGATGTACGACCGCCCGCTCGGGTCCGCCGCCGGCCAGGGGGGCCGGGTCACGGAGCTGGTGGCGCGCCCCCTCCTCAATCTGCACTGGCCGCTGCTCGCGGGGTTCGTGCAGCCGCTCGGCGGCGAGTACGCGGCCCGCAGATCGCTCCTGGAGCGCCTGCCGTTCCCCGTCGGTTACGGAGTCGAGCTCGGTCTTCTCGTCGACGCGCTGCACACGGTGGGCCTCGACGCGCTCGGGCAGGTCGACGTGGGGGTGCGCAAGCACCGGCACCAGGACGGGCAGGCGCTCGGCCGGATGGCCGCGGCGATCTACCGCACCGCGCAGCTGCGCCTCGCGCGCGGGCACCTCGTACGTCCGGTGCTCACCCAGTTCGAGCGCGGGGAACAGGGATTCGAGCCGCGCACGCACACCGTGGACACCGAGGAACGCCCCCCGATGACCGAAATCACCGAGTACACGGAGCGCCGCGTGGCGTAGCCGGGGGCAATCGTATGTTTTGCCTACATTGCCCTTTATGTGGCTCAGACAAGTTTCGGGTGAGCGACGGCTGCGCGCAGCCGCGACCCGCACCGCCGGGGCGCTCGTCGCCACGGCCACCGCACTGACGGCTCTCGTCGCCGCGGCCCCCGCCGCGGCGGACGTGGTGGCGCCGTTCGCCAAGCGCTACGACGCGTCGCTGTACGGCGACTTCGCGACCATCGGCAACACGGTCATGGGCTGCCAGTCCGCCCCGGCCGACCTGGCGGAGCGCTGCGCGGCCGCCGCCGGCGGGCAGGGCGGCGACAACAACGACACGTTCGTGATGCAGCGCGTCAACACGGCCGCCACGACGGCCGGTTACGGCTCCAGCACCGGCCGGGTGACGATCCCGCCGGGCGCGAAGGTGGCCTACGCCCGCCTGTTCTTCGGCGGCAACGACGGTACGTACAAGGGCCCGAGCGGCGCGCAGCTCGCGCGGTGCGACATCTCCGGCGCCGATGTGCGGCCCTCGCCGGGCGCTCCGCTCGCCGCCGTGCCCGTCCTGGGCGTGAACGGCGGCGCGCCGGCCAAGGTCTCCGCCGAGGTCCTGGTCCGGGACCCGGCGACCGCCGACGGCCCGCACTACTACACGGGCGAGGCCGACGTCACGGGCATGTTCGCCGGCGTCACCGGCACCGGCGCGCCCGTCCCCGTCGCGGTCGGCGGCGTCTGGGCGCCCAACGGCAAGGGCTGCGTGGCCGGCTGGTCGATGACGGTCGTCTACGAGTACGGCGCCCCGGACCCCAGGTACGCGCCGGAGCGTCGCCACGTGTACGTCTACGGCGGACACGTCCTCCAGCGCTCCGTCTCGCCGGCGACCACGATCGGCGTGGACGGCTTCCACCGCGCGGGCGGCGGCGCGGTGCGGGCGGGCGTCGCCGCGTACGAGGGCGACCGGAACACGCCGGGCGACCGCTTCCTGGTCGACGGCAGGAACGTCACCGAAGCCCAGACCGGCGACACCGACGGCTTCTTCGTCGGTGAGGGCGACGGTGCCGTCGCCCCGAGGACGGTCGACAGCCTGGGCATCGACGCGAAGGAGTTCGAGCTGCCCCCCGGGACCGTCCCGCCCGGCGCCACCTCCACCGAGCTGACGTTCACCACCGAGGGCGACACCTACCTCCCCTCGGCGCTCGCCCTGTCCGTCCCGGTCCCCGACCTGGAGGTCACCGGGACGGCGAGCCCGAAGGCGGCCGGCCCCGACGGCACCCTGAGCGAGAAGCCGCAGCCCCCGGCCCCGCCCGCCCTGCGCATCACGAGCGTGCCCGAGCGGCCCGCCGTGCCGCCGTGCGGGGAGAGCGGGAACACCGTCACGATCACCGACTTCTCGGCGAGGAAGCGCACCGGCGCCGCCGTCGAGTGGCCCGTGACGGCGGGCTCGGTCCCGGTCGCCTCCGCCGGGAGCGTCACGAAGCGGGGGTCCGTGTACGTCTGGAAGGGTGACGTCGCGGCCCACGGCAAGGTCGTCATCACCCAGCGCGTGAAGGCGCCCTGCACGGCGGGCGGGGCCACCGTGATCACGGTGACGGCCGACGTGCCGCGCACCAACTGTCCCAAGGCCCCGCGCGTCAAAGCCGACCCGTGCACCTCGGTGATCACCGCCGGACGGGCGCAGGCCCGCCCGGCCCCACCTCGGGAGTCGCACCGGCCGCGCGGCAGCGAGCTGGCCGACACCGGTGACTCGGACACGCTCCTGTACGGCGGTCTCGCGGGGGCCCTGTGCGGGCTCGGCGTCCTCGCGGTGGCGGCGGCGCGCAGCCGGCGTGACTGACCCGCGCGGGTAACCGTCGCGGCGGGCGAACGACGGATCGTATACGGCCGGGCTCCCACGGAGTCCGGCCGTACGTTTGAGCGTTTACGGGCCGGGCTACGTTTGCCCGTATGGCTTCCACGCAGGGTGCACAGATCCTCGTCGCGTCCAACCGCGGTCCGGTCTCGTACGAGCTCGGGGCCGACGGGACGCTCGACGCGCGGCGCGGCGGGGGCGGGCTCGTCTCCGGGCTCTCCGCGATCGGACAGGACCCGGACGGCGCGAGCGCGGTGTGGGTGTGCGCGGCCCTCGGCGAAGGCGACCGCGAGGCGGTGCGTCGCGGCGTCGCGGAGCCCGGCGTGCGGATGCTCGACATCGACCCCGAGGTGTACGCCGACGCGTACAACGGCATCGCGAACTCGGTCCTCTGGTTCGTCCACCACATGCTCTACCAGACGCCCCTGGAGCCGGTCTTCGGGCCGCAGTTCCGTGCGCAGTGGGCGTCGTACGAGGCCTACAACAGGGCGTTCGCCGAGGCGCTGGCCGCGGAGGCCGGGCCGGGCGCCGCGGTCGTCGTGCAGGACTACCACCTGGCGCTCGTGCCGGGGATGCTGCGGGAGCTGCGCGGCGACCTGCGCATCGGGCATTTCTCGCACACCCCGTGGGCGCCGGTCGACTACTTCCGGATGCTGCCGGACGACATCGCCGGGCAGCTGCTGCGCGGAATGCTGGGCGCGGACCGGCTCGGGTTCCTGACGCGCCGCTGGGCGGACACGTTCACGGCGTGCTGCGAGGCCGTGGTGGGCGGCACGTCCGGTGCGCAGATCGGGGTGCACGGCCTGGGCGCGGACGCGGACTTCCTGCGGGAGCGCTCGCGGCGCCCCGACGTCGAGGACCGGCTCGCCTCGCTGCGGGAGCAGATCGGTGGCCCGGACCGCAAGGTGATCGTCCGCGTGGACCGCACGGAGCTGTCGAAGAACATCGTGCGCGGCCTGCGCGCGTACGGGCTCCTCCTCGATGAGCACCCCGAGTGGCGGGAGCGGGTGGTGCACGTCGCCTTCGCGTACCCGTCACGGCAGGACCTGGCGGTCTACCGGGAGTACACGGACGAGGTGTCCCGGGTCGCCGGGGAGATCAACTCCCGATTCGGTACGCAGAGTTGGACCCCGGTCGTGCTCCATGTGAAGGACGACTTCGCCCGCTCCCTGGCCGCGTACCGGCTGGCCGACGTGGCACTGGTCAACCCGATCAGGGACGGCATGAACCTCGTCGCCAAGGAGGTCCCGGTCGTCTCCGACGAGGGCTGCGCGCTGGTCCTGTCGCGGGAGGCGGGGGCGTACGAGGAGCTGGGCGACGACGCGCTCGTGGTGAACCCTTACGACGTGTCGGCGACGGCCGAAGCCCTGCACGCCGCGCTGCTCATGGGCGACGGGGAGCGCGCCGAGCGCACGAAGGGCCTCGCGGCCGCGGCGACCGCGCTGCCGCCCGCCCAGTGGTTCCTGGACCAGCTCGACGCGCTGCGGGGCTAGGGCCTGGAGCTGATCGCGCCCGCCAGACCCGACAGCAGCCCCACCACTCCCTCCGGCCCGTCCACCACCACGTCAGCCCGTTCCGCCAGCTCCGTGACCTCCGAGCTGCCGCTGCACACCAGCAGGCCCGGCACCCCGTCCTTGCGGAGCTCGTCGACGGCGGCGAACGCCGGCAGATCACCGAGGTCGTCGCCCCCGTACAGGACCGACGTGGCGCCCACTTCCCGCGCGTAGGCGCTGAGCGCGGCGCCCTTGTCCATGCCGGGCGGCCGCAGTTCCAGGACGAGACGGCCGGGCTCGACGATCAGGCCGTGCCGGGCCGCGAGCTCGGACAGGGGCGCGCGCAGCGCCTCGAACGCCGCCTGCGGGTCGGCCGCGCGGCGCGTGTGGACGGCGACGGCCCGGCCCTTCTCCTCGATCCAGGTGCCGCGCCAGGCGCCCACGGACTCCAGGACTCCGGGCAGTTCGGCGCGGACGGCCGCGACGCCGGGGTGCACGGCGGGGGCGTGGACCGTGCCGGTGACGGCGTCCCAGCGCTCGGCGCCGTAGTGGCCGAGGACCACGAGGTGTTCGAGGCCCGGGACGCCCGCGAAGCCGCCGTGGCGCACGGCGACGCCCGCGGGACGGCCGGTGATCACGGCGACGGACGCGACCTGTGGTGCCAGCGCGGCGAGCGCGCCGACGGCGCCCGGGTGGGCGCGGGCCTGTTCGGGGTCGGGCACGATCGGCGCGAGCGTGCCGTCGAAGTCGAGCGCGATCACGGCCCGCGCGGGGTCCGAGAGGAGTGCGTCGAGGCCGTCACGCCCGGCGGCGGTCACAGGCGACGGCAGGTCGTGCTGCTGAGGGCTGCCCATGCGCCGAGCCTATCCGCGGGAGACGGACCGTACTCCTGGCGTGCCGGTCAGCGTTCCGCGCGTCGCGCGTCCCGCACCCGGCGCAGCCGGTTGACGGTGACCGGGTCGTGAGCGAGGGCCCTCGGGTCGTCGAGGAGCGCGTTGAGCAGCTGGTAGTAGCGCACCGGGGCGAGCCCCAACTCCTCGCGCACGGCACGCTCCTTGGCCCCGGCCGACGCCCACCCGCGCCGCTCCAGCGCGAGGACGCCCTGCTCGCGCGGGGACAGGGCGTCGGACATCTCGCCGGCGGACCCGGACCCCGGCTCCGGCTCCGGCCCCGGCTCCGGCTCCGGCCCTGACTCTGCGTACGGTGGTTCGCTCACGGCAGCGACGCTACTCCGCGTTCTCCGCCGCGTCGGCCGAGCGCTGGAGGCGGCCGAGGGTGGCGCCCGGGTTGCCGTTGGGGCCGACGGCCGAACCGATCTCGCGCTTGACGCCGGCGCTGACCTGGGCCCAGGACGTCTTGCCGACGGGGTAGAGCTGCGAGTTCGGCAGTTCGCCGAGGAACTTCGAGAGCTTCTGGTCGCGCCGGTCGTCGGCCATCGTGTCCGACGCGGAGTTGGTGACCGGCAGGAGGTCGTACTCGCGCGAGAAGTCGAGGACGTTCTTCTCGCTGTAGACGAAGTCGAGGAACTTGCCGATCTGGTCCTTGTGGCCGTTCTGCCGGAACGCCATCATCCAGTCGGCGACGCCCATGGTCGAACGGGCCCTGCCGTGGATGCCGGGCATCGGCACCGTGCCGAACCTGACGCCCTTCTTGGCGGCCATCTGCATCAGCGTCGGGTGCCCGTTGAGCATGCCGACGTCACCGCGCGTGAAGGCCGCGAAGGCCTGGGCGCGGTCGAGCTTGGCGGGCGGGGTCGGACCGGTGAGGCCCTGGCCGACCAGGTCGTTCTTCAGCCACTCGAAGGTCTTGACGTTCTGCGGGGAGTCGATGCTGTAGGTACCGACGTCGTCGGTGTATCCGGAGCCGCCGCTCAGCATCCACATCATCGTCTCGGCCTGCGCCTCCTCGCGGCCCAGCGGAAGCGCGTAGGGGATCTTCACGCCGCGCGCCTTGAGGGCCCTGGCGTCGGCCTGCAGCTCGGCCCAGGTCTGCGGCGGGGTCAGGCCCGCCTTGTCGAAGAGGGTCTTGTTGTAGAACAGCAGCCGCGTGGAGGACGCGAAGGGCATGCCGTACTGGACGCGGGAGACCTCACCGGCGGCGGCGAGCTGCGGCAGGAAGTCGGACTGCACGGGGATGGAGAGCAGGTCGTTCGCGCTGTAGAGCTTGCCGCTCGCGGCGTAGTCGGAGTACGCGCCGATCTGCGCCATGTCGGGCGCGTGGCCGTCCGCGACCATCTTCTTGACCTTGGCGTCGACGTCGCTCCAGGAGTAGACGCTGACGTCGACCTTGATGCCGGGGTTCTTCTTCTCGAAGGCGACGGACAGCTTGTCCCAGTACTTCTGGGAGCTGTTCGCCGGGGAGTCGCCGTAGTCGGCGGCCACCAGCTTCAGGGTCACGTCGTCGGATCCCGGGCCCCCGCAGGCGGCCAGCGTCGCCGCCATGCCGAGCGCGGCCACCGCCGCCGTCAGACCTGTCATGCGCCGCTGCACAGCCGGTTTCCCACCCTCTTGATGTCGCTCGTCAGGATTTCGGGCCCGGAAGACTCACGAGGCCCGGCCATAAGGTCTACACCACACGGGTTTCACGCCCGCAACAGGCCTTCACCGGGAAAGCGGAAACGCATCATCCGTACACATCGGCGCAAGATCCGTGCAAGTGGACTAGACCTCTCGCCGGTTGAGGCGCGAGACTGTCCCCGTGAGACATGTCATCGCCCTCGATGTGGGCGGCACCGGAATGAAGGCCGCGCTGGTCGGGGCCGACGGCACCCTGCTCCACCAGACGCGGCGCGCCACCGGCCGCGAGCGCGGACCCGACGCGGTCGTCGAGACGATACTCGGCTTCGCCGCCGATCTGCGCGCGTACGGCGAGGAACACCTCGGGGAGCCGGCCGCCGCGGCCGGCGTCGCGGTGCCGGGCATCGTCGACGACGAGAACGGCATCGCCCTGTACGCGTCGAACCTCGGCTGGCGCGACGTCCCGATGCGCAGACTGCTGAGCGAGCGGCTCGACGGCATCCCCGTCGCCCTCGGCCACGACGTGCGCACCGGCGGCCTCGGCGAGGGGCGGCTCGGCGCGGGCAAGGGCGCGGACCGCTTCCTGTTCGTACCGCTCGGCACGGGCATCGCCGGCGCCATCGGCATCGGCGGCCGCATCGAACCCGGCGCGCACGGCTCGGCCGGCGAGATCGGCCACATCGTCGTACGCCCCGGCGGCACGGACTGCGGCTGCGGTCAGCGCGGCTGCCTGGAGCGCTACGCGTCCGCCTCGGCGGTCTCGCTCGCCTGGGCCGAGGCCACCGGCGACCCGGAGGCGGACGCCGCGGACTGCGCCAAGGCCGTCGAGTCCGGTGATCCCAGGGCGCGACAGGTCTGGCAGGAGGCCGTGGAGGCGCTCGCCGACGGGCTCGTCACGGCGCTCACTCTGCTGGACCCGCGCACCCTGATCATCGGTGGCGGTCTGGCCGAGGCCGGGGAAACCTTGTTCACACCACTGCGGGCCGCCGTCGAGGAACGCGTGACGTTCCAGAAGCTGCCCACGATCGTCCCGGCGGCCCTCGGGGACACCGCCGGCTGCCTGGGCGCGGGCCTGCTCGCCTGGGACCTGCTCGCCCGGTCCACCGATTCCACGGAGGTAGTCGCCTGATGGCCGCTCTGAATGTTCTCTCCGGCGCCCGCGTCGTCCTGCCGGCCGGCGTCGTCGAGAACGGACGCGTGATCGTGGACGGCGCGAGGATCGCCGGCAGCGCGCCGGCCGGCGCCCCCTCCACCGATCTCACCGGCCACTGGGTCGTGCCCGGCTTCGTCGACATGCACAACCACGGCGGTGGCGGGGCCTCCTTCACCTCGGGGTCGATCGACGACATCCTCAAGGGCGTCCGCACGCACCGCCTGCACGGCACCACGACGGTCGTCGCGTCCTTCGTCACCGGCGAGACGGACTTCCTCACCCAGCGCGCCGGCCTGCTGTCCGAGCTGGCCGAACAGGGCGAGATCGCGGGCATCCACTTCGAGGGCCCGTTCATCTCCCCGTGCCGCAAGGGCGCCCACGACGAAACGCTCCTGCGCGATCCCGACCCGGCCGAGATCCGCAAGCTGCTCGACGCGGCGCGCGGCCAGGCCAAGATGCTCACCCTCGCCCCCGAACTCCCCGGCGGCACCGACTCCGTTCGCCTCCTCGCCGAGCACGGTGTGATCGCCGCGATCGGCCACACCGACGCCACGTACGAGCAGACCGTCGAGGCGATCGACGCCGGCGCCACCGTCGCCACGCACCTCTACAACGCCATGCCGGCCGTCGGCCACCGCGCCCCGGGCCCCATCACGGCGCTCCTCGAGGACGAGCGGATCACCGTCGAACTCATCAACGACGGCACACATCTGCACCCGGCGGCCCTGGAGCTGGCGTTCCATCACGTGGGCGGCGGGCGCGTCGCGTTCATCACCGACGCCATGGACGCGGCGGGCTTCGGCGACGGCCGCTACATGCTCGGTACCCTGGAGGTCGAGGTGAAGGACAGCGTCGCGCGGCTCGTCGAGGGCAACTCGATCGCCGGCTCGACGCTCACCCTGGACCGCGCGTTCAAGCGGGCCGCCACCATCGACAAGCTGCCCGTCGAGGACATCGTCCGCGCGATCTCCGCCAACCCGGCCCGCCTCCTCGGCGTGGACGACAGGGTGGGCTCGCTGGAGCCCGGCAAGGACGCCGACCTCGTGGTCCTCGACGAGGACTTCGAGCTCAAGGGCGTCATGCGCAAGGGCCGGTGGATCGTGGAACCCCGGCTCGCGTGAGGTCTGGGCCTACCGCCCGGTCTTTGGCATGATCAGGCCGCGTTACTGAAGGTAGTTCCGAACTGAGGGGTGGGCTGGGGTCTCGTGATCCTCACGGTCACACTGAACGCCGCGCTCGACATCACCTACGACGTGCCGGCGCTGCACCCGCACGCGTCGCACCGCGTCACCAAGGTCACCGAACGCCCCGGCGGCAAGGGCCTCAACGTCGCGCGCGTGCTCGCCGCGCTCGGCCACGACGTGACCGTCACCGGCTTCGCCGGCGGCGGCACGGGCCGCGCCCTCAGGGAACAGCTCGCGGACTCCCCCGGCATCCGGGACGCGCTCGTCCCGGTGTCGGGCGCCACCCGCCGCACCATCGCGGTCGTCGACGCCACGACCGGCGACACGACGCAGCTCAACGAACCGGGCCCGCTCGTCGCCCCCGCCGAGTGGTCCGCGTTCACCGAGGCCTACGACAAGCTGCTCGCGTCCGCGTCCGCGGTGGCCCTGTGCGGCAGCCTCCCGCCGGGCGTCCCCGTCGGCGCGTACGCCCAGCTGGTCCGCGCGGCCCGCGCCGCGTCCGTGCCCGTGCTGCTCGACTCGTCCGGGGAACCGCTGCGCCGGGGGCTCGCGGCCCGCCCCGACATCATCAAGCCGAACTCGGACGAGCTCGCCGAGCTCACCGGCTCCCACGAGCCGCTGCGCGCCACCCGTGACGCCCGCCGCCGCGGCGCGCGCTCCGTGGTCGCCTCACTGGGCCCTGAGGGCCTCCTCGCCGTCACCCCGGACGGCAGCTGGCGCGCCCCCGCCCCGGACCGGGTGAAGGGCAACCCGACGGGCGCGGGCGACTCCGCGGTCGCCGGCCTGCTCTCGGGCTACGTGGAGGACCTGCCGTGGCCGGACCGTCTGGCCCGCGCGGTCGCCCTGTCCGCGGCGACGGTACTGGCGCCGGTGGCCGGGGAGTTCGACCGCGCGGCGTACGAGGAACTGCTCGGCCGGGTCGCGGTGACCCGACAGACGCCGACAGCGGCCTAGGGCCTGTCGTCAAATTCCCGTCGTCCGCCCGAGGGGCGGGCCCGGCGGCGTCTGGTGCGTGCGATCGCAAGGCGCCGGAAAGTCCTGGTAGCGGAGCTACCAGGACTTTTCGGCAACGCCGCATGGGGGTCCCCCTGCTCGAGCAAAGCCGAGAGCCAGGGGGAGTGCGTGCCAGACGCCGCCGGGCAGACGGGAATGTGACGACAGGCCCTGGGGCGCACCCCGGGCCGCTGTCGGCACACCGCTGCCGGTCAGCCCTGGGTGCCCTTGACCAGCCACATCTGGTCGAAGTTCGCGTCACACTGATTGCCCTGCTCGCACGAGACCGCGATCGCGTTCGTGCCCTTGCTGAGCTGGACGACCGACCAGGTGGTGGTCCAGCCCTTCTCCCAGTCGCCTTCCTTGGCGCCGGAGAAATTCTTCATGTTGAGCGGGCGGTCCTGCACCTTGCCGTTGACCGTGATGGTCGCGTTGGCGTCCTTGCCGGGCACGCCGTAGTTGACGCGCAGGCTGTACGCGCCGTCCTTCGGGATGCCGTTGACCGTCCAGGTGAGCTTGGCGCCCACCTGGTTGAAGCCGGCCACATAGGTGCCGCCCTCGGCCTTGGCGCCCTGGACGTCCGACGCGGTGGCCGTGCCGCCCTCGAGCTTCAGCGCCTTGGCGTCCGTCTTCGGGAGGGCGGCCGGCTTGTCGGCGCTCTTGGACGGGGTCTGGCTCGGCTGGACCGACTGGGAGCCGCCGGACGGCTGCCCGCCCGCGTCGCCGCCCTTCGCGTCGTCGTTCGAGTCGCCGCCGAGGACCGCGACGCCGATGCCGACGACCACGGCCGCCACGACGGCGAGCGCGCCGATCAGCAGGCCCTTGGTGTTGGGCCCGCGTCCCCGGCCGCCACCGCCGCCGTGCTGCGTGGGCGTCACCGTGGTCGGTGCGCCGCCGGGCAGCGTCTCGGGGGCCGAGTAGTGCGCGTTCGGCTGGCCGTAGGCCTGGGGCTGCTGCTGCGGCGCCTGGCCGTACGCGGCGGTCGGCTGCTGCCCGTACTGGGGCTGCTGCCCGTACTGCCGCTCACCGACCGGCCTGACCTGGTGGTAGGACCGGGGACCCGGATAGCCGTAGCCGCCGCCCCCGCTGGGCGGTGTCGCCCCGGCCGCCTGTCCGTCGGCGTACAGATAGCCGAACGGATCGTCGTCCTCGGGCGTGCTCGCGCCGTTGTCAGCGGGCGCCATCCCTGATCACTCCCTACGTATCGCTTACCCGGCGAGCGTACCCGCTGGGAGTGGTCCCAAGGGGTGGCGTTGACCTCACCGATACCAGCGGAAGGAGATCATCCGGCCCGTCGGTGCTGCTTGGCACGCGACCGTTTCTCGATGTACATCCGCTGGTCAGCGGATTTCAACACCTCGTCGGCCGTCATCCCGCAGTGCGCCCACCCGATGCCGAAACTGGCGCCCACACGGACGGCCCTCCCGTCGACCCGGATGGGCGGAATGATCGCGTTCCGCAGACGGACGGCGAGGTCCTGCGCGTCGGCCCGGCCGAGCCCGTCGGCGAGCACGACGAACTCGTCGCCGCCGAGCCTCGCCACCGTGTCCCCGTCCCGGACACCGCTGGTCAGACGCCGCGCGACCTCGATCAGAACGGCGTCTCCGGTGTGGTGCCCGAACCGGTCGTTGATCGACTTGAAGCCGTCGAGGTCGCAGAAGAGGACCGCCAGGCCCTTCGTGCCGTCGTCGGTCTCCCCCTCGGGCGCGACGATGTGGACGTGGTGATCGAAGCCATAGTCGTCGTAGATCCCGCCGGAGGACCCGGACCCGGCGTTCTGCTGTCCGGCCGCGGCGGCAGCGGCGGCCCCCGCGAAGTCGAATCCGTGCCCGTTCGTGTCGTACGAACCACCGGCGCGGTCCCCGTACGCCGCGTCCAGGGAGTCCACGGCGCTCGGCTCGGGCAGCTGGGGGCGGCGGCACAGGCGGGCCGAGAGGCGGGAGCGCAGCTCCGCCGAGTTCGGCAGGCCGGTGAGGGAGTCGTGGGACGCGCGGTGCGCGAGGTGCAGCTCGCGGCGCTTGCGCTCCTCGATGTCCTCGACGTGGGTGAGCAGGAAGCGCGGCCCGTCGGCGGCGTCGGCCACCACCGAGTTGCGCAGGGACACCCAGACGTAGGTGCCGTCGCGGCGGCCGAGACGCAGCTCGGCGCGGCCTCCCTCGGCGGAGGTGCGCAGCAGCGTGCCGATGTCCTCGGGGTGGACGAGGTCGGAGAACGAGTAGCGGCGCATGGCGGACGCCGGGCGGCTGAGCAGCCGGCACAGGGCGTCGTTCGTGCGCAGGAGCCGCCCGTGCTGGTCGCCGCCCATCTCGGCGATGGCCATGCCGCTGGGGGCGTACTCGAAAGCCTGGCGGAAGGACTCCTCGCTGGCGCGCAGGGCCTGCTGCTCGCGTTCGAGCCGGACCAGGGCGCGCTGCATGTTGGCGCGCAGCCGTGCGTTGCTGATGGCGATGGCGGCCTGGAAGGCGTACATCTGCAGGGCCTCGCGGCCCCAGGCGCCGGGGCGCCTGCCGTTGCGCGGGCGGTCGGCGGAGATCACGCCGAGGAGTTCGCCGCCGGAGGCGCCGGTGGCGTACATCGGGGCGAAGAGGCGGTCCGCCGGGTGCCACTCGTCCTCGAAGCGCGGCGCCGGCCCGTCGGTGAACCACTGCGGCACGTCGTCCTCGTCGAGGACCCAGCCCTCGGTGTGCGGGATGAACCGCAGGTCGCCCCAGGCCTCACCCATGGACAGACGGCGGTCCCAGGACGCGCGGGAGCCGACCCGGCCGGTGATGAGGGCTTCGGCGGAGGAGTCTCCGGAGAAGGCGGCGACGACGAGGTCACCGTCGGGGCGTACGAGATTGACGCAGGCCAGCTCGTATCCGAGGCCGTTCACGACTCCGTCGGAGACCGTCTGCAGGGTGTCGGCCAGGCTGCGGGCGGTGTTCATGTCCGCCATCACCTGGTGAAGCTGCCGCAGGGTCGCAAGACGGACGTACGGCTCCGACTCGGTCTCCATGCTCAGCTCTCCCCGAGACCTCGACAGCACTCCAGAATTCTGATCGCCGATTCCGCACGTGCGTGTGCACGCTCTTCTTGCAGTGTCTTTGCCACTGAATCACAGCGAGCTGTGCACCCGGTACACAGGGTCAACAAAATATGGCTCCTGTGACTCAAGTCACAGGTGGAGATGAAGGGTTGAGGGGTGTTCCGGCGCACACCCCCTGCACTTCCTGAACACAGAACACTCCCGAACACCCCCATATCCGGACGAGACCGACCACAGGTCCTAGGACCGTCCTCGGCCCAAGGCCCGATGTGGCGGGCACGGCACCGAAGCTAGCGTCGAGACGTGCTGAAAACTCCCCCGCCGCTGAAGAATCCCCCGCTCTCCCCCACCACCCGCACGACCCCCACAACCCCCACGACCGCTTTCGTCCCCGCGCCCGCCTCGGCCGGGCATGCTGAGGGGGTGAGCAACGACGAGTTCCGCGCCGCCATGTCCCGACTGGCCGCGGGCGTGGTCCTGGTGACCGCGCGCGAGATGCCGCTCGACCCGGACGACCCGTCGGCTCCCCTGGGCGAGGACGTCGGCATGACGGCGACGGCGTTCCTGTCGGTCTCCCTCGACCCGCCGCTCGTCCTCGTCAGCCTGCGCAACGGCTCCCGCATGGACGACCTGCTCGACGAGCAGCCCCTGTGGGCGGTGTCCGTGCTCTCCGAGAGCCAGCGCCACATCGCGGGCCGCTTCGCGATGAAGGGCCGCATCAGCGACCGTCTCCTCTTCGAGGACATCCCTTACGTGCGCGGGGAGGTGTCGGGCGCGCCTCTGGTGGGCGGCGCGCTCGCGACGCTGGAGTGCCGCACGGAGCAGCGGGTGACGGCCGGGGACCACACGCTGGTGATCGGCCGGGTGCTCACGGCCACGCTGCCCAGCGGCGACGGCGGACCTCTGGCCTATTTCAAGGGGAAGTACCGGCAGTTGGGGTGAAGTCCGCGCCCGGATCCCGGGGGCCGCTCAGTCCCAGCCCCGCCCCGACCGGCCCCGCTTCGTGTCCGACCGTGCCTTCTTGTTGCGCAGGCGGCGCTCGTTGATACCCCGGGGGATGCGGGTCGCGCGGCGCGGCTTGGGCGGCGGGGCGGTGGCCTCGGCGAGGAGGGACGTGAGGCGTACGGCGGCGGTCTCGCGGTTGCGCCACTGGGAGCGGTGTTCCGAGGACCGTACGGAGATGACGCCGTCGACGAGGCGGGAGGCGAGCCGCTCCAGGGCCCGCGCCTTCCACACCTCGGGCAGCGCCTCCGTCCTGGCGAGGTCGAAGCGGAGCTCGACCTGGGAGTCGCTGGTGTTCACGTGCTGGCCGCCCGGCCCCGACGACCGGGAGAATCGCCAGAGGAGCTCGGCCTCCGGAAGGACCACCGAGCCGCGGATGATGTAGGGACCGGACATGGGTTCCATGGTCGCGCCTGGACACGCGCCGCGTCACCCCCTTTTCCCGGGGCCGCACCCATCCCGGGGAAAGCGGGTAAAGAAAGTAAAGACACCTGGAACCCTGGATCCCCCCTTGGCGTTCATAGGGGTACGAGTAGCTTCGTCTACGAAGCGCACGCATCGCTAACGAGGGAAGGACTCCCAACAATGGCTGTAAGCCTGTCCAAGGGTGGCAACGTCTCGCTCACCAAGGAGGCTCCGGGCCTGACCGCCGTCACCGTGGGCCTCGGCTGGGACGTCCGCACCACCACCGGCACCGACTTCGACCTCGACGCCTCCGCGATCGCGGTGAACCCGCAGGGCAAGGTCTACTCGGACGGCCACTTCGTCTTCTTCAACAACAAGTCGACGCCGGACCAGACCATCGTCCACACCGGTGACAACGTCACGGGCCAGGGCGAGGGCGACGACGAGCAGATCAACGTCAATCTGGCGGGCCTCCCGGCCGACATCGACAAGATCGTCTTCCCGGTCTCGATCTACGACGCGGAGAACCGCTCGCAGAACTTCGGCCAGGTGCGCAACGCGTTCATCCGCATCGTCAACCAGGCCGGCGGCAGCGAGATCGCCCGCTACGACCTCTCCGAGGACGCCGCCACCGAGACCGCCATGGTCTTCGGCGAGCTGTACCGCAACGGCGCGGAGTGGAAGTTCCGCGCCGTGGGCCAGGGTTACGCGTCGGGCCTCGTCGGCATCGCGCAGGACTTCGGCGTGAACGTCTGACCTGAGCGGAGTCACCGCCGCAGCAAGGCAGTTGAAGGGCCCCGGCCGGGGAATATCCGGCCGGGGCCCTTCTGCGTGCGCTCGGCGAGCACTCTCCCGACCGACTCTTCCCTGTCAAGCGGCAAATAACGGACAGCCACCACCCGCATTCGGACACGAACTGTTAAATCTTTGACGGCGCCCTGTCAAACTCAGTGCACCTGGTGTCACTCTCTCCTCCGCGCCCCCCACCCCCGACGGGTCACCTCCCACGGGTCGTTGGACACAGAAGGAGTCCGAGTGACACACCACTCCCCCGCTCCCCGCACCGCCGGCCGCAGGACTGCCGCGAGGGCCACCGCTCTCGCCGCATCGGCCGCGATGGTCGTACTGGCTCTGCAGAGCGGCACCGCGGCGACCGCCGCCGACCGCACCGCCGGCGCCACGGCCGTGCCGCTCAGCGCGTCCCAGCGGGCCACCGCCCTCAAGGCCGCGCAGACCGACGCCCCGGCGGCCGCCCGCCAACTGGGCCTCGGCAGCGGGGAAAAGCTCGTCGCCCGCGATGTCGTCAAGGACGCCGACGGCACGACGCACACCCGCTACGAGCGGACCTACGACGGTCTGCCCGTGCTCGGCGGCGACCTCGTCACGCACACCGCGAAGAACGGCGACCTGAAGGGCGTCTCCAAGGCGCACAAGGGCTCGATATCCGTGGCGTCGACGGACGCCGCACTCGCCCCCACCGCCGCCAAGAAGTCGGCCGTCGCGGTCTCGGACGCCAAGAGCGCCACCGCGAAGAACGTCCGCAAAGTCGTCTGGGCCGCCTCCGGCAAGCCGGTCCTCGCCTACGAGACGGTCGTGACCGGCACTCAGGCCGACGGGACGCCGAGCGAACTGCACGTCGTCACCGACGCCGCCACCGGCAAGAAGCTGTACTCGTACGAGGGCATCGAGAACGGCACGGGCACCAGCGAGTACAGCGGCACCGTCACGGTGGGCAGCACGGCCTCGGCCGGCGGCGGGTTCGACCTCGTCGACGGCGGACGCGGCGGCCACAAGACGTACGACCTGAACGGCGGGACGTCCGGCACGGGCGCGCTCTTCCACGACGGCGACGACCAGTGGGGCGACGGCACGGTGACGAACCGCCAGACCGCCGCGGTCGACGCCGCGTACGGCGCGGCGGAGACGTGGGACTACTACAAGAGCGCGTTCAACCGGAACGGCATCGCGGGCGACGGCAAGGCCGCTTACTCCCGCGTCCACTACGGCAACGCCTACGTCAACGCCTTCTGGTCCGACTCCTGCTTCTGCATGACGTACGGCGACGGACAGAACAACCAGCGGCCGCTGACCGCCCTCGACGTGGCGGGCCACGAGATGAGCCACGGCCTGACCGCGTCCACGGCGGGGCTCAACTACAGCCGTGAGTCGGGCGGCCTGAACGAGGCCACCTCCGACATCTTCGGTACGTCGGTGGAGTTCTTCGCGAACAACAGCAGCGACGTCGGCGACTACCTCATCGGCGAGAAGATCAACATCAACGGCAACGGCACCCCGCTGCGTTACATGGACAAGCCCAGCAAGGACGGCGGCTCCGCCGACTACTGGTCGAAGACGGTCGGCCGCCTCGACGTGCACTACTCGTCGGGCGTCGCCAACCACTTCTTCTACCTCCTGAGCGAGGGCAGCGGCGCGAAGACCATCAACGGGGTCTCGTACAACTCCCCGACCTCCGACAACTCCACGCTCACCGGCATCGGCCGGGCCAAGGCCGAGCAGATCTGGTACAAGGCCCTCTCCACGTACATGACGTCGACGACGAACTACGCGGCCGCTCGCACCGCCACCCTCCAGGCGGCGAGCGACCTGTACGGCGCGAACAGTGCCGAGCAGCAGGCAGTCGCGGCGACCTGGACCGCGGTGAACGTGAAGTAGACCGGCCCGCAAGGGAGTTCGGCCGGGCCGTCCGGGACTACGGGTGGTCCGGCTTTCCCTTTCCGTACAGCCAGTCGTCCCAGACGGGCCCCAGGTCCTTGCCCGGGTTCTGCTTCTCCACGTACGCGGTGAAGTCGGCGGTGTCCGCGTTGCCGTAACGGTGCGCGGCGGGCCAGCTCTTGAGCAGCTCGAAGAACTTGGCGTCCCCGACCGTCTCTCGGATCTTGTGCAGCACCATCGCGCCGCGCTCGTAGACGGGCGGGGCCGAGATGCTCGCGGCCCCGGACGGCTCGGCGGGCGGGAAGGCCCAGATCGCGTTCCCGCTCCCCTTCGCGTAGTAGCGGTCGAACGTGTCCTGTGCGCTGTCGCCGCCGTGCTGCTCCTGCCAGAGCCATTCGGCGTAGGTCGCGAAGCCCTCGTTGAGCCACATGTCCCGCCAGGACTTCGGCGTGACGGAGTCCCCGTACCACTCGTGGGACATCTCGTGGACGAGCGTGGACAGAGGCGGGGTGCCCGGGAAGACGGGCCGGTTCTGGGTCTCCAGCGCGTACCCGGCGTCGTCCTCCCGGTCGACGACGGCGCCGGTGGAGGAGAAGGGGTAGGGACCGAAGGTCTTCGACTCCCAGGCCATGACGTCCGGGAGCCTGGCGAGGACCTTGGCGCTCGCGGCCGCCTCCACCGGGTCCACGGCGGTGTACACGGGCAGCCCGTCGGGCGTCTTGTAGGCCTTGGTCTCGAACTTCCCGATCGCCAGCATCGCCAGATAACTGGCCATGGGCTGCGGGACGTGCCAGTCGAACGTCGTCCGCCCGCCGGCCGTCCGCTCCTTCGTCAACTCCCCGTTGGACACGGCCTTCAGCCCCTTGGGGACGGTGACACGGATGTCGTACGTCGCCTTGTCGGAGGGGTGATTGTTCCCGGGGAACCAGGCCATGGACCCGGTGGGCTCGCCGAGCGCGAGAGTCCCGTCCTCCGTGGGGAGCCAGCCCTCCTCGGAGCCGTCCGGGTCGGTGATGGTCACGGGCTTCCCGGAGTACCGCACGACCGTACGGAACTCGGAGCCCTTCCTCAGCGCCTTCGCCGGACGGATCGTCAGCTCGTGCCCGGCCCGCTCGACCGTGGCCTTCTGCCCGTCGACGGTGACGCGTTCGACGGTCAGGCCCGTGAGGTCGAGATTGAACGCGCTGAGGTCCTGGGTGGCCTTCGCGGTGATGTCGGCGGTGCCCGTCAGCCGGAGCCGGTCGGCGTCGAGGGTGAGGGTGTAGTGCGTGGCGTCGTAGCCGCCGTTGCCCAGCTTCGGAAAGTACGGGTCCCGCACACCCGCGGAGCCCGGCGTGCCGTCCACACCGGCGGCCGAACAGGCGCTGAGCGCCAGGACGACGGCGAGGACGACGGGCGCGGATCGTGGGCTGCGGGGCACTGAACGATCGTAGGCGCGAACACCGTGGAGGCGCCTGCCGGTCGGCGGGCGCCTCCACGGCGATGGGGTGAGCTAGCGGTTCAGCGCGGCGACACCGGCCTGCGCGAACTTCTCGTCCAGGTCGCCCGAGGGCGCACCCGCGACACCGATGCCCGCGACCGGGGCGCCGTCCGCCGCGACGGGCGCGCCGCCCGCGAGGAACAGGGTGCCCGGGATGTCCTTCAGGTTCGGGGCCTGCTCGAGGCGCTTGGCGAGCTCGGACGTCGGCGCGTTCCAGGACACCGCGGTGTACGCCTTCTTCACGGCGGACTCGTACGACTGCGGGCCGGCGCCGTCGCCGCGGAGGGTGACGATCGTGTTGCCGTTGCGGTCGACGACGGCGACGGAGACGCGCTGGTTCTCCTTCTTCGCGGCGTCGAGGGCGGCCTGCGCGGCCTTCGTGGCGGCGGCCGTGGTCAGGTGCGTGGACCGGGTGAGGTTCTTGGCCGGGGCGTCCGCGGTCACGGCGGCGGGGGCGGCGGCCGGGGCGGACGCGCTGGCCGAGACCGCGCCGAAGGTACCGGCGACGACGCCGGCGAGGACGGCGCCACCGGTCAGGACACGGGCGCGCTTCGAGATCTTCTTCATGACGGGTGCTCCTTGGAGGCGGTCGGATCGGTCAGAGGCGGTCGGTGAATCGCTCCGGTATCGATCCTCGGGCCAAGAACCGGGCCGCACCGTCGACGTACCGGCTGCGACCGGGGCGCGGCTCGGCTGACGTCCGGGTCAGCCGATCGGTTGACCCGCGTACCGTCCGAGCAGGCCACAATGGGGGTGTTTGACCAGTTCAGCAGCGCGACGGCGGAAGCGGAGAGGGTACGGGCGTGGCACATGAGACGCGGGATCCGGACGCCCGCTGGCTGGCCGCGGTGATGCACACCGCGTTCTTCCTGCTGCTCGGCGGAGCCCTCGCCCGGTTCCTGCTGCGCCACCCCGGCGAGGCCCGCACCCCGTGGATCATCGCGCTGTCCGTGGTCCTGGCCGCGCTGTACGTGCTCGGCCCCGCGCTCGGCGCGGGCCTCGGCACCCGCCCCACCCCGCGCCGGCTCACCTGGCTGGCCCTGGTCGTCGCCGTGTGGGTGGTCCTCGTCGTCCTCGCGCCGAGCTTCGCGTGGTGCGCCGTCCCGCTCTTCTACACGGGCCTGCGCACCCTGCCCGCCCGCGCCGCGCTCGTCCTGATCGGCGTACTCACCGTGTTCGTCGTCGGGGCGCAGCTGCGCCTCGCGGGGGACTTCGACCCGAACCTGCTGCTCGCGCCGCCGGCCGTCGCGGCCCTGGCCACCGCCGTCTTCGTCCACATGGAGCGCCAGGCCGAACGCCAGCGCGCCCTCATCGACGACCTGGTGCGCACCCGCAGGGAACTCGCCGCGACGGAGCGCCGCGAGGGGACGCTCGCCGAGCGCCAGCGCCTGTCGATGGAGATCCACGACACGCTCGCCCAGTCCCTGTCGAGCCAGCAGATGCTGCTCCAGGCGGCGGACCGGCTGTGGGACGCCGACCCCGAGCGGGCCCGCGCCCATGTGCGGACCGCGGAGTCGGTGACCGAGCGGGGCCTCGTCGAGGCGCGCCGGTTCGTGCACGACCTGGCGCCGGCCGATCTCGCGGGCGGCGGCCTGGACGAGGCGCTGCGCACGCTCGCGGCGCGGGAGTCGGAGGCGGGGCTCGCGGTCCGCTTCCACGCGGAGGGCGCCCCGGCCCCGCTGCCCGACCGGGTCGAGTCCGCGCTGCTGAGGATCGCGCAGGGCGCCCTGGCCAACGTGCGGGAGCACGCGGACGCGACGGCCGCCGCGATCACGCTGACGCACCTCGGCGACCAGGTCGTCCTCGACGTCGCGGACAACGGCCGCGGCTTCGCACCCGAGCCCCCGCGGGAGCCGGGCGTGCGCGGGCACGGCCTTCCGGCGATCCGGGCGCGCACGCGGCAGCTGGGTGGCACGCTGACGATCGAGTCGGCGCCGGGCGAGGGCACGGTGCTGTCGGTGGCGATTCCGCTGGAGGCCTCGTGAGTGACCCCGTACGACTGCTGGTGTGCGACGACCACGTGGTGGTGCGCGCGGGACTGCTCGCCCTGCTCGGCAGCGCACCCGGCATCGAGGTGGTCGGCGAGGCCGGCACGGGCGACGAGGCGGTGGCGCTCGCCGCGAAGCTGACGCCGGATGTCGTCCTCATGGACCTCCAGCTGGGCGAGGGCATCGACGGCGTGGAGGCGACGCGGCGCATCACGACCGCGCCGCCCGAGGCGGGCCCGCACCCGCACGTCCTGGTCCTGACCACGTACGACACGGACGCCGACATCACCCGGGCCATCGAGGCGGGCGCCACGGGATACCTCCTCAAGGCGGAGCGGCCCGAGGAGCTGTTCGCCGCGATCCAGGCCGCCGCCGAGGGCCGTACGACGCTGTCCCCGCCGGTCGCGAGCCGCGTCATGGCCCGGATGCGCAGCCCGCGCCCGTCCCTCACGGACCGCGAGCGCGACATCCTCGGCCAGCTCGCGCAGGGCCTGGGCAACCGGGACATCGCCCGCGCCCTGTTCATCAGCGAGGCCACGGTGAAGACCCATCTGGGCCGGATCTACGACAAGCTCGGCGTGGACACCCGGGCGGGCGCGGTGGCGGTGGCGAAGGAACAGCGGCTGCTGGGCTGAGCGCGTGCCGACCGCCGGGGGCCGCCCGGTGTGGGCGTGACGATCGCGGTGTGACCGTCACGGCCGTGCGCACCCCCTCCCACGCGTGAACGGCGCCCCTCCCGACCGTGACACCATCACTAACGTGCTCGACATCGGCTACGCCCTCTCCCGCCGCTTCCCCGACCCTCCGCAGACGGACTTCCGTCGCGCGGACGTCCACGCGCTGCGGCACGACCTGTTCGCCGGCGATGTCTACCTCGCCGACACCAAGGCCGACCGGGAGCTGTCCACAGCCTGGGGATGGGTTCCGGTGCTGGACTTCGCGTGGGCGCTGTGCGACATCGTCGAGCAGCTGGACCGTGACCCACGGGGCAGCCGCGCGTCGAGGCCGCAGTACGCCGAGCTCGACTTCACCGAGTCGACGGACCGGATGCTCTTCGAGCGCCGCTTCGGGTGGGTCGACATCGAGGCCGACTGGATGGAGGCCGACGAGCCTCCCCTGACGTTCTCCCACACCGAGCTGCGCCGTGAGGCCCGCGACTTCCTGCACGACGTGATCGCCGACCTGACCGACCTGCACGAGGACCTGGCGGACAACCCGGCCATCTGGGACCTCCAGGCCCGCTTCCCCCGCGTCCCGGACGAGCGCTAGAGCCTGTCGTTCGGGGGCGGGCCGGACCAGGCACCAGCACCCGCGAGCCCGGCATGATCCGCACGACAGGCGCCGGCCCGCACCTCCCGGTCAGCCGCCCTGCTCCACCCGCACCCCGATCTGCGCCGCGAACGCCGGTGCCAGGTCGAAGAGCTGGGCCGGGCTGATCACGGCCCCGGCCAGCCGGTCCACGCCCCGCGCGATCCCCAGCTCGGCCACGCCCCGCAGGTCCACGTCCGTCATCACGGCACTCGTGAAGTCCGCGCCCCGCACCACGCAGCCCTGGAACTCCACCCGGTCCAGACGCGCGCCCCCGAAGTCCGGCTCCACCAGCACGCATCCGTCGAAGACGACGTCCTTCAGGCGCGCCTTGCGCAGATTCAGGTACTCGATCTTCCCGCCGCGCACCACGACCCGCTCCAGCACGCTCCCGTGCAGCTGGACCCCGCCGAGCCGGGCGTCCACCACCTCGACGTCCCGCAGGGTCGCCTCCGCGAGGTCCGTGCCCACACCCCGTATCCCCGTCAGCGTGGAATCGAGGATCCGGGCGCGGGTCAGCCGTGTCTCGTCGAGCCCGCACCCTTCGAGCGCGCAGTCCATGAAGCGGGCGCCCCCGCCGTCCTGCCCGGTGAAGTCGGCCGCCGTGAACTCCACCCCGTCGTAGTCCCCGTCCGGCTCGAGCTCGCCGCCGGTCCAGGGCGCCAGCGGGGGCAGCCGTACCTCGGGCCGCCGCGCCTTCTTCACCGCCGCCGGTTTCGCCGACGACGCCTTGGCCGACCGCACCACTCGTTTCTCCGCCATGCCCCCCATGCTGCCCGCAGCCACTGACAATCGGTGACCGCCGCCTCCCCCATGTCACATTCCGCCGCGCGCAGCCGTCGTAACTCGTAAAGACGACAGACGCACAGACACAGACATGGCACGGCACGGCCAACCCGAAGGGGAACTGCGGCATGGCAACGACCACCCCCGACCTCACCGTCATCGGCGGCGGATTCGCCGGCCTCACCGCGGCCGTCACCGCCGCCGAGGCCGGAGCGCGCGTCACGCTGTACGAGTCGCACCACACCCTCGGCGGCCGCGCCCGCACCGCCGAAGGCCCGTACCGCACGCACGACGGACCGCACGCCCTCTACAGCGGCGGCCCGCACTGGACCTGGCTGAAGCAGCGCGACCTGCTCGGCCCGCTCGCCCCGATCCCGCTCGCCGAGGGCTCCCGCCTGCGCTTCCACCACCGCGGAGCCCTGCGCCGCACCCCTCCGTCTGCCCTGCTGCGCCTTCTTCGCCACCGGTCCGAACACGCGCCCGTGGACATGGACTTCATGACGTGGGCGACGCGCCACGTCGGCGAGGAGGGCGCCCGCGCGGCCGCCCACTACACGTCCGTCGCGCTCTTCCACCACGACCCGGGCTCCCTCTCCGCGGCCTTCGTCCAGGAGCGCCTGCGCCGCTCCGCGAAGGTGCCGCCCGAGGCGCGCTGTCCGCGCGGCGGCTGGGCGTCCGTGATCGACCGGATGGCGGCCCGCGCCTGGAAGCTGGGCGTGCGTGTGGAGACGCTGTCCCGCGTCGACTCCGTGTCCACGGGCGGCGGGCCGGTGATCGTCGCGACGTCCCTGGACTCGGCGCGCCGCCTCCTCGGGGACTCGTCGCTGACGTGGGACAGCGGCCGGACGACTCTGATCGACCTGGCCGTGCGCACCCGCCGCGGCGACGCCTTCATCGTGTCCGGGCTCGACTTCCCGGCCTGGCTGGAGCGGTTCACGGCACAGGACCGGAGTCTGGCGCCGCACGGGCAGCAGCTCGTCCAGGGCCACATCCCCGTGGCGCCGCACGAGTCGAAGGCGGACGGTACGGCCCGCGCCGAGCGCCTGCTCGACCTGGCGTTTCCCGGCTGGCGCGACCGCGCGACCTGGCGCAGGGACGCGCTCGCGAACGGACGGACGGGAGCGGTCGACCTGCCCGGCACCACCTGGCGGGACCGGCCCGCGATCGACCGCGGGGACGGCGTGTATCTGGCGGGTGACCAGGTGGCGGCTCCCGGCGTGCTCTCCGAGGTGTCGTTCAACAGCGCCGTCGAGGCGACCACGCTGGCCCTCACCGCGTCCCGTCCGGGGCTCCGCGCGGCCTGACACCCACGCTTGACCTCAAGTCTGCTTGAGGTTGAAGGGTGGTGGGCGCACCTGAGCCGTCAAGAGGCCGCACACCCAAGGGAGCCCGCCATGCACGCCGTACGTCTGCACGCCTTCGGACCCGCCGAGAACCTCACCTACGAGAGGACCGGCGACCCCCTGCCCGGCCCCGGCCAGGTCAGGATCGCCGTGGCCGCGGCCGGCGTGCACCTCCTGGACACCGCGCTGCGCGAGGGCATGAAGGGCCCCGCGCCCGAACCGCCCGCGCTGCCCACCGTCCCCGGCCGTGAGGTCGCCGGCACCGTCGAATCGCTCGGCGAGGGCACCGACGCGTCCTGGCTCGGCAAGCGCGTCGTCGGCCACCTCGGATTCGCCCCCGGCGGCTACGCCGAGCTCGCCGTGACCGACGCGGCCCGCCTGCACGAACTCCCGCCCGGCCTGGACTTCGCCGAGGCCGTCGCCCTGATCGGCACGGGCCGTACGGCGATGGGGATCCTGCAGTTCGCCCCGCTCGGCCCCGCGTCGGTGGCCGTGATCCCGGCCGCGGCGGGAGGCATCGGCACCCTGCTCGTCCAGTACGCGAAGCACGCGGGCGCCACCGTCGTCGGCCTCGCGGGCGGCCCCGAGAAGGTGGCCCGCGTCCGCGCGAACGGCGCCGACCTGGCCGTCGACTACACCGCCCCCGGCTGGCCCGACGAGGTCCGCCGGCTTCTCGGCGGCCGCCCGGCGACCGTCGTCTTCGACGGGGTGGGCGGCGACGCGGGCCTGGCCGCCGTCGACCTGCTCGGCCCCGGCGGCGTCCACGTCGTGTTCGGCTGGTCCGGCGAGGGCCTGCACGACGGCGAGCCCCTCACCTTCTCCGCGGACGAACTCACCCGGCGCGGTATCACCCAGGAACAGGTGCTCGGCCCGCCGATGATGCGGCGCGCGGGCGGCGACAACCCGGTCCGCACGCTGGAACTGGCCGCGCTGAGGGAGGCCGAGGCGGGCCGGCTGCGTCCCGCGGTGACCCGCTTCCCCCTCGCCGAGGCCGCCGCGGCGCACCGCGCCCTGGAGAACCGGGGCACGATCGGCAAGGTGGTCCTGATCCCGTGACCCGAGCCCGGGTCCCCGGGCGCGCTACGACCCGAGCCGGGCCAGCGCCTCATCCGTCAGCCGGTACACGGTCCACTCGTCCTGCGGCGCCGCGCCGAGCGCCTTGTAGAAGTTGATCGACGGCTCGTTCCAGTCGAGGACCGACCACTCCAGGCGCTCGTAACCGCGCTCGACGCAGATCCGCGCCAGCTCGGTCAGCAGCGCCTTGCCGTGGCCGCCGCCGCGCGCCTCGGGCCGTACGTACAGGTCCTCCAGATAGATCCCGTGCACCCCGCGCCAGGTGGAGAAGTTCAGGAACCACAGGCAGAAGCCGACGGGCTCGCCCGTCGTGTCGTCCTCGGCGACGTGGGCGAACGCGGCGGGCCGCTCCCCGAACAGCGCCTCGCGCAACTGATCCTCGGTGGCCCGCGCCTCGTGCAGCGCCTTCTCGTAGTCGGCCAGTTCACGGACCATGGCGTGGATGACGGGGACATCGGCGGGCGTGGCGGTACGAATCATGACGGCAGGCTAACCACTCACCGCGGGGCGGCCCGCACGGGTCGGCCGACCACGCACCGCGGGCCGCACACACCCGGGGACCGACCACGGCACCACGGGCCGCACGCCCCCGTCGGCCGACCAGCCGCCACCGGCCGCACGCCCCCGTCGGCCGACCAGCCGCCACCGGCCGCACGCACCCGTCGGCCAACCCACCCACCACGGGCCGCACACGCACGCCCAGGCCCCCTCCCACCCAAGCGCGGCCCCGCACAGGACCCTCACCGCAGCGCGCCCCGCACGGGCCCCCTCAGCGCCCGAGCAGTCTGCGCGCCGTCTCCAGATGGTCCGGCACCAGTGGCCGCCCGTCCTCGATCTCCCACAGGGAGTCCTGAAGCACCCGTCCGAGCGTCCAGGCGCGCGCCCGCTCCCGGTCGAGCCCGAGCACCCCGCTCATCGCGTCGAACCGCCACACCACCTCGTCCGCGTCGAAGCGGTTGTCGATGGCGGGCTTCAGGTCGAAGCCCGGGTCGCCCGCGAGCGGCTTCGGGTCGATGGCCAGCCAGGGCTCCCTCTCGCCGGCCAGCACGTTCTCGAAGTGCAGATCCCAGTGCAGCAGCCGGTCACCCGCCTCGCCCGCGACCTCGCGCACGGCCGCCGCACAGTCCGCGAGTAGCGCGCGGTCGGCTCGCCCGGGCACGGCCGCGAGCGCCGACGGCACCCGGGCGAGCATGTCGGCCGCGATGTCGGACAGCCGCCGCATCCCTTGGGGGGCGGGCCCGGACGTGAGCCGGGCCAGCAGTTCGGCGATGACGAGGACGGCCTTCCGGGAGTCCTCCACGGAGTCCAGCATCCGCCCGGAGTCGAGCCGTTCGAGGAGCATCGTGCCCGTGGCGCCGTCGTGGTCCAGGAGCCGGACGGCACCGTCGCCGTCCCAGACGCGCAGCGCGACCGGCTCGCCCTCGGTCTCCTCGTCGAGGATCTGGAACTTGACCGCGGCGGGCGTCCCGTCGCCCCGCACCACGGGCAGGACCAGGGCGGCCATGCCGTGCATCGCGGGCCCGTCGACGCGCAGATCCCAGCGTTCGACGAACTCCTCCACCCGCGCCGGGAGCCCGGCGATGAAGGCGCGGCCGGGCTCACCCGCGTAGGTGTACTGGGACTCGACCAGGCTGTCCGGGATGTCGATCACCCGAACGACCCTATGTGCGTGCCTGAATGCAGTCCATGCGCCGTTTCCCCCTCGCCGCGTGGTCCTACGTACGGCACGCCCCCGGCACCTATCTCTGGCTGGCCGCCCTGTTCTTCACGACGGTCGCGATGCACCACATGGACCCGCGCTTCGAGCACGAGTTCCTGCGCCAGCGCTCCACGAACCTGCAAGAGCTCTCGACCCACCCGGTCCGCGTCTTCGTCGCCTCCTTGTTCTGGATCGACGACAGCAGCTGGTGGCCGTACGCCGTCCTCTACACGGTGTTCCACGCGCAGGCCGAGCGCTGGCTCGACACCTGGCGCTGGCTGGCCGTCGTGGGGGCGGCGCACGTCCTCGCGACCCTGATCAGCCAGGGCGCCCTGCTGTGGGCGATCCGCCACGGCCACGCCCCCGCCGCCTCCGTCGACACCCTCGACGTGGGGGTGAGCTACGCGCTCGCGGGCGTCGTCGGCGTCCTCACGTACCGGCTCGCCCCGCCCTGGCGCTACGTCTACCTGGCCGTCGTCCTGACCGTCTACGGCGGCCCCCTCCTCACCAGCCGCACCTTCACCGACCTGGGGCACTTCGTCTCGGTCCTCATCGGCCTGGCCTGCCACCCCCTCGTACGCGACCGGGGCGACCCCTTGAAGCCGCTGACGCTCCTGTCGCGACGGGACCGGACGACGCGGCGAAACGATCACTCCAAAAAGCAGGAAGGCGGCCGTCCCCCCTGCCCGAACCCCCCTGCGGAGCGCTAACGTCCGGGGCCATGAGCAGCAAGAACGGCACTCACGGCGCCCAGGTCACCGTCAACGGCGGCATATCGTTCTGGTACGCGGACGACGGCATCCCCACCGCCCGCGAGCCCCTCCCGGGGGACGCGTCCGCCGACGTCGTCATCGTCGGCGGCGGCTACACGGGCCTGTGGACCGCCTACTACCTGAAGAAGGCCGCGCCCTTCCTCCGCATCACCGTCCTGGAGCAGAAGTTCTGCGGCTACGGCGCGTCCGGGCGCAACGGCGGCTGGCTCTACAACGGCATCGCCGGGCGTGACCGCTACGCGAAACTGCACGGCCGCGACGCGGCCGTCCGCCTCCAGGAAGCCATGAACGACACCGTCTCCGAGGTGATCCGCGCGGCCGCCGATGAGGAGATCGACGCCGACATCCACCAGGGCGGCGTACTCGAAATCGCCTACACACCGGCCCAGTTGGCCCGCCTCAAGGCCTTCCACGCGGCGGAACTCGCGTACGGCGAGAAGGACCGCACCCTGCACGGCGCCCGCGAGACCGCGGAGCGCGTCCGGGTCTTCGGGGCCGTCGGCTCGACCTGGACCCCGCACGGCGCCCGCCTGCACCCCGTCAAGCTCCTCAAGGGCCTGGCCGCCGCCGTCGAGGCGCTCGGCGTCACGATCCACGAGTCGACGCCCGTCACGGAGATCAAGCCGAAGCACGCCGTCACCCCGTACGGCACGGTCCGCGCGCCCTACATCCTGCGCTGCACCGAGGGCTTCACCGCCTCGCTCAAGGGCCAGCGCCGCACCTGGCTCCCCATGAACTCCTCCATGATCGCCACCGAGCCGCTGACCGACGCGCAGTGGGAGTCCATCGGCTGGGAGGGCCGCGAGACCCTCGGCGACATGGCGCACGCCTACATGTACGCCCAGCGCACCGCCGACGGCCGCATCGCGCTCGGCGGCCGGGGCGTCCCGTACCGCTACGGCTCGAGGACCGACAACGACGGCCGCACCCAGCCCGCCACCATCGAGTCCCTCACCGCGCTCCTGACCCGCTTCTTCCCCCAGCTGGCGGGCGTCGCCGTGACCCACGCCTGGTCCGGCGTCCTCGGCGTCCCCCGCGACTGGTGCGCCACGGTCACCCTCGACCGCGCGACGGGCCTCGGCTGGGCGGGCGGCTACGTCGGCTCGGGCGTCGCCACCACCAACCTCGCCGCCCGCACCCTGCGCGACCTGGTCCAGCAGGACTCCGGCCAGTCCGGCCCCACCGACCTCACGACCCTCCCCTGGGTCAACCACAAGGTCCGCAAGTGGGAACCGGAACCCTTCCGCTGGCTGGGCGTCCACGGCATGTACGCCACCTACAACGCGGCCGACCACCGCGAACTCACCACGCACACGACGGACTCCTCCCGCCTGGCCCGAGCCGCGGACCGGGTGGCGGGCCGCGGCTGACAAGCCCCCCCACGCACGACGAAGGCCCAGGTCACGCCCGTGACCTGGGCCTTCGTCGTGCGTGGGAGCCCCCTGTCGGGCTCGAACCGACGACCTACGCACGACAACTTGTCGGATCTCGTTCCGCACACGTCCAGGGCAGTCCGCTCCGTGGCTTTCATCGCAGCTCAGAGGCGTTATCGCACCACAGCGGAGGAGTGCGGACAGCCCTGGAACGCCACCAGTGACATTCCATGGGCACAGCGCGCTGGAAGAAGTGACCCGATCACGAGGGTCGAGGCGCTCGCTCTCCTGGGGAGGTACGCGGGCGCCGACCGCAGGAGCGGGCTGGTTCCCCCTGTGCTGGACCGCTCCCGCGCGCATACGGCAGCCCGGGCGTCCACGTGGCAGTGGCACCCGGGCTGCCGTCATCGGCGAATCCCTCAAAGGCCGTCGGATGGCACCGGCGGCCAGAACGGCCCTCTCGCTCGCGTCCACGGCAACCTGCCCGGCATTCACGCCGGCGACAAGCGAATGCCAGTGCTACATCCGGAGCATCATCGCGCTCCGGCATTCTTCGGTGCGTCGGGCGCGCAGAAAGTGGATGAGGCCATCAGAAGAAGCGCATGCTGTCACGCGGAGCGCTTATGACGTTCGCCGCGAGACGCGGGCGTTGGTGCCGGCTCCGCACTCGGTGTCACTCGGCACCCCGGAGTTCTGAAATCCGGGTCCTCATGACCCAATAACCAACGCCTTGGACTCATGGGACCCAGAGCGAGCACACTCAGATGATTACCTCATGCCGGGCTTTTCACCCAATCAATGAGCCGAGCCCACCAGCCGCCCGTCGATCGACCCGGCGGGCCCCCTGTGTGCCCAGGAGCATGCGTGCGTCGTGACGGCCCGTCCTGTCGGGCTGGCATCGATTCCGATCGAGTCGTCACCTCCGCCGGGCGTGCACCCTCGTGTTCCGCGGGGGGCTCACACACGCACCGCTGAGCCGTTGGCACACCCATGAGCACTTGGTCCACATGCCTCCCGCACCCCTCATAGGTCAACTTTCGGCACGTCCGACAGACAGCGCGTTGGCACATGACTACTCTCCCCTAGCTCTTCGTTTGATATCCACGACATTCACGCGATCACCACAAGAAACTCCGGGATTTACACCCCTCTCGATAAACAGCCGGCTTGTGCCGGTGCGGGCCGCGATCGCGAAGTCGAATCACGATCCAAATAGTCTCGCTCACGCGCATAAATATCCGGACATGAGAGGCAAGCGCCGCATATCCGTCGTGGTCCCCGAGTTGCCCGGGACGCCGAAACAATGGTTGCATCGCGCGCGCCGATGAATGGAGGCATAGCGCCCTATTGTCACTGCCCGTCGCTGCATTGCTTTTCAGACCGTCGACCGTGCCCAGCGAGGGCAGGAATCGAAGAACGGCAACCGCTCTCCCCGAACGGGTGTGGTGCGCCGGTCAGGAGGGAGCAACGTGAGTTGCTCGCACGCCGCAGGATGCCCCCTTTTCCCCCTACTCAGGGCGAGCTTGCAAGGTTGGCGCGACCACTACTGCGACAGCGCGGATCGATGGCTCGGCTGTGCGCGCTACCAGATGTCACTCACCGGCGAGCGCGTACCGATCAGCCTGCTGCCCAACGGAGCCCGCGCGCGGCACCTCGAAGCCCCGGCCGAGACGGACCGATCCGGCGCCACCAGCCCGATGGCAGCCCCCCGACAGCCCCCGCCGCCACGGCCCGCTCCAGGGTCACCGGAGACCGCGTTCCGGCCCCAGCCGCATGAGCAGTCGGGACCTGGAACCGCGACACCGGAGGCCATGGCCCAGTTCGGGGCAACGCCTCCGCCATCAGCTGTCTGGCATCACCAACCGTCACCGCCCTCACAGGCTGCCCGCCCTTCGGACAACCTCGCTCAACACACGCGGCAGGCGCCCGGCTCGAAGCGCGGTCGGTGGGCTCGATTCGCCGATTGGATGAGAGGACCCGCATGAGTACCTACTGGCCCTGGTGGGCGGGCGCCATCGGACTCGCTCTGGTCACCATCAACCACACCCTCATCACCGATCGGTCTCTCGGGGTGTCGGCCGCATGGGATCGCGTGTTGCACTGGCGTCGCGAACGCCAGCTCGAACGGATGGACGAGGAGTTCACCGACGATCAAGCTCTCGCTGAGGCACTTGCCGCAGCCACAGCGGAGCACTTCGGCACTGACACCGGCGCGTCCACCGTGCCGCAGGATCCGTACGGGAAGTCGCAGCCGCTCGAAGCCGACGCCGCATCTGCAGTGAGTGAGCGCCCGCCGGCCACGAGCCTGCGCCCGGCCCCGCTGGTCACTCAGGCTGTCCTGCTGATGTCGATCTTCCTCGGTGGATTCATCGCCGCGGTCACCTCCGGGCGGTTCCACCTCCGCTACGACATGGGCCCGGCTTTTCGGCACCTGGTCACCGCCGATTCGATCACCATGATCGCCGTGCTGTTCGTGGGAGGTGTGCTGGTCGGCTTCGGCACTCGGCTGGCCGGTGGATGCAGCTCCGGCCACGGACTCAGCGGCTGCGGTCGGCTGCGCCCGGTCAGCATGGTCGCGACTGCCGTGTTCTTCGGCACCGCCGTCGCGGTGTCGTTCCTCCTGTGGAAGGTGATCTGATGCGCACCCGAGGCGCGATTCTGCTGGCCAGCATCATCACCGGACTGGCCCTCGGTTACACCGTCACCAACATCGGCTTCGGTGACTACGCCGAGCTGAACCGCATGTTCACCTTCCAGGACCTGCGCATGTTCCTCTCGTTCGCGGGTGCTGTGGTGATCATCGTGTGCGCGTTCGCTCTGCTGCGGGTCCGCCGCACCCCAGGGCGCATCCACGCCGGCGTGATCCCCGGCGCGGTGTTGTTCGGTACAGGCTGGGCGATCTCAGGCGGATGTCCTGCAATCCCGATCATCCAGGTCGCCAGCGGATACCTGCCTGCCCTGGTGACGATCGTCGGCGTCGTCGTCGGTATCCGGCTGTGCCGCTGGGCCAACGCCCGATACTTCCATCTGGACCGCGGCTCCTGCGGGCTGTGACCGAGCACGCTCGCCGGCTTTCCTTCGGCATACCCAGATCAGTCAGACCCGGCGCTACGTGAAGGGCAGATCACACCTGTCGAAGGACGCGATGCCCATGGGCGAGTTCTTCGCCCCCGCTCCCGCAGAACCCCTTCCGGGCACCACTGAAACCGAAACTGAGACCGGCGGCAGCCGCGCGGCCCGCGCCCGGCGTCTCCGCCGCGTCCACTGAACCAAGAAACCCCAGCTCAGACGATGTCTGGGCTGGGGTTTCCGATGGAGCCCCCTGTCGGATTCGAACCGACGACCTACGCATTACAAGTGCGTTGCTCTGGCCGGACTGAGCTAAGGAGGCAGCAGCCCGAGCAGTGTAACCAACGACGGGCGGCACTCCGTCGAATATTTCGTCGAAGGTCACCCCGCTCCGACTACTGACAGACCCGACACCCGACAGGTACCGTCCAGAAGCAGTTCACCCGTGTGGACTAAACCACTGCGGCACCAGCCGCAGCGGATCACCACCTTTACTCGGATCGTCCGGCACGTTCCTGCCGGTGAAGGGGGCTTCACAGCCATGGCAACTGTTTCGTTCGACAAGGCGACCCGGATCTACCCGGGCTCCACCAAGCCGGCCGTCGACGGCCTGGAGATCGAGATCGAGGACGGCGAGTTCCTCGTCCTCGTCGGCCCGTCCGGCTGCGGCAAGTCGACCTCCCTGCGCATGCTCGCGGGTCTCGAGGACGTGAACGGCGGAGCGATCCGCATCGGCGACCGCGACGTGACCCACCTGCCGCCCAAGGACCGGGACATCGCCATGGTGTTCCAGAACTACGCGCTCTACCCGCACATGTCGGTCGCCGACAACATGGGCTTCGCCCTCAAGATCGCCGGCGTGAACAAGACCGAGATCCGCCAGAAGGTCGAAGAGGCCGCGAAGATCCTCGACCTCACGGACTACCTGGACCGCAAGCCGAAGGCCCTCTCCGGCGGTCAGCGCCAGCGCGTCGCGATGGGCCGCGCCATCGTGCGTGAGCCCCAGGTCTTCCTCATGGACGAGCCGCTGTCGAACCTCGACGCCAAGCTCCGCGTCTCGACCCGTACGCAGATCGCCTCGCTCCAGCGCCGCCTCGGCATCACCACGGTGTACGTCACGCACGACCAGGTCGAGGCCATGACCATGGGCGACCGCGTCGCGGTCCTCAAGGACGGTCTGCTCCAGCAGGTCGACTCGCCGCGCAACATGTACGACCGCCCGGCCAACCTCTTCGTCGCCGGCTTCATCGGCTCCCCCGCCATGAACCTGGTCGAGGTCCCGATCACCGACGGCGGCGTGAAGTTCGGCAACTCGGTCGTCCCGGTGAACCGCGAGGCGCTGAAGGCCGCCTCCGACGCCGGCGACCGCACCGTCACGGTCGGCGTCCGCCCGGAGCACTTCGACATCGTCGAGGCGGGCGGCGGCGAGGCCGCGAAGTCCCTCACCAAGGACGCCGAGGACTCCCCCGCCGGTCTCGCCGTCTCGGTGAACGTCGTCGAGGAGCTCGGCGCCGACGGCTACGTCTACGGCACCGCGCAGGTCGGTGGCGAGGCCAAGGACCTCGTCGTCCGGGTCAACGGCCGCCAGGTCCCCGAGAAGGGCACCCAGCTCCACGTCGTGCCGCGCCCGGGCGAGACCCACGTCTTCTCCTCGTCGACCGGCGCGCGCCTCACCGACTGACGCCCGCCTGTTCCGCTGTGGAGCCCCGCACTTCGGTGCGGGGCTCCTGCGCGTTCGGGGCGCTCCCCGCCCGTCACACACGCCGCGTTGTCGACAAATACCCCGGCACACCCGCCATTTCGAACCTTGTACGTCAACACGCGTGAATCAAAACCGGATTGCCCATCCCTCGACCGAGTGACTAAATGTCGCCAAATCATCACCGACCGCTACGCTCGCTCGCGTGACGCACTCCGCCAACTACACCCAGAAGCCGCGCCGAGGCCGGGGCCCCGCCCGCCGCGTCGGCCGCACCCTCGCTCTCGTCCTGCCGGTGATGCTGGTGCTCTCCGGCACACTCGCGGTCACCCGAGTGAACTGGTCCGGCAGTTCAGCGGACTCGATCCTCACCGCTTCCTCGCAGAACGTCTCGGCGCGCGCCAAGTCGCGTGCCCCCCAGGACGTCCTGCGCGACAAGCTGCTGCTCGAGCTCCAGGACAAGGACCCCGGTATCGCCCTCACCCACCTCCAGCAGGAGATGCACGAGCGGCCGTCCCTCGCCAAGCACTGCGTCTCCATCGCCCGCGCCCTGGGCCGCGCCGCCGTGCAGGCCTACGGCCCCTCCCGCGCCCAGTCCTTCGCCCGCCCCGTCTGCGACACCGCGTTCGCCACGGGCGTCGCCACGGCAGCGCGCGGCTGACGCCCTGACGGCCGGCCGGGAAGGGGCCGACGTACAGTGCGGGCATGACGAGCGCCGAGGCCCAGGACCCGCACACGCACAGCCAGCACCACCCCACACAGGCCGTCGTCCTGGCCGGCGGCCAGGGCTCGCGCCTGCGGCCCTACACCGACGACCGGCCCAAGCCGATGGTCGAGATCCCCGGCACGGGGACCCCGATCATCGGCCATCAGCTTGCCTGGCTCGCCGAAGAGGGCGTGACGGACGCGGTCGTCTCCTGCGGGCATCTCGCCGAGGTGCTCCAGGAGTGGCTCGACGGCGCCGAACTCCCCCTGCGCGTCACCACGGTGGTCGAGAAGGAACCCCTCGGCCGTGGCGGCGGCCTCAAGTACGCCGCCGCCCACCTGCCGCACCCCGACCGGCCCTGGTACGCGACGAACGGCGACATCTGGACCCGGTTCTCGCTGCGGGAGATGGCGGACTTCCACGCCGAGCGCGACGCCACCGCCACCCTCGCCCTGGCCCGCCCCCGCATCCCGTGGGGCGCTGTGGAGACCGACGCGTTCGGCCACATCACGGACTTCGTCGAGGCCCCGCCCTCCCCGTATCTGATCAACGCGGGCGTCTACGTCTTCTCCCCCGACTTCACGGGCCTGCTCCCGGACCGCGGTGACCACGAGCGCACCACGTTCCCGCGCCTGGCCCGCGCCAAGCGTCTGGCCGGGTTCCCGATCCCGCAGGGCGCGTACTGGAGGGCCATCGACACGGCGAAGGACCTCACCGAGGCCGCCAAGGAGCTGGCCGGACCGGGCCGTTGAGCCCGTCCGCTCCCGATGTCCGAAGGGGCCCGCACACGCTGTGTGTGCGGGCCCCTTCAGGTTTCTGCGGGGTGTGGTCAGCCGCCGAGCACTCCGCCGAGGAGGCCCCCCGGCTCGTCCCCGCCGCCGGAACCACCGGTGCCGCCACCGGTACCGGTGCCGCCGCCCGTGCCCGTACCGCCGCTGGAGGCGGGTCCGCTGCTGGACGCCGGAGGCTGCTGCTGGGCAGGCGGGGCCGACTGCGGGGGCGCCTGGACGGTGCCCTGCGTCTGGCTGGGCTGGCCCGCGGCGCCGGCGGTGCCCGTCGCCGGGGCGGATCCCGGTGAGCTCGCGGCGCCGGACGGCTTCGCCGAAGTGGCATCCTGCGTAGGCGTGTTGGACGCCGACGGGCTCTGCGAGCGGTGCTGCTTGCGGCCGGGCTCCGACGGGAGCGGGGAGCCGGGCAGCTCGTTGCGGGGGGCCTCACCGGGACCGGGGGCGGTGACACGGCCCGCGTCACGCACGGCGCCGCCGAGCAGCGAGCCGATGAGCAGGGTCAGGCCGACGACGACGGTCGTCACGACGGTGCCGCGGCGCAGCACGTACCGCCGCAGCTCCCACAGTTCGGCGCGCGGGCCGAGTCGGCGCCAGGCGCCGCCCGCGAGGCGTCCGTCGATGGAGTAGACGGGCGCGCCCGCGATGATCAGCGGGGACCAGGCGGCCAGGTAGATGATGTCGGGCGCGTCGTAGGCGGGCACCGTCTTCCAGCTGACGGTGACGATGAGGGCGGCCGAGAGCAGTACGCCGAAGACGGCCGCGACGCGCTGCCAGAGGCCGAGCACGGTGAGCACGCCGACGACGACCTGGAGGAAGGCGATGCACAGCCCGGCGCCGACGGGGTGCTGGAGGGCGAAGTCGCGCAGGGGTTCGGCGAGAGCCCACGGGTGCAGCGAGTTGAGCCACTTGACCATGGAGCCGCGGTCGCCGCCGTCGAAGTAGACGGGGTCGCAGAGCTTGCCCATGCCGGCGTACATGGAGATGAAGCCGAGGAAGACGCGCAGCGGGAGGAGGACGACGCCGAGGTTCATCCGGCGGCCCGGGTAGTACGCGTGCCGCACCGGGTCCGCGCCGTGCCGCCGGGAGGCGTTCCGCTCGCCCCCGTCGTGGTACTCGTCGTCGACGAACTCGCCGTCGTCGTAAGGAGGTTCCTCGTACGGCGGCTCTTCGAAGGCGCTGCCGGACTGACGCATCTTCGGGAGGAGGCGGGTGCCCTGCGCGGTGACCGTGGGCAGTTCGCCCGTGGCGTCGTCCCTGAGGTCGCTGTCGAGGTCGAGGCGCGGGATGACCTGGGTGGCGCCGCCCTCCCCGCCCTCGAAGCCGTGCCGGGGAAGCGTGCTCTCGCCCGCTCTGCGGGCCGCCTGGAGGAGACCGGTCGCCCCGGGGTCGCCCGGCGCGGACCGGCCGCTCCAGACGACCGGGGCGCGGCGGCGCGCGGCGGCCGCCCCGACGACGGGGATGCGGGCGGTCTGGTCGAGCGAGCCCAGGTGCCGGGCGATGCGGGAGGACTGCGCCTGCTGCGTCCTGGGCAGCTGCACGCGGAAACTCGCGTGATTGACGACGACCTGCGCGGGATCGCACGGCACCTTCACCATGCTCAGCGCGGGACCGTCGTCGAATCCGGAATCGAATCCGGGGCCGAATCCGGGCGAGCGGTCCCCCGTAGGTGTGCGGGGTGTTCTGGTGTCCACACTCATCTAACCGAGTGATGTGTGTTTAGGACACTGCCTCGAGCGCGTGCAAATGTCCGGACCGCGTCAAGATCGCGGCCCGGACACCCGGCTCAGGACCGGCGGCGCGCGGCCTCGTACAGGACGACGCCCGCCGCGACACCGGCGTTGAGGGATTCGGTGCCACCCGGCATCGGGATCCGCACGCGGTAGTCACAGGTCTCGCCGACGAGGCGCGACAGGCCCTTGCCCTCGCTGCCGACGACGATGACGACGGGCCCGCCGAGGGCTTCGAGGTCACCGACGGTGTGCTCGCCGTCGGCCGCGAGACCGACGATGGCGATGCCCGCCTTCTTGTAGCCCTCGAGCGCGCGCGTCAGGTTCGTCGCGCGGGCGACGGGCGTACGGGCCGCGGCGCCCGCGGACGTCTTCCAGGCACCGGCGGTCATGCCGGCCGCGCGCCGCTCGGGCACGACGACGCCGTGGCCGCCGAACGCGGAGACGGAACGCACGACGGCGCCCAGGTTGCGCGGGTCGGTCACGCCGTCCAGCGCGACGATCAGCGGGTCCTGGCCCTGGTCGTACGCGGCGGCGGCGAGGTCCTCCGGGTGCGCGTACTCGTACGGCGGGACCTGGAGGACGAGGCCCTGGTGGTTGAGGCCGTTCGTCATGCGGTCCAGCTCGGGGCGGGGGGCCTCCATCAGGTGGATGCCGCCGCGTTCACCGGCGAGCTGGAGCGCCTCGCGCACCCGCTCGTCGTTGTCGATGTACTGCTGGACATAGAGCATCGAGGCGGGCACGCCCTCGCGCAGCGCCTCGACGACGGAGTTGCGTCCGACGACCATCTCGGACGTGCCCTTGCCGCCGCGGCTCTTCAGCGTCGCGGGGCGGCGGGCGGCCTGCTTGGCCTTGGCGTTCGCGATGCGGTTCTTCTTGTGCTTCTTGCGCATCTCGGCGGGCGGCGTCGGACCCTTGCCTTCGAGTCCCCGGCGTCGCTGGCCGCCACTGCCGACCTGCGCGCCCTTCTTGCCGGACATGCGGCGGTTGTTCGCGGCCATGATCTACCTGTCTGTGTGATGCGTATGTGCGTACGTATATGAAGTGTGCCGCCCGGAGGCCCGAGCGGCACATTCGCGCAGGTCGTCAGCGCGGGCCGAGCGTCCAGCGCGGCCCGGTCGGGCTGTCCTCGATGACGAGCCCGGACTGGCCGAGCTGGTCGCGGATGGCGTCGGCGGTGGCCCAGTCCTTGCGGGCGCGAGCGGACTCGCGCTGCTCCAGGACGAGCCGTACGAGGGTGTCGACGGCGCCGTGCAGGTCCTCGCCGCGGTCGGTCTCGCCGGCCCAGTGCGGGTCGAGCGGGTCCAGACCGAGGACGCCGAGCATCGCGCGTACCTCTGCGAGGCGGGCGACGGCGGCTTCCTTGTCGTCGGCGGCGAGGGCGCTGTTGCCCTGGCGGACGGCCGTGTGGATGATCGCGAGCGCCTGCGGCACTCCGAGGTCGTCGTCCATGGCCTCGGCGAAGGCGGGCGGCACCTCGTCGGCGGGGGCGACGACGCCCCCGGCCTTCTCCACGACGCGCTGCACGAAGCCCTCGATCCGCGCGAACGCGGACTCGGCGTCGCGCAGGGCCTCCTCGCTGTACTCGATGGTCGAGCGGTAGTGCGGGGTGCCGAGGTAGTAGCGCAGCACGATCGGGCGCCAGTCCTTGACCATCTCGGACACGAGGACCGAGTTGCCCAGGGACTTCGACATCTTCTCGCCGCTCATGGTGACCCACGAGTTGTGCACCCAGTACTTGGCGAACTCGTCACCAAAGGCCTTGGCCTGGGCGATCTCGTTCTCGTGGTGCGGGAAGATCAGGTCGATGCCGCCGCCGTGGATGTCGAAGGCGGTGCCCAGGTACTTGTGGGCCATCGCCGAGCACTCCAGGTGCCAGCCGGGCCGGCCGCGGCCCCACGGGGTCTCCCAGCTGGGTTCCCCGGGCTTGACGGCCTTCCACATGGCGAAGTCGCGCGGGTCGCGCTTGCCGGTCTCACCGTCGCCGGACGGCTGGCGCAGTTCGTCGAGGTCCTGGTTCGACAGCTCCAGGTAGCCGGGGAAGGAACGCACGTCGAAGTAGACGTTCCCGTCCGCCTCGTAGGCGTGGCCGCGCTCGATGAGGCCGCGCATCATCTCGACCATCTCGGTGACATGACCGGTGGCGCGCGGCTCGTAGGTGGGCGGCAGGCAGCCGAGGGCGGTGTAGCCGTCGTTGAACGCGCGCTCGTTCTCGTACCCGATCGACCACCAGGGCCTGCCCTGTTCGGCGGCCTTCTTGATGATCTTGTCGTCGATGTCGGTGACGTTCCGCACGAACGTCACTTCGTACCCGCGGTAGGTGAACCAGCGGCGCATGATGTCGAAGTTGAGGCCGGACCGGATGTGCCCGATGTGCGGAGCGGCCTGCACGGTCGCGCCACAGAGGTAGATCGAGACACAACCCGGTGTCAGCGGGACGAAGTCACGGATCTTCCGGGCGCTGGTGTCGTGCAGGCGAATAGTCACGCCTCCAGGGTAGTGGGCCCGAGGCAGTGCCCCGCGACCCCTTGGGGGACACGGGGCGCAACCGTGACGTTGTGACGTGTGTCAGACCGCCGTTCAGATCCGGCCGACGACCTTGCGCGGTGTGATGCGCACGACGACGCGCTCGGCGTCGTCGGCGGAGCGGGGGTTGAAGTCCGCGTACTGCTTGCCCGTGTACTTGAGCGACAGCTCGTCGATGAGCTCCTGGCCGCCCTCGGTGGTGAGGTCGGCGGTGCCGCGGATCTCGGCGTACGCGTAGGGGTTGTCGGCGGGCTGCACGACGACGGTGACGCGGGGGTCGCGGCGCAGGTTCTTCTGCTTGCGCCGGTCGACGGTCGTGGAGAACAGCACGTCGTCCCCGTCCCGCTTCACCCAGACAGGCGACACCTGCGGGCTCCCGTCGGGCTGGATGGTGGCGACAGTGATGAACACGGGGGTGTCGAGCAACGCCTTGAGCTCGTCGGACAGCTGGGCTGACATGAAGCCTCACTCCTTGGGGGGGATGCCTGTACGAGTACCCGATACTGCGCCAACATCCGCCCCCGGAGCGGTATTTCAGCCTGCCCTGACGACCAGTGCCGTGGCGATCGCCGCGAGGCCGTCGCCGCGGCCGGGGAAACCCAGGCCGTCGGTGGTGGCGCCGGAGACGGAGACCGGGGCGCCGGCGGCGTCCGACAGCACCTTCTGCGCCTCCTCGCGCCGCTTCCCGATCTTCGGCCGGGGGCCGATGACCTGTACGGCGACGTTGCCGATGGTGAAGCCCGCCTCGCGCACGATGCGGGCGGCCTCGGTCAGCAGCGTGAGCCCGGACGCGCCGGACCACTCGGGGCGGCCGGTGCCGAAGTGGGCACCGAGGTCACCGAGTCCGGCGGCGGAGAACAGCGCGTTGCACGCGGCGTGCGCGACGACGTCGGCGTCGGAGTGCCCGGCGAGACCGGGGCCCTCGCCCTCCCACTTCAGGCCGGCGCACCACAACTCGCGGCCCTCTTCGAAGGCGTGGATGTCGGTGCCGATGCCGACGAGGGGGATGACCGGCGGCTCAGAACCCATCGTTGGCCCTCCTGCGGGCGAGTACGGCTTCGGCGAGCACGAGGTCGAGGGGGCGGGTCACCTTGAAGGCCTCCTCGTGCCCGGGCACGAGGACGACCGGCTCGCCGAGCTGCTCGACCATGCTGGCGTCGTCCGTCACGTTGTCGGTGACGGTCTCGTGGGCGCGCACGAGCGTCGCGCGGTCGAAGCCCTGCGGGGTCTGCACGGCACGCAGCCGGGCCCGCTCGGGCGTCGCGACGACGAGCTCGGGGCCGCCGTCGGTGCGGGTCCCGACCTGCTTGACGGTGTCGGCGAGGGGCAGCGCGGGGACGACGGCGGGGGCCCCTTCGCGTACGGCTTCGATGACGCCGTCGACCGTGTCGACGGGCACCAGGGGGCGGGCCGCGTCGTGGACGAGGACGATGTCGATGCCGGGCGGCAGGGCGTCGAGGCCGAGCTTCACGGACTCCTGGCGGGTCTCGCCGCCGGGGACGACGACGAAGTCGGTCCTCTCGGGCAGCGCGTGGTCGGCGAGGAGGGTCTTCACCTCGGCGGCGGACGCCTCGTCGGGCGGGGCGACCACGACGACGAGGGAGACGGACCGCGAGGCGGCCATCGCCCGGACGGCGTGGACGAGCATCGGGGTGCCGTTGAGCGCGCGGAGTGCTTTGGGGGCGCCCGGGCCGAGGCGTACGCCCCGGCCGGCGGCCGGAATCACGGCCGCGGTGCGCGAGGGCCGCGTTTCGTCAGACATCGCTTCCGTTCAGGTTTGTGTGCTCGACCGAGGTGGGTATGGCCAACACCAGTGCCGGGCGCGACGCCTTGACCGGACCCCTTCCGTGACATCCGGTCGAGCCGACTGCCCGGGCCCGGCACACCAACTGGGTCGAGCGGGTGAGGCGCCACGAGTAGGCGTTGAGTGCGGGTACGAACATGCCGCAGCGCCCGGCGACACCATCAGGGTCAGCGGGCACCGCGGCATTATTCATGCCCCTGGGCTCTCGCCCGGGACTTCTTGTCGCAGCCGCGTGCCGGTCAGGGCACGCGTCAGGACGCGAGAACCTCGTCGAGCAGGGCCTCGGCCTTGTCCTCGTTCGTGTTCTCGGCGAGCGCGAGCTCGCTCACCAGGATCTGCCGTGCCTTGGCGAGCATGCGCTTCTCACCTGCGGACAGTCCGCGCTCACGCTCCCGACGCCACAGGTCACGGACGACTTCCGCGACCTTGATGACATCGCCGGAGGCGAGCTTCTCGAGATTTGCCTTGTAGCGGCGCGACCAGTTCGTGGGCTCTTCGGCGTACGGCGCGCGAAGCACCTCGAAGACCCGGTCGAGACCGTCCTGACCGACCACATCACGTACGCCGACGAACTCCGCATTGTCCGCTGGCACACGCACCGTCAGGTCACCCTGCGCGACCTTCAGCACCAAGTAGGTCTTGTCCACGCCTTTGATCTGGCGAGTTTCGATAGCCTCGATCAGCGCGGCCCCGTGATGGGGATAGACCACGGTGTCGCCAACCTTGAACGTCATGTGACAGGTACCCCTTCCGTGGCTATCCAGGGTAACACGGAAACGGCGTCTTCTGAATGGCGTTTTCGCAGGTCAGGGCATATCTCGGGGCTTGACAACCACAACCGGAACGTGCTGCGGAGGGCCTGTGGAAGGGGGTATTCGCAGGTCGGAGCGGCTCTCCGGCGGAGCCGAAACGCGCACGTTACACCTACCTGGAAGGGCCCGCAGAGGGCCGAACGTCCCGTTTTGCGCGGTTCGAAGCGCCACGCTTCCGCTACTCCGTTCGGTGACTCGGAGACGCGTGCGACCTGAATCCGGAATTGATCACCGTGGCGGGTGATCAATTTTCCGTACCGCCATGCATTCCTTACCGGAAATCCGCAGGAGCGGCCCCGCGGCCCGAATGTGAATGGTGAACGGGAGGCCAATGCGGCCTGTCACGTTTGGTGAGGTGAGAGGGGCCGAGGGGGTTCGGCGGAGAGTGTGATCGCGGGTGGGGCGGGCCGTGCGCCGCGCGGTCGGAGCGGGGCGCCGGCCGGTGCCGAGATCCATCCGAAACCCCCTAGGGGCGGGTCGGGTGCAACGGCGCACGAACGGCTCGGTAACCTAAGCCCGCTGACAGACCCTTAGGGCGGCTTTACACCCGTCCAGGGCGTCCAGACCCTTACCGCCCACGTTCAAGGAGTTGCCGCCGCCGTGAGCAGCAGCCTTCGACGCGGCGCCCTCGCCGCCGCCGCCCTCGCGTTCTCGATCGCCTCGCTCGCCGCGTGCGGCGCCGGAAACAACGCCCAGACGCTGGAGGTCAAGCCGGACAACGCGGAGACCTCCGTCGGGGACATCCGGATCCAGAACGCCACCGTGATCACGCAGCCCGACCTGAAGTCCACGGGACCGGCCGTCGTGACCGCGACACTCTTCAACAACGGCTCCAAGGCCCAGACCCTCGACTCGATCGAGCTCGACGGCGTCGGCAAGAAGGCCGAGCTGTCGGCCGCCGACGGCAAGAAGACCGTGACGATCCCGGCCGGCGGCTCCCTCGTGCTCGGCGGGGAGGGCAACGCGTCCGCGCAGCTGCCCAACAGCCGTACCGCCGACCTCGACGGTGACGTGCGGACGCTGACCTTCACGTTCAGCACCACGGGCGCCGTCAAGATCCAGTCGTTCGTCGTGCCGGCCGAGAGCTACTTCAAGAAGTGGGGGCCGAGCGAGATCCCGGCCGTGCCGAGCACGGAGCCGTCGGAGTCCGCGTCCGGCTCCGCGACGCCCTCCGGGTCGGCCACCCCGTCCGGCTCCGCCTCGCCGTCCGAGTCGGCCTCGGGCAGCCCCGCCGCCGGTCACTGATCACGTACGCGATGGCGAAGGGCGGGGCCCCCGGTGGGGGTCCCGCCCTTCGGCGTTCCGTGGCTGGGTCACCGCCGTGACCCGGGGCTCTACGGCTCGAACTTGTAGCCCAGACCGCGCACCGTCACCAGGTAGCGCGGGGCCCCCGGGTCGGGCTCGATCTTGGCGCGCAGGCGCTTGACGTGGACGTCGAGGGTCTTGGTGTCGCCCACGTAGTCGGCGCCCCAGACACGGTCGATCAGCTGCATGCGGGTCAGGACACGGCCCGCGTTGCGCAGGAGCATCTCCAGGAGGTCGAACTCCTTGAGGGGCAGGTCGACCTTGGAGCCGGAGACCGTGACGACGTGGCGGTCCACGTCCATGCGGACCGGGCCGGCCTCCAGGGCCTGCGGGGCGACCTCCTCGGGCTCGCCCCGGCGGCGCAGGACCGCGCGGATGCGGGCGACCAGCTCGCGGGACGAGAAGGGCTTGGTGACGTAGTCGTCGGCTCCTATCTCCAGGCCCACGACCTTGTCGATCTCGCTGTCCTTGGCGGTCACCATGATGACGGGGACATTGGACCGGCCGCGCAGCTGGCGGCAGACCTCGGTGCCGGGCAGGCCCGGCAGCATCAGGTCGAGCAGGACGAGGTCGGCGCCGTTGCGCTCGAACTCGTCGAGTCCGTCGGGGCCGGTGGCCGCGATGGCGACCTCGAAACCCTCCTTGCGAAGCATGTACGACAGGGCGTCGGAGAAGGATTCCTCGTCCTCGACGACGAGCACTCGGGTCACGGAAGGACCTCCGGGGCGGCAGGAATGGGGTCGTATGCGGTTGTCTCGTCGGGCCCGGCGGCGTCGTTGCCGTCGTGGTGTCCGTATGCGTCGCCGCCTACGTGTCCTGGGCCGCGGTCGCGGGTCGCGCCTGCCTCCGGCAGCCGCAGGGTGAACGTGGAGCCCTGGCCTTCGGAGCTCCATACGGTGACTTCCCCGCCGTGCGAGGCAGCCACGTGCTTGACGATGGCGAGGCCGAGGCCGGTGCCGCCGGTGGCCCGGGAGCGGGCCGGGTCGACGCGGTAGAAGCGCTCGAAGATGCGCTCCTTGTCCTTGTCGGAGATGCCGAGGCCCTGGTCGGTGACCGCCACTTCTATGAGGTCTCCGCCGGGTGCACTGACCCGGCGCGCGGCTATGCCCACGCGGGTTCGGGCCGGGCTGTAGTTGACGGCGTTCTCGACGAGGTTGCCGAGAGCCGCGGCGAGCTGGCCGCGGTTGCCCCAGATCTGGAGGTCCGCGGTGCCTCCCGAGGCCATGGTGATCTGCTTCGTGCCGGCCTGGTGGCGGCAGCGGTCGATCGCCTCGGCGACGAGTTCGTCGACGCGGACGGGCTCGGCGTCCTCCAGCGGGTCGTCGTTCTGCACCCGGGACAGGTCGATGAGCTCCTGGACCAGGTTCGTCAGGCGGGTCGCCTCGATCTGCATCCTGCCCGCGAAGCGCTCCACCGCTTCCGGGTCGTCGGACGCGTCCATGACCGCCTCGGACAGGAGGCTGAGCGCGCCGACCGGGGTCTTCAGCTCGTGGCTGACGTTCGCCACGAAGTCGCGGCGGACCGCCTCGATGCGGCGGGCCTCCGTCAGGTCCTCCACGAGGAGCAGGACCAGGCGGGAGCCGAGGGGGGCCACCCGTGCGGAGACCGCGAGGGCGTCCCCGCGGCCGGTGCCGCGCCGGGGCAGGTCGAGCTCGACCTGTCGTATCTCTCCGTCACGGCGGGTGTCCCTGGCCATGAGGAGCATCGGCTCCACGGCCAGCTTGCCGCCTCTGACCAGGCCGAGGGCGTACGCCGCCGAGCTGGCCTTGACCACGCTGTCCGCCTCGTCCAGGACGACGGCGGAGGAGCGCAGTACGGAGAGGACGGTGTCGACGCCGGGCGGAAGGACCGGGTCCGTGTGCAGGGAAGTACGGGTGGGGCGTTTCTGGTCGCGTTCGCTCCAGCGAAACGCCAGCATGGCGATCACGCCGGTGCACACCCCGGCGATCGCTGCCGCTGCGGCGACCGCCGCGTTCACGTCCATGCCCCCAGGTTATGCGCCTCGTAAGCGCTGCCCACAGCCGTCCGAGTGGTACCTCGAACACTCGTCGCCCAGAGTTCACCTTGGGTACAGGGGTGATTCATTCGAGGTGACGGAAACGGACGCGTACGGGGCCGAACGTGGGAGCGTGGGGCACATCAGCCCCACGCAGTGAGTGAGAGGGACAGTTGTATGCGTGACGCGTACCACGAGGAACTTGACTCGATCGGCGAGGGCCTGGTCGAGATGGCCCGCCTTGTCGGGTCGGCGATCGGGCGCGCCACCACGGCCATGCTCGACGCCGACCTGAAGCTGGCCGAGAGTGTCATCGCGGGGGATCAGAAGGTCGACGATCTGCAGCACGACCTGGAGGCGAGGGCGATAGCCCTGCTCGCGCGCCAGCAGCCCGTCGCCACGGACCTGCGGATCGTCGTGACCTCGCTGCGGATGAGCGCGGACCTGGAGCGCAGCGGTGACCTGGCGCAGCACGTCGCCAAGCTCGCCCGGCTGCGGTTCCCGGACCAGGCCGTTCCGCACGACCTGCACGCGACCGTCCTGGAGATGGGGCAGCTCGCGCAGCGGCTCATGGCGAAGTCCGCCGAGGTCATCATCACCAAGGACGTCGACCTCGCGCTCCAGCTGGAGCAGGACGACGACGAGATGGACCAGCTGCACCGGACGCTGTTCCAGCACCTGATGGACGACCGGTGGAAGCACGGCATCGAGACGGCCGTGGACGTGACGCTGCTGGGCCGTTACTACGAGCGTTTCGCCGATCACGCGGTCTCCGTGGCCAAGCGTGTGGTGTATCTCGTGACCGGTGAGCACGCCGACGAGATCCAGGCGCCGCAGCCGCAGCCGGTGGACGGCAGCTGAGCCGGTCCCCTCTCGGGGCGGACTGACGGACGGGGCCCCGCACCTGTGTGGTGCGGGGCCCCGTCGTGTTCCGTCATGTCAGCCCGAGCAGCCGCCGCACTGGCACGGCGCGCCCGACTGGCAGCCGCAGCCGCAGCCCGAGCCGCAGCCGCAGGCGCCTAGCAGGACCAGCCGGTGCGGCTGCGCGACTTCCGTGGGCTGCTCGGCGACGGCTTCGGGGGTGGGGGACTCGGCCATGGTGTTCCCTCCTCGGGGCGAACTGCCTGTCCCCCAGTTCATGCCCAGCCCGGCGGGCGCGTCAACGGCGCACACGCGCGCGGGTGTTCGCCTTTCCGGCCACGGTGTGACCGATGGTGCCGAGGAGCAGCAGGGCGACCACTGTGCCCAGCGTGAATGCCTCGAACGTCGTCCGTGGCACCCCCCACGTGTCGTGGAAGTCGTACGTGATGCCGAGCAGCGCCTCCAGCGTGCCCGGGAACAGGGCCGCCCACGAGCCGGTCAGGATCCACGCGTAGACCAGCGCCGCGCAGGTCATGAACCCCTTTGTCCCGAAGGGCACGCGGTACGGGCGCGGTACGTCCCTGTGGCGCAGGCGCAGGACCGCCAGGGCCGGGATCACCGTCAGGTACGAGAGCAGCAGCGTCGTCACCGCGACGGTCAGGACGACCGAGAACACCGCCGCCGCGTCGCCGTCCGCGAGCCGCATCGCCGCCACCATGAACACCGTCGCGATCGCTCCCGACAGCAGGTTGGTGCGCACCGGTGTGCCCAGCGTCGGGTGGAACGCGCCCAGCTTGCGGCTGAAGAAGCCGCCGTCCGCCGCCGCCATCGCCTGCATCCGGTCGCTGACGATCATCCACGCGCTGCCCTGGGTGAGGAGCGCGAAGACGAAGAGGAGCGCGGTCGCCTTCAGCAGTGCGCCGCTCGCGCCTCCGTAGATCGTGAAGATGGTCTGGGCGCCCTCCATGAAGCCGCCGATGCCGGTCACCTTGCCGGGCGGGACCACGGAGAGGATCGCCAGGACGGGGAGCAGGTAGCAGGCCGCCGCGATCGCCGCGGAGCGTCCGAGGGCGGTGGGGACGTCGCGCTGCGGATTGTGCATCTCCTCGCCCGCCGCGTTCGGGGCCTCGAAGCCCACGTACGCGAAGAGGAGTACCGGGACGAGCGCCAGGAAGCCGGCTGTCGTGGGCGTGAAGGTGGCGGTGGTGTGGTCCGCCGTTCCTGTCAGGCCCTGGAAGCCGTGCTCCAGTCCGTACGCCACCGCCGTCGCGGTGAAGACGGTGAGCGCGAGGACCTTGGCCGCCGCGCCCGCCGTGGTGATCCATTTGCCTTTGCGCAGCGAGACCACCGCAGTGAGGATCGCGGTCCAGATGAACACCGTCTTGAACGCGTAGTCCGCGAACGTGCCCTGGCCCAGGCGGAACACGAAGCCGTCCCAGGTCTGGGCCGCGATGAACACGAGCGAGCCGCCCAGCCAGATCGGGTTCGTCACCCAGTAGAAGAGCGTCGTGATCGCCGCCGTCAGCCGGCCGAACGCCAGCTTCACCCAGACGTAGGGGCCGCCCTCCTGGGGGAAGGCCGCGCCGGTCTCCGCGAAGAGCAGCGCGTACGGGATGAGGAACGCGACCGCGATGACCGCCGTCCACGTCACCGCCTCTCCCCCGCCCGTCGCGATCTGGCCCACCGTGTCGAAGGAGATCACCGCGGCCACCGCCATCGCCGTGATGTCGAAGCGGCGGAGGCTTCTGTGGAGGTGCGGGGTGGACGTGGGCGTTGAGGTGGAGGTGCTTTCCGGGTCCGCGGGGGTGCGGGGGCTCCCCGCGGACCCGGGGGTGGTCGTACCGGGTGGTGGAGCTGCTGCTTGTTCTTTGTAGTCGGGCACGTCTGTGTCCTCGTGAGCTGGGGACGGGTGGGACGGTGCGGGTGGCTTGGGGGCGCTCGGTGGTTCGTGGGGCGGGGCCCCGGGGGCTACTCGGTGATGTCGCCCGCCGGTGTCGTGCGTTCGAGGACCGAGCGCATCGCCGTCGCCGCCTCCTTCGCCTCCTGCTCCGTCATGATCAGCGGCGGGGACAGGACCAGGCTGTGGGCCGAGTCGCGGACGATGACGCCCGTCTCCTTGCGGATGACGTCGTGCGGCATGCGGGCCGGGTTCATGGGGAGGGGGGTGCGGGTCTCGCGGTCCGCGACCAGCTCCACCGCCAGCATCATGCCGACCGAACGGATCTCGCCGACGATCGGCAGGTCGCCCAGCGCGTCGGTGAGCTGGTGGTGGAGGTACGCGCCCATCGTGACCGCGCGCGACAGGAGGTTCTCCCGCTCGATGATGTCGAGGTTCGCGAGCGCCACCGCCGCCGCCACCGGGTGCCCGTTGTACGTGTAGCCCATCGGGAAGCCGTGGTCCTGGAGCAGCGCCTCGGTCACCTCGTCGGAGACGAGGAGTGCGCCGAGCGGTGTGTAGCCCGACGTGATGCCCTTGGCCGTCGTGATGATGTCCGGCTTCACGTCGAAGTGCTGGGCCGCGAACCATTCGCCCACGCGGCCGTACGCCGTCACCACCTCGTCGAAGATGAGGAGGATGCCGTGGCGGTCGAGGACCTCGCGTACGCGCGGCCAGTAGTCCGCCGGCGGGACCAGCATGCCGCCCACGCCCATGATGGGCTCGCCGATCATCGCCGCGATGTTGGAGGCGCCGATCTGCGCGATGCGGCCCTCCAGTTCGGCGATCAGGAAGTCCGTGGGGTCGGCGTCGCCGTAGAGCTCGGTGCGGTACGGCCACGGGGGCGTCAGGTGGCTGACGTGCGGCATCATCGGCGCGAAGCCCTCGTGGTAGACCGGGAAGCCGGTGGCCGAGCCGCCGCCGTAGCCGATGCCGTGGTACGCCTTGTCGCGGGCCAGGATCCAGGTGCGGGAGCCCTCGCCCCGGCGGTGGTGGTAGTAGCGGGCCATCTTGATGGCCGCCTCGTTGCCCTCCGAGCCGCCCGACGTGAAGTAGACGTGGTTGAGGTTGTCGGGGGCCAACGTGGCGAGGCGTTCGGCCAGTTGGATCGCCTTGTCGTTCGAGAACTCCCAGAAGCTCGTGAAGTACTCGAGCTGCTGCATCTGCGCGTGCGCGACGTCCGCGATCTCCTTGCGGCCGTGGCCGACCTGGGCGAGCCAGAGCCCGCCGGTCGCGTCGAGGTAGCTGCGGCCCTCCGCGTCGGTGAGGCGGCAGCCCTTGCCCTCCGTCATCACCACGCGTTCCTCGGCGGTGCCGGGGAGGTAGGGGTGGATGATGTGCGCCCGGTCCGTGGCGGCGAGCTGCTGTGCGGGGGTGAGGGTCATGGTGTTCGTCCCTTCGGGAGTTCGTGTGGAGGGTCGGGGAGCCGTCCGGCCGGTCGCCGTCGGGCCCGGTCGCGCGTCCGGGTTCACGCGTACGTGATCCACGTCGTCTTCAGGCCCGTGTACTTGTCGAGGGAGTGGAGCGACAGGTCCCTGCCGTGGCCCGACTGCTTGAAGCCGCCGAACGGTGTCAACGGGCTCAGCGCGTCGACCGTGTTCACCGAGACGGTCCCGGCGTGCAGGGCGTCCGCCACGCGGTGGGCGCGGGCCAGGTCCCTCGTCCACAGCGAGGCCGCCAGGCCGTACGGGGAGTCGTTCGCCGTCGCGATCGCCTCGGCCTCCGTGGTGAAGGGGTGGACCGTCAGGACCGGGCCGAAGAGTTCCTCGCGGGCCAGGGGCGCCTCGGGGGGCAGGCCGGTGACGATCGTGGGGGTGATGTACGCGCCGTCGCGCGTACCGCCCGTGATCACCTTGCCGTCCGACGCCTCGATCGCGTCGAGGACCCGGACGGCCTGGGCTTCGTCCACCAGCGGGCCGAGGTTCGTGTCGGGGTCCAGGGGGTCGCCCGGCACGAAGCGTGCCGCGTGGTCCGCGACGCGGGCCGTGAACTCCTCGGCGATCGAACCCTCCACCAGGAGGCGGGTGTTGGCCGAGCAGACCTGGCCGGCGTTGTACGCGAATCCCCAGGCCGCGCGCTCTGCCGCCGCGTCCAGGTCCGCGTCGGCGAAGACCACGTTCGGGCTCTTGCCGCCCGCCTCCGGCCAGACCTGCTTCATGTTCGACTCGGCGGCGTAGGACAGGAAGAGGCGGGCGACCTTCGTCGAGCCCGTGAAGACCAGGGTGTCGACGTCCTTGTGCAGGCCGAGGGCCCGGCCCGCCGTGTCCCCCATGCCGGGGACGACGTTCAGGACGCCGTCGGGCAGGCCCGCCTGCGCCGCCAGTTCGGCCAGGCGCAGGGCCGACAGCGGGGACTGTTCCGCCGGTTTGAGTACGACGCTGTTGCCCGCCGCGAGGGCCGGCGCCAGCTTCCAGCTCGCCAGGTCGAGGGGGAAGTTCCACGGGACCACGGCGCCCACCACACCCAGCGGCGTGCGGCGGACCGTCGCCAGATGGCCCGGGGGCGTCGGCGCGATCTCGTCGTACAGCTTGTCAGCGGCCTCCGCGTACCAGGCGAAGACGCCGGCCGCGCCGGGCACGTCCGTGCCGTACGACTCGGCGATCGGCTTGCCCATGTCGAGGGTGTCGAGGAGGGCCAGCTCCTGCGCGTCGGCGGCGATCAGCTCGGCGAGCCTGAGCAGGACGCGCTTGCGGGCCGCGGGGTCGGCGCGGGACCAGCGGCCGTCGTCGAAGGACGTGCGGGCCGCGCGGACGGCCGCGTCGATCTCGGGCGCTTCGCCCCGGGCGACGTGTGCCGTGACCTCGCCGGTGGCCGGGTTGACGGTGGGGAAGGTGGCCCGGGACCGGGCCTCGGTCCATGCGCCGTCGATGAACGCCCCGGTGCGTGGCGTCAGTTCGGCTGCTCGGCGCTGCCAGTCTGCGTAGGTGTTCATGCGGCGGCTCCCTCTACTTCTTTGAGATCGGATTCAAACAATGGGGTGCCGGGTCGTCAATGCCCTGGACGCAAGGAACTTGATTTATTTGAACCGAGTAACAGAGAATTAACCCATGGGGAACAAGCCTGGGAGACCGAAGAACCAGACGGCGCGCCGCGAGGCCCTCGTCGACGCGGCGGGACGCGCCATCGCCGAACGGGGCCTGGAGGGGCTGCGCATCAAGGACATCGCCGCCGAGGCGGGCATGTCCGCGGGGTCGGTTCTGTACTACTACCCGGAGATGGACGAGCTGGTCCTCGAAGTGCACCGGGGCGCCGTGGAGCGCTATCTGGCCGCGCGGCAGGGGGCCGCGGACGGCGCGACCGGGGCCGCCGCACGACTGCGGGCCCTCGTCGGAAGCGGACTGCCGGGCGGCTCGGGGGACGCCGTCCACGGACTGCTCTTCGAGCTGCACCGGCGCGCCGACCGCAGCTCCGGGCACGCGACGCTGATGGCGTCACTCTTCGCGCGCGAGGTCGCCCTGTACGCGACGGTGCTCGAAGTCGGCGCGGCCGTAGGGGATTTCACCCTCACCGAGCCCGTCGCCGACCTCGCGCGCAACCTCGTCGCGCTGGAGGACGGCTACGGACTGCACATCGTCAGCCGCAACGCCGAGCTGACGCCGGACGTCGCCCGTCGCCTGCTCCTCGGCTACGCGCGGACGGTCACCGGCTGCCCGGAGCTGTGAGCCGGGCCCGCTCCCGGTCGTCGCCCGCGAGGGCCACCGCGGTGAGCGCCATGCCCAGCGCGCCGTCGAGGACCGCCCGGTCCGCGTCCGGGGTGACGCACGCCGCCGCGAACTCCTTCTGGTGGTTGACCGCGGGCAGCGAGCCGATGCCCAGGTAGGGGTGGATGGCGGGCAGGACGCGGGAGACGTTGCCCATGTCCGTGGAGGCGCGGTTCATCCGGGCCGCCGGGGATCCGGGGCTGTCGAAGGTGCGGCCGAGGGATGCGGCCGCCCGCCGGTAGGCGGCCAGCATCGCGGCGTCGTTGCGGAACTCCGAGTACGGGCGGGACTCCGGCTTGATCTCGAGGTCGCAGGCCGAGGCCAGGGCGCCGGCCTCGAAGCACTTCTCGACGCGGGGCTGGAGCGCGGACAGCTCCTCGAGACTGCCCGCGCGCACGTACCAGCGGCCCTCGGTCAGCTCCGGGATCGCGTTCGGCGCCTCCCCGCCGCGCGTCACCATGCCGTGCACGCGCGTGGTGGACGGGAGCTGCTGGCGCAGGAGTCCGATGGCGACCTGGGCGACCGTGAAGGCGTCCGCCGCGTTGCGGCCCTGCTCCGGGTAGGCCGCCGCGTGCGCCGCCTTGCCGTGGTAGCGGACCTTGAGGTGCGCGACCGCGTACGGGTCGGCCTCGGCGACGTCCGCGGGGCCGGGGTGCACCATCATCGCCGCGTGCACCCCGTCGAAGGCACCGCGCTCCAGCATGAGGATCTTGCCGCCACCGCCCTCCTCGGCCGGGGTGCCGAACACGGTGACCTTGAGGCCCAGTGCGTCCGCCACCGGAGCCAGTCCGGCCGCGGCGCCCACCGCGGCCGCCGCGATGACGTTGTGCCCGCAGGCGTGGCCGAGGCCGGGCAGCGCGTCGTACTCGGCGCAGATCGCGAGATGGAGCGGGCCGCCGCCGATGGTGGCCGTGAAGGCGGTGGGCAGGCCCGCGGTGCCGGTCACGACGTCGTAGCCGAGGTCGTTGAGGGCGTACGCGGTCCAGCGCGCCGCCTTCTCCTCCTCCCACGCCACCTCGGGGTTCGCGTGGATGCGACGGCTCAGGGCGAGGAGTTCGGGCGCCGCCTTCGCGACCGCCTCGCGCACGGGCCTCACTCGTCCCCCGGCACGCCGTAGTTCGGCGCCGCGTCCGGGGCGAGGGCCCGCTGCACGTACGCCTCCTCCTGGGGCTCCCACCGTTTCCACAGGTCCGCGAGCTCCGTGATCGGATCGCCCTCGGTCCAGTCCACGCGCAGGTCCGTCACCGGCCACTGCTGTGCGTCGACGACGAGGAGCCCGGCCGAGTGGACGGGGCCCGCCTCGCCGCCCGCCGCCGCGCCCGCGGTCAGCGCGTCGACGAGGCGGCGGGCGAGCGGGGCCCGAGGGTCCGCGCCCGTGAACGCGTCGAGTACCGCCCGGGGGACCCCGGGGCCCGACAGGAGGTTCCCCGCGGCCACGGCGTCGGGGCCGACCGCCTCCGCGTACGTGCCGAGGGTCCGGGCTCCCGAGAAGACCGCGCCGGGACCGGAGGCGCCGATGGCCGTCAACTGCCGCCATTCGGCGTGGGGCCGGGTGGACACTTCGCTTACGGCCGCTTCCGCGGGCACTCCGGATTCCAGGAGGTCGAGCAGGCGGGCGCCCAGGCGCGGGTCGGTGACGTTCTGGGAGCAGACCGCGCCCACTCCGGGCCGTACGTGCGCGCAGCGCGCGGCGACGGCCGGCGAGGACGAGGTGACGGCCACCCCGAACCGGCCCGTGCGCGGACACCGCGCGGCGATCGAGAACGTCATCGGCGCTCCTTCGGGATGACGGCCGTCGCGTCGATCTCGACGAGCCACTCCGGGCGGGCCAGCGCCGAGACGACCAGGCCCGTGGAGACGTAGTGGACACCCTTGAGCCAGCGGCCCATGACGCGGTAGACGGGCTCGCGGAAGCGGATGTCCGTCAGATAGACGGTGATCTTGACGATGTCGTCGAGGCGGCTGCCGGACTCCTCCAGCAGCATCGCGATGTTCGCCATGGCCTTCTCGGCCTGGGCGCCGACGTCCCCGACGCCGACGTTCTCGCGGGTGTCGAGATCCTGGCCGATCTGGCCGCGCAGATAGACCGTGCCGTCGGCGACGACCGCCTGCGCGAGGTCGTTGGACAGGTCCTGCTCGGGATAGGTGTCCGCCGTGTTGAAGGGGCGGATGCGCCGGTGGGTCGTCACTTGGCCTTCCTCCCGAGGGTGCCGAGGACGTTGTCGCTGAGGCCGGCCGCGTCCTTGACCAGGTCGAGCGGGCCCTCCCAGTCGAAGTTGCGGTACACCGCGCCGAGGTGCGCGAACGGCGGGGACTGCGCGAAGAGCTGGAAGGTCAGCCGGTGGCCCGCGTAGTCCGAGTTGAGCAGGTCACGGGCGTACGCGAGGAGCTTGCGGCGGTCCTCGGCGACCCAGTGCTCGTTGATCGAGTAGAACTTGTCGAGCCACGGCTTGGTGTCCGGGTGGTCGAAGGAGGCCTTGTCGGGGGTGATGCAGATCTGCCCGCCGCACAGCTCGCGCGCGATGTGCATCATCTCGTGCAGCTGCGAACAGGCCAGGACGCGGCCGGTGTACAGCAGCGACTGGTTCGGCATGAGGAGCCCGCCGGGGCTGGGCTCGGCCATCGCGATCGACGCGGTCAGGTGCGCGTTGATGCCCTCGCGGTAGCAGGCCAGCGTCGCGAGCTTCTCCTGTACGGCCTGCTGCTTCTCCAGGCCCGTCTGCTTCACGTTCCACAGCGCGGCGCCGATCATCAGGTCCGCGAGCCGCAGGTTGCGCTGCGTGAACGCGAAGGCGCTGTAGCGGTGGAGCGTGGCGCGGATGAAGGTCGCGGCCTTGGTGTCCCGGTAGAAGAGGACGTTCTCCCAGGGGATCTCGACGTCGTCGAAGACCACCAGGGTGTCGACCTCGTCGAAGCGGCTGGAGACCGGGTAGTCGGCGGGCGGCTTGGTGCCGGCGAAGCCCGTACGGCAGATGTACTTCAGGCCCGGCGAGCCCATGTCGGCGATGAAACCGAGGGCGTAGTCGGAGAGTTCGGAGTCGCCCCAGTTCGCGATCGTCGGCTTCGTGAACGCCTGGTTCGAGTAGGCGGCGGCCGTCTCGTACTTGGCGCCGCGCACGACGATGCCGCTGTCCGTCTCCCGCACGACGTGCAGGAGCATGTCCGGGTCCTGGTCCTGGGGGCGCTTGGAGCGGTCACCCTTCGGGTCGGTGTTCGCCGAGACGTGGAAGGGGTCGGCGTACAGCGCGTGGTCGATGTGCCGCTTGACGTTCTCCGCGTACGCCGGGTTGATCGCGTTGAGGACGTCCTGGCCGTCGATGAGCGACCAGACCTCACCGATCGTCTCGTCCCCGACGCGCGTGACGACACCGCCGACGTCGCTCAGCACGGCGTCCGTCGCCGCCCGCTTCGCGTCCCAGTCCTCACGGGTGCGCGGCGGCTTCTGCTGGATCGCGTTGACCTCGCCGGTCGACGCGTCCTTGTACGTCATCGAGTCCCGCGTCGCCGGGTCGTGCGCCATGTCGTAGATCCGGGCGCGTATGTCGACCAGCGGCTTGAACGCGGGGTGCGTGGTCACGTCGGTGACCTTCTCGCCGTTCATCCATACGTCGCGGCCGTCGCGGATCGACTCGCGGTACTGGTCTCCGGTGCGGATCATGCGCCGTGCTCCTTAAGGGAGTTGAGGGGGCTCGGGGTGGCGTACGTACGGGCGTGGTGGACGAGAGGGTGGGCGCCGGACACCGCGGAGGCGACGACGGCGCCGAACAGGACCTGGTGGGTGCCCCGCGTGACGGAGTCGGCGAGCCGGCAGTCGAAGGCGGCGGCCGCGCCGCGCAGGACGGGCGCGCCGGTGGCGAGTACGTCCCACTCGGCGCAGTCGAAGTCGTACGGGCCGCTGCCGTGGGCGGGGCGGCCCGCGAACACGTCCGAGACGTGGGCCTGGCCGGCGGCGAGGACGCTCACGGCGATGACGCCGTTGCGCACGGCGGCCGCGGCGAGAGGGCTCCGCTCGTTCACACAGACCAGCAGCGAGGGCGGGTCGGCGGAGACGGAGCACATGGCGGAGACGGTCTGGGCGAAGCGACCGGCCGGTCCTTCGGTGGAGACAACGGTCACGCCCGTCGCGGCGTTCCCCATCGCGGCCACGAAGTCCTGGCGGGATGTGAGGAGTTGATCCGGAGCAATGGTCATGAGCGGCCTCCCTCTCAGCGAGTGGGCTGTGGTGCGACCACTATGCGAGAGGGAGCCTGCATCCGTACAACAGATCTTTTCGTGCCATTGGATCTGTTTTGCAGATGCCTTCGCATCTGCCGCCCTGAGCTGGGCCCTCAGGACCTGAGCGCCTCCCGGCACGCCGTCGCGAACGCCTGCGCGCGGCCCGTCAGCCGGACCCCGCGCAGCTTCGCCAGGACGACGGGGAGCGCGGGCAACGGGTCGGCGAGCGGCAGGGCGACGACGCTCGAACCGTCGTACGTGCGGTCGTGCGCGGGACGCTGGTTGAGCAGAGACCAGCCGTATCCGGCGGCGACCAGGGCGCGCACGGTCTCGTAGCTGCGCGTGCGGTGGCTGACGCGCGGCTCGACGCCGGCCTTGGCGGCGACGGAGCGGAAGTAGTCGCGGCTGGCGGGCAGGTCGAGCAGGATCATCGGTTCGTCCGCGAGGTCCGCGAGGCGGGCCCGGCCGCCGCCCGCGAGCCGGTGCCCTTCGGGGACCAGCGCGTAGGGCGGGGCCATCGCGAGGACCTCGCACTCGATGTCGGCGTCGAGATCCATGTCGTAGAGCAGCGCCAGTTCGCAGGCGCCCGTGCGCAGGCTCTCCTGCACGGCCGGGATGTCGCCCTCGACGACCTCCACGCGCACGGCGGGCTGGCGCGCGCCGAACTCCCGCAGCAGGCGCGGCAGATAGAACGGGGCGAGCGTCTGGAAACAGCCCACGGCCAGCTCGCCCACGAGGTCGGCGCCCAGGCTCCTGGCCGATTCGGCGAGTTCGTCGGCGTGGGTGAGGAAGCCGCGCAGCTCGTGCAGGAACCGCTCCCCCGCGGCCGTCAGCTCCAGGCCCTTCGCGTGCCGGCGGATCAGGAGCTGTACGCCGAGCTCGCGCTCCAGGTGGTGCACGGCGGTGGAGACCGCGGACTGCGAGACGTTGATGCGGTGCGCGGCGGCGGTCATGCTGCCGAGCTCGGCGGCGGCGAGGAAGTACCTCAGCTGCACGAGGGTGAAGTTCGCGTCCTTGGCCATGGCGGGATTGTGCCCCGGTCGCCCGTGAGCTGTCTGCATCTCGAAAACAGATGTAACTCCCGGGAAATCGATGTTTGACCCGGGATTGCGAGGGTGGCGAGACTCCCCAACCGACCCGCACGCCCGAACACCCCGCCCGCCCCCTCGTTTTCCGGACAGGGAGTCCGTATGCCCGCCACACCCGAGGCGGCCCCGGCCGTCGAGCAGCACACCATCGACCACGTCCCCGAGAACGAGCGCCACGGCCGCGTCCGTGACCTGTTCACCATGTGGTTCGGCACGAACATCGCGCCGCTGCCACTGGTCACCGGCGCCATGGGCGTCCAGGTCTTCCACCAGTCGTTCTGGTCGAGCGTCGCGGCGATCCTGGTGGGTCAGCTCGTCGGCGCCGTCTTCATGGCGCTGCACTCGGCGCAGGGCCCGCAGCTCGGCGTCCCGCAGATGATCCAGAGCCGGGCGCAGTTCGGCAGCGTGGGCGCGCTGCTCATCGTGGTCGTGGCGGCCGCGATGTACATAGGCTTCTTCGCCTCGAACATCATCCTGGCGGGCAAGTCGCTGCACGGCCTCGCGCCCGCCGTACCGGTCGACGCGGGCATCGTGCTGGGTGCGCTCGGCTCGGCGCTGATCTGCTGGGTCGGCTACCGCCTCATCCACACCCTCAACAAGATCGCGACCTGGGTGCTCGGGGCGGGCATCCTGGTCGGCCTCGCCGTGGTGGTCGCGCGCGGCCTGCCCGAGGGCTTCTTCTCCGCGGGCTCCTTCACGTTCGCGGGCTGGCTCGCGACGGTGTCACTGAGCGCCCTGTGGCAACTGGCCTTCGCCCCGTACGTCTCCGACTACTCGCGCTACCTGCCGCGCACCGTCCGTACGGCGTCGACCTTCTGGGCCACGTACTGGGGTTCGTGTCTCGGCTCGACGCTGCCGTTCCTCGCGGGCACGGTGATCGGCCTCGCGTCTCCCGGCACGGACGACACGGTGGCGGGCTTCGACAGCGCGGCGGGCGGCTTCGGCCCGGTCGTGCTGCTCCTCTTCCTCTTCTCGGTCATCAACCACAACGCGCTCAACCTCTACGGCGCGGTGCTGTCCCTGATCACCATCTGCCAGACGTTCCGCCCCGCGTGGACCCCGCGCCAGAGGGCCCGCGGCGTCGTCTCCGCGGCGGTCCTCGTGGGCGCGCTGCTCATCGCCACGGCGCTGTCCAGCGACTTCGTCTCCAGTTTCGTGAACCTCGTACTGGTCCTGCTCGTCGTCCTCGTCCCCTGGACGGCGATCAACCTCATCGACTTCTACCTCGTCCACCGCGGGCGCTACGCGCTCGGCGACCTCTTCGCGCCCGACGGCGGGCGCTACGGCCGCTTCAACCCGGTGGCCCTGACCTCGTACGCGATCGGCATCGCGGTCCAACTCCCCTTCGTCGCCACGTCTCTGTACACGGGCCCACTGGTCGCTCCGCTCGGCGGCGCGGACCTGTCATGGCTCGTGGGCCTGATGGTGACGGCCCCCGTGTACTACGTGTGGGCGCGCCGGGCGGCGACGCGGGGCGGGACCGCGGTGACGGAGCCCGACACGACAGCGACGGAGGCCGCTTCCGCGACCGCGTGACAGCTGCGCGCCGAGCCGCGCGCCGGAGTCTGAGAGGCTGAGCCACACATCTGGCCGACGCGGCACGGGGAAAGGCGGGTTCATCGATGTTCCCCATGCGCGGCGTGTCCGCCGGTGCACTGGGCCTCGCGGTCTTCGCCGCGCTCACCGCCTGTTCGGGCGGCACCGCACGTGATGCGGATGCCCGTACGCGAGTCCCCTCCTGGAAGTCGGGCGTGACCCCCTCCGAGGTCGGTGAGTTGATGCATGTATCGATTCCTGACGAGGCCACCGATCGGCGGGCTGCCCACCAGAACGGCTTCCAGGACGACGGGCTTCTGCTGGCCTTCACGGTGCCGACCGCGCGGGTGGGCGCGTTCTTGACGCGGCTCGCCCCCGAGCAGCCGCTCACCCACCGCGCCGAGGCCCTGACCCGGTCGGTGAAGCCCATGACGCCGTTCGCGCGCCTCGGGCTGAAGGAGCCGGAGACCCTTGCGGACGTGCGTGGGGGACCGGTGTGCGCGCCCTGTGCCGGCGAGTTGAACTCCCTTGAGGTGGCCGTGCATCCGGTCGACGCGCGGCGCAGCCGGGTCTATCTGCGTGGGGTCGACTGACCCGACCGGGTCGACCGGCCGGTGGACTCCGGGGGGTGGGCCTCAGGTGACGGAAGCCGGGTGGTGGCGGTGAACGGGGCTGCCGGAGAGGCGGCGAGCGCACCGGCCCCAGTGACTGCAGGGGCTGTGGTGGCTGGAGAGGCGGGGTGTGGGGCCCCGCCCTACGATAGGTCTGGGTTCTTCCTGTGGGTTCTTCCTCACATGGTTGGAGTCAGCACATGACGCATTCGACCCGGGGATTGCGCAGGGGGGCTGTGACCGCCGTAGCGGTGGCAACGCTCGCGGTGCCGATGGCGGGTGGGTCCGCGTTCGCCACGCCGGCCTCCGTCTCCGCCGGCCCCGCCTCCGCCTTCCGCACCACCGACCCGCCCTCGCCGTCCGCTTCCGGGTCGGCGACCCCCGGCCAGGTCCAGAAGCTCACCCCCGCCGTGGAGAAGGAGCTCGACGCCACCGTGCAGAAGGTCATGGCCGAGGCGAACGTTCCGGGTGTGACCGTCGGTGTGTGGACGCCGGACAAGGGCGAGTACGTGAAGTCCTTCGGCGTCGCCGACAAGAGCACCGGCCAGAAGATGTCGCCCGACCTGCACATGCGTATCGGCAGCGAGACCAAGACCTTCACCGTGACGTCGATACTGCAACTGGTCGACGACAAGAAGGTCGGGCTCGACGATCCGATCGGCAAGTACATCGACGGCGTCCCCAACGGGGACAAGATCACGATCCGTCAGCTCGCCGAGATGCGCAGCGGACTCTTCAACTACTCGGCGGACGACGACTTCTACAAGGCGCTGACGTCGGACCCGGAGCGGCCGTTCACCCCGCAGCAGCTCCTCGACTACTCGTTCAAGCACCCCGTGCTGTTCGAGCCGGGCAAGCAGTTCTACTACTCCAACACCAACCTCATCCTGCTCGGCCTCGTGGTCGAGAAGGAGAGCGGTCAGGCGCTGCACGACTACATCCAGGACAACATCCTCACCCCGGCCGGCATGAAGCAGACGCTGTTCCCGACCGGCAACGAGTTCCCGCGGCCGCACTCGCAGGGCTACACGAACCAGACCGCGAACGGGAAGGTCGAGGACACGGTCGACTGGAACCCGTCCTGGGGCTGGGCGGCGGGCGCGATGATCTCCACGCTGAACGACCTGCGCATCTGGGCGCCCACGGTCGCCACGGGCACGTTCCCCAACGGTGACGCGATGATCAGCCCCGCCGCACAGAAGCAGCGTCTCATCACCCCGAAGACCACGATCCCGGGCGCGGGCTACGGCCTCGGCATCTTCAACGTCCAGGGCTGGATAGGCCACAACGGCTCCCTGCCGGGCTACGAGTCCCTGACGATCTACCTGCCGTCGGCCAAGGCGACGCTCGTGGTGCTCCTGAACACGGACATCAACCACGACAACTCGGAGCCGAGCACCCTCTTCGGCCAGGCGATCACCAAGATCATCTCCCCGGACAACGTCTTCGACCTGCCGGCCCAGCCGGCGGCGAGGTGACGCGAACCGGCGACCTCCGGCCCCCGGCCCCCTGACCTCTGGCCCTCGGCCCAGCTCACGATCCCGCCTCCCGTCCGCGCCGTCCGCGCAGGCGGGAAGTGGGAAGTGGGAGGCGTGATCGTGAAGGCTGCTCCGTCACGCCCCGGGTTTCGACCGCCCGCGTTCCGGGCCCGATCAGACGGACGGTCCCCGTCCCCGTGTCCCACCCTCGCCCCGTCCCCGTCCTAATCCTCGTCCCGCAGCCGCCGCCAGATGCGGGTGCGGTGCAGTACGTAGAACGCCACGAACAGGACGGCCACCTGAAGTCCCACGGCGAGCAGCCAGAAGACCACCTTGCTCTCCAGCTCGTCGGTCAGGTAGGTGAAGTTCATGCCGAAGAATCCGCTGAGGAACGTCAGCGGCAGGAAGATCGTCGACACGATGGCCAGCCGGTTGATCACTCCGTTCTGCTCGCCCGCGGCGAGGGAGGAGTAGCTGGCGAAAGCACGACGGGAGGCGTCCTGGAGGGACTCGATGTCCGTCAGGACCAGCCTCGCCGCGTGCTGGAACTCCTGGGCGAGCCGTTGCCGCTCCGCCGGGAAGTTGGGGTTCAGCATCCGGCGGGTGAAGACCTCGTCCACCACCTGAAGGTAGGGAAGCAGCGAGTGGTGCAGCAGGGCGGAGCGCCGTCGCAGCTTCGACAGGCGGTAGACCTGCTCGGGGCGCCGTTGCTGGAACATGTCGTCCTCGAGTTCCTCCGTCAGCAGCAGGTCCTGCACGGCGGCCCTGCGGAAGGTCGCCAGTGCCTCCTGGAGCAGCAGGAAGAGCACGGCCACGACGTCGGGGGGCCTCTCGTGCCGGAGCTGCGCGGAGATGTTCGACGCCATGCCCGCCCAGCCACGGTGAACGGTGACCAGGAACTGCTCGGTCACGAGCGCGTGGATGTAGGCGATCTGGTCGTCGTGGACCACGGGCACGACGAAGCCGGCCTTCTCCCCCAGGAAGTCGGCCCGCGCGGGCTCGTCCTTCCTGCCGAACCAGGCCAGGTCCTGAGCCTCCAGGCCGAGCTGACGGGCCACGCCCCCGCCATCCGCCGGCGCATCCTCCGGCAGCTCGACGTCGACGATCAGAAAGCGGGCCGCGGCGAGTCGCTCACGTGCCTCGGACAGGTTCGTACGGGTCACGGTCGCGTCCGGCATCGACACCATCGTTACGATCATGGCCCTCACCGTTGGTTACGACTCCGACGGTCCCAGCGTGCGTGCGGTCCGGTGTCTGCGCACTCGGGCACCGTCATGTGCGGCACCGTGCGGACCGGACGGGTGACGAGACCACGCGCAGGAGGGCCGGCAGGGCACCTCGGCCCGAAGGCCCCAGGGTCCCAAGGCCCCAAGACCCCAAGACCCCCAAGACCCCCAAGACCCCCAAGACCCCCCAAGGGATCAGGTTCCCGGGAGGTCCCAGGGCATGAAAATGCCTCCCATCCGCGCGGTCCGCGCAGGTGGGAGGCATGATCACGAAAGCTACTTCTTCTTGCCCTGGTTCTTGACCGCCTCGATCGCCGCCGCGGCCGCGTCCGGGTCCAGGTACGTGCCGCCCGGGTTCAGGGGCTTGAAGTCCGCGTCGAGCTCGTACGACAGCGGGATGCCCGTCGGGATGTTCAGGCCCGCGATGTCGGCGTCGGAGATGCCGTCGAGGTGCTTGACCAGAGCGCGCAGGCTGTTGCCGTGGGCCGCGACCAGGACCGTCTTGCCGTCCAGGAGGTCCGGGACGATGCCGTCGAACCAGTACGGGAGCATGCGGACGACGACGTCCTTGAGGCACTCCGTCTGCGGGCGCAGCTCGGGCGGGAGGGTCGCGTAGCGCGCGTCGTCGAACTGCGAGTACTCCGCGTCGCGGGCCAGCGGCGGCGGCGGGGTGTCGTACGAGCGGCGCCAGAGCATGAACTGCTCCTCGCCGAACTCGGCCAGTGTCTGCGCCTTGTCCTTGCCCTGGAGCGCGCCGTAGTGCCGCTCGTTCAGGCGCCAGGAGCGGTGGACGGGGATCCAGTGGCGGTCCGCGGCCTCCAGCGACAGCTGGGCCGTGCGGATAGCGCGCTTCTGGAGCGAGGTGTGGACGACGTCGGGGAGCAGGCCTGCGTCCTTGAGCAGCTCACCGCCGCGGACTGCCTCCTTCTCGCCCTTCTCGTTGAGATTGACGTCCACCCAACCGGTGAACAGGTTCTTCGCGTTCCATTCGCTCTCGCCGTGGCGGAGGAGGATCAGCTTGTACGGTGCGTCGGCCATGGCTCCGAGCCTAATCCAAGCCTCCGGCGCCCCGCGCCCCCGGCCACGGGCCGGACGGTACGGAGGCGGCTCCCGCCGACGATTGACGACGACCGTCAATTGAGTGGCTGCGGCCACCCTCCCCCACGTAAGTTACGGACATGGCCGGCGCCGCTTACAGGCCCATCAGGCCGCACCCACGCCGCACGCGCCCCAGGGGGGATCCGTCCCGATGTCCGTCACCGCACTCAGACGGGCCGCACACGAGAGTGTGTCCGGTCTGCCACGCCAGTTCTGGTGGCTGTGGACCAGCACCCTGATCAACCGCCTGGGCGGCTTCGTCCTCACGTTCATGGCGCTGTACCTGACCACCGAGCGCCACTTCTCCGCGTCGTACGCGGGTCTGGTCGCCGCGCTCATCGGGCTCGGCGGCATGATCGCGTCGCTGCTCGGCGGGGTGCTCGCCGACCGGATCGGGCGGCGCCCCACCCTCCTCGCCGCGCAGCTCTCGACCGCGGCGACCGTCGCCGTCCTCGCCTTCGTGCGCGACCCCGCCGGGATCGCGCTGACCGGCTTCCTGCTCGGCGTCGCCTCGAACGCGTCGCGTCCCGCCGTACAGGCGATGATGGCCGACCTCGTCGCGCCGAAGGACCGCGTGCGGGCCTTCTCCCTCAACTACTGGGCCATCAACCTCGGCTTCGCCGTCTCCTCCGTCTACGCCGGTTTCCTCGTGGCCGCCAGCTACACCGCCGGCTTCCTCGTGGAGGCCGCGATGACGCTGGCCTGCGCGGTCCTGGTGTTCATGAAGGTGCCCGAGTCGCGGCCCGAGCGGGCCGAGCCGAAGCCCGACGCGGCACCCGTCGCCGACGTGACCATGCTGACCGTCCTGCGCGACGGCCGGTACATGCTGATGGTGGGGCTGTCGTTCCTCATCTCCGTCGTCTTCACACAGTCCTCGTCCGGGCTGCCCATCGTCATGGGGCAGGCGGGGCTGAGCAGTTCGGACGTCGGACTCGTCGCCGCCGTGAACGGCATCGTCATCGTGGCGCTGCAGATCCCGCTGACCCGTTTCATCGAGAAGCGCGACGCGGGCCGGCTCCTGACGGTCTCCTCCCTCCTCATCGGCTACGGCTTCGCGCTCACCGCGTTCGCCGGGTCCATGGCCGCGTACGCCCTGATCGTCGTCGTGTGGACGCTCGGCGAGATGGTCAACGCGCCCACACAGTCCGGCCTGGTGGCGCGGCTCGCCCCGACCCACGGGCGGGGCCGCTACCAGGGCATGTACTCCATGTCGTGGTCGGTGGCGGCCCTGGTCGCGCCGCTCGCGTCGGGCGTGACGATCGACCGGTTCGGCGCGGGGTGGCTGTGGGCCGGCTGCGCGGTGATCGGGACGGTCGCGGCGGCCGGGTACTGGATCCTGATGCGGGGACTGCCCGCGGACGACCAGACCCTCACTCCCGTTCCCACCCCCGAGAAGACCGGGGCCGAGCCCGAGCTCATCGCCTGACGTTCACCGCCCGACCGACGACCGCTGCGCGTCGTACAGGTTCCGCGGGCGGACCGTGTCCGACACTCCGTCGCCGTAGAGCTCCAGCCGCGCGTGCAGATCCCCGGCGAAGTCCGGGACGTCGGTCTGGTCGAACTCGCGGACCGTGTTGACGGCGACGGTCGCGCTGTACGGCGCGAGTCCGTCGAGGCGCATCAGACCGGCGCGCTGGTTCGTGACGCGGATGTTCCAGTGCGTGAAGCGCGCCCCGAAGAGCGGTCCCGCCGAGGCGTCCCCGCCGTGACGGCCGTTGTTGTTCACCGTGATGTCCGTGCGCACGTTCGCGAACGGCATGCCGCGGTGCGAGTCGAACGTGCCCATCTCCATCGCGCCGCGCGACCACACGTTGTACGACGACAGTCCCTCGACGTTGATGCCGTGCAGCTGCGTGCCCGCGGGGGCGGGGACGGTGCGCTGCTCGATGGTGAACGACTCGACGAGGTTGTCGTGGGAGCCCTCGCGGCAGAAGTAGGGGTGGTGCGAGCCGCGGCCCGCGACGCGCGTGCGGCGCAGCGTGCACGCGGACGCCGCGACCAGGCCGAAGCCGTTGTCGACGTGGCGCACGGTGACGTCGTCGGCCCAGCAGTCGTACGCGCACTGGAACGCGACACCGTTGTAGCCCTTGTCGAGGAGGTGCTGCGCCTGCGGGGTCTCGACGGCTTCGAGGGTCAGGGCCTCGACGCCCGAGCCGGTCAGTGCCTCGACGTGCGTGGTCAGCCGGGGGTCCCACTCGGGGCGTACGTCGAGGGGGAGCGGGCGTTCGAAGGTGACGCGGCGTCCGTGCACGGAGGCGATCCGTACGGGCCATTCATAGGGCACGTACGAGGTCAGCTTGGTCTTGTCGTCCCAGACGTACGCCTCGGGGCCCGGGCCGCCGCCCGCCATGTGTTCGAGGAGGGTGTGGTCGAGGTCGTCGGCGAGGCGCAGGAGGACCAGGTCGCCGCGGGAGAGGCGGGACGCGTCCGCGACGGTCACCGACCAGGAGCCGCGGGTGGCGGGCCCGACCGCCGTCAGCGTGTCCCACTCGTCGCGCTTGTTGCCCGTCCAGCCCTCGAAGGGCCAGGCCTTGGCCCTGATCGCGTCGGTGAGGGTGCGGAAGCGGTCCTCGGGGCAGAGCCAGATCAGGCCGCCCGCCCAGGACCAGCTGGACTTGTCGCCGCCGTAGCGGGAGCCGTAGACGCCGACGAGTTCGGTGAGGCTGCGGGTCGCGTACAGCTTGGTGCGGGTGCTGCCCGCGCCGCGCAGGACGACGCCACTGTGGCCGATGCGGATGAGGTCGTCGATGCGGTACGTGCCCGGGGGCAGGTGGACCGTGCCCCCGCCGGCCCGTCCGGCGTCGGCGAGGGCACGGTTGATCGCGGGGGCGGCGTCGGCCGAGCCGTCGGGGCGCGCGCCGTAGTCGCGTACGACGTCGGCGACGACGCGGGGGCGGACGAAGTCCCGCCGGCCGCCGCGGTATCCGGCACGTCCGACATACGGGATCTGCGGGTGCGTGTAGGGGGTACGGGTGAACTCGCGCCAGACGGCCGGGACTTCACCTGGGTGTGCCGTGGCGGCCCGCGCGCCGGTCCCCGTCACCGCCACGATCGCCACCGCTGTCGCGCTGCCCAACAACCCGCGTCTGCTGAGGTTCTCCACCGCCGCCACCCTCCGCACGATTCAGTTCGAGGACGTTCACAGATACGAACGTCGTTCATGTCCGCGTCGGCCGCGAGCATGCCACGGCGACCCCTGCGACGGAAGGGGTCGCGCAACAGTCAATCGGCGGGAGAGCGGCGCTACTTGGCGGGGCGCTGGGTCAGATTCGTGAACGCGTCGAGGTTGCGCGTGGACTCGCCACGCGACACCCGCCAGGCGTACTCGCGCCGGATCGCGCTCGCGAAACCGAGCTCCAGGAGCGTGTTGAACGCGCCGTCCGCGGCCTCCAGGACCGAGCCGAGGAGGCGGTCGACCTCGTCGGGGGTGACGGCCGCGAGGGGCAGCTTGCCGGTGAGATAGACGTCGCCGAGCTGGTCGACCGCGTAACTCACGCCGTACAGACGGAGGTTGCGCTCCAGGAGCCAGCGGTGGACGCCCTGCTCGTTCTCGTCCGGGTGCCGGATCACGAACGCGTTCAGCGAGAGCGAGTGCTTGCCGACGAGCAGCGAGAGCGTCGTCGACAGCTTGCGCGTCCCGGGCAGCTTCACGACGTACGACGAGCCGGGCTCGGGGCTCTCCCACTCGAGCTCGGCCTCGGTGAGGACCTGCTCGATGACCGCCGCCGCGCCGGCCATGGTGCTGTCAGCCATGCAGCGAGGGTACGTGACGGGGGTGGCGGTGCTCGTAGGTGGCCGCCGTGTACACGTCGGCCGTCGCGGAGGCCGCGGTGTCCCAGCCGAAGCCCTGCGCGTGCGCCGCGGCGGCGGCGCCCATACTGTCCACAAGCTGTGGACGGTCGGCGAACTCGCCCAGCCTGCGCGCGTACGACGCCGGGTCGTGGCCCGGGACCAGGAAGCCGGTCGTCTCGTCGCGCACGGCGACGGGCAGACCGCCGACCGCGGCCGCGATCACCGGCGTACCGGCCGCCTGCGCCTCTATGGCGACGAGCCCGAAGGACTCGCTGTACGACGGCATGACGAGCACGGAGGCCGCACGGAACCAGTCCGCCAGCTGGTCCTGCCCGACCGGCGGGCGGAAGCGGACGACCTCCGCGATACCGAGCTTGGCGGCGAGCTTCTGCAGCCCCTCCGGCTTGGCCAGACCACTGCCGCTGGGGCCGCCCACCACGGGCACGACCATCCGCGAGCGCAGCTCGGGCCGTTCGTCCAGGAGCACGGCGACGGCCCTGAGCAGGATGTCCGGCGCCTTCAGGGGCTGGATGCGGCCCGCGAAGAGCGGAATGAGGGCGTCCTGGGGCAGGCCGAGTCGGCGCCGCGCGGCGGCACGGCCGTCGGCGGGACGGAAGCGGTCCAGGTTCACGCCGGGGTGGACGACGGCGACCTTGGCGGCGTCCGCCTCGTAGTGGCGGACGAGCTCGTCGGCCTCCTCGGCGGTGTTCGCGATGAGGCGGTCGGCGGCGCGGACGATCTGGGTCTCGCCGATGACGCGCGCGGCGGGCTCTGGGGTGTCCCCCTCGGCGAGCGCAGCGTTCTTGACCTTGGCCATGGTGTGCATGGCATGCACGAGGGGGACGCCCCAGCGCTCGGCGGCCAGCCAGCCGACGTGGCCGGAGAGCCAGTAGTGCGAGTGGACGAGGTCGTAGTAGCCAGGCCGGTGACCCGCCCACGCCTGCATCACGCCGTGCGTGAAGGCGCACAGCTGCGCCGGCAGCTCCTCCTTGGCGAGACCCTCGTACGGGCCCGCGTCCACGTGCCGGACCAGGACACCAGGCGCCAGCTCGACGGAGGGGGGCAGCGCGCCGGTCGTGGCACGCGTGAAGATCTCGACCTCGACGTTGATCGCGGCGAGGCGCTTGGCGAGCTCGACGATGTAGACGTTCATGCCGCCCGCGTCGCCCGTGCCGGGCTGGTGGAGCGGTGACGTGTGCACGCTCAGCATGGCCACGCGACGCGGTCTGCGGTGCGCGCCGGGGAACCTGAGCCGCGGGGACGAGGCCCCGGAACGGCGGAGCCTGGACACGTACTGGCTCACGTGGCGGTCCTCCTTGCTGCGGGCACGACTCGTCGGGGCGCGGAACACCGGGCACGGAGCCCGGGCACGAACCCTCCTTCAGCCCCTCCAACACCGGAGGTCTCCGCTCCATTTCCGTTTTGCCGAATCATTACCGTCGGGGACTCAACCCTGGGGCGCCCGAGGCGGGCGCATACCCTCGTACCCATGAGCCCGCGCCCCCCGTCCCGCCCCGTGGGAACGGTCACACGCGGGACCACCAACCCCAATCGCCTGCGCCGCATGGACCGCTGGATCGCGGCCACGCACGGCGCCGCCCTGCGCCGCGCCGAGCACACCGTCGCCGTCGACCTCGGCTACGGGGCCGCCCCCTGGACCGCGGTCGAGCTGCTGCACCGACTGCGCACCGTGGCGCCACGCGCGTGCGTGGTGGGCATCGAGATCGAGCCCGCGCGGGTCGCCGCCGCCCTCCCCTACGAACGGGACGGCCTCACCTTCCGCCACGGCGGCTTCGAGGTGCCCCTCCCCCACGACCCGCTCCTGATCAGGGCCGCGAACGTGCTGCGCCAGTACGACGAGGACCAGGTCGCCGACGTCTGGCGGCGGCTGACCGCACGGCTCGCGCCCGGCGGCCTCCTCGTCGAGGGGACCTGCGACGAGATCGGCCGCCGCCACGTGTGGGTGGCGCTCGGACCCGAGGGCCCCCGCACGGTCACCTTCGCGACCCGCCTCGGCTCGCTCGACCGCCCCTCCGACCTCGCCGAGCGCCTCCCCAAGGCACTGATCCACCGCAACGTGCCGGGCGAGCCGGTCCACGCGTTCCTGCGCGACTTCGACCGCGCCTGGGCGGCCGCCGCGCCCTACGCCTCGTACGGGGCGCGGCAGCGGTGGATCCGGACGGCGCGGGCGCTGAGCGCGGACTGGCCGGTGCTCGACCGGCCCGCGCGCTGGCGGCAGGGGGAAGTGACGGTCGCCTGGGGGGCGTTGGCTCCGCGGGGCTGACGACGGCGCGCCCGAGCCCGAGGGAACGATCTCCGGGGGTCGTACGTCAGACGGTGCGAGGCAGGGGGTGGACGGGACCGACGGGGCGGGCCGGGAGCGGATGGGGAGTTGTTGCCCGGCTCTGTCACATTCGGCGCCGGCGTGGCACCATCCCCAGGGCATCCGTAAGTTACTGACGGTAAATCAGTTTTTGGTGGATCTTCACGGCTTGGGGGCGGAGCGCGATGAGCAGGCGGAGCACGACAGTCATGGCGGCCGTGGCGCTGGTCAGCGCGTTGACCGTACTGACGGCGCCAGGCGCCGCACACGCGAGTCCCGCGCGGCCCGCGCCGCCGTCAACGTCCGACAGAAGCAGGGACCTTGAGCAGGTCCGCGCCGAGCTCGACGGGCTCTACCACGACGCGGCCGTCGCCACGGAGGCGTACAACGCGGCCGAGGAGAAGGCCGAGAAGCAGTCGGGACAGATCGTCCAGCTGGCCAAGGACATCGTCGCCGGCCAGAAGAAGCTGGACCGGCTGAAGTCCCGCGCGGGCGCCGCGGCCCGCCAGCAGTACCGCGACGGCGGGATGCCGCCGGAGGCGCAGCTGATGCTCTCGGACGACCCCTCGCGGTTCCTGGACGGCGCGGACCGGATGCGGCAGGGGCAGCACGCCACCAAGGGGCTCCTGGGCGAGATGGCCCGGACGCAGGAGGACCTGCAGGCATACGCCCAGGACGCCACGCGGAACTGGAAGAAGCTCGAGGCCGGCCGCAAGGAGAAGGCCCGGGCGCAGAAGAAGATCAAGAGCAAGATCGCGGCCGCCGAGAAGCTCGAGTCACAGCTCGAGAAGAAGGAGCGGGAGCGCCTGAAGGAGCTGGAGCAGCAGGCCGAGTACAAGCAGCAGACGGCCTGGCTCAGCTCGGGGGTCCTCAAGGACATCAAGGGCAGCGCGTCGGCGCAGGGCAAGAAGGCGGTCGCGTTCGCCACCGGCCAGCTCGGCAAGCCGTACGTGTGGGGCGCCGAGGGACCCGGCTCCTACGACTGCTCGGGCCTGACCTCGCAGGCGTGGTCGGCGGCCGGGCGGCCGATCCCGCGGACGTCGCAGGAGCAGTGGAAGCAGCTCAAGCACATCGACATCAAGGACATGCGCCCCGGCGACCTGATCATCTACCACGACGACGCCAGTCACGTCGGGATGTACGTAGGGGACGGCGCCATCGTGCACGCGCCGCGCCCCGGGCGGAACGTCACGATCGCGGGCGCGGGCTCGATGTCGATCCTCGGAGTCGTCCGCCCCGACGCGTGAAGGGGCGGCGGGCGAGGCGCCGCGGTGAGCTGGGCCACGTGACCCACCGCACTCCGGCGCCTCCGGTTGCGGTGAACCGACGTGACCTTCGTCATCCCCGAATCGGCCGACGGGCCCTCTGGCGTGCCCAATTCCGCTAGTTGATGGGGCATATGACAGTGGCGGTTCGCCCTTCACCATTCCGTTGCCGGGCCGCCTACCGCTAAGGTCCACCGTCGGTGGTGCGACGATCCTTCGCTCCACCACGCCCTCGGGGGGAGGGAAGGAACCGATCGATGCCCGTACCCGTACCGCGGCAGAGAGCTATCCCGGCCGTGGAAGGTGGTCAGGCTCCGACTGTGCCGACACCGCCCGTCACGCTGCCCCGGCAGCCCACGGCCTCCGGCGTCCAGAGCGGCGGAGGTGGCCCTCTGACGCTCCTCGTCATCGAGGACGACCCCAGCGCCTCCCTCGGCGTGCCCGAACTGACCGACTCGGCGGGCAAGCCGATCCGCGTCCGCACCGCCCGCAACCTCACCGAGGCCGAGCGGCTCCTCACCGATGACGTCCACTGCATCCTGCTCGACCTCGCCCTGCCCGCGCCCGGCGCGGCCACGGACGCCGACGAGCTGGAGACGCTCCGGCACGTCCTGCGCCTCGCGCCGCGGCACGCCGTCCTCGCCCTGACCGCGTCCGGCGACACGGAGCGCGGCGCCGAGGCCGTGCGCGTCGGCGCCCAGGACTATCTGTTCCGCGACGAGCTGGACGGCCGTCTGCTGGGCCGTGCCGTGCGTTACGCCGTCGAGCGCAGGCGCGCCGACGTCGCCCAGCGCAAGCTCGCCGAGTCCCGGCTGCGCGCCCAGGAGAACGCCCGCCTGGAGCGCGGCCTCCTCCCGACGCCGCTCCTGGACGGCTCCCCGCTGCGTTTCGCGGCCCGCTACCGCCCCGGCCGCTCCCGCGCGCTGCTCGGCGGCGACTTCTACGACGCCGTCCGCACGCCCGACGGCACGGTGCACGCCATGATCGGCGACGTCTGCGGGCACGGCCCCGACGAGGCGGCGCTCGGTGTCGAACTGCGCATCGCCTGGCGGGCGTTGACGTTCGCCGGCCTGTGCGGCGACGAACTGCTCTCCACGCTCCAGCAGGTCCTCGAACACGAGCGGGCGGACGACGAGATCTTCGCGACGCTGTGCACGGTCGACATCTCCCCCGACGGCCGCCGCGCCGGCCTGTGCCTGGCGGGCCACCCCTCGCCGCTGATAGCGCGCCCGGGGCTCCCCCGAGCTCTCGGCTCCGCTCGCGCAGGGGGGACCCCCATCGCCGAGCTGCTCCCGTACGAGGACAACGGCCCGGCGCTCGGTCTGCTGCCGCGCGCCCGCTGGCCGCGCCGTCAGGTCGAGCTCGGCCCGACGTGGAGCCTGATGCTCTACACGGACGGCCTGATCGAGGGACGCGTCGGCGACGGCAAGCAGCGCCTGGGCCAGGACGGCATGGTCGACATGGTGCGCCGCAGGCTCACGGAGGGGCTGCGCGGCGAGGAACTCATCGACGCGACGGTGAACGAGGCCCGCGACCTCAACGGCGGCGACCTCACGGACGACGTGGCAGTCGTCCTCCTGGACCGGGGGAACTAGGGTCCCCGATCCGGGGGAACCAGGACCTCCCGGCCCCTCGCGGTCCGGCGGGCTCAGCGCCCGCCGTTGTACGGCCCGTAGGGACCGTCACTGCTGGAGCCGCCGCCACGGCGGCCCCGGCCGCCGCCCGACACCTGCTGGAGCGCGGGCCGCACGTCCACGAAGAAGACGATCGTCGCGACGAGGCCCGCGAGCTGGAGGAACAGCATCGGGACGAGCAGATTCACCGCGACCGCGATACCGAGGATGATCAGCCAGAACATCTTGTTCTGCTTGTCCGCCGCGCGGAACGCGTCCTCGCGCGAGAACGCGGCCATCACCAGGGCAACCACCGCGAGCACGAGCATGGCGGTGTAGAGCAGCCACATCAAGCCGCCGAAAGCCGACATCAGCACAACGCCCACCACCCGAGTCAGATCAGTCCTACGCGGTCACCGTACCCGGTGAACGGGCCGGACACTCGGTAAGTGCCCGGCCCGCCCCTCGGTACGCTCCGTACCGCTTTGTTCACCCCGCCGTGCCGCTACTTGGCGGAGGGCGCGGTCTTCTTCACGGCCGTGGGCTTCTTGGCCGGGGCCTTCTTCACGGCCACCGGCTTCTTGGCGGACGCCTCGGTCGGCCCGGGCTTCGCGGCGGCCCGCTCGTCGGCCACGGCGACGGGCTCCGTGTCGGGCTCGACGGCCTCGGCGACCTCGAGGATCTCGTCGGCCGCCTCACCGCGCCAGGCCCGCACGGTCTCCTCGCCGTGCTCGGCGACCTTCTCGTACGTCTCACGGGCCTTGACGGCGTACTCGGCGGCGACGCCCACACCGCGCAGTGCGAGGTCCTGAGCGGACTCGCCGATCTTCTTCAGGTCGGTGTCGAGCGTGCCGAGCACCTCGGTGACCTTGGCCTGGATGGCCGCCTGGGCCTCCTTGGCGCGGCCGGCCGCCTTCTCCTGGACGTCCTTCGGGTCGGTCTTGCGCACGGCCTCGAACCGGGCCGGGGCCTCGGCGCGCAGCTGCTCCACGAGGCCGGGCACCTTCTTCGCCTGCTGATAGGCGAGCTCGGCCGTGCCGGCGGCGAAGTAGAGGGGGGTCGGGTTGCTGAGGGTCTTGCGCAGGTCGTCGGTGATGGCCATGGCGTGGTCCTCCCGGATCACATCGGCTTCAGCTTGAGGGTTCGGCACCGCTGCTCCCGGCCGTGCGGGGGCCGTCGGCGGGGTGTTCCTGACGGTCGTGCTGCACCTCGGTCCCGTTCTCTTTCCTGAAGGACTCGTAGATCTGCAACAGCACTTGTTTCTGGCGCTCGTTGAGCGACGGGTCGGCGAGGATGACGGCGCGCGTCTCCACCTCTTCCCGGTCGCGCTCCGCATCGAGGATCCCGGCCCGCACGTACAGCGTCTCCGCGGAGATCCGCAGGGCCTTGGCCACCTGCTGGAGGACCTCCGCGCTCGGCTTGCGCAGGCCGCGCTCGATCTGGCTCAGATACGGATTGGACACCCCGGCGGCATCGGCGAGCTGCCTGAGCGAGAGCTGCGCACTGCGGCGCTGCTCGCGCAGGTACTCACCGAGATTGCCGACGTTGAGCGATGCCATGTTCCGATAGTGCCTCGCCATTGCTAACTATTGCAAGCGACTGCTTGCAATAGTGCGCCACGCCACCCGGAAGGCGGCGAGAGGCCTACGCGCGAGGGCCCGTTTCCGGTTCTCCGTCGAGGACTTGGGCGTCGATGACGTGCCCGCCCCCGGCCGGTCCGTTGCGGACGGGGCGGGTGAGGATCTTGGCCACGCACGCGGGTATGACCGCGCCCGGCTCGTGACCGCGGGCCCGGTACGCGCTCGGGGTCTCGCCGACCAGCTCGGTGAAACGCGAGCTGAACGACCCCAGCGACGTACAGCCGACCTCGAAGCAGACCTCCGTCACGCTCAGATCGCCCCGCCGCAGCAGCGCCTTGGCCCGCTCGACGCGGCGGGTCATCAGATAGCTGTACGGGGTTTCGCCGAAGGCCGCCCGGAAGCTGCGGGAGAAGTGCCCCGGCGACATGTGCGCGGCACGCGCCAGGGCCGGGACGTCGAGGGGCTGCGCGTAGTCGCGGTCCATCATGTCCCGGGCCCGGCGCAGCCTGACGAGGTCATCGAGCGTCACGCTGCCAGCGTAAGGCCGCGCCCGCGCCCGCGTCCGGCCACTCGCCGCGAGCCCTCGTTCCTCGTACAGCCCTATGTACGGCCCTACTCCCCGTACGGATCACTCGGATCACCGTCGAGAACGGTGATGTTCAGCCGGCGCAGGCGCTCCGGCTCCGCGATCACGTCGATGCCCGTGATCAGGCCGCCGGCGACCGTGAGGACGAGCACCAGGAACAGGCGGCCGCCGGGTGCCATCACGAGGCCCGCCGAGCCGTCGATCAGCGCGGGACCGGTGAACAGGGCGCGGCCCGTGGCGGCCATCGCGCCGCGGGCCACCGTGGCGGCGCCGCGGACCACGACGGGCTCGGGGGTCGGGATGACCGTACGGTCCGCGTGGAGCACCACGTCCGGGTGGAGCAGGGCGACCAGCGCGTCGAAGTTCCCGCCGCGCGTGGCGGCCAGGAACGCCTCGACGACCTGGCGCCTGCGCGGCAGATCGGCGCCGGGCGCCGGGGCGACGCCTCTGACCCGGCGGCGGGCGCGGCTGGCGAGCTGCCGGGTCGCGGCGGGGGTCCGCTCGATCAGCGGCCCGATCTCGTCGAACGGCACGGCGAACATGTCGTGCAGCACGAAGGAGAGCCGCTCGGCGGGGGTCAGGGTGTCGAGCACGACGAGGAGGGCGACGCCGACCGAATCGGCGAGCAGCGCCTCCTCCTCCGGGTCACGCCCGTCCTCCGGGGCGGCGTCCGGGTCGGGGACGTACGCGTCGAGGGGGTCCTCGCGGCGGTTCTCGCGGGCGCGCAGCATGTTCAGGCACACACGTGACACGACCGTGGTCAGCCAGCCGGTGAGGTTCTCGATGCCGGCCGGCGCGTCCTCTTCCCCCCGCTCCGCCCCGTCCTCGTGACGCGCGTGCGCGTCGGCCGTGCGGCTGAGGCGCAGCCAGGTCTCCTGCACGGCGTCGTCCGCCTCGGTCACCGAGCCGAGCATCCGGTAGGCCACCGCGCGCAGCCGGGTCCTGTCCTTCTCGAAACGCTCGGTCAGCGATGCGTTCTCGTCCATCGGTCACATTCCTCGCTCGGCGCGGGTCAAAGAAGCAGACGTCGAGAACCTACCGACCCGGACGGGGCGCGAAGCCCCCGTCCGCGCAACCAACGGGAGTAGCCATGACTGCACCGATCCTGGTCACCGGCGGCACGGGCACGCTGGGGAGCCACGTCGTGCCCCTGCTGCGCGAGGCCGGCCGCCCGGTCCGCGTGCTCAGCCGGCACGGCCGCGCGTCCGCCGACGGCGTCGAGTACGTGCGTGCCGACCTGCTCGACGGGGAGGACCCGGGACTGCGGACGGCGTTGGCGGGGACCGAGATCGTCCTCCACCTCGCGGGCGGCCCCAAGGGCGACGACGTGGCGACCCGGAACCTGGTGCGGGCGGCGCGGCAGGCCGGGGTGAAGCACCTGGTCCACATCTCGGTGACCGGCGCGGACACCGTCCCGGTGGCCTGGCTCAGGAGCAAGCTGGCCGCCGAGCGGGCCGTCGCCGGGTCCGGCATACCGTTCACGACGCTGCGGGCCGCCCAGTTCAACGACCTCGTCCTCGGCGTGATCGAGAAGATGACGAAGCTGCCGGTGCTCCCGGTCCCGGGCGGGCTCCGCTTCGAACCGGTCGACTCGCGCGACGTCGCCGCCCGCCTGGTGGAGCTGGCACTCGGCGAGCCGGCCGGCCTGGTACCGGACCTGGCCGGCCCCAAGGTGTACGGGATGGCCGAACTGAGCGCCGGCTACCTCCGGGCCAAGGGCAGGCGCAGGCCGAAGCTGCCGGTCCGCATCCCCGGGAAGGCGGGGCGCGCGTACCGGGCCGGGGAGAATCTGGCGCGCGAGGGCGCGGCCCGGGGCGAGCGGACATGGGAGGCGTTCGTCGGCGAGCGGGTCGGCGGGTGACAGGGTGCACGGGACGGGCGCCCAGGGGTGCGCCAAGTTGCAGATAATCCGTAACGGATCGAATTGGCTACCCTGGCACTCATGACCTCCATGGCGCCCACCCGCACCGAACCGGACCTCTCCTTCCTGCTCGACCGCACCAGCCATGTGCTGCGTACGCAGATGGCGGCGGCCCTCTCCGAGATCGGCCTCACGGCCCGGATGCACTGCGTACTGGTGCACGCGCTGGAGGGGGAACGCACCCAGGCGCAGCTCGCGGAGATCGGCGACATGGACAAGACCACGATGGTGGTGACGGTCGACGCCCTGGAGAAGGCGGGCCTCGCCGAGCGGCGCCCGTCGGCGCGGGACCGACGGGCGCGGATCATCGCGGTCACGGAGCAGGGCGCGCGGGTCGCCGAGGAGAGCCAGGCGATCGTCGACCGCGTCCACGAGGAGGCACTCGGCTCGCTCCCCGAGACGGAGCGCGAGGTTCTGGTGCGCGCGCTGAACCGCCTGGTCGACGGACACCTGGCCACCCCGGCCGAGAGCCCGAACCCGGCACCTCGGAGGGCTCGCCAGCACTAGCACCCCGCCCCGCCCACGCATGCACCCGTAAAAGATAGTCTGCAACAAAACTATCTGCTACGGTCATTCCTGTTGGCCCGCAGCGGCTCCCGCAGCGGCCTTTTGACAGGAGATGACCGCACATGCCTGCCGTTTCCGCACCGCTCCGCGCCCTTCCGGCACTCCTCACCCCCCAGCGCTCCAGGTGGACGGCCCTCGGCGTCCTGGCCACGGGGATGCTGATGACGGTCCTCGACGGCAGCATCGTGACCGTGGCGATGCCGGCCATCCAGAGCGATCTGGGGTTCACCCCGGCCGGCCTCAGCTGGGTCGTCAACGCCTACCTGATCGCGTTCGGCAGCCTGCTGCTGCTCGCCGGGCGGCTCGGCGACCTCGTCGGACGCAAGCGGCTGTTCCTCGTGGGCACGGCGGTCTTCACCGCGGCCTCACTCCTGGCGGGCGTGGCCACGAGCCCCGCGGTCCTGATCGCCGCGCGGTTCCTCCAGGGCGTCGGCAGCGCGCTGGCGTCCGCCGTCAGCCTCGGCATCCTCGTCACGCTGTTCACCGAACCCCGCGAACGCGCCAGGGCCATAGCCGTGTTCAGCTTCACCGGTGCCGCCGGGGCCTCGATGGGGCAGGTCCTCGGCGGTCTGCTCACGGACGGCCTCAGCTGGCACTGGATCTTCTTCATCAACCTGCCCATCGGGCTCGCGGCCCTGGCGGTCTCCGTGCCCGCCCTGCCCCGCGACCGAGGTCTCGGGCTCGGGGCTGGTGCCGACACGGCCGGCGCGCTGCTCGTCACCGGCGGCCTGATGCTCGGGATCTACTCCGTCGTCAAGGTCGAGGAGCACGGCTGGACTTCGGCGCCCACGCTCGGGACCGGGGCCGTCGCCGCGCTCCTGCTCGCCGGGTTCTTCGTCCGGCAGGCAAGGGCCCGTACGCCGCTCATGCCGCTGCGGATCCTGCGCTCGCGCAGCGTCGCCGGGGCGAACCTGGTCCAGATGCTGATGGTGGCCGCGCTGTTCTCCTTCCAGATCCTGGTCGCCCTCTACCTCCAGCAGGTCCTCGGCTACGGCGCCGCAAAGACCGGCCTCGCCATGCTCCCCGCCGCCGCCGTCATCGGCGCGGTCTCCCTCGGCGTCTCGGCCCGTCTGGGCGCGCGCTTCGGCGAACGGAACGTGCTGCTCGCCGGGATCGCGCTCCTCATCGGCGTACTCGGACTCCTCACCCGTGTCCCCGTGCACGCCCACTACGCCACCGACATCCTCCCGGTGATGCTCCTCGCGGCCGGTTTCGGCCTCGCCCTGCCCGCGCTGACCTCACTGGGCATGTCCGGGGCGAGCGAGGCCGACGCCGGGCTCGCCTCCGGTCTCTTCAACACCACCCAGCAGATCGGCATGGCCGTCGGCGTCGCCGTGCTCTCCACGCTCGCCGCGTCCCGCACCCGCTCGCTCACCGCACAGGGCGGCACCCGCGCCGAGGCCCTCACCAGCGGCTACCACCTGGCCTTCACGGTCGGTACGGGTCTGCTCGTCGCCGCGTTCGTGATCGCGTACGGGGTGCTGCGCGGGCCCCGTACGACGGCCTGATCACCCCCACCACCGCCACGACAACGCCCGGAGGCGTCATGACAGCGAAGAGTGGCCCCACACCCCGGACCCTCACCGAGGAAGAGCTCCATCTGCTGCCGGCCCGCGGCCGGTTCGGAACGCCGGCCGGCGTCCGTCGCACCGGGCACCCTCACCTGTCCACCGTGCTCTACCACTGGAGTCCCGGCGAACGCGTCCTGCGCGTCTCCACCACGACCGACCGCCTCAAGGCCCGTCGGCTGCGGAGCGATCCGCGTGCCGCGCTGCACGTCACCGGCCCCGACCCCTGGTCGTTCGCCGTCGCCGAGGGAGAGGCCGAGGTGTCGGACGTGACGGCCGTACCCGGCGACGCCGTCGGGCGCGAACTGCTCGCCATGACGCCGGGGTTCGACGACCCCGCGCAGGAGGCGGAGTTCCTCGGCCGGCAGGTCGAGGAGAGCCGCGTGGTGATCAGGCTCAAGGTGACCCGGCTCTACGGGACGGCGCTCGACATCCCGAGGTGAGCGGGCGGCTCAGGGCGCCACGGCGAACGGCAGCGGCCGGCTGTGCACGATGTCGAGGCGGGACACGGCTCGGGTCAGGACGACGTACAGCCGGTGCAGTCCGCGGCGCTCGGCCTCGGCCACGGCGGCCGGCTCGACGGCGACGACATGGTCGTACTCGAGGCCCTTGGCGACGGACGCCCCGAGGACGGTCACACGGACCCGCGGATCATCCGGTCCGCCCACCTCGATCCCCTTGTCCGTCAGGGCGGTTCGCAGCAGCCGCACCGTCGGGTCGTCGGCCGCGACGACACCCACGGAACCCTCGTGCGCCAGCGCCTCGCGCACGGCGTCGACGGTCTCCGCGACGACGTCCCGCGTCCGGCGGATCCTCAGCTCGCCGTCGTGACGCAGGGACCGGGCGGGCGGCACGTCCACGTCGAGGAGACCGAGGAGGCGGTTGGTGAGGGCGACGACCGCGCCCGGGACGCGGAACCCCGTCGTCAGGGGCGCGATCAGGGCGTCGGGCTTGCCCAGGTGGCCGAGCAGCTCGCCCCAGGTGCGGGCCGCCCACGGAGTGGTGCCCTGCGCGAGGTCGCCGAGGACGGTGAGCGAACCGTACGCGGCGCGGCGCGCGATCGACCGGGCCTGCATCGGGGAGAGGTCCTGGGCCTCGTCGATGACGATGTGCCCGTAGCCGGCGGGGTGTTCGAGGAGCCCGGCCACCTCGTCGAGGAGGACGAGATCGGCCGCCGACCAGGAGGCCGAGCGGACGGAGCGCGGGGGCTTCGCCCACAGGATCGCCCGCTGCTCGTCGGGGTCGAGGATCCCGTCCGCCGCCGCGGCGAGCGCGTCCGCGTCGCCGAGAAGCCCGGCCACGACCTCCTCCGGCCGCACCCTGGGCCACACCGCCTCGACGTACGCGCCCATCGGCCGGGACCTGCCGACCTTCTGCAGCCAGAGGTTGTTCACCGGCCCCGACCTGCGTTCGGCCTGCTCCTGGAGGTGCCGCACGGCCCGGCTGCGCACGCGCTCCCGCCCGACCGCGTACGGCGGCTCCTCCTCCCGTACGCCCGCCACGATCCGCCCGAGCACACCGGCCGGCACGCGCCAGCGGTACGAACCGTCGGGAACGGCGAGGGAGTCGATGGCGGCCTCGGGGCGCACGCGGGAGTAGAGGGCGCGGTGCAGGACCTCGGCCATGCGGGCGTCGTGCTTCACGACGGCCGCGGCCCCGGCGTCCTCGTACGTCCGCGCCCTGGCCACCGCCGTGCTGCTCTCCTCCACGAGGATCTCCTCGATGGTGGACTGCCGCACTCCGCTCTCGCCGAGCGCGGGCAGCACCTCGGAGATGTAGGTGAGGAAGGTGCGGTTGGGTCCGAGGATGAGCAGTCCGCCGCGCTGGACGCGCTGGGGGTGGGTGTAGAGCAGATACGCGGCCCGGTGCAGGCCGACCGCGGTCTTGCCGGTGCCGGGGGCGCCCTGCACACAGACGGAGGTGGCGAGATCGGCGCGGACGAGGTCGTCCTGGTCGGGCTGGATGGTGGCGGCGATGTCGCGCATGGGGCCGACACGGGGGCGCTCGATCTCGCGGGCGACGATACGGCTGCCCTCACCGGAGGCGGCGGGGGCGGCCTCGCCCTCCACGGTGAGCCGTTCGTCCTCCAGGCCGGTCAGATCGGCGGAGTCGCCCTTGCTCGCGGGGGCCCACCCGAAGCGGCGCCGGACCGCGACGCCTTGCGGCTCCTGGGGTCCGGCCTGGTAGAAGGCGCGCGAGACGGGGGCGCGCCAGTCGACGACGAGGGGCGGGGCGGCCGGGTGTTCGACCACGCGCCGCCGTCCCACGTGGTAGCTCTGCCCGGCGTGGTCGCCGTCACCGTCCGCGAAGTCGAGCCGCCCGAAGAAGAGCGGGACCTCGGGCAGTTCGTGCAGCTCCTTGGCCTTGCTGCGCAGCTGGTACCCGAGCACTTCGGCGTCGGCCCCGGAGGCGGAGGCGTTCTCGCCGATGACGACCTGTTCGTCGGCACCCTCGATCATCGCGGCGAGGGCGGCGCGGCAGAGGTCGTGGTGGTGGCGTTCCTGGACGAGGGCACGGAGATCGGCGGAATCGGTCACCGAATCAGAATAACGTAACCGAGTAACAATTTTTACTGACCCTCAAAATACCCGCGCGCCCCGAGCCCGGCCTCCAGCTGCCGAAACCCCAGCTCAGCAGCCTCCACGGCATCCGGCCACACCGCGTCGGCACTCTCCCCCGCCGCGATCCGCCGCCAGTTCTCCATGGCGAGAACCCGCTGCACGGCCACGATCTGCCCGGCCGCCAGCCGCGCCGCGGCCCCCTCGCCGAGCGCGCCGGCCAGGATCCGCTCCGACCGCTCCTGATACCCGTAGGCCCGCGCGACCAGGGAAGGGGTGCCGTAGAGCAGTCGGTGAAAGGCGAGCACCGCGGGGTGGTCGTTCAGCCCGGTCACCGGGTCGCGCCGCTCGAGCCCGTCGAGAAAGTGCGCCCGCAGCGCGGCGAGCGGCGTGACGCCCTCGCCCCGCCCGGCGACGACCCGTGCGGGCTCGTCCTCGTGATCGGCGAACCGGTGCAGAACCAGGTCCTCCTTGGTGGGGAAGTAGCGGAACAGGGTCGGCTTGGAGATCTCGGCGGCGGCCGCGACCTCGGCGACGGACACCTTGTCGAACCCCTTCTCCAGAAACAGCCCGATGGCCGCCTCGGAGATCGCCTGATACATCCGCCGCTTCTTCCGCTCGCGGAGGCCCATCTCGCCGGTGTCGCCACTCATGCGGGGAAGGTTACGCAGTGCGGGCACACCCGCCTCACCGAGCGGGCGGTCACTGCCGGCGCCACTGCGGCGTCGAGCCCAGTTTCCACAGGTCGTCGAAGTGCTTGATCCACATCGCAACGCCTTCCGCACCATCCGGACCCTCCCGCCGCGACCACACGGACAGTTCCGTCTGGTAACCCTTCGGGTCGTAGTACCGCTCCCCTCTCCACCACAAGGTGGCCGACAGGTCATAGCGGCCATGCATCACGAAAGACTCATTGAAGATGCAGATCTTGTCCCTGGGAGCCCCGCCACGAGATCCGTTCGTGCGGCCGGCTTCAGCGGCCGGTGAGCCAGCGAGCCAGCCCTTCGGCGATCCGGGCGACCGAGGGGACAGACTCCAGTCCCAAAGGGACAGCCGCCGCAGACACGATGCCTCGCAGCTTGACGGCAGTCAGCCAGAGCAGCGAACCGTCCCGGGGCGGAGAGGCGCTGAGCTTCGTCGCGGACCTGATCACATCCGTGTACACCGACTGCGCCTTCTTGAAGTCGATCACGAGCGGAAGGTCCTTCTCCCAGCCCTGAGAACTTCCCGCCCTGACATCCTCGACACTTCTACGCCAAGCGGTGATGACGCCGGACGCCTGCGCTTGCGGGTACCGCATGAGATACAGATGCGTCGCCAGGTCATACAGGGGGTCACCGAACATCGCCAGTTCCCAGTCGATCGCCCAGAGCCGGGACGACGGGTCCACGATCAGGTTTTCGCGGTGGAGATCCGCGTGCAGAAGGCAGAAGGGCCGCTCCACCAGCCCCAGAACGTGCTTCCGCAGGCGCGTGAACGCTTCACCGTGCAGACCCAAGTGACCGAAGAGTCCGCCGAACTGCTCCAGGTTCTTTTCGTACACCTGCTTTTCGGTGAACCTGATCAACCGCTCTAGAAATTCTGCGGAGTCCCCCTCAGGCGCCTGGTCCTCTCTTGTGCATTTTCTGGCAATGGAGAGCGAATCGGGCCGCACCTCGGCCATCTCACGAAACAGGGAGCCCAATTGACCGGTCAGGTCGGAGGGTAGAGGTCTGCCCCTCTTCTCGAGGGATCCGAGCGTGCTGCCCTCGATGAACTGCTGCAGCTTGGCACCTTCGACCTCGACCACCTCAGGAATACGCGAGATGCGTCCCGACAGGGCACTGAGCAGCGCCTCTTCCGATTCGAAGCACCGGCGGTCGAACCAGAAGAGGCCACTGCGAGGATCCCGGCACTTCCACCGACCGGTCCGGGACAGGTCGCCCGTACGCAGAAAAGGGAGGACATACGTTTCATGGTGGTAACCCTTCAGCGGCCCTTCGATTGCCTGTTCGCCACCACTCAACGCGACAGCGCGTCGCCAGGCCGCCGTGGTCGGGTCCGTTGCCATTTCCCGTTCTTTCGCCAGGTGCAGACCAGCGTCATGGAAGAGGAGGAGTACGGTACTCCGCCAGACGGCAGCATCCCAGAACCCACTCAGATATCGCTCGCACCGCCCGGGTGAGCCGTACGCAGCAGACTGACCGGATGAGGACCCGGCAGAACTCCGAGGGCCGGACCGACCCACGCCGGAAGAGCCTGCACGGACTGCTCACGGCAGCGCAAGCAGTGCTCTTCGACTTCGACGGCCCGGTCTGCGGTCTCTTCGCCAGGAGCCCGACGGCACCGGCCGCCGAGGAGATCCAGGAAGTCGTCCGTGCGGGATGGGGCGACCTGCCGCTCTCCGTCGAGCAGTCGCAGGACTCGCACGGCATCCTGCGTCACTTCGTACGGACCGTGCAGCGCCTCGCCCCCGTGGAGCAGGCAGAGCTTGAAGACCGGCGTCACAGGGACGTGACGGACCTTCAACTCCGCCACGGGGACAAGGCCCTCCGCCCGCGGCTGACGAAGCGCAGCGAGAGGTGGCTCGCCGTCGGTGCCGTCCTGCTCGTGCTGCTCGTGCTGCTCGTGCTGCTCACAATGCAGGCCTGAGCGGCGTCCGGGCGGTCACACCCGTTCCCGCAGCACCCCCAGCAGCGGCTCCAGCGACGGCACCACCACCTCCGCCCCCGCCTCCCTCAGCACCTTCGCCTTGCGTTCATTACGCGCGTAGCCGAGGAACGCGATGCCGGCCGCGGTGGCCGCCTCGAAGTCCGAGGGGGTGTCGCCGATCATCAGGGCCGCTTCGGGGGTCGCGCCCAGGGCGCCGAGGGCGCGTTGTACGCAGTGCGGGTGGGGCTTGAGGAGGTGGAGGTCCTGGGTCCGGCCGTAGATGTGCGGGGCGAAGCAGGCCGCGAGGCCGCGCGTGGCCAGGTAACGGGAGGCCACCACCGGGGAGTTGTTGGTCGTGACGGCCAGGTGGGCGCCCACCGCGTACCACGTCCTGATCAGCGGGTCGGCGTACTGCGTGGGCCACGCCGAGGCCACCGCGGTGAGCTCCTGCTGGGTGAGGCGCTCCTCCAGTTCGACGACCAGGTCGCTGCCCGGGCGCCGACGGTCGACGGCGCGCAGGACGGCGTGCGGGTCCGGTTCCGCGCGCTCCTCCTCGGTGAGCAGACCGTGCAGGCCGCGTTCCTCGAGCCACCGCACCTGTTCGACGGCCACCCGCTCCGCCGAGTGCCCCGCGAAGAGCCGGCAGATCGGCCCGTCGAAGTCGAAGAGCACGAACCGCGCCCTTTTGATCAGTTCCCGAAGTGATTCCGTCGCTTCAGCCACCGGAACAGTCTGCTTCGTTGCATCAGAAGTCACTAGGAGAGTGTCAGGTCCGTGGTGATGGTTTCCCAGAGGGCGTCGAACCACTTCTGCGATTCCTCCACGAACGCCGTGTCCCGCTGCCCCGCCCGCTTCTCGAACGAGAACAGCAGCGACTCCGTGCCGAGCGTGTCGTACATGTCGAGCGTGCCGCTCTCGATCTCCTCCTCGCGCCGCGTGACCAGGTAGTACGAGAGGAGCGCCTCGTTCCCGTTGAGCAGGTAGAGCTTGATCGGCGGGGTGAAGGGCAGCGCCCGGAAGGTGACCCGTACGTCGATGCCGTGCGAGGACCGCAGCGAGCGCAGATTGTGGCGCAGAACCTGGCCCTGCGCGTTGCGCTGGTCGAGCCAGCGCTTGTGGACGAGTGCGGCGTCGCCCTCCTGCGTGGCCGATACCGGGAAGGCGAGATTGATGTCCCTGCCCGGCAGCAGGATGCGCACGTCGACCGAGTCGGGGCGTACGCGGCCCTCGTGGATGAAGCGCAGCGGCTCGCCGAGCGCCAGCATCAGGGTCTCCGCGGTGAGGCAGACGGCGTCGATCCGCACCTGCGGTGACGCGAACGCCTCGGACAGGCGCGGGGCCAGGCCGACCATCGTGCGCTGCGGCTCGTCGCGCGCCGGGGCCTGCTCGGCGATCCTCGGCGGACTGCCCTTGCTCACGTTGCTGAGCAGGCCGTCCTCCTGGAGGGAGCGCAGGGCCTGCCGTACGGCGCCGCGCTCCACGCCGAACTCCTCGGCCAGCTCGGCCTGTGTCGGCAGCCGCTCGCCCGCGCGGAGCTCGCCCGCCTTGATGCGCTCCCTCAGGACGTCGGCGATCTCCTGGGGTGAGGACCTTCTGCTGCCGTTCACTGCAACGCTCTCCTGAGTCACAACCAAACGCTACAACTAACCACCACTTGGCGGGAGTTGTTGAAGAGTTGTTTATTCATCATGACCAAGTGGGGACAACTTCATAGTAGTTGGTTGCCAACTTTGAGCAAGATGGCCGAAGGAGGAACCATCATGCCCGTCCTCACCTTCTTCTCCGCGGTGTTCGTGATCACTTTCGAGCAGCTGGTCCAGTGGCGCTACGGCCCCGTCGGGATCACCGGCCTGCTGCTCCTCACGATCGGCGTCAAGGCGAAGAGCCCCACCTGCAGCTCCATCGGGGCCGTGCTCCTGGCCCTGATGCTCGCCGGACCGGCACTCTGACCCGGCGGGCGGCTGCACGCCCCGGCGGGATGTGAACATCGGCCTTGGCCGGTTTCAGGCGGTCGGCGTGGGTCCGAAGAAGCGACTCACCCGTCGCGAGCACCAGCGGAACCGGGGACCGCGCCACGTTCCGGCCACGTCGAGAAAATCTACAACTTCCCGCCATCTTATGCGAGTTGAGTAAAAGGTGGTTAAGAGTCGGCGCTAGACGGAGATAACTCCAGTGGAGTTGGTTGCCAACTTGAGCCACATGGTCAGACATCCACCAGGGTTGGCCCGGTTGGTCATCGCTCCCGGACTGAAGGGGGACCAGACATGCCGTTCATCGCCATCGCCGTTGCAGCCCTCGCCATCGGGTTCGAGCAGCTGATCCAGTGGAAGTACGGGCCGATGGGCATCATCGCGTTCGTCGCTCTCTCCATCGGCCTCAAGGCCAAGAACAACCTCATCAGCGGCGTCGGGGCCGTCATCCTCGTGATGCTGCTGACCCAGAGCGGCTGACCGGGCTCCCTTCCGGAGGGGAGCCGGGAGCCCGGTCACGCCACGGCGTCACAGCGCGCCGGAGCACCACGGCACGTCAGCACCACAGCACGTCAGCACGTCAGCACGTCAGCACCACGGCACGGTTCGGAAGGCACACGCCGGCACACCCCCGCGTGTGCGCCTCAGAAGATGTCCGGGCACCACGGGCGCCGGGACGTACGCAGCAGGGCGTCGGCAAGGGCGGCGGCGCCCGCCCTCTCCTCCCTGACGCGGCCGAGCGCGGCGAGCCGTACCGCGGACTCGTCGCCCAGCCACAGCGTCCCCAACTCGCTCACGTCCAGTGTGAGTTCAGGTTCCTCCGAGGTCGGCGCGCACACCGCACCCCCGGGCTCCGCGTCCAGCCGGTAGCGGCCCCCGGAGAGGCCGGCCGCGTCGCCGACCTCGAGGACCAGCGATCCCGTCCCCGCATACGTACGCGTCTCCAGGGCCCGCACGACATCCAGGATCCGCACCCACAGCCAGTCCGCGTGCGTGACGACGCGGGCCGCGCGCGGGTCGGGCAGCAGATGGGGCAGCAGGTCGTCCGGGGCCCGGTGGCCCGTGCGGACGGTCGCGATCCAGTCGACGGAACAGACGTAGTGCCACAGCGCGCGCTCGGCGGCCGGGGTGACGGCGATCAGGTCGCGCACCGTCGCCGTGTTGTGCGGCTGCTTGGTGTCGCTCCAGTTGTCGTCGACGGAGTAGACGATCAGGCCCTCGGCCTCGCCGTTCGGAGCGCGGTAGACCGCGTAGAAGGGCTCTTTCCAGGGCTCTTCCGGGGTTTCGAGGAGTCCGGTGTTGCGGCGCCACCAGAACCCGTCGCGGTCGATGACGCCGGGCCGGCTCGCGCGCAGCCGCTCGTGCAGCTCCGGGCCCGTCTTGCGCAGGCCCTCGCCGTCGACGAGATCGATACGGCCCCCGTCGTCCGGGACCGGCCGGCGCGGGTCGAGTCCGGCGCGCGGCACGTCCACCGCCCACTCGGTGAGCGACGTGGCGGGCCCGAAGCCGAACCGGCCGTAGATCGGGTACTCGGCGGCGATGAGCGTCGCGACGACGTCACCGCGGGCCTTCGCGTCGGCGAGGTCGCCCGCCATCATCCTGCTCAGGAGACCGCGCCGGCGATGCGTGGCGCTCACCGTGACGTTCGAGATCGCGTCGGCGGTGACGGCCGCGCCGCCCGGCACGGTCAGCTCCTGCGGGAACGAGCGGAACGTGGCCACGCAGCGCCCGCCGTCGAACGCGCCGAGGATCCGTGAGCCGCGCGCCTGTTCCCTGCGTTTGTCGAGGGTCTCCCGCGAGTCCGGGGTGCTCCGCAGGAAGCCGGTGTTCAGCGCGCGGGACCAGTCGGCAAACTCGTCATCCGTGATGGGCCGTACGTCGATGTCGTCGCGGGTCATCCCGTCACGCTAAGCGGGCGGCGTGCGGCGGGGCCACTCATTTGGCCCTCGCCCGGCCCGGTGCTCCTGGGACCTTTCGTTCGGATCAGCCCTTATTCGGACCAGCCCCTAGAAGACCGCGCGGATCTCCCCCACGACGCCCCCGCCGCCGTGCAGCGGTGCCTCTCCGATGCGGGCCACGACCTCGCCGTCCACGCCCAGCCTCCGCAGCGCGCGGGCCAGGACCGGGCCGAGCGCGCGCGTCGCGCCGTCGTCGATCTTGAAGGCGAGCGCCCGTCCGTCGGGGAGCGCCACGGCCTGGACCGCCTCCGCGCCCATCTTCGACAGGACGCCGGGCACCTCACGCATCAGCCAGGTGTCGGGGCGGCGCGTACCGGCGACGTACTCGGGATGCGCGCGCATCGCGTCGGCGACCCGGCGCTCGGCCGAGCCCTCGGGGGCGAGTACGAAGTGGCGGAAGGCGCGGGCGAGGCCGGTGAGGCTGATCGCCATCAGGGGCGCCCCGCAGCCGTCCGTACCGACCGCGGCGACGGGCTCGCCCGCGGCCTCCTCCACGACCTCGTGGATGAGCTTCTGGAGCGGGTGCTGCGGGTCCAGGTAGGAGTCCTTGGGCCAGCCGTTCACGTCGCAGGCGGCCAGCATCGCCGCGTGCTTGCCGGAGCAGTTCATCGTGACCCGGTCCCGTACGGCGCCCGCCGCCAGGTACGTCTCGGTCTCGGCGGCGTCGAGCGGCAGGTCGGGCGGGCACTGGAGCTCGGCCGGGGTCAGCTCGTGCTCGGACAGCATCTTCTGGACGAGATCGCGGTGGAAGGTCTCACCGGAGTGGCTCGCGGCCGCGAGCGCGAGCCGCTCGCCCGACAGGTCGAGGCCCGCGCGCAGCACGCCCGCCGCCTGCATCGGCTTGTTCGACGAGCGGGGGAAGACGGGAGCGGTCACGTCCCCCAGGGCGAGCTCCACGGTCCCGTCCGCGGCGAGCACGACCAGACTGCCTCGGTGACGGCCCTCGACGAAGCCGGAACGGACGACCTCGGCGAGGACCGGGGGTATGGCGGCGGCGGAGGAGGGGGACATCGGTGGCCTTCCGGGGCGGGTCCATGGGGGGCCATGGACAGACCCGCCCCGCAGCGGGCCACCGGGGTCACCGGTGCGGCCGCGTCACGCGAGCAGGTCGTCTACTTGTGCTTCGCCTTCACGGTACCTGCGGGCGATCTCGGCGCTGCAATCGTCGGCCGTCGACTGGAGCAGGTGGCGGCGACGCGAGACCTGCTGCTCGTAGCGCACGAGGCGGCCCATCGCCGTGTGCAGCTCATCGTCCGTTCGGGCGTCCAGGTCCGACAGCTCGACCTCGGCGAGCATCTCGGCGGCGAGGTCCCGGTACTCCTCGCTGCGGGGCGTGCCGAGGGTGACGTGGCGGGCGGAGGAACGGTGCCGGGTGGCCTTGTCGGTGAGGATCTCGGAGAGCCGGTCCACGACCGGCGCCTCGGGGTCCCTGCGGCGGGCGACCTCGGCCCGCAGGATGTCGATCCGGCCCTGGAGCAGCCGTCGTACGTAGCTCAGGTCGGCCTCGTCCTGCTGGGCCTCGCGGCGCAGCGTGCGCAGCTCGGGAAGACGCAGCGCGGACAGGTCGTGCGCGGGCGCCTGTGGCAGCTCGGGGCTGCCGACCCGCTGCGTGGGCGGGCGCGCCGTGCTGAGGCGGTTCGTACCGGTGATGCGACTGGCGTGCGTCAACGAAACGGGGGCCCCTGGAGGCTGCCCGATGCTCGATGTGTGGCTCATTGCGTCCCTACCGTCCCCTCGACCGGACCGACGCGGTGCACCGCGTGGGAGCATCGTGCCACTCCGAGTGGCCGCTCTGTGCACGAGTGCCCCTAATCCGCCCCGGATGGGCGGTTCGGGAGCACGGCATGATGGTCCGTATGCGTGCAGTGGTGCAGAGGGTGGACGGCGCGAGCGTCGTCGTGGACGAAGAAGTGGTCGGCGAGATCAAGGGCGAGGGGCTGTGCGTCCTCGTGGGGGTCACCCACGAGGACACCAAGGAGAAGGCCGCCCAACTGGCCCGCAAACTGTGGTCCGTACGGATGCTCGCCGACGAGAGGTCGTGCAGCGACATCGACGCCCCGCTCCTGGTGATCAGCCAGTTCACGCTCTACGGGGACGCCCGTAAGGGCCGCCGCCCCACCTGGAACGCGGCGGCGCCGGGGCCGGTGGCCGAGCCGCTGGTCGACGAGGTCGTGGCGCAGCTGCGGGCCCTGGGGGCGACCGTGGCGACGGGCCGGTTCGGGGCCAAGATGCGGGTGTCCCTGACGAACGACGGCCCGTTCACGGTGCTTCTGGAGATGTAGCCGCGGTCTGGCTAGGGCTCGACGACGACTTCCTGCGCGGCCGCGGTCGTGTCCACGATGAGGTCCGCGTCCACCGGCACGTTCCGCTTCACCAGGGCGAGCGCGATCGGACCGAGTTCGTGGTGGCGTACGGACGTCGTCACGAAGCCCAGCTTGCGGCTCTCGGGGCCGTCGGACGCGAGACGGACCGGGGCGCCGTGCGGGGGCAGGTGCACCTCGCTGCCGTCCAGGTGCAGGAAGACGAGGCGGCGCGGGGGCTTGCCCAGGTTCTGCACGCGGGCGACGGTCTCCTGGCCGCGGTAGCAGCCCTTCTGGAGGTGGACGGCGGTGCCGATCCAGCCGAGCTCGTGCGGGATGGTGCGGTGGTCGGTCTCGAAGCCGAGGCGCGGCCGGTGGTTCTCCACGCGCAGCGCCTCGTGGGCGAGAAGCCCGATCGCGGGCCCGTTCTGCTCCGCGTACGCCTCCAGGTCGGCGCGCGGCAGGAACACGTCGCGGCCGTACGCCGTCTCGCGCACCGCGACGCCGTCCGGGACCGGCGCGATCGAACCGGCCGGCAGCTGGACGAGGGCGAACTCCTCGGTGCGGTCGGCGACTTCGACCCGGTAGAAGAACTTCATCGACTCCAGGTAGGCGATCAGCGCCTCCTGCGTGCCGGGTTCGACGTGCGCCCACGTGGTGGTGCCGTCGTCGACGATGTACAGGGCGTGCTCGATGTGGCCGTGCGCGGAGAGGACGAGCGCTTCGGTGGCCTGGCCGGCCGGGAGGTCGCTGACGTGCTGCGTGAGGAGCAGATGCAGCCACGCGAGCCGGTCGTCGCCGGTGACGGTGATGACGCCGCGGTGGGAGAGGTCGACGAGGCCGTTGCCGTCGGCGAGGGTGCGCTGCTCGCGGAACAGGTCGCCGTAGTGCGCGGCGACGCCTTCGTCCACGCCCTCGGCGGGAACGGCGCCGGGCAGGGACAGGAGGGGGCTCTTCATGTTCACAGACACTACGACGAGCACACGGACGCGCTTATTCCTGCGGTGCCGCGGATTCCTGCGGGCCCTGACGTCCCTCGGCGCTCCGGCCGTCCCGCCGGGAGCAGTCGGTGCAGCGGCCGAAGATCGCGAAGTGCTTGAGGTCGGTGTCGAAGCCGAAGGTGTCGCGGAGCTTCGCCGTGAACTCGGCGGCGACCTCGACGTCGGCCTCGATCACGTTCGTGCAGTCCCGGCACACCAGGTGGATGTGGTGGTGCCGGTCGGCGAGGTGGTACGTCGGCGCCCCGTGCCCGAGGTGGGCATGGCTGACGAGCCCCAGCTCCTCGAGCAGCTCCAGGGTGCGGTAGACCGTCGAGATGTTGATCCCCGACGCCGTCTTGCGCACTTCGCAGAGGATGTCGTCGGGGGTCGCGTGCTCGAGGGTGTCGACGGCCTCGAGGACCAGCTGACGCTGGGGCGTCAGCCGGTAGCCGCGCTGCCGCAGGTCGCTCTTCCAGTCGGTGCTCACCACACCGCCGAGTGTAGGTCCACTTTCCGGGGACGACTTCGGGACTGCGCGAAGAACGGGACCGGGAAGGGGAACGGGAAGGGGACGGCCTGACGGGACTACTTGAAGAAGGCGATGCCGTCGTCGGGCAGGTCCGGGAGGTTACGGGCCATCTCGGCCACGTCGTCCGGGGAGACGACCTTCTTCAGCTGGGCCGACATGTAGGGACGCAGCTCGACCTCGGGGGTCTGCTTCTCGCCGACCCACATCAGGTCGCTCTTCACATAGCCGTAGAGCCGCTTGCCACCGGTGTACGGGCCCGCGGCGGCGGTGCGCGCGACGGCGTCCGTGACCAGGTCGATCTGCGGCTTCTTGTCGGCGAGCTCGCCGTACCAGACCTCGACGACGCCGTCGTCGCGGACCATGACGACCTCGACCTTGCGGTCCTTGTCGATCCGCCAGTACCCGGACTCGGACTCCAGGGGCTTCACCTTGTTGCCCTCGGAGTCGAGGATCCAGGTGTGCGAGTGGTACTCGAGGAAGTCCCGCCCGTCGTGGGTGAAGGACGCCTCCTGCCCGAAGTTCGCCTTCTCGGCGCCGGGGAAGTCGGTGACACCCGCGCCCGCCCAGTTACCGAGGAGGAACACCAGGGGGACGAGGTCGGGGTGCAGGTCGGACGGGATCTCGATCATGGTCTGCGAAGCGTCTCTCTGGTGGGGGTCAGCGCTGGCCCTGGTACAGCTTCTTCACGGTCAGTCCGGCGAACGCGAGAACGCCGACGCAGACCAGGACGAGCAGAGTGGAGAAGAAGGCCTCAAGCACGGGGTGCTCCTCGGTGAGCGGTGGTCGGTACAGAGCCGGGCCCCACTTTAGTCGGGTGGGGCCCGGCTCTCACGATGAGGTCACCCGAGCGGGGCGCGGGCGGTCAGCCGAGGAGCTGGCTCTGCAGGACGACGGTCTGCTGGAAGGTGATCCGGGGCGGCAGGGCCGCCTTCCCCGACTGGATCACCAGGGCGATGACGTCACCGGCCTCGATGTAGGCGTAGCGCTCGGCCGTCCTCCCGTACGGCTTCGCCTCCGTGAAGACGTTCCGCTTCGTGTACGGGACGTCGACCTTCTCCGCCCAGCCGCCGTACTGCTCGTCGGCGTACGGCGCGTCCGCCGGGGAGGCGACGTTGTCCGTCAGGTCGGCGTGGACGATCCGTGAGAAGGCCGCAGAGGTGAAGCGCAGCGCGTAGATCCGCGTATGCGTTCCGTCGGGCGTGGTCCAGCCGCGGGCCGCGATCTCCCGCAGCCCGTCGTCCTCGAGCTGCTGCCCCAGGTCCCGGCGCGCCTCCTTCTCGTACGCGTCGAGGTACACGGACGTCGGCAGCCACCCGTCCTTCCCGGCCAGCGCCGTGTCCGGCGTGGCGTCCGCGGGCCGGGGCAGGACCAGCTTGCGCAGATCGGCGTAGTGGGTCTCGCTGTCGTTGCCGTCGGCGAAGGGGGCCGGCGAACCCGCGGGCAGCGGGGGCTTCTCGATCGCCGGAAAGGTCCACCGGCCGTCACTCTCGGTGGCCAGGCCGGGCAGGTCGGTGCGCTTCTGCTCGGTGACGCCGTACGCGGTGGCCGCGCCGATCACGCCGAAGACGGCGACGGCGGCGGTCCAGCGCAGGACGGCGCGCAGGACACGCCGGTCCCTGCGTGCAGGCGGGGCCTCCTCGGCAACGACGGGCCCCGGCTGCTGCTGCGGGGACCCGGCGGCAACGGGGTCCTGCCGCGGCGGAGCGCCCGCGGCCACGGCGCCCCGCCGCGGCTCCTCAGCCGGTTGCGGGATCTCGGCCCGCTGCGGCTCTTCGGCCGACTGCAGTGTCTCGGCCTGCTGCGGCCTCTCGGCCGGCTGCAGTGTCTCGCTCATACGAGCTGCCCTCCCTGCGACGTCAGCCGGTCGAGCTGCCGGGCGAGCAGGTCGGCGACCTCGGTGGTGTTGAGCGGCCTGGGGCCGTAACCGGTGGCGGTGACCAGGACGTCGTCCTCGTACGCGCTGCAGAGGACCATTTCGAGCTTGCCCTTGCTGTCCTTGGGTGCGAGGAAGCAGTCGGCGTTGCGATGCCCCTTGACCTTCGGCCCCTTGGGGAACACGCCGACCGAGCGCAGGAACTCGCTGCGGAACTCCTTGAGCTGACGCCCGGCCCTGCGGTTCTGTATCTGGGCGAGCTGCATTTCGACGACGAGGGACTTGTGGTTGTCGTCGGACCCGAATCCGATGGAGCCGCTCAGCTGGTAGCTGCGCATGGCCAGACCCCTGAACTTCAGCTTGTCGATGGCCTTGTCCTGCGCCTCGCGCTGGCGGGACGGCAGGTTGCGCGTGCCCTTCTTGAGGCGGGCGGTGGCTTCGCCGCGGGTGAGGGTCTTGTCGTTGCCGTACTCGTCGATGTCCGGGCCCAGCCGGTAGGCCTCGGGGACCGGCAGCAGCCGGGCGCTGAGTCCCTGTGCCTCGGCCCGGCCGGGCTTCGCCTGCTTCTGCTTCTTCGGCTTCGCCCACACCGTGGTGGGCGCCGAGCGGTCGGCGGCCTCGACCTTCATGGCGGTGAGGCCGGCACCGGCCCCGACGGCGAGCACGACGGCGCAGGCCACGGCCACGGCGGGCCAGCGGCGGGCCGCACTCCCCGCGACGGGAGCGGGAACCGTGGCGGCGGGGGTGGGATCCGAGGTGGGCCCGGGTTCCGGAAGCTGAGGGTCCAGGTCGCTCACAGTCGCTCCAACTGGCGCTTCGCGAGAGACATCACGGTCTTCTCGGGGATCGGCCTGGTGTCGTACACCCGGATGTCCATGACGATGTCGCCACGGGCGGCGAGCGCCCTGGCCTGGTACATCGGGAGGTACCCGGCCTTGGTGCTCGGCTTGTCGAAGACGTAGACGCGCCCGTTGCCGCTGCCGGTGAGCGGCACCCCCTCGTTGCCCGCCCAGTCGCTGTCGTCCATGTAGCTCTGCTGGCCGTCCAGGAACTTGCGCGAGCCGGAGTCGGTGTCGTCCCGGAACTGGATGAGCTGGACCTCGGTCGTGGACCGACCGCGCCGCCAGGCCTCGATCGTGGCCCGGCGGAAGCCGCCCTCGGCGAGTTGCCCGAACATCCAGCGCGGATCCTTGAAGCCGTTCGCGAAGTCGTACTCGTTCAGCCAGCCCTGCCGCGTGTCCGACTTCTGCGTCCCGGCGGGCCTGGGCGCGAGGAGCTTGCGCAGATCGCCGTCCTGAGCACGGGGTGCCGGCTTGGGCCCCTCGCCCTTCGCCTGCCCGACCACCGCCAGGGACAGCGGCGGCAGCGCGGTCGGCTTCCGGTCCGCCTGTACGACGTAGCCGGTGCACACGCCCGCGACGGCGCCGAGCAGGGCGGCGCAGGCGATCAGCAGGGTGGTGCGGCCGCGGCGTCGCGGCCGCACCGGCACCACGGGCACGGACGGCTCCGGCGCCACCTGCGGTATTCGTTCGTCATCCAACGGGTCCCCCACGGAACTCGAAGCGCGGATTCCGTATCCGCGCGCACAGGAGACCCACCGGCAACATCCCTGGTTGTACGGGAGTTGATTACGATTCAGCCATGGCGAACAAGCTCGTGATCAAGGTGACCGCGGGGGCCGACGCCCCCGAACGCTGCTCGCAGGCCTTCACGGTCGCGGCGGTGGCCGTGGCCAGCGGCGTGGAGGTCTCGCTCTGGCTGACCGGGGAGTCGTCGTGGTTCGCGCTGCCGGGCCGCGCCGCCGAGTTCGAGCTGCCGCACGCCGCGCCGCTGCCCGACCTGATCGAGTCGATCCTGGCGGCCGGGCGGATCACGCTGTGCACACAGTGCGCGGCCCGCCGCGAGATCACGGAGAAGGACGTCATCGAGGGCGTCCGGATCGCCGGTGCGCAGGTCTTCGTGCAGGAGGCGATGACGGACGGAACGCAGGCACTCGTCTACTGACGCGGCCCGGACCTACGCTTGAAGCATGTACTCGCGGCGTCGTCACCTGTACTTCGCCATGATGGGCCTGTGCATCGGCCTGTTCGTCCTGGCCTGGGCCGTCGTGCGCCTGTGGTCCGTGCCCGCCGCGGTGGCGATGTGCATCGTGGCGATGGTCATCCCGCCCGTCGCCGCGATCGTCGCCAACCGCCGCGGCCCCGACGACCGCTGGTGGGACGACCCCTCCGGCGACGCGAAGTCCGACGAGTGGTGGGACGAGCTGGACGGCAAGAAGCGCCCCCAGGACCCGTACGACCGCTAGGGCCTGTCGTCACATTCCCGTCGTCCGCCCGAGGGCGGGCCCGGCGGCGTCTGGTGCGTGCGATCGCAAGGCGCCGGAGAGCCCTTGTAGCGGAGCTACCAGGGCTTTTCGGCAACGCCGCATGGGGGTCCCCCCTGCTCGACCAAAGCCGAGAGCTAGGGGGAGTGCGTGCCAGACGCCGCCGGGCAGACGGGAATTTGACGACAGGCCCTAGGCCACCCACGGAACCCAGGGCATGGAAGACCCCCAAGGAACCCTGGGACCCCTGGCAACCCTGAAAACGTGAACCTCCGAGCGCCCTGAGCCCCCAGGACGGCTTACGTCGCCCTCGCAGCCTCGAAGCAACGGTCGTCGGCGGCTGTCTCGACATCGTCGTTGCCGAGATCGTCCTCACCGTTGCCGAGATCGTCCTCGCTGATACAGGAGGTGGTGCCCCACGGGCGTAGACCTGGAGCTTTCCGCCCTCCTTGCCCGATGATCAACAGGCTGTGGCCGTGGCGGTCGCCGAACTCGTCGACGCGCGTGATGTCGATGGGCACGGACCCCGCGCAAAGCCGAGGGACCGCACCTCGATTCCGTAGGCGTCCAACCCCCGGAGGTGCGGCCCCTCGGCCGTATCTGCGCCGCCGTCACACGGCGAGCCGTGTCAGACGGCGATGGCGACCTCGGAGAGACCACCGGTCTGGGCGACGACCGTGCGGTCCGCCGAGCCGCCGGGGACCAGGGCGCGCAGCGTCCACGTGCCCTCGGCCGCGTAGAAACGGAACTGGCCCGTCGCCGAGGTGGGGACCTCGGCCGTGAACTCGCCGGTCGAGTCCAGCAGGCGCACGTAACCGGTGACGGGCTCGCCGTCGCGGGTCACCTGGCCCTGGATGGTGGTCTCACCGGGCTTGATCGTCGAGGCGTCGGGGCCGCCGGCCTTCGCTCCACACATGTGTTTCTCCAAAAAGGTCGGTCAGGTCTGTCTGAGGGGTCCGGGAGGGTTACTTGTTGGCGCCGAGCTCGATCGGCACGCCGACGAGGGAGCCGTACTCGGTCCACGAGCCGTCGTAGTTCTTGACGTTGGCCTGGCCGAGCAGCTCGTGCAGGACGAACCACGTCAGGGCCGAGCGCTCACCGATGCGGCAGTACGCGATGGTGTCCTTGGCCAGGTCGACCTGCTCGTCCTCGTAGAGGGCCTTGAGCTCGTCGTCCGACTTGAACGTGCCGTCGTCGTTGGCGTTCTTCGACCACGGGATGTTGCGCGCGGACGGGACGTGGCCCGGACGCTGCGACTGCTCCTGCGGAAGGTGGGCCGGGGCGAGGAGCTTGCCGGAGAACTCGTCGGGCGAGCGCACGTCGACGAGGTTCAGGCTGCCGATCGCGGCGACGACGTCGTCACGGAAGGCGCGGATCGAGGTGTCCTGGGCCTTGGCCTTGTACTCGGTGGCGGGGCGCTGGACGATCTCGGCGACGAGGTCGCGCGAGTCGAGCTCCCACTTCTTGCGGCCGCCGTCGAGGAGCTTGACGCTGTCGTGGCCGTAGAGCTTGAAGTACCAGTAGGCGTAGGACGCGAACCAGTTGTTGTTGCCGCCGTAGAGGACGACCGTGTCGTCGTTGGCGATGCCGCGCGCGGACAGGAGCTTCTCGAAGCCGGCCTGGTCGATGAAGTCGCGGCGGACCGGGTCCTGCAGGTCCTTCTGCCAGTCGACCTTGACGGCGTTCTTGATGTGGTTCTTGTCGTACGCCGAAGCGTCCTCGTCGACCTCGACGATGACGACCTTCGGGTTGTCGAGGTTCGCCTCGACCCAGTCGGCGTCTACCAGGACGTCGCTGCGGCTCATGTTTTCTCCTCCGGGGCAGTTGCGGCGGGGTGCGGGAGTGCGGGTGCGGTGCGGGCACGGTCCCTGCATGCGAACAGGGACGGCATTCGGCGCGCGCGGGGGAGGCCTCAAAGGGGCCTGGGAAAGCGGGAGTTGCCGTCCCGCTCAGGCGGTGCGACAGAGCATGGCGGCGACGCGGCACAGGTCTACTGCCCGCCGCTTCGTGAGATCCGCCTGTCGCTTCATGCCACCGATCGTAGGTACGCACGGGCGGCCGTGTCACCGGCGTGTCGCATCCTGAGACACGATCGTCCGCGATGCGAGACGAGTGCGGCCCCGGAGCCCCTTCCCCCGGACTCCGGGGCCGCCGCGGCTCCGTCGGTTACTGCTGTGCGGACAGCGCCGTCTCGCAGTGCGGACGGGCCGTTTCCGGGTGCCTACCCGACGAGGTCGAGTTTCGAACCCTTCACCGAGATCTCGACGCCGTCCTTGACCGCCTCGACCCGGTCCAGCTCGATCCCGGCCGGCAGGTCGTCGATCGCCTGCTGGAAGTCGGTGACGGCGCGGATCCGGCCCTCGGCCAGGTCGAGCGCGCCGACCTTGGGCAGGCTGTCGGCACGCGCCGAGACCTTGCCGTCGGTGACCTTGACCGAGCTGAGGACGGTGGGGTGCAGGGTGCCCAGCGGCGTGTGCACGGTGACCGCGATCCTGACCTTGTCGCCGCCGCCGTAGGAGAGGCCTTCGATCTGCGCCGTCACGCCCGGGGCGACCTGGGCGGCGTCCTGCTTCCTGACGGCCTTGAGCAGCTCGGCGTAGGAGATACGGGCGGTGCCGGTGGCCGAGTCGGCGGTGGCGGAGCTGAAGTCGCCGGCGAACTTCACGCCATGCATCTCGGCGTTCAGATCGGCGATCCGGATCGACTCGCCGCCGCTCTTCGCGTCGTAGTCCTTGATGCCGATCTCCACGTCGTCCAGCGTGCCGCCCGCGAGCTGGGTCAGGAACGGGAAGCCCTTGATGGACACGTCGGGCGTGCTGGTCAGGCCCTCACTGGTGCGGACGCGGTCGGCCGCCTCACCCTCGGCGAAGTTCACCGCGACCCGGTCGGCGATGACGAACAGGCCGCCCAGGATCACGACGACGATCAGAAGTATCCGCAGAGCTCGCATGGTCCGGTGCTTCCCCCCACCTGGACGACAGTTCCTGATCGCGAGCGTACGGGCCGGGCCCCCTGGAAGGGAGCCCGGCCCGGTTCTTGTCGATCAGCTGTGACAGGCCTGCGCCCGCCGGACGCTCAGCCCACGACCCGCCCGAGCAGGTAGACGGCCGGGGCCGCGGCGGCGAGCGGCAGGGCCACGCCCGCCGTCATGTGCACGAAGCGGGACGGATAGTCGTAACTCGCGACGCGGTGGCCGATCAGCGCGCAGACACCGGCGCCGAGGCCGAGGAGCGCGCCCTTGGGCCCCATGTCCGTCATACCGCCGACCGCGATTCCGGCGCCCGCGGCGGCGAGCAGCGCGACGACCACGGAGGCGGGCGTCGGCAGCGGGAGCGCCCGTGCGAGGACGGCCACCGCCACGGCCGCGGCGCCGACGGTCACGGCGTCCGGGTCGGCCGCCAGGTGTCCGGTCGCGACGATGGCGAGCGCCGCCGAGGCGACCGTCGCCATCAGGCCGTACATGCGCTCGTCCGGTGCCGCGTGGCTGCGGAGCTGGAGGACGAGGGTGAGCAGGATCCAGACACCGAGGGTGCCGAGGATCGCGGCGGGCGCGTTCTCCCGGCCGGTGACGAGCAGCGCGGCGTCGGCGGCGAGGCCGCCCGCGAAGGCGAGCGCGATGCCCTGCCGGGCCGGCCACATGCCGTTGAGCCGGAACCAGCCGGCGGCTGTGACGGCCTGGAGCAGCACGAGCGGGACGAGGAGCGCGTACTGGCCCACCGCGGCGCCGCCCGCGAGCAGCAGCCCGAGCAGCGCGGTCAGCGCGGCGGGCTGCATCCCCGGCTCTATGATCGGCGACCGCCCCTCGGCGCGGGCGCGCTGCGCGTCGGTGACGCGGGGGTTGCCGGTGACGGTGGCCGGCCCGTAAGCGGCGGCCTCCGGCTCGGCGACGGGCAGCGGCTGGGCCGCCGCCACCGTCCCGAAGACCTGCGTCTGCCGGTCGGCCCCGGGGGTGTGGGGGGCCTGTCCGTAGGCGCCGGTGTCGCCGTACGCGGCATGCGCGGGCGGCGGCGTGGTCTGCCCGCCCGGCGTCTGCACCGCCGGTCCCTGCCCGTACGGCACCTGCCCGTGGCCGTAAGCCTGCTGGTCAGCGCCGTACGTCGGCCGGCCATAGGACTGCTGGTCGCCACCCGTCCGGTTCACCGGGCCCTGCCCGTACGGGGCCTGGCCGGGCTCGAACCCCTGCGGCGGGTACGTCGACTGGACCTGCGTGTCCCAGGTCTGGCCCTGCCACTGCTGGGTCTGCTGGGGCGGCTGGTGCTGCCCGTACTCGTCTTCGTACGGCTCGTTACTCATCGCGGTCACCCTCCTGCGAACGGCGGGAGCACCTCGACCGTGCCGCCCTCGGCAAGCCGTACCGTCTCATGCCCGCGCCTGCCGACGGGATCACCGTCGATCAGGAACGAGGAACGCTGCAGGACGCGCACCAGGTCTCCGGGGTGTCGCGCACGCGCGCCCTCCAGCGCGTCGGCCAGCGTCTCGGCCTCGTACGGCTCCTCGGCGACACCGGCGGCCGCCTTGGCCGCGGCCCAGTAGCGGATGGTCCCGTTGGCCATGTGCGGCGTTCCTCCCTGCGGTCTGTCCATGCGGTCTATTCGGCGGTTGCCGTCGTCCATGATGCCGTGGCCCAGTCGGCGATCCGCGCGAGGAGCCCGTCGTCCGCCGCGTGCTCGGCGTGCCCCATGCCCGGTTCCAGCCACAGCTCGGCCCCACCGGACGCGGCCGCGGCGAGCGTCCGCGGGTGGTCGAGGGGAAAGTACGGATCCCGGTCGCCGTGCACGATCAGGAGCGGCGTCGGCGCGATCAGCGGCACGGACTCGACCGGCGAGAGCGGCACCGGGTCCCACTCGTGCGGGTGAATGCGGGTGCGGAGGCCCACGCGGCCCACGATCCGGCCGGCGGGCCGCGTCACCAGCCAGTGCAACCGCCGCATCGGCGCGGTGCCGCGGTAGTACCAGCGGGCCGGGGCACTCACCGCGACCACGGCGTCGGAGCGCGCTTCCGTGCGCCCCCTGTGCAACGCGGCGTGCCGCAGGACGACGGAACCGCCCATCGAGAAGCCGACGGTCACCACGTGGTCATGCCCGAGTGACCTCGCCCACTCCACGACGGCCACCAGGTCGAGTACCTCCCGGTCGCCGACGGTGGACCGCCCGCCCGACCGCCCGTGCCCGCGGAAGGAGAACGTGACCACGGCGGCACGCTGCGCGAACATCCCCGCCGCCCGCCGGACGTGCGGCCGTTCCAGATCGCCCGTGAACCCGTGCGCGACCACGATCACCGGGCCGCCGGCGGAGCCCGGCCCGGGGTCGTGCGCGGCCTCGATCGGTACCCCGTCCCGCGTGCGCAGCATCACACGCCGTGAGCGGGCAGTGATCGGCTGCACAGAAGATCGTGCGTCTTGACCTGCCGGACCGGAACTCATGTGGGCTATTCTCCTAGGCAGAGGATCCGGGCAGCGACGCCCCCGGGTCCTTTTGTGCTTTCGGACCGCGTTGTATACGAACGCCGGCCGCGAGGCGCACAGGGCCCCGGGGCGCGGGACCCGAAGCACCACGAAGCAGTTCGAAGCAGTGCCGTAAACGTCCTCGCAGGGACCGAGGAGGAACCGACGTTATGGGCGAGCGAAACGTGCACGACCGTAGGACGACCCAGGCAGGTGGGCCGCGATGAGTTCATTGCTGCTCCTCACGAATGCCCTTCAGCCGTCGACGGAGGTGCTCCCCGCTCTCGGCCTGCTGCTGCACAACGTGCGGGTCGCCCCCGCCGAGGGCCCGGCTCTCGTCGACACCCCCGGTGCCGACGTCATCCTCATCGACGGACGCCGCGACCTCCCGCAGGTACGCAGCCTGTGCCAGCTCCTGCGCTCCACCGGGCCCGGCTGTCCGCTGGTCCTCGTCGTGACGGAGGGCGGCCTCGCGGCCGTCACCGCCGACTGGGGCATCGACGACGTACTTCTCGACACGGCGGGACCGGCCGAGGTGGAGGCGCGGCTGCGCCTCGCGATGGGCCGCCAGCAGATCGTCTCCGACGACTCCCCGATGGAGATCCGCAACGGTGACCTGTCGGTCGACGAGGCCACCTACAGCGCCAAGCTGAAGGGGCGGGTCCTCGACCTGACCTTCAAGGAGTTCGAGCTCCTCAAGTACCTCGCGCAGCACCCGGGCCGCGTCTTCACGCGCGCCCAGCTGCTGCAGGAGGTGTGGGGCTACGACTACTTCGGCGGCACCCGCACCGTGGACGTCCACGTGCGGCGCCTGCGCGCGAAGCTCGGGCCCGAGCACGAGTCGCTGATCGGCACCGTGCGCAACGTCGGCTACCGCTTCGTGACGCCGGAGAAGGTCGAGCGGGCGGCGGACGCCGCGAAGGCCAAGGCGGCGACTCCGAGGCCGGACGACACGGAGCACGCGACAGCGGCGGAGCGGGCTGCGCACGCCGACAGCACGGACTCCGCGGCGGATTCGCGTGCCGTGCGGGAGCCGGCCGAGCAGTCCCGGGCGGGCGCCCGTCAGGCCGCCGCCGGACGCCCTGCCCAGCGGTAGGTCCATCCGCGTAGACTCCGCGCGTGGCCAAGGTGACTCGGGATGACGTGGCGCGACTGGCGGGTACTTCGACCGCGGTCGTGAGCTACGTCATCAACAACGGACCTAGGCCGGTTGCCCCGGCCACGCGCGAGCGTGTACTCGCCGCGATCAAGGAACTGGGGTACCGGCCCGACCGGGTCGCCCAGGCCATGGCGTCGCGGCGGACCGACCTCATAGGCATGATCGTGCCGGACGCGCGCCAGCCGTTCTTCGCGGAGATGGCGCACGCCGTCGAACAGGCGGCGTCCGAGCGCGGGAAGATGGTCCTCGTCGGCAACTCCGACTACGTCGAGGAGCGCGAGGTCCACTATCTGCGCGCCTTCCTCGGCATGCGGGTGTCCGGCCTCATCCTCGTCAGCCACGGCCTGAACGATCTGGCCGCGGCCGAGATCGAGGCGTGGGACGCGCGCGTGGTCCTGCTGCACGAGCGCCCCGAGGCGATCGACGACGTCGCCGTCGTCATCGACGACATCGGCGGCGCCCAGCTCGCCACCCGCCATCTGCTCGAGCACGGCCACCCGTACGTCGCCTGTGTCGGCGGCACCGCCGAGACGCCGTCCGTCGGCGACCCGGTCTCCGACCACGTCGAGGGCTGGCGCCGGGCCATGCACGAGGCGGGACTCTCCACCGAGGGGCGGCTGTTCGAGGCGCCGTACAACCGCTACGACGCCTACAAGGTCGGCCTGGAGCTGCTCGCCGGGCCCCAGCGGCCGCCGGCGATCTTCTGCTCCACGGACGACCAGGCCTTCGGCATCCTGCGGGCCGCGCGCGAGCTGCGGATCGAGGTGCCGGGCGAGCTGGCCGTCGCCGGGTTCGACGACGTGAAGGAGGCGGGTCTGACGGATCCGCCGCTGACGACGGTCGCGTCCGACCGCTCGGCGATGGCGCGCTCCGCCGTCGACCTCGTCCTCGACGACTCGCTGCGCGTAGCCGGGTCCCGGCGTGAGCGCCTGAAGGTGTTCCCCTCGCGGCTGGTCGTCCGCCAGTCCTGCGGCTGCCCCTGACCTCGCGCCACCGCGCGCCGGCCCGGAACACCGGACCGGCGCGCGTGCTGTGTTCCGGGTCTCTCAGAACATCAGGTTGTACTGGTTGAACCCGGTGCCCAGGCTCTTGCGGGCGCCGAAGACGTCGGAGGACGCCTTGTTGGTGCCCGGGTAGAGCCAGAGCGTGCCGCCCGAGTCGCGGGCCATGACGTCGGCGATGCCGTCGCCGGTCACGTCGCCGTTCGTCACGTACGAGGTGAAGTTCCAGCCCGTGCGCGCCTGGATGCGCGCCGCGAACGGGGTGTGCTCGATCTGCGTGCCCCGGTAGAGGTACAGGACGCCGGAGCTGTTGCGGACCAGGAGGTCGGCCTTGCCGTCGCCGGTCAGGTCGCCGTGGCCGAAGATCTTGACGCCCTTCCAGGCCCTGTCGACGATCTTGACCTTGCCGTAGAACTCGCCGTTGCCCTTGCCCGGGTAGAGGTACGTCGAGCCGTCGGCGTCCACCGCGACCAGGTCGGGGCGGGAGTCACCGGTCATGTCGCCGGGGATGGCGTACGACTTGTAGCCGCCCCACACCGAGGTGATCTGCATCCACTCGAAGGCGTCCGACGCGTGGTTGTAGTAGCTGCGGTACAGCTTGCCGTCGGTGCTGTCGCGGATGACGAGGTCCTGGAAGAAGTCCCGGTCCAGGTCGGCCTGGAGGGCCCAGCTCGAGGTCTGCCAGCCGGCGCTCTGGTAGGCGCGCGTGGCGAGCGACGTGCCCTTGCTGTCCTGCTCGAACAGGCCACCGGAGGGGGTGCGCGCCAGCAGGTCGGCCCGGCCGTCGAAGCTCAGGTCCGTGTCGTCGATGCGCGGCTGGGCCGCCCAGACGTACGAGGACACCTTGGTGAAGACGGGGTAGGCGCCCTTAGCGGTGCAGCCGGAGACGCCCCACGAGACGATGCCGACGACGCGGCCGCCGACGACCACCGGACCGCCGGAGTCACCGCTGCAGGTGCTCTTGGTGCCCTCGTCGGTGCCCGTCGCCGGGGTGCCCGCGCAGAACATCGAGCCCTCGACGAAGTCGTCCTCGCCGAGGACGGACTGCATCGCGGTGTTGCAGGTGGAGTCGGAGACCAGCGGCAGGGTCACCTTGCGCAGGGTCGCCGACAGGTCGGCGTCCTGCGCGCCCGAGGTCAGGCCCCAGCCGTAGACGGTGGCCGAGGTGCCGGCCTTGTAGGACGCGGTGTCGTTGCTCTGGACGAGCTTCGTCCACTGGTCCTCCAGCGGACGGTCCAGGGTGAGGACCGCGATGTCGTTCTGGATGGTGTCGGCGTTGTACCGCGGGTGGTTCCACTGGCGCCAGACGCCCGCGACGGTGCCGTTGGCGCTGTCGAGCAGGCCGGTGGCGCCGGCCACGACCGCGCCGTTGTCCACCCAGTCCAGACCGGCGACGCAGTGGGCCGCGGTGAGGACCTTGTTCGGGGCGACGAGGGTGCCGCCGCAGAAGTAGCCGTCGCCGGACGCGGCGTCGTAGTACGAGAGCTGGACCATCCACGGCGCGGAGGAGATCGACGTCTCGGTGCCGCCGATGATGAACGGCGTCTTCTTGGGCTTCGTCTCCGGGGTCGCCCGGGTCCTCGCGGCCTCGACGACCCGCTTGCGCAGTTCGGCGTCGGAGGCGGAAGGGGCCGGGTTCGCGGTGCGGGCGATGCTCGCGTCGGGCAGTCCGGGCGGATCGTCGGCCGCGGTGGCGGGGTGCGCCACCAGGGCGCCGGCGCAGCTCAGCGCCAGCGCGAGAGCGGCCGTGGACAGCGCCGTGACGGGGCGTCTCCAGCGGTCGCGCAGGGCAGGTATCACTCAGGGCTCCTGGTGTGAAGAGTGGCTTCAGGGCCCGAGAAGAGGCATACGGCGCGCACCACGGCAGGTACCGGACACCGAGCGGACAAGACATCGGGCTCGGACCCGGGCACCGCCGCAGACCCCCCTCCGGCGCACGGATCGTAGATCCCACGGGCCTCTCGGCACACGGCCTTCACAGCAGGCAGGTGAGAGTTGTTCCGGCGCCCTCCCGCACCTCACCCGCAGTCAACCCGCCGTTCTCCGGGGCGTCTTTATTTCGGGCAAACAGGGTTCTCGCGGGACTCTCAGGGCACGCTCAGGTGGCTCTCATGAACGCGGTTCAGGCTTGCTGCCATGACCGAGAGCTTCCGCCGAAGCGGCGAGTACCCCCAGGGCCAGCAGCACCACGCGCAGTCCTCGTATCCGGGGACCCCCGAGGCGGGCGGCGCCTTTCCGCCCCCGCCCGCCTACGACCCGCCGCAGCCGCCGAACGCCGCACCGGGTTCGGCGATGTGGCCGGCTCCCACGCCGGAGGGCTCTCCCGCGCCGCCCGCACACCGGCGGCGGGTCAGGGGTCCGCTCGGGCTGCTCGCCGCGGTCGCCATCGCCGCCGCGGCCGTCGGCGGCGGCACCGCGTACGCCTTCCAGGAGCTGACCGGCAAGCAGTCCACGTCAGCCTCCGCCGGCACGAGCGTCGTGCCCACCAGCAAGAAGGGCACCGTCTCCGGTGTCGCCGAGGCCGTCAGCCCCGCCATCGTGGAGATCAACGCGACCTCGAACGCGGGCAGCTCCACCGGCTCCGGCGTCGTCATCACGAGCGACGGCGAGATCGTCACCAACAACCACGTCGTGTCCGGCGCCTCGACGGTCAAGGTGGGGACGAGCGACGGCAAGACCTACACCGCCGAGGTCGTGGGCACCGACGCCAAGAAGGACCTCGCCCTCATCAAGCTGAAGAACGCGTCCGGCCTCAAGACCGCGTCCCTCGGCGACTCCGACAACGTCAAGGTCGGCGACGAGGTCGTCGCCATCGGCTCCCCCGAGGGCCTGACCGGCACCGTCACCAGCGGCATCGTCTCCGCGCTCGACCGCGACGTCACCGTCTCCACGGACGAGGAACAGCAGCAGCAACAGGGCGGCGACGGCCGGTGGCCGTTCGAGTTCGGCGGGCAGCAGTTCAACGGCGACACGGGCTCGTCGAAGACGACGTACAAGGCCATCCAGACCGACGCGTCCCTCAACCCCGGCAACTCCGGCGGCGCCCTCATCGACATGAACGGCAACATCATCGGCATCAACTCCGCGATGTACTCGGCCAGTTCGGACAGCGGGTCGGGATCGTCGAGCGCGGGCAGCGTCGGGCTCGGCTTCGCCATCCCCGTCAACACCGTCAAGGCCGACCTCGACTCGCTGCGCAGCGGGGGCACCTCCGGCAGCTGACCCCGGCCGCGCGCCGCCGCGCCGCACGCACCCGTAGCGCCACCGTGCGAGGCTGATACCGGCCCCCACCACCGTCCGCACCCCGAGGAAGCCAGCCCATGAGTCCCGCCGAAGGCGACCGCGAACCCCAGCGCATTCTCATCGTCGACGACGAACCCGCCGTCCGCGAGGCACTGCGGCGCAGCCTCGCCTTCGAGGGGTACGGCACGGAGGTCGCGGTCGACGGCGCGGACGCGCTCGACAAGGCGGCCGCGTACCAGCCCGACCTGGTCGTCCTCGACATCCAGATGCCGCGCATGGACGGCCTCACGGCCGCCCGGCGGCTGCGGGCCGGCGGGTCCAGGACACCGATCCTGATGCTCACGGCCCGCGACACCGTCGGCGACCGCGTCACCGGGCTCGACGCCGGCGCCGACGACTACCTGGTCAAGCCCTTCGAACTGGACGAACTGTTCGCGCGGGTACGGGCGCTGCTGCGGCGCAGCGCCTATGCCTCCGCGGTGGGCCCGGCGGACGACGCGGGTGACGTCCTGTCCTTCGCGGACCTGCGGATGGATCTCGCGACCCGCGAGGTCACGCGCGGCGCGCGCACCGTCGAACTGACCCGCACGGAGTTCACGCTCCTGGAGATGTTCCTGGCCCACCCGCGCCAGGTCCTCACCCGCGAGCAGATCCTCAAGGCGGTGTGGGGCTTCGACTTCGAGCCGAGCTCCAACTCCCTGGACGTGTATGTGATGTATCTGCGGCGCAAGACGGAGGCGGGCGGGGAGCCGAGGCTGGTCCATACCGTGCGGGGTGTGGGATACGTGCTGCGGTCCGGGGGCGCGGAGTGATCAAGCGGGTTCGTGCGCTTCCCCTGCGGTCGCGGCTCGCGCTGCTCGTCGCGGTGGCGGTGGCCGTCGCGGTGGCCGCGGTCTCGGTCACGTGCTGGGTGATCGTGCGGGGGAAGCTGTACGCGGAGGTGGACGACCAGCTGCACGCGACGGACAAGACGCTCCAGGCCGGCGAGGTCACCAACCTCCTGCAGAACTGCGGTCAACGGCCCAGCGCCCGCCCGACCGCCCTGCGGAGCACGTCCTACGCCCAGCTGATCAAGGCGGACGGCACGCCCTGCGTCTTCCCCAACTCCGGCGGCACGGTGGAGGTGACCAGCAACGACAAGGCCGTGGCCCGAAACCCGAACCCGGGCGTCGAGACCTACCGCAACGGCACGGACACCGACGGCAAGCCCGTCCGGGTGGTGACCGTCCCCGTCGTGCTCGGCGGCCCCGGTCAGCCGGTGATCGCCGGAACGGCGCTGCTCGTCGCCCTCCCCCTCGAGGACACCCGGTCCACGCTCAACGAACTCGCCCTGGTCCTCCTGCTCGTCTCCGGCATCGGAGTCGTCGGCGCCGGAGCCGCCGGGCTGTGGATCGCCCGGTCCGGACTCCGTCCCGTCGACGAACTCACCGAGACCGTCGAACACGTGGCCCGTACCGAAGACCTCACCGTCCGCATCCCCGTGGAAGGCGACGACGAGATCGCACGCCTCTCCGCGTCCTTCAACTCCATGACCGCCTCCCTGGCCTCGTCACGCGACCTCCAGCGACAGCTCATCGCCGACGCCGGGCACGAACTGCGCACCCCTCTCACCTCCATGCGCACCAACATCGAGCTGCTCACCCGCAGCGACGAGACGGGCCGGGCGATCCCTCCGGACGACCGCAAGGCGCTGATGGCCTCGCTGAAGGCCCAGATGACCGAACTGGCGGCGCTCATCGGGGACTTGCAGGAACTGTCCCGTACGGGCCTGGGCGGCGGGGACGACCCGCTCAAGGTCGTCTCGCTGCACGACACGGTGCGCACCGCGATCGAGCGGGCCCGGCTGCGCGGACCCGAGCTGACGATCACGTCCGAGCTCGCCCCCTGGTACGTACGGTCCGAGCCCGCCGCCCTGGAGCGCGCGATCGTGAATCTCCTCGACAACGCGGTCAAGTTCAGCCCGTCCGAGGGCACGATCGAGGTCCACCTCATGCGCGGCCGGCTGACCGTGCGCGATCACGGTCCCGGCATTCCGGACGACGAACTGCCCTACGTCTTCGACCGGTTCTGGCGTTCGCCGACGGCGCGGGCACTGCCCGGCTCGGGCCTCGGCCTGTCGATCGTGGCCCGCACGGTGGAGAGCTTCGGCGGCACCGTCGAGCTCGGGGCCGCGGAGGGCGGCGGCACGGTCGCGACGGTTCAGCTGCCGGGCGCGCCCACACCTCCGCCGGAGACCCTCGAAGGGCCCTTCCCCGAAGGGTCCTAGACCCGCGGGGCAGCCGAGAACGCGCAGACAGGCCTCAGGGCCTCCTACCGGCCGAAGCCCAGACCCTCCCCCGTCAGGCCGACCCGGATCCCGTCCTTCGCGACCCGCACGTCGCTCAGCCGGACCTCGCCCCGGCCCGCACCCGGCAGTTTCGGCAGCCGGAACGCCAGCGAGAGGCGGTCGGCGAGCTCGGGGCGGGTGAGCCGGGTGAGGCCCTGGAGCAACGCCGGGTCGAGGCCGAACTTCTTCAGGAGCGCCGGGTGCGCGAGCGCGAGGTCGACCAGGTTCAGGGACATCAGCTGGTGCACGAAGCGCGGTGATCCGGTGAGTTCGCTCAGGCGCCGGTCGCTGCGCAGCGCCGCGCTCACGGCCGAGTCGGGCACACCGAGCCGCTGCACGAGGGACGGCACGGACAGCAGGGCCTTCGCCTTCGCCGTCTCGGTCGCGAGGCGCGCCACGGAGCGGCGGCTCAGGTGCAGGCCCTCGGAGGGACGCGTGCCGGGCCGGTACGTGGCGAGGTCGCCGATGTCGAGCCGCATGCCGCCGATGTCGGTGGCGATGCCGGTGTCGCCGATGCGCCGGACCGTGGCGTCGGCGCGCACCTTCAGGTCGTGTCCGGCGACGGGCAGCGTGCCGCGCGCGAGGACCCGGTCACGGCCCTGTCCGCTGAACGTGACCTGGGAGGCGCCGAGTTCACGGTTCAGGTCGTCGAAGGTGAGCAGGACCTCGCCGGTCATGCCGCCGATGCGGGCGCCGCGCACATCGGTGGGGCCGTCGCCGTCGATGCGTACGTCGCGGACGGTCGCGGAGACCTTGGCGAGGGAGACGCGGCTCGCGGCGACGTCGGGGACGGTGACCTTCACCTCGTCCAGGCGACGGTCGGCGAGCTGGGTGAGGAACGGGAAGCCCTCGATGTCGACCTCGGGCGCGGCGCTCAGGTGCAGCTGGTCCTTGAGCCGGTCCGCGGCGCGGTGCTCGGCGTACAGGAGGGCCCAGCGGTCCGCGAGGGTGACGAAGGCGGCGAGGACGAGGATCCCGACGACGGCCTTCGTGGCGAGCGGCAGCCCGGCGAACCGGTTGCGGCGGCGGCTGCCGCGGCGGTGGTTGGGCCTGGACCAGGGCTGGTCGTCCGGCCCCGCCTCGGGGTCTTCCTCGTGGAGGAACTCGTCGAGCGGACGGTCCGCGAGGGCGCCCAGCTCGTCGTACGGGTTGTGCGGCACAGTGCCCGATGGAACGGATTCCTCCGTGCGGGCATCAGACAGTTCGGCGGACTCGGACGTGAACGTGGCTATGCGGTGGGGGGAACGCATCGTGAGATTTCACCACACGTCCCGATCCCACCGCTCAGCATTACTCCCAGTAAGGGACGGTTCGGGCCCTCGACCCGGCCGTGCGATACGTCACTTCACGATCGTGATCCGGTCCGCCTTCGGGGGCGCGATCGGTGACGTGGCCGACGAGTTGGCCGTCAGGTAGTCGTTGAACGCCTTCAGGTCGTCGCTGCCGACCAGCGGGTTCTTGCCCTGGCCGAGCGCCGCGAAGCCGTCGCCGCCGCCCGCGAGGAACGAGTTCATCGCCACGCGGTACGTCGCCGCCGGGTCGATCGCGGCGCCGTTCAGCTTGATGGAGTCGACGACGACGCGGGCCGCGCCCGTCTTCGTCATGTCGAGCGTGTACGTCAGGCCCGCCGACGGCTGGAGGATCTTCGGCGAGGCCTCGTTGGAACCGCTGACCTGCTGCTGGAGCGCGGTGATGACCTGCGCGCCGGTCAGGTCGGCCAGGTTCACCGTGTTGCTGAAGGGCTGCACGGTGAAGCCCTCGCCGTAGGTGACGACGCCGTCGCCCTCGCTGCCGCTCGCCTTGTACACGAGGTCGGAGCGCACGCCGCCGGGGTTCATCAGGGCCAGCGAGGCCTTCGGGTCGAGGGTCTTGGCGTGCGCGAGCTGCGCGTCCGCGATCAGGTCACCGAGCGGCTCCTCCGGCGACGCGGCGCCGCGGCCCGGAATGTCCGCCGAGATGTACCCGACGGGCCGGCTCGCGACGGGCGCGGCGAGCTTGTTCCAGCGGCCGATGAGCGCGGTCATGTCCGCGGCCTTCGGCTGCGTGCGGCTCACCACGTGGTTGGCCGACTTCACCGACGTACGCACGATGTCCTTGGTGCGGCGGTCGTACGTCAGCGTCGTGTCCGTGTAGAGCTTCCCGTACGAGGACGCCGAAGTGACCAGGCGGGGCTTGCCGGACGGGTCGGGGACGGTGCAGACGTACGCGTTGTGCGTGTGCCCGGTGACCAGGGCGTCGACCTTCGGCGAGATGCCCTTGGCGATGTCGACGATCGGGCCCGAGATGCCGGCGCCGCCGCTCGGGGAGTCGCAGTCGTAGTTGTACGAGCCGGAGGCCGGCACGCCGCCCTCGTGGATGAGCGTGACGATCGACTTCACGCCCTGCTTGTCGAGGATCTCGGCGTACTTGTTGACGGTCTCGATCTCGTCGTGGAACTTCAGGCCCTTGACGCCGTCCGCGGAGACGATGTCCGGGGTGCCCTCAAGGGTCACGCCGATGAACCCGATCTTCACGCCGTTGTGCTTCCACACCCAGTAGGGGGCGAGGATCGGCTTGCCGGTCTTCTCGTTCGTCACGTTGGCGGCGAGGTAGGGGTAGTCGGCGCCCTCGAACTTCTTGCCGTCCTCGAAACAGCCGTCCTTGGGGTGGCAGCCGCCGCTCTGCATGCGCGCCAGCTCCGTGGCGCCCTCGTCGAACTCGTGGTTGCCGACGCTCGTGACGTCCAGGTCGAGCTTGTTCATCGCCTCGACGGTGGGCTCGTCGTGGAAGAGCCCCGACAGCAGCGGGCTGGCCCCGATCAGGTCGCCGGCCGCGGCGGTGACGCTGTACGGGTGGCTCTTCCTGGCGGTCCGCAGGGACGTGGCGAGGTACTCGACGCCGCCCGCGTCGATCTTCCTCGTGGTGCCGTCCGGCAGGTTCTCCGTGACCTGGCCCGACGAGCCGGCCGGCGGCTCCAGGTTGCCGTGGAAGTCGTTGAAGGAGAGCAGCTGCACGTCGACCGTGCGGCCGTCACCGCCCCCGTGGTGCCGGTCCTGCGTGGCGTTCGCGGGCAGCGCCGCGACGAGCGCGCCGACGGTGGCGAACCCGGCCGCCGCGGCGAGTATCCGCGACGCGGCGCGGCGTCTGGTCCTGTGCGGTGTCTGCGGAGTCATGAGTACGTCCCCCTGTGTGGGTGCTGTGAGACGGAAGATCCGGCGGTGTGTCGCGACCAATTCGGCAGCCTAGGGTCAACGCGCGTAGCACGACAGGTGTTTGCCGGTTACGAGCTGATTGCCATCAGCCGCGGCGGGCCCGGCGCGGGCCCGCCGCCGTACCCTCTTGTCCATGACCAGCGATGCCGTGCCCACCGCCCCCGACCGCCAGATCGAGACGCTCACCGCCCTCACCCCCGACCAGGCGGAAGCCGTCCTGGAGATCCTCTCGGACGCCGCCCGCACCGACGGGCAGCAGGCGGTGTCGGAGCAGGGCAGGCTGCAGCTGCGCGGCGGCCCCAGGGAGGGCGTGCGCCACTTCCTGCTGACCGTCGACGGCAAGCTGATCGGGTACGGCCAGCTGGAGGACACCGACCCGATCGAGGCGCCGGCCGCCGAGCTCGTCGTGCACCCCGCGCACCGCGGGCACGGACACGGGCGGGCGCTCGGCTCGGCACTGCTCGGCGCGTCCGGCAAGCGGCTGCGGGTCTGGGCGCACGGCGGCCACTCGGCGGCCCGGCACCTCGCGCAGGTCCTCGGCCTGACCCTGTTCCGCGAACTGCGCCAGATGCGGCGCCCGTTGGCCGAGGGCCCCGCGCTCGCCGAGCCGGTGCTGCCCGCGGGCGTCGTCATCCGTACCTTCGTGCCCGGCGAGGACGACGCGGCCTGGCTCGCGGTGAACGCGGCGGCGTTCGCCCACCACCCCGAGCAGGGCTCGCTGACCCAGCGCGACCTGGACGACCGCAAGGCCGAGCCGTGGTTCGACCCGGCCGGCTTCTTCCTCGCCGTGCGGGAGGGCGACGGCGAGGTCATCGGCTTCCACTGGACCAAGGTCCACGCCGAGGAACAGCTCGGCGAGGTGTACGTCGTCGGGGTCGCGCCGGGCAACCAGGGCGGCGGCCTCGGCAAGGCGCTCACGGCGGTGGGACTGCGGCATCTGGAGAGGTCGGGTCTGCCGACGGCGATGCTCTACGTGGACGCCGACAACAAGCCCGCGGTCACGGTCTACGAGCGCCTCGGCTTCGTCACGCACGAGACGGACCTGATGTACCGCACGGAGTCGTAGCAGGTCGTAGAGGTTTCAGCCGCGCGGACCCAGGTCCGCGGGCACCCGAGGGGCAGTCGTCGCTTGACACTGCCCCTCTCTTGCACCACCCTTTCACTACTTGATTAGTGAAAGGGTGGTGTTGAGGAACGTGGTCGAGTACCGGATCGACCGGCGCAGCGGCGTCGCCACCTACCTCCAGATCGTCCAGCAGACCCAGCAGGCCCTGCGCCTCGGCCTGCTGGAGCCCGGCGACAAGCTGCCCACGGCCCGCGAGGTCGTCGAAGCCACCGCGATCAACCCGAACACCGTGCTCAAGGCGTACCGCGAACTGGAGCGCGAGGGCCTGGTCGAGGCCCGCCGAGGTCTCGGCACCTTCGTCCGCAGGACGCTCGGCGCGGCCCCGGCCGACTCACCGCTGCGGGCCGAACTCGCCGACTGGGCCCGGCGGGCCCGCACCGCGGGCCTCGACCGCGAGGACACGGCCGCCCTGTTCGGCGCCGTACTGGACGAAACCTTCCCGAAGGGGGATCAGTGAGTTCCACCAGCACCACTGCGGCCGTCGCCATCGAGGCGGCAGGGCTCGACAAGCGCTACGGCCGCCATGACCGGGCCGCGCTCGACCAGTGCTCCTTCCGCCTGCCCGCCGGGCGGATCAGCGCCCTGGTCGGGCCCAACGGAGCGGGAAAGTCCACCCTCCTCGCGATCGCCGCCGGGCTCCTGCGCCCCACCTCCGGACACGTCACCGTTCTCGGCGCCGCCCCCGGCGAGCGCCGCGACCGCGTCGCGTACCTCTCGCAGGACAAGCCGCTGTACCCGCAGCTCTCCGTCGCGGACACCCTGCGCATGGGCGCCGAGCTGAACCGGGGCCGCTGGGACGCCTCGTACGCCGACAGGATCGTCGAACAGGGCGACCTCGACCCCGCGGCCCGGGTCCGCTCGCTCTCCGGCGGACAGCGCACCCGCGTCGCGCTCGCCCTCGCGCTCGGCAAGCGCCCCCAGCTGATGCTCCTCGACGAGCCGATGGCGGACCTCGACCCGCTGGCCCGCCACGAGCTGATGGGCACACTGATGGCGGACGCCGCCGAGCACGGCACCACCGTCCTGATGTCGTCGCACATCGTCGCCGAACTGACCGACGCCTGCGACCACTTGCTGCTCCTGGGCGCCGGCCGCATCCGGCTCGGCGGCGGCATCGACGACCTGACGGCCGCCCACAGCCTGGTCACCGGGCGCGGCACGGCCGCCGACCTCGCCCCGCACACCGTGGTCGAGTCCCGCCCCGCCGGCCGGGGACTGACCGCCCTGATCCGCCGCGACGGACCGCTCGACAGCGCCTGGGAGGCACAGGAGCCGTCCATGGAGGAGCTGATCCTCGCCCATCTGCGCAACCCCGGTGCCCCGGCGCTGATCACCCCCGGCACGAGCGCGTCCGCCGTGGCGGTGACGGCATGACCTCCACGACCCCGACGCTCGGGCGTCCCGCCCAGAGCCCCGCCCGGCGCACCCTGCCCGGCCCCGACGGCCTCGTCTGGACCGTGCTGCGCCTGCACCGCACGGCGCTGTGGGTGTGGATCGCGTACGTCGCCGTCACCGCGGGCCTGCTCCTGTGGCTGTGGGGGCCCGGCTCGTCGAGCGCGCGGCAGGCGTTCGACCGGTTCGGCTACGGCGGCGCGCAGAACGTGGCGTGGAAGGGCCTGGACGGAGCGTTCTTCCTGCCGTTCGACGGTCCCACCTTCACCCTGAGCTTCGACTCCCTCTTCTACGACCCGCTGACCCTCAGCCGTATCGCGGCCTGCGTGATCGCCGTCTTCGCGGCCGGTCCGCTGATCGCGCGTGAACTGGAGACGGGAACCGCCCGGCTGGCGTGGACCCAGTCCGCGTCGCCCGCCCGCTGGCTGGCGTTCAAACTCCTGGTGCCCGCGGTGCTGATCACGGCCGGCACGGCTCTGGTCGTCGCCCTGTACGAAGAGGTGTGGGAGGCCCGTGGCCATCTGCTGGTCGCGGGGATCGGACCGCGCGACTTCTACTTCTCCGTGGGCCCCGCGACCGTCGCGAACGCCCTGTTCGGTCTGGCTCTCGGTGTGCTCGCCGCGCTGGTGCTGCGCCGCGCCCTGCCCGCGATGGCGTGCGCCGGGATCGTGCAGTACCTGGTCGGCTCGGTGCGTGGCAACTCCTGGCCGTTCCAGGGGGCCTACCAGCAGCCCGTGATCCCCGTGCACAGCAAGGCCGTCACGTCCGCGGGCGTCGAGGTCCGCGACCCCGGCTGCGGACTGGACGCGAAATGCCTCGACCGGCACGACGTCTTCGGCTTCAGCCGCCACTACCTCCCCTCTCCCGACTACTGGCCCCGCCAGCTCACGGAGACGGGCATCCTGCTCGCCCTGACGGCGCTCGCCGTCGTCGGCGCGTTCCTCGTCCTGCGCAGCTACCAGCCGCGCACGCGCCGGCCGAAGAACACGGACCTGCCGAAGACGAAGAAGGAGACCGCAGCATGAGCACCGCCACCTTCTCCCCCTCGACCGGGCTGACCTGGACCGTGCTGCGGCTGCACCGGCTCGCCCTGGGCGTGTGGGTCGCGTACGTCGCGCTGACCGGGACGCTGCTGCTGTGGCTGTGGGGTCCGGGCAGCTCCGGATGGCACATCACCGGCAAGTGCGTCGCGGGCGTCATGAACGCCTGCACCGCCACGGGGCCGGGCGCCCTCACGTACACCAACCTGCTCGGGCTCAGCACGAGCCTGATCACGCTCGTGCCCGCGATCGCCGCCGCCTTCGCGGGCGGGACCCTCATCGGCCGCGAGCTGGAGCGCGGCACGGCCGCCCTCGCCTGGACGCAGTCCGTCTCCCCGGCCCGCTGGCTGGCGGCGAAGCTAGCCGCGCCCGCCGCGTTCCTCGTCGTGGGCACCGGCCTCCTCGTGGCGCTGCGCCGCCTGGTCGCCTCGAGGGCGAGCGATCTCCCCGACAACCAGTGGTTCACCGACGGCGTCTACGGCTCCCTGGGCCCGACCGCCGTCGCGCTCCCGCTCCTCGGCCTGGCCCTCGGCGCGCTGGTGGCTTTCGTCGCCCGGCGCGTGATCGCGTCGATCTGCGTCTCGCTCGCCCTCACCGGCATCGTGGTCACAGCGCTCGGCGCGCTCCGCGGCCGCTTCTGGACCACCTCCACCGTCACGGGCGACGTCCACCAGGGCTACCGGGGCTTCACCGGCCTCCTCCTCGACGAGGGAGCGGTCACCGCGAGCGGCGCCCGCGTCGCCGACCCCCTGTGCCGCGCCGACACGAGCTGCCTGACCCGGCACGACGTCACGGGCTTCTACCGCGAGTTCCAGCCGGCCTCCCACTTCTGGCCGCTGCAGCTCGTCGAGACCGGCATCCTCCTCGGCCTGACGGCGCTCGCGGTGACGGCGGTCTTCGCCCTCCTGCGCAGGAACCGGCGGATCTAGGGCCGTCGTCCGGATCAGGCCGGGCGGATCCGGCCGACGCCGGGCGCCGGGGCGTCCCGTGGTCGCCCCGGGGACGCCCCGCCATGCCCCGCACGTCATGTCGCCGTAACCAACCATTCAGACGGGCTTGCCACCCTCACAGAATGCAGCCCGCCGCGCCCGACCCCGCCGGGGCCCCGGCGGAGCACTCCCCGAACGGGAGACTCCGCCTCACGCCCGCGCTCTCCGACGCGCCCATCGTGGTCCGGGCGCGGAAGAATGGGTCCATGAGCCAGCAGAACGCCCAGGACCAGGCCTCCGACCGGCAAGCGCAGCCGTCCGTCGGCTCGATAGCCGCGCACCGCCCGCACACGGTCGCGGGCGGTGACTTCGAAGCCGAGCTCCCCGAGCTCACGGCCGACATCGACGCCGACCCCGACGAGTTCGAGGACTACAGTGCCGAGCTGCCCCAGGGCCGCTTCCTCGACCGGGAGCGCAGCTGGCTCGCGTTCAACGAACGCGTACTCGAACTGGCCGAGGACCCGGACACCCCGCTCCTGGAACGGGCGAACTTCCTGGCGATCTTCGCGTCCAACCTGGACGAGTTCTTCATGGTCCGCGTGGCCGGCCTCAAGCGCCGTATCGCGACGGGCGTCGCCACCCGTTCGGCCTCAGGGCTCCAGCCCCGCGAAGTCCTCGAACTGATCTGGAACCGCTCGCGCGAACTCATGGCGCGGCACGCCGCCTGCTACCAGGAGGACATCGCCCCGGCGCTCGCCGACGAGGGCATCCACGTGGTGCGCTGGGAGGAGCTCACCGACAAGGAGCAGTCCCGGCTCTTCACCCTGTTCAAGCAGCAGATCTTCCCGGTGCTCACGCCGCTGGCCGTGGACCCCGCGCACCCCTTCCCCTACATCTCCGGCCTCTCCCTGAACCTCGCCGTCGTCGTGCGCAACCCGGTCTCCGGGCACCGTCACTTCGCGCGCGTCAAGGTGCCGCCGCTGCTCTCCCGCTTCCTGGAGGCCTCGCCGCAGCGCTACGTCCCCATCGAGGACGTCATCTCGGCGCCCAAGCACCTGGGCGAGCTGTTCCCCGGCATGGAGGTCCTGGAGCACCACATGTTCCGGCTGACCCGGAACGAGGACCTGGAGGTCGAGGAGGACGACGCGGAGAACCTCCTCAAGGCGCTGGAGAAGGAGCTCATGCGGCGCCGCTTCGGACCGCCGGTGCGGCTCGAGGTCGAGGAGACCATCGACCGGTACGTCCTCGACCTCCTCGTGCGCGAGCTGAAGATCAGCGAGTCCGAGGTGTACCCGCTGCCGGGTCCCCTGGACCTCACGGGCCTCTTCGGCATCTCCGGCCTCGACCGGCCCGAGCTGAAGTACCCCAAGTTCATCGCGGGCACCCACCGCGACCTGGCCGAGGTCGAGTCCGCGTCCGCGCCCGACATCTTCGCCGCCCTGCGCGAGCGCGACGTACTGCTCCACCACCCCTACGACTCGTTCTCCACGTCCGTGCAGGCGTTCCTGGAGCAGGCCGCCTCCGACCCGGACGTCCTCGCCATCAAGCAGACGCTGTACCGGACCTCGGGCGACTCGCCGATCGTCGACGCGCTGATAGACGCCGCGGAGTCCGGCAAGCAGGTCCTCGTCCTCGTCGAGATCAAGGCCCGCTTCGACGAACAGGCCAACATCAAGTGGGCGCGCAAGCTGGAGGAGGCCGGCTGCCATGTCGTGTACGGCCTCGTCGGCCTGAAGACGCACTGCAAGCTGTCGCTCGTCGTGCGCCAGGAGGGCGACACGCTGCGCCGCTACAGCCACGTCGGCACGGGCAACTACCACCCGAAGACGGCCCGCCTCTACGAGGACCTGGGCCTGCTCACCGCGGACTCGCAGGTGGGCGCCGACCTCTCCGACCTCTTCAACCGGCTGTCGGGCTACTCACGCCGCGAGACGTACCGCCGTCTCCTCGTCGCCCCCAAGTCCCTGCGCGACGGCCTCATCTCGAGGATCAACAACGAGGTCCAGCACCACCGCGCCGGCCGCCCCGCCTACGTCCGCTTCAAGGTCAACTCGATGGTCGACGAGGCCGTCATCGACGCGATGTACCGGGCGGCGCAGGCCGGCGTGCCCGTCGATGTGTGGGTCCGCGGGATCTGCGCCGTGCGACCCGGCGTCGCGGGCCTGTCGGAGAACATCCGCGTACGGTCCGTGCTCGGCCGCTTCCTGGAGCACTCCCGGGTCTTCGCCTTCGGCAACGGCGGCGAGCCCGAGGTCTGGTTCGGCAGCGCGGACATGATGCACCGCAACCTCGACCGCCGCATCGAGGCCCTGGTCCGGGTCTCCGACCCGGCTCACCGCGGCGCCCTGAACCGGCTCCTGGAGACGGGGATGTCCGACACCACCGCCTCCTGGCACCTGGGACCGGACGGCAACTGGGTCCGGCACGCCAAGGACGCGGAGGGCCGGCCCCTGCGGAACGTACAGGAGATGCTCATAGACGCCCGGAGGCGCCGGCGTGGCAAAGCAACACCTTGAGACATCGGGAGCGGAGGGTTCCGCGGGCGAGGTCGTCGCGGCCTATCTGCGTGAGCAGGCCACGGAGTTCCTGCGCTCCCTGCGGCAGCACCGCGAGAGCGGTGGCTCCGCGCCCGGGGGAACCGCCGAGGAGGCGGCCGGAGCGGCGCGCGCCCTGCGCCGCTCCGCCCGCCGCGTGAGCGGCACCCTGCACACGTTCCGCCCCCTGCTCGACCCCGAGTGGTCCGACGCGCTGCGCCCCGAACTGGCGTGGCTCTCCGGCACGCTCGCGCAGGAACACGCGTACGCGGGCCGCCTGGAGCGGCTGCTGTCCGCGCTGCACCGACTCTCCGGCGCCCACGCGGTACCGGCCCAGACCCCCGCGGCTCCCCCCGGACGGGTGGGCACGGCCCAGCTGTCGCGGACCGAGAACACGGCGTCGGGGAACCTGACCGTGGGCGCGGCGAAGGCGGGCGCCCTGCTGGAGCGCCAGCTCACCCTCGCCCGGACCCGAGCCCACTCCACGGCGCTGCAGGCGCTCGGCTCGTCACGCTTTCACGCGGTCGCGGACAGCGTCGCCGTACTGGCCAGCGAGGTCCCGCTGCGCGCCACCACGGCCGACCTCGACGCGCTGGCCACCTCCGCGGAGTCCCGTCTCGCGGAGGCGGTCTCGGCACTCCCCCTCCACCGGGCGGGCCACCCCTACAACGCGGAGGCCCTCGTCCAGGGCCTCACCGCCGACACGGCGCCTCCGTCCCAGGACGCCCCCTGGCACCACGTACGCCTCCTGCTGCGGCTGCACCGCTATGCCCAGGAGGTCGTGCCGTGCCGGCCCGGCACCGGCGGCGGGCCGGCCGACGCGGAGACCGAGGCGGCCGGCGCGCTGGACCGGCACCGGGACGCCGCCGAGGCCGCGGCCGCCGCCGCCCACGCGGCCCGCACCCCGCGCATCGCCCCGGCGACGGCCTACGCGCTCGGCGTCCTGCACGCCGACCAGCGCCACGAAGTGGAAGCGGCCCGTTTCGCGTTCCAGCGGGCCTGGCTGAAGGAGACGGTCCCCACCACATGAGCAGCGGCCACAACGACGTCATCCGCGCCGCCGGCTGTGTCCTGTGGCGCCGCTCCCCGTACGACGACGTTCCCCGAGCTCTCGACTTCGATCGAGCAGCGGAGGACCCCATCGAGATCTGCCTCGTGCACCGGCCCAAGTACGACGACTGGTCGCACCCCAAGGGCAAGCTGAAGCGCGGCGAGGAAGCGCTCGCGGGGGCGCTGCGCGAGGTCGAGGAGGAGACCGGCTTCCGGTGCGCTCCCGGTGCCCGTCTCCCCACCACCCGCTATGTCGCGGGCGGGCGCCCCAAGCGCGTCGACTACTGGGCCGCCGAGGCCACGGACGGCGGGTTCACGCCGAATCGCGAGGTCGACCGCGTCGCCTGGCTCTCCCCGACCGCCGCCCGCCACCGTCTGACCCAGCCCCGCGACAAGACGCTCGTCGACGCGCTGCTGAGCGCCCTCCACCTGGCATAGTCGCAGCGCGTACCCGTGTCGTCACAAAACGTCACACAGTACCTCACCGCACCGACCGCCGAGGTTCACCCCCCGTTCACTCATGCCCATCGGTCGCTTCACCTGTCCTGCCTAATTTCGGCCTTACACGGTGCGAGTCGCCCACACGGGCGAACACCGCGCCGCCTACCTGGAAACAGACTTCGCACGCCGTCCCGGATCACCGACCGGCGGCTCCTGGAAGGAACATCCGAAAGTGAAGCTTCAGCGCAAGAACCGGCTCCGCGCCCTCTCCCTCGGCGCCATCGCCGTCTCCGGCGCCCTGGCCCTCACGGCGTGCGGCTCGGACGACACGAGTGCCAACGGCGGTGCGAGCAGCGGCCCGTCGGCCAAGGCCGGCAGCATCAAGTGCGACGACGCCAAGGGCCAGCTGCTCGCCAACGGTTCCTCCGCGCAGGCCAACGCCATCCAGGCCTGGGTCAAGGCCTACACCGCCGAGTGCAAGGGTGTGCAGATCAACTACAAGCCCGAGGGTTCGGGCGCCGGTGTCACGGCGTTCACCCAGGGCCAGGTCGCCTTCGCCGGCTCGGACTCCGCGCTGAAGCCCGAAGAGGTCGCCGCCTCCAAGAAGGTCTGCTCCGGCGGCCAGGGCATCGACCTCCCGATGGTCGGCGGCCCGATCGCGGTCGGTTACAACGTCCCGGGTGTCGACAACCTGGTCCTGGACGCCAAGACCCTCGCCCAGATCTTCGACGGCAAGATCAGCACCTGGGACGACGAGGCCATCGCCAAGCTGAACCCCAAGGCGAAGCTGCCCAAGACCAAGATCCAGGCGTTCCACCGCTCGGACGAGTCCGGCACCACCGACAACTTCACCAAGTACCTCAAGGCCGCCTCCCCGGCGGACTGGAAGTACTCGGGCGGCAAGGCCTGGCAGGCCAAGGGCGGCCAGTCCGCGCAGGGCTCCTCCGGCCTCGCCCAGCAGGTCAAGCAGACCGCCGGCGCGATCTCCTACTTCGAGCTCTCCTACGCCAAGGACGGCATCAAGACGGTCGACCTCGACACGGGCGCCTCCGCGCCGGTCAAGGCCACCGTCGAGAACGCCACCAAGGCGATCTCCGAGGCCAAGACCGTGGGCACCGGCAAGGACCTCGCCCTCGAGCTGAACTACGCGACGAAGGCCGACGGCGCCTACCCGATCACCCTCGTCACCTACGAGATCGTCTGCGACAAGGGCAACAAGGCCGACACCTTCCCGGCCACCAAGTCCTTCCTCACCTACATCGCGAGCCAGGACGGCCAGGACTCCCTGGCGGCCCTCGGCTACGCGCCGATCCCCTCCGAGATCAACACCAAGGTCCGCGACACCATCGCGAGCCTGAGCTGACCCAGCGTGCGGCCCGCCCCTCACCGGGGGCGGGCCGCACCGTCCGGTGCACCGCCGCCTGGAGCCGCCCGACCGCGGCTCCGCAGACCGGAGAACCCCATGGATATATCCACGAAGACGACTGCTCCACCCGCCCCCGCCGACCCGCCCGCGCCCGCGCTGCAGACGCGCGCGTCCCGCGGCGCCACCCGCCCCGGTGACCGGATCTTCCTAGGTCTCTCGCGCGGCTCCGGCATCCTGCTTCTGGTGATCATGGCCGCCATCGCGGCCTTCCTCACCTACCGCGCCTCGATGGTGCTGTCCAAGAACGACGGCAACTTCCTCACGACCTTCGAGTGGAACGCCAACGCGACCCCGCCGGTCTTCGGCATCGCGGTCCTCGCCTTCGGCACGATCGTCTCCTCGGTCATCGCCATGGCGATCGCCGTCCCGGTCGCCGTCGGCATCGCGCTGTTCATCACGCACTACGCGCCGAAGAAGCTCGGCGGCACGATCGCGTACGTCGTCGACCTGCTCGCCGCCGTACCGTCCATCGTGTACGGCCTGTGGGGCGCCCTCTTCCTGGTGCCGCACCTCACCGGCCTCTACAGCTGGCTCGACGACTACTTCGGCTGGACCGGCATCTTCGAGTGGCAGGGCGGCGCCCCGCGCACCCTCCTCGCCGTCGGCATCCTGCTCGCGATCATGATCCTCCCGATCATCACGAACGTCAGCCGTGAGGTCTTCCGGCAGGCGCCCCTGATGCACCAGGAGGCCGCACTCGCGCTCGGCGCCACCCGCTGGGAGGTCATCCGCATGTCGGTGATCCCCTTCGGCCGCTCCGGCGTCATCTCCGCCTCGATGCTCGGCCTCGGCCGCGCGCTCGGCGAGACCATGGCCGTCGCGACGGTCCTCTCCCCCAGCTTCGAGATCAACGCCAGCCTGCTCGACCCGGGCGGCGGCACCTTCGCGCAGAACATCGCCGCGAAGTTCAGCGAGGCCACCGAGCAGGGCCGTGACGCGCTCATCGCCTCCGGTCTGGTCCTGTTCATCATCACGCTGGTCGTGAACGGCGCGGCCCGCGCGATCATCGCCCGCCGCAAGGAGTACTCGGGGGCCAACGCATGAGCAACGCAACGATCACCCCGCCGGCCCCCGGCACCGACTCCCTCAGCGCCGCGCGCCTGCCGCGCTGGTCCCCGTACGCCATCGCCGCCGGCGCCGTCGCGATCGGCTGCGCGATCGGCCTGGGCGCCGGACTCGACAGCCAGATCCAGTGGGGTCTGATCGCCGCGGTCCTGTTCGTGCTCGGCACGTTCGGCATCGCCACCGTCGTCGAGGGCAAGCGCCAGGCCAAGGACCGCGTCGCGACCAGCGTCGTCTGGGTCGCGTTCGTCCTCGCCGTGATCCCGCTGGTCTCCCTGATCTGGGAGACCGTCTCGCGCGGCGTGAAGGTCCTCGACGGCTTCTTCCTGACCCACTCGATGGGCGTCGTCACCGACTACGAGCCGGGCGGCGGCATCTACCACGCCATCATCGGCACCCTGGAGCAGGTCGGCCTCGCCACCCTGATCTCCGTGCCGATCGGCCTGCTCACCGCGATCTACCTGGTCGAATACGGCCGGGGCAAGCTCGCGAAGGCGGTGACCTTCTTCGTCGACGTCATGACGGGCATCCCGTCGATCGTCGCGGGCCTGTTCATCCTGAGCTTCTGGATCCTGATCCTCGGCTTCAGCTACTCCGGCTTCGCCGGGTCGATGGCCCTTTCCATCCTGATGATCCCGGTCGTCGTCCGCTCCACCGAGGAAATGCTCAAGCTCGTCCCGAACGAGCTGCGCGAGGCCTCCCTCGCGCTCGGCGTACCGAAGTGGCGCACGATCCTCAAGGTCGTCCTGCCGACGTCGATCGGCGGCATCACGACCGGTGTGATGCTGGCCATCGCGCGTATCGCCGGTGAGACCGCGCCCGTCCTGCTGCTGGTCTGGGGCAACCCGCTCATCAACACGGACCCGTTCCAGGGGCCCCAGTCCTCGCTGCCGCTGTACATCTACCAGCAGTACCAGAACAGCGGCGGCAGCCCGGCGGCGTACGACCGCGCGTGGGCGGCGGCTCTCGTCCTCATCGCCTTCATCATGATCCTCAACCTGGTGGCCCGCGGCATCGCCCGCTGGAAGGCACCAAAGACGGGCCGCTGACGCGGCCATCCTCAGCGACCTTCAGCACTTCCCTTCCGAAAGCAGTGATCCCCATGGCCAAGCGAATCGACGTATCGGGCCTGACCGCGTACTACGGCTCCCACAAGGCGATCGAGGACATCTCGATGACCGTGGAGCCCCGCTCCGTGACGGCCTTCATCGGCCCGTCCGGCTGCGGCAAGTCCACCTTCCTGCGCACCCTGAACCGCATGCACGAGGTCACCCCCGGGGGCCGCGTCGAGGGCAAGGTGCTCCTGGACGACGAGGACCTCTACGGCACCCACGTCGACCCGGTCGCCGTGCGCCGCACGGTCGGCATGGTGTTCCAGCGTCCGAACCCGTTCCCCACCATGTCGATCTTCGACAACGTGGCGGCGGGCCTGCGCCTGAACGGCTCGTACAAGAAGAGCGAGCTCGGCGACATCGTCGAGAAGTCCCTCAAGGGCGCCAACCTCTGGAACGAGGTCAAGGACCGCCTCAACAAGCCCGGCTCCGGCCTCTCCGGCGGCCAGCAGCAGCGTCTGTGCATCGCCCGCGCCATCGCGGTCGAGCCCCAGGTCCTCCTCATGGACGAGCCCTGCTCGGCCCTCGACCCGATCTCGACCCTCGCCATCGAGGACCTGATCGGCGAGCTCAAGGAGCGCTTCACGATCGTCATCGTGACGCACAACATGCAGCAGGCGGCCCGTGTCTCGGACCGCACGGCGTTCTTCAACCTGTCCGCGGTCGGTCAGCCCGGCAAGCTCGTCGAGATCGACGAGACCGAGCGGATCTTCTCCAACCCGTCGGTCCAGGCCACCGAGGACTACATCTCGGGCCGCTTCGGCTAGACACCACCTGCTCCTTGCGGTGCTGCATGGCGGTGCCACCGCAAGGCAAAGGGCCCGCCCCCTGGCTCCCGGGGGGCGGGCCCTCTTTTACGTGTTCCGTGCGCCTGCTAGCCGAAGGCCAGGTTCACGACCCAGAAGCTCCCCGCCGCGACCAGCGCGGCGGCCGGCATGGTGATGAACCAGCCGAGGACGATGTTCTTGGCGACACCCCAGCGGACCGCGTTCACGCGCTTGGTCGCGCCCACGCCCATGATCGCCGACGTGATGACGTGCGTCGTCGAGATCGGCGCGTGGAACAGGAACGCCGAGCCGAACATGATCGACGCACCGGTCGTCTCGGCCGCGAAACCCTGCGGCGGGTCCAGCTCGATGATCTTGCGCCCGAGGGTCCGCATGATGCGCCAGCCGCCCGCGTACGTACCGAGGGACAGCATCAGCGCGCAGACGAGCTTGACCCAGACCGGGATCGGGTCGCTGTAGGTCTCGTGCCCGGAGATGACGAGGGCCATCACCACGATGCCCATCGTCTTCTGTGCGTCCTGCAGACCGTGACCGAGCGCCATGCCGGCCGCCGACACCGTCTGCGCGATACGGAAGCCGCGCTTGGCCTTGTGCGGGTTGGACCGCCGGAACAGCCACAGGATCGCGCACATGACGAGGTAGCCGACGATCAGACCGATCACCGGCGAGGTGAGCATCGGGATGACGATCTTGTCGAGCACGCCGGACCAGTAGACGGCCGTACCACCGGCGAGTGCCGCGCCGACCATGCCGCCGAACAGCGCGTGCGACGACGAGGACGGCAGTCCGAAGTACCAGGTGACGAGGTTCCAGATGATCGCGCCGACGAGCGCCGCGAACAGGATGCCCATCCCCCTGTCGCCTTCCGGCGTGGCGATGATCCCCTCACTCACCGTCTTGGCGACGCCGCTGCCCATGAAGGCACCGGCGAGGTTCATCACCGCGGCCATGGCGAGCGCCGCCCGAGGCGTCAGCGCCCGCGTGGAGACCGACGTGGCGATCGCGTTCGCCGAGTCGTGGAAGCCGTTCGTATATGTGAATCCGAGCGCGACGCCAATCGTCACGATCAGTGCGAAGGTGTCCATGAGAAGGCCTCAGGACTCCTTGACGGCGATGGTCTCCACCGTGTTCGCCACGTGCTCGAAGGCATCCGCCGCCTCTTCGAGCACATCCACGATCTGCTTGAGCTTCAGCACCTCTATGGCGTCGTACTTGCCGTTGAAGAGCTGCGCGAGCAGCTTGCGGTGGATCTGGTCGGCCTGGTTCTCGAGGCGGTTGACCTCGATCCAGTACTCGGTGAGGTTGTCCATGGTCCGCAGGTTCGGCATGGCCTCGGCGGTCAGCTCGGCCGCACGCGCCAGAACCTCGATCTGCTGCTCGACACCCTTGGGCAGCTCTTCGACCTGGTAGAGGACGACGAGGTCGACGGCCTCCTCCATGAAGTCCATGATGTCGTCGAGGGACGACGCGAGGTTGTAGATGTCCTCGCGGTCGAAGGGCGTGATGAACGAGGAGTTCAGCTGGTGGAAAATCGCGTGGGTGGCGTCGTCACCGGCGTGTTCCGCTGCCCGCATCCGCTCCGCGATCTCGGCCCGGGCGGAGGAATCCGCCCCGAGCAGTTCCATCAGGAGTTTCGAGCCCGTGACGATGTTGTCCGCGGATGCGGCAAACATGTCGTAGAAGCTCGTCTCCCTGGGGGTCAGACGAAAGCGCACGTGGGGTCCTCGGGGTGCTTTGGATTCGGTCAGGCTGATGCTAGGCGCATCATCCGGCCACGGCTAACCGGCAATACCCCAGTGTCGCCCATCAGGCAGTGTGATGAGCACAGGGTCCCGCGAACCCGTCGGACCCCCTCGAAATTCGGTACCATATACCCACTAGGGGTATACAACGGGAGGACGCGATGACCACGGAAGCGACCGAGATCGTGACCGACCACGACGGCGAGAACGTGACGGACCACGACCGTGGAATCCACGGCTACCACCACCAGAAGGCCGAGCACCTCAAGCGCCTGCGCCGCATCGAGGGCCAGATCCGGGGCCTGCAGCGCATGGTCGACGAGGACGTCTACTGCATCGACATACTCACGCAGGTCTCCGCTTCCACCAAGGCCCTGCAGTCCTTCGCGCTCCAGCTCCTCGAGGAGCACCTGCGCCACTGCGTCGCCGACGCGGCGGTCAAGGGCGGCGACGAGATCGACGCGAAGGTCGAGGAGGCGACGAAGGCGATCGCGCGGATGCTGCGCACCTGAGACGCCCGGGCCGCGCACCGCGCGCCCTGCCCCTGTGAGATACACGACCCGGAGGCCGGGGCGCGCCGGACAGCCGGCCGCGCCCCTCACGGGTTCAGGACTCCCCGGGGTCCACGTCCCGGGGCCACCGCTCCTCGGCGACCCTCAGCACCTCGTCGATACGGTCCGCACTGAGCCGGTCCTCATCCGCGGCCGACGCCGCGATGATCAATTCACCGCACAGCTCGATCTCGGCGAGGGCGACGTGGTCATGAACCGCCGTGCCGCCCACCGGAGCCACGCACATCACCTCTTCCAGCCGTAAGCCGTAGCCGTAACCGACTTCCTAGAGTAGGGAGCGCCCTACGCGCTGCGCATGGCACGGACGGACCATTTCCGGACGGCTAATTCTCGGCGATCTCCCCGGCGAAAATGTCCTTTGTGTCGGGAAGATCGACATTCGCCGAAATTCCGAAGCCGTCGAGAAGAGTGGTGGACGCCACATCGACGACCTCCCTCTTCCCGCCCTTCCCCTTCACCGCAGCCGTCACCTTCGTATTCACGAAGCTGAACCGGTGGCACACCTTCCTGATCCGGCCCTCGTCGTCGAGGTACACGTCGAACGGCACCTGGTCCTTGGCGAACCCTTTCGCCGCGGCCTCCAGCGCCGGCCGGCCGGCCGGGGAAGCGGCACGGGCCGCGGCCGCCATGTCGACGGTCCCGCGGTAGTGCCGGACCTCCGTCCCGGCGAGCTCGCTCTCCCCCACGTACGTCACCTTGCGCGCGCCCCGCAGCAGTTCGGCGGCGGCCAGCGGATCCGTGGCCCCGCCCGTGACCAGGTTCCCGTCCGACATGGTGGCCGTGTCGACCCGCACCCACTTGTCGGCGGGCACCCCCGCGCCCCGGTTCTTCATGTACAGGGCGCCGGGCGCGAGGAGTTCGGTGATGGGCCGGTGCTCCTCGGCGCCGGCAGGATCCCGCGGAAGCACGACCTTCAACCGCCCCACGTGCGCCCGGTAGTCGTAGACGCCCTCGCCCCTGATCGTGACGCGGGTCCCGCCGCTCGCCATCTCCATGGACGTACGGGCCCTAGAACTGCCCTCCCTGACCAGGCGGTCGGCCGCGCCGTGCACGGCGGCGGCGGACTCGGCCGGGCTCTCGTTGTCCGCCTCGGCGGCGGCCGAACAGCCGGTGGCGAGGCCCATCAGTCCGACCGCCGCGGCCGCCGCGACCGCCCGTGCTGCGCGTTCGTGCTGCACCATCGCCTGTCTGCCCCCAAGCTCTGTCCGAGCGTCCGCGGCCCCTCTGTCGACCGGATAACGACGGTTGCCTGCACCCGTCACGCGTACCGTTGAGCCGTGGCACAAGAGCAGTCCGGACTCCCCGAGACCCACCGCACGACGACGGCCGAACAAGGCCGCTTCTGCCTGGCCCGCTGCACGTGCGGCTGGCGCGGCCCCTCCCGCAGAGCCCGCTCGAAGGCGAGAACCGACGCCGAGGAGCACACGGCCCGCCCCTGACCCCGACCTCCCCCGCGTGGAACCCCGCGCTTCCCGGAGACGTCTCGTATCCCGGGAAACAACGGGAGGCGTCCATGGATCGGCGTACGTTCATCGCAGTCGGCGCGGCCACCGTCACGGCGGGCGCGGCCACGGCATGCAGCACCGGCGCGGCGGGAGCCGGCGGGCGGAGCACGCCCGGCGCGACGACCGGCACGCCCCTGCGCACCACCAGCGCGAGCGTCTCCGCCGCGGCGAACCTCACGGCACTCGCCAAGGACCTCGACGGCACCCTCGTCACCCCCGGCCAGGCCAAGTGGGCGGCCGCGCGCCAGCTCTACAACACCCGCTTCGACAGCCTGAAGCCGACCGCCGTCGCCTACGTCGCCCACCCCGACGACATCCGCACCACGCTCGCCTACGCGCGCGCCCACCACGTCCCCGTCTCGATCCGCAACGGCGGCCACTCGTACGCGGGCTGGTCGTCCGGCGACGGCCGCCTGATCCTCGACGTGTCCAAGCTCTCCGCGGTCCGGGCCTCCGGGAGCGAGGCCGTGGTGGGCGCGGGCGCCAAGCTCATCGACGTGTACCGCGCGCTCGCCGCGAAGGGCGTCACCGTCCCGGCCGGCTCCTGCCCCACCGTCGGCGTCTCCGGCCTCACCCTCGGCGGCGGCCACGGCGTCGTCTCCCGTGCCTACGGCCTGACCTGCGACAGTCTCACCCAGGCCACGCTGATCACGGCCGACGGCAAGCAGGTCGTCGCGAACAAGAGCGAGAACAAGGACCTGTTCTGGGCCCTGCGCGGCGCGGGCAACGGCAACTTCGGCGTGGTCACCGAGCTCCGCTTCCGCACGCACCCCGCCCCGCAGGCCGTCTCCGCGTACATGACCTGGCCGTGGTCGAAGGCCACGGCCGTCCTCAAGGCCTGGCAGGAATGGGGCCCCTCGCAGCCCGACGAGATCTGGTCGTCCTGCCACATAGCCAACGCGGTGGGTGGCCGGCCGACCATCTCGATCGCCGCGTTCTCCCTCGGCACGTACCGCGAGCTCCAGAACGCCGTCGACCGCCTCGCCGACGGCCCCGGCGGCCCCGGCCCCGCGTCGAACGTCTCCCTCAAGCGGCGCTCCTACGGGGAGTCGATGGAGGTGTACGCGGGCTGCTCGGCGTTCGCCGAGGACGCGATGTGCCATCTGCCGGGCACCACCCCGGGGCGCAGCACCCAGGGGGCGCTGGGGCGCGAGACGTACGCCGCCCGCTCGGACTTCTTCGACCGCTCGATCTCCTCGGCCGGCATCCGCGCCCTGTTCGCCAAGATGGAGAACGTCACCTCGGGCGCCGGCAGCATCGCGCTGACCGCGCTCGGCGGCGCGATCAACCGCGTCGACCCGACCGCCACCGCCTTCGTGCACCGGCGCTCCCGGATGCTCGCGCAGTACATCGTGTCCTGGCGGGCCGGAACGTCCGGCTCCACGGCCCGCGGCTGGCTCGATTCCACCCACACGGCGATGCGCCCGTACGCGTCGGGGGCGGCGTACCAGAACTACACGGACCCGACGCTGACGGACTGGCGCAAGGCGTACTACGGCGACGCGGCCGCGCGCCTGACGACGGTCAAGAAGCAGTACGACCCGAACCGCTTCTTCACGTTCCCGCAGGCACTCTGAGCCCTCACCCGACGCACCACACCGGCCCCGTAAGGGCGCCGGGAACGGCGCGGAAGCACACCCGTTCCAGCGGTAAGCCCACACATACGGCCCACCCGACACGCCCTCGACTGGCCCACAGCACGGCGCGGCGTTCCGCTGGAACCATGAACAAGCCCCGGATACCCCGCATAGCCGCCGTCTTCGCGATCGCCGCCGCCGCGTTCGCCCTCGGCGTCACGACCGCCGCCGTCACCGACGACGGCTCGGACCACCCCGCTGCGGGCTCCCTCGCGGTCACGTCCGGCGCCGTGGCGCTCGCCGGTGCCGCAGGCGGCACCGTCCTCCTGTGCCGACGTGCGGCAGAAGAGGCTAAGCGGCCAGGTCCCGCTCTTCCGACTCCCGAGGCTCAGGAACCTCCACCGTCTCCCGAGCCGGCGAAGCCGCGCTAGGCGACCACACCAGCCACCGCAGCCGCGACGTCCGGCCGACGGCGCGCGCCAGCGGGGTGAGCAGCGCGGACGCGAGCGGCGACAGGAGCAGCGCCACCGCCGTGCCGAGGGCGAATCCGCCGACGACGTCCGTCGGGTAGTGCACGCCCATGAAGACCCGGCAGAACCCTTCGACCACCGCGAGCCCCAGCCCGATGAGCCCGAACTTCCGGTGGGCGACGAAGAGGCCGGCGCCGATGGCCATGGCGAGCGTCGCGTGATCGCTGACGAAGGAGAAGTCCGTCTTGCCGCTGACCAGGACGTCGAGGCCGTCGTGGTCGGTGAAGGGTCTGGGCCGTTCGACGAAACCGCGGATCGGCACGTTCACCAGGACGGCGATCCCGGCGGCGAGCGGCGCCCACACGACGGAGGCGACGGACGAGGCGGCGTCGTCGAGCGAGTCCCGCTTCCGCACGCCCCACCAGCACCACAGCGTGAGCAGCACGAGCGCGAGCAGCAGCCCGTACTCACCGACGAACGCCATGGCGCTGTCGACCCAGCCGGGGGCGTCCTTCGCCAGGCCGTTGATGTCGTAGAGCAGACCGACGTCGGGGTTGGACCCGGAGGCCCCGAGTGCCGAGAGTCCAGCCAGTCCAGCCATCTCGCCGCGGCCCCTTCGTCTTGCTGCTCAGTGGGCGCACACGGTCGTGCGCCGCTCGTCCACCCCCGTGGTCATAGATCCGCGGTCCTCGTCGATCCGCGATCGGCTCAGGAAAAGGAACGCACGGTCCCCTCTCCTTCGTTCCACAATCCACCGAATGATCACGCAGACGTTATCGAAGAGAGACACGAAGCCGCAGCTCAGGGCAGGGCTCTGACGGAGAGTTCCGGCCACGTCACACTTCGGGGTTTCCGTCCGGGCTCGTACTCGGCACCGCTTTCGCACCATCTTCGGTCACCCGCGTCGCCCCGAAATAGTCGGGTGTGTCGACCGGATCGAACCGGATCACGGCACCCGGACGCGGCGCGTCGATCATGTAGCCGCCGCCCACATAGATCCCGACGTGCCGGATCGCACGGCTGTTGGTGAGGTCGTCCGAGAAGAAGACGAGATCCCCCGGCAGCAGCTCGTCCCGCTTGGGATGCGGCCCGGCGTTGTACTGGTCGTTCGCGACGCGCGGCAGATCGATCCCGACCTCCCGGTACGCGGCGAGCGTCAGCCCCGAGCAGTCGAACCGGCCGCCCTGATCGGCCGTCCCGTTCCCGCCCCACAGATACTCGGTCCCGAGCTTCTTCTGCGCGTAGTAGATGGCGCCCGCCGCCTGCTGCGACGGCTGCACCCGGCCGACCGGCCGCGCGAAGCTCTTCTCCAGGTTCGTGATCGTCTTCACGTAGTTCTGCGTCTCGCGGTACGGCGGCACACCCCCGTACTTGATGACGGCGTACGCGCCCGCGTTGTACGCGGCGAGCATGTTCTCGGTCTGGTTGCCCGGCGCGTCCTTCACGTACTTGGCGAGCGAGCAGTCGTACGAGGCCGCGGACGGAATGGCGTCCTTCGGATCCCAGATGTCCCGGTCCCCGTCCCCGTCCCCGTCGACCCCGTGCGCGGCCCAGGTCCCCGGGATGAACTGCGCTATCCCGAGCGCCTTCGCCGGGCTCTTCGCGTTCGGGTTGAACCCGCTCTCCTGATACAACTGCGCGGCGAGCAAAGCCGGATTGATCGCGGGGCAGAGATTCCCCCACTCCTGCACGATCGACTGGTACGCACTCGGCACGGCGCCCTTGGCGAGCCCCACGGCCCCCTTGCCGACCCCGCTCGCGAGACTGCCGGCGGCCATGAACGTACCGACGACGAGCAGCGTCACGAAACCGGTCCCCCCGGCGGCGAGCGCACCCCCGACGACCCACGCCTTACGCACCGTCAACCGCCCCTCGAAGCCCGGTAGTACGCCGGGCCTCAGTGTAGGTGGGCCGTGTTCTCACCGACCCTCATGACGAAGACGCACCCTCCGGATTGTCCGAATCACACACACCGGCGCGCACGAGGCCGCGCCAACACTTTCGCCGCTCCGCCTGCGCCGCTCTGCCTTCGGGGTTCGGGGTTCGGGGCTCGGGTTCGGGGCTCGGGTTCGGCGGGGGGCGGGTGCGGGTCACCGATCAAAAGCAGATGGGGTGGCTGAGGTGACAGGGTGGTTGCGGGCGGCCTCCGTACGCCGTCCTTTCGTCCGCGGCTCGGTGGGGGCTGACTTTCGTCGGCCGATGTTCGTACGGGGTTGGGGATGGCCAATTTCGCCCTTCAACCCCAATGGGCTCCGGCCCACCAAGGACAACAGACGAAAAGCAGGCAGCAACAGCAAGAAGAGCGCGCGGGGGCGGGCCGGTCGGTCGCGTGTCCCGCTCGCGGCATGTGAGGGGCCGCGCTCGCGGCAGACGCCGGGCCGTCGTGCGTCTCGCTCGCGGCTGCGGCCCGTCAGCGGGGACCCCCACGGTGGCCCAGATCTGCCACTCGCCCCTCTTCGGACTGCACGCCCTCCTCGCCCTCCGCGAATTCCCAGCTAGGGGAAGCGCCCTCGTCCCCGAGCTCAAATGACTGGCAGATTAGGGTCATTCCGCTCCAGCGCGCGCCGGTTCGGTCCAGTCCGCATCAGTTTCGGGAATTGCTCCCGTCCCGCCGACGAAGCAGTCAGCAGCCCACCCGCCCTCCCCTCCCCACCACCCCGTAGCTGCCGTCTTTGGCCTTTGGCTTTGCCTTGCCCTGCCTTGCCTTGTCTTGGTGGCCGGGGGCCATGGGTGGTCGGAGCGAATGAGGAACCCCCCTTCCCCGTACGAACATCAGGCGGCGAAAGTCAGCCCCCGCCTGGCCGCGGACGAAAGGACGGCGTACGGAGGCCGCCCGTGACCACCCACGGGCCCCAGCCACCCAATTCGCTTTTCATCGGTGGCCGCCGGGAAGGACGCCCACGCCCCACGACGAAGCGGGACTCTTCGTGCTGGGCTTACAGGCGGGCGAGTTCGACCCCTTCGCCGAGGGCCTCCGGCGCATCCGGTGACCGCCAGTGAGTGGCCAACGAATCGTGACCGTCCAGGTCACGGCACAGACCTGACGTTCATTGCCCGGAGTGACGCAGCGTGATACACAGAGTGACCATACGTTCCGTCGTATACGCAACCCTGTGAAGACGTTGGAACTCAGCCAAGGAATGGCGCCAAGTCGGCAGGCATCCGCGGCGATCTGGGCAAGAATGGGCCTGACCTCTGCGCTGCGGCGGGGGCGACAGAACTACCCACATGGGGCGGTGAGTTACACATGCTGCTGGCAGCCGGCAAGGGCAACATCGACACCATCATCGGCGGGATCGCCCCCGACTGGGGCCCATTCCAGAACCTGGGCAAGGAAGCACAGGTGATGGTCGAGGTCGTGATGGCGGTGGCGATCCTGCTGTGTCTGGGCATCGCCATCTGGGGCGCGGCCAAGCAACGGATCGGCGCGACGGCCCTGCGCGACACCTTCAGCGCCGAGCAGGGCAAGGGCCTCATCATCGCGGGCCTGACCGGCGTATTCATCATCGGCTCACTCGGCACGCTCTTCACCATCGTGTACGGCATGGCGATCTAGGCCCTGTTCCGCCCGCTCCGGTCTCACCTGCACTGAGGTTGCAACTCCCTGATGTCGAGTCACCACACCGCGCCCGCGCGGAAAGCAGCGCGGCTACCGTCGTACGCGGCGGTTCAGCACGAGCCTGAGGGGGCGTACGCGGGATGAGTCCGGGCGACGGCAACGACGACGACCTCTACGGCGGCACAGGCCAGACCCGCACGCGCCTGCCCGACGGAGGGCAGGGCGATGTGTACGGGGGCGCTGCGCGCAGACCTGCCCGCTCTTCGTCACGCAGTCTCATCACGGTGGTCGGAGTGGTGGTCCTCCTCGTCGCGGCGATCGCCTTCGCCAACCGAGGCGATTCCTCTTCGGACAGCGACGCGAAGAAGCCGGACACGTCTCCGACCGCCCCTACGGGGACGAAGCCGGTCGCGTCCGGGTTCGCCCATGACAAGCAGGGGGCGCAGAGCGCTGCCGCGAACTATGCGGTGGCTCTGGTTTCCGCCGACATCCTGAAGCCGGACCGCCGGACCGAGATCGTCAGCCAGCTCTTCGTTCGCGACAAGGTCGCCGGGCTGGAGGCCAAGTTCGACAAGGCGTACTCCTCCGACTTCCTCAGCCGTCTCGGACTGGACACGAACGGCAACGCTCCGGCAGGCCAGACGTACGTGTCGAGGACCGTCCCGGTCGGGACCAGGACCACGGCGTACGCGGACGGCACGGCGACCGCTGAGGTCTGGTGCACGGGTGCCTTCGGCACAGCTGGTGAGAGCACGAAGAACCCCGTCACGAACGACTGGTTCACGATGACTCTGAAGCTGCGCTGGACGGACGGCGACTGGAAGGTCGAGAGCTTCTCCCAGAAGGACGGACCGTCCCCTGTGAACGGCGACAACAAGATCTCGTCGGCCGACGAGATCGCCAAGGCCGTTGAGCAGTACGGAGGGTTCACCTATGCCCGGTAGTCGCCCTCTGCTGAAGCTCGCCGGCGCCGCAGCAGCCGTCCAGACCGCAGCCGTCCTGCTGGCGACCCGCGCCTACGCGGCGCCCGGCGACGACAAGTGCGACCTCATCGTCGGACCCGCCAAGCAGTACTGCGAACGCGGCAACGGAAAGTCCAGTGGGGGTGGTCCCGCCACACCCCCCGGCACCACCAACCCCCTGGACCCCCTCTCCTCCCTCGCCAAGGGCTGTGCCGACGCCGCGTCCTGGACCGTGGACATGCTCAGCAAGTCCATCAAGCAGAACGCCAACGTCGACTTCACCAACCCGAAGTTCCTTCAGCAGTACGCCATCGTGTTCGCGGCGTCGGCGATTCTCACGTTGCTGCTGTGGCTGCTCGCCGTGGCCAAGAGGGCCGTCCGGGGTGTCCCCCTCGGCACCGCCCTCTCCGAGGCCATCGGGTTCCTCTGGCTCACGGTCATCGCGTCCGCGTTCACGCCGCTGATCCTCTACACCGTCGTATCGGCGACGGACGGCGTGTCGGACGTGCTGGCCAAAGCCACCGGCGACCAGACCGACGCGTTCTTCGGGACGTTCTCCGGTGCGCTGAAGAAGGGTGACGACATAGGGGGCGGGCCGATCATGCTGATCGTCGTCTCGCTCGTGTCGATCCTCGCCGCGGGCGTGCTGTACCTGGAGCTGTATCTGCGGGCCGTCCTGCTGTACGTCGGCGCGCTGCTCGGGGTCGTCGTCTACGCGGGGCTCGTCGACAAGAACCTGTGGGGTCACGTCCGCCGCTGGGCCGGCGTGATGATCGCCGTGATCCTGGTGAAACCGGTGATCGTCATCGTGCTCGGGTTGGCCGGCGCGTTGTCCGGGTCAGAAGGGCCGGACTCGCTCGCCGCCGTCGTCTCCGGTCTCGCGATCGTGCTGCTCGCGATCTTCGCCAGCGGCATGATCTACCGCTTCGTACCCGGCTTCGGCGACGAGATCGCCAACGGCCGTAACAACCGCATCATGCGCGGCGCCGAGGGCAAGGCGGCCGCGGTCATCAGTTCGCCCGCCGCACTCGTCTCGCAGGGCATCAAGACGCACAGCGCCCGCGCGGACGGTGGCGGCGGCAGCGGTGGCGGCCAGTCCCAGGCCCGCCCCGCGAACCCCCTGTCGGGAGGCGTGGCCGCACACAGCACACGCCCCTCCTCCGGGGGCAGTGGCGGTGGCGGCGGACCTGTCCCCTCCGCCGCACCTCCGCCCCGTACGAGTCCCACGAGCACGCCGCACGCGAGCAGTACGCGCAGCGGCGGTAACACCGGCAACAGCAATCGGCAAGGAGGTGCAGGGCGTTGACGACCCAGTCCCATGTGTCCCCATCGGTCACGCCCCGCCGTACGTATCTGATCGGCCGTGCCCGGCCGAACGCCATCGTCGGCAAGAACCGCGAGACCGGCGAGATCGCCCTCATCATCGGGGGCGCTTTCCTGGGCATGATGTGCGGGCTCCTCGTCCCCGCCCTGTCCCTGCGCATCACGCTGCTCCTGGGCTTCCCGCTGATCGCGCTCGCGGCCGTCTACATCCCGTACAAGCACCGCACCTTCTACAAATGGTTCGAGATCAACCGCAGTTACAAGCGCCAGCTGAAGAGGGGTACGACGTACCGTTCGCGGGCCATGGACGCGGGCGTGCGGCTGGACGGGCGCGAGGTGGAGATCGGGCCGCCGCCCGGCATCGGCCGGCTGACGTGGCTGGCGGCGCCGTTCGGGCCGGACGAGATCGCCGTGCTGCTGCACGCCGACCGGCGGACGGTGACGGCCGCGATCGAGATCGAGGGGCCCGGCGTCGGGCTGCGGGACAGTGAGGACCAGGAGGCGCTGGTCGACCGGTTCGGGACGCTCCTGAAGCACGTCGCCAATGGGGACGGCTTCGTCACGCGGCTCCAGATGCTCGCCCGTACGCTCCCCGCCGATCCTGACGCGCACGCCAAGGACGTCGCCGTGCGCGGCGACGACCGTGCGCCGGGCTGGCTGCAGCAGTCGTACGACCAGCTCCAGTCGATGGTGTCGACGAGCAGCGAGCAGCACCGCGCCTACCTCGTGGCCTGCATGCACTACACCCGCGAGCTGGCCGCCGAGGCGCACGCCATGGCCCGCGCGGCCCGTCCCCACAGCGGCCGCAAGGTCGACCGGGACGCCGGGCTCGCGGTCGTCATGGCGCGCGAGCTGACCGACATCTGCTCGCGCCTTCAGGAGGCCGACATCCGGGTGCGGCAGCCGCTCGGGCAGGGGCGGCTCGCCTCGCTCGTGCACTCCATGTACGACCCGGACCATCCGATCGACCACATCCAGGCCATGACCAAGCGCAATGCCTGGCCGGCTGAACTCGACGCGATGGAGCCGACCTACCTCCAGGCCAAGACGCGCGAGTCGTCGACGCGCGCGCCCTGGTGCCACGCCACCGCCTGGGTGAAGGAGTGGCCGATGACGCCGGTCGGCGTGAACTTCCTGGCGCCGCTCCTCGTCCACACCCCCGACGTCATCCGCACCGTGGCCGTCACGATGGACCTGGAACCCACCGAGGTCGCCATCGAGCGGATGCTCACGGAGAAGACGAACGACGAGGCGGAGGCCAGCCGCGCCGCCAAGATGAACCGGACCGTGGACCCGCGTGATGTCGCCGCGAACACCCGTCTCGACCAGCGCGGCCAGGACCTCGCCAGCGGCGCGGCCGGGGTCAACCTCGTCGGTTACATCACCGTCTCCTCCCGCTCACCGGAGAGCCTCGCGCGCGACAAGCGCACGATCCGCGCCTCCGCCGGCAAGTCCTATCTGAAGCTGGAGTGGTGCGACCGCGAGCACCACAGGGCCTTCGTCAACACATTGCCGTTCGCGACCGGCATCCGACGGTAGAGGCAGGGCTCTGAGATGCGGGATCCGCTGTCCATGGCCACGGACGCCTTCACCTCCTTCCTGTTCGGGAAGGTGGAGACGACCCGGCTTCCGGTCCGTACGTCGACGGGGCAGGCTCAGGCGGTCTACCTGCCGACGGCCGCCCCCGGCCTCGGCGACTCGGGCGTCATCATCGGCCGCGAGGTGTACTCCGGCAAGGGCTACATCTACGACCCCTTCCAGCTGTACGGGCAGCAGCTGCCCGCCCCGCACTGGCTGGTCCTCGGCGAGTCCGGCAACGGCAAGTCCGCGCTGGAGAAGACGTACGTCCTGCGGCAGCTGAGGTTCAGGGACCGCCAGGTCGTCGTCCTCGACGCGCAGGGTGAGGACGGGGTCGGCGAGTGGAACCTCATCGCCCAGGAGCTGGGCATAACTCCTATCCGGCTGGACCCGACGGCCGCTCTGGACATGGGGATCCGGCTCAACCCGCTCGACCCGGCGATCACGACGACCGGGCAGCTCGCCCTGCTCCGGACGATCATCGAGGTCGCCATGGGGCACGGCCTCGACGAGCGCTCGGGCTTCGCCCTCAAGGTCGCGCACGCCTACGTCAACGAGACCATCGTCGAGCGCCAGCCCGTCCTGACCGACATCGTCGAGCAGCTCCGCCACCCGGAACCCGAGTCGGCGGAAGCGATGAACGTGGCCATAGACGACGTACGGGCGTGGGGACTTGACGTCGCCCTGGTCATCGACCGTCTCGTGGACGGTGACCTGCGCGGCATGTTCGACGGTCCGACCACGGTCGGTATCGACCTCGACGCCCCGCTGATCGTCTTCGACCTGTCCCACATCGACCGCAACTCCATCGCCATGCCGATCCTGATGGCGATCGTGGGTGTGTGGCTGGAGCACACCTGGATCCGGCCGGACCGCAAGAAGCGCATCTTCCTGGTGGAGGAGGCGTGGCACATCATCAACTCACCGTTCGTGGCGCAGCTGTTCCAGCGGCTCCTGAAGTTCGGCCGGCGCCTCGGTCTGTCGTTCGTGGCCGTCGTCCACCACCTCAGTGACGTGGTCGACGGGGCCGCGGCCAAGGAGGCGGCCGCGATCCTGAAGATGGCCTCGACCAGGACCATCTACGCCCAGAAGGCCGACGAGGCACGGGCCACCGGTCTCGTACTCGGCCTGCCACGCTGGGCCGTGGAGATCATCCCCTCGCTGACCCCGGGCATCGCGGTCTGGGACGTGAACGGGAACGTCCAGGTCGTGAAGCACCTCATCACCGAGACGGAACGGCCCCTGGTCTTCACCGACCGGGCCATGACGGAGTCCTCCGCCGAGGCGCTCGGCGACGACGACGCCATGCGCGCCGCCGACCTGGAGGCGGAGGAGCGGGCGGCCGCCTTCGTGGAACAGCACATGGGCGACCGGCTGAAGGACTCGTCGGAGTCGACGGTGGCCTGAGGTCCGGGAATTACTGGTGGGGCTCGGCGAGAGCGAGAGCGGCATGCGGCGGCACGACGCCTACGAGCAGGACGACAGGTACGGGGACCGGGGCCGGGGCGGCCCGGTCCCGCGGGAACGGCAACGCGGCGTTCCCGACGGGCTGCTCCTCGGCGTGCTCGCGTTCCTGCTCGGCATGACCGTCATGGTGTGGACGGCGACGGGCCTGTCGGGCCTGTTCTCCAAAGGCTCCTGGCCGGACGGCGTGACGGTCCGCCACACGCCGGTGGCGATGCGCTCCCTCATCGGCCGCCCGCACGACCTGCCGGGCGCGTGGCCGGACACCCCGGCCGGGCAGCTCTCCGGGTACGGGCTGTTCTGGGGCCTGTTCATCGGCCAGGTCCTCGTGCTGATCGTGCTCGCGGTGTTCGTCGCGGGGACGGTGGCGCGGTGGCGGGCCGTACGGCGGAGGGGCCGCGCGGAGGCGGCCGTCGCTTCTTCGATCGAGCCGGCGCCTGCGGCCGCCCCCGTTCCCCGGGCCGCGGTCTCCGAGGTCCCGGCAGCCGGGCCGGAGCCCCAGGAGCACCACGAGAAGCAGGAGCGTCACGAGAGTCCCGCCGCCCCGGCCGCCCCCTCGACCGTCCCCGCCCCTCGCGGGCCCGTCGTCCTCGGGCCCGCCGAGACCCGCGCTCCCCGGGCCATTCAGGCGATCAGGGACGCCGAGGGGCCCGTCCTCGTCGTCACGTCGTCGGCGAGTGTCTGGGCGGAGACCAAGGACGCCCGGTCGAAGCTCGGTCCCGTCCTCGTCTACGACCCCACCCACCTGTGCGACACCCCGGCCCGCCTCCACTGGAACCCGGCGCAGGGCTGCGAGGACAAGCCCACGGCCGCCTCCCGGGCTGCCGCCCTCCTCGCCCCGATCCGGCCCACCGCCAGACTCGACGCGGCCACCGCCGACACGGCGGAGACGCTGCTGCGCAGCTTTCTGCACGCCGCCGCCGTGGACACGAAGCCGTTCCGGCACGTGCACCGCTGGGCACAGGGCACCCAGGTCCAGGAGGCCGTACGCATCCTGCGTACGAGCCCGAAGGCGGCGGCCGGCTCCGCGGGCGAGCTGGAGGCAGCGCTCACCTCGCATCCCGAACGCCGGGACATGGCACAGGAGTTGACGGCCCGCGCACTGTCCTCACTGTTCTCCGTCCACATCCGCGAGGCGTGCACCCCAAACCGAACTGATGCGCTCACCCTGGATTCCTTTGCGAACGAAGGGGGCACGCTTTATGTGGTGGGTGAAGCCATCGAGGATCCCAAGGCGGACCCGGGGGCGATGCCCCTCCTCACGGCCCTCGCCTCAAGCGTGGTCGAGCACGGCCGGCGCATGGCCGAACGGTCATCAGCCGGTCGGCTCGACCCACCAATGACGCTCGTCCTCGACGACGTCGCCGCGGTGGCTCCGCTTCCCCAGCTGCCGGAGCTGCTGTCCACCGGAGCGGACCGGGGTCTGCCGACCCTGGCCCTCCTCCGGTCCCGGGAGCAGGGCCGAGCCCGCTGGCCGCACGCCGAACTCCCGGCCCCGTAAGGCTTGTCACGGCCGCTCCAGCACCATCTCGTACTCGACCTTCGACGGGTCGCCCGGCACCGCCACGCTCGCCCCGCTGCGACGGAAGCCGAACCGCCGGTAGAACGCCTGCGCCCGCGCGTTGTCCTGGTGCACGTACAGCCGCACCCGCTCCAGGCCCTCCAGCGAACGCGCCCACTTCACGGCCGCCAGGAACAGCGCCTCGCTCACGCCGCTCCCCCGGCACTCGGGCCGCACGTACACGCCGACGAGATGGGCCTGCCGCACGTCGCTCGTGTCGCCGAACGCGAGCGGCGCCCCGGCCTCCTCCACCCGTACGGTCACGGTCCCCCACCACCGGCCGTCCGCTCCCTCGGCGACGAACTGGTTCCCGGAACCGTCGAGTTCGAAGCGTCCGGCCCGGTCCCGCCAGAACTCCTCGGGCCGCGCGACCGCGGTCTCGTACGTCTCCAGGAAGGCGATCGGCGCCGCCGGATCGCGCAGGGCGGCGAGCCGGATCTCCCGCACCGCCTCCCACTCCTGCGACCGGACAGGACGGACGACGTACTTCTCGGCAGGCTCCATGGGGCGGACCCTACGGGACCGTCGGACCGGGGTACTACAGCATTTCGGCAGCTCCGAACCACGGTCGGACGCCCCGCCCCCGCCCGTCCCCCCGCCTTCGGAACATCGCCCCCAGCACCGACGTACCGGGTCCGCAGGACTGTGCCTGAGCCTCGCGCCGACGGTGCCACTGCTGTGGCGACGCACACGGCCGATGACGGCACTCGCGGTGATGGTGGCGGCCGGCGCCGTCACCATCTGGACCGGCGCGCTGCTCCAGCTCGCCGCCGTGTTCAACGTCGCCCTGCGCCGCCCGCCGAAACTGCTCCCGGCCGCCTGCGCGCTGACCCTGGTGCCGGTCGTCGTGGGCGTCGTCCGCCATCCGAAGGGCGGTTGGGACCAGCGGATCGTCCCGCAGGTGTGGGCGATCACCTTCGTGGCGCCGCTCGGCATCGCGGTCCGCAGCCGTCGGGAGTACACATCGTTTCTCGTCGAGCGCGCCCACCGACTCGAGGCGAGCGCGACCAGCAGGCCCAGCTCGCCGCTGCGGCGGAACGCACGCGCATCGCCGGCGAGATGCACGACATCATCGGCCACAACCTCTCCGTCATCACGGGTCTGGCCGACGGAGGCGCCTACGCGGCGGCCAAGAACCCCGAACGCACGGGACAGGCACCGGAGGCCATCGCCACGACGAGCCGCCAAGCCCTCACGGAACTGCGCCGCCTTCTCGAGGTACTGCGCCAAGAGACCATGCCCGCAGCCGAGTTGGCGCCCCAGTCGGCACTCACGAACCTGGACCGGCTCGTCGACAGGGTCCGCGCGGCGGGCCTGCCCGTACGTCTCGCCCTGCGCGGCCGACCCGGCTCGCTCGCTCCCGGCAAGGAACTGACGGTGTATCGGTTCGTGCAGGAGGCGCGCACCAACACGCTCAAGCACGCCGCATCGTCGCGTCCGGCGACGCACCCGGGTCCTGATCCTCACGACGTTCGACCTCGACAAGTACGCGTACGACGGCCTGCGTGCGGAAGCATCCGGATTCCTCGTCGTGGAGCCGGCGTGAATCCGAATGCGCCTGAACACAAAAAAGCCTCGTTCCCCGAGTTTTCACTCGGGGAACGAGGCTTTTTATCAAAAATAGTTCGGCGGCGTCCTACTCTCCCACAGGGTCCCCCCTGCAGTACCATCGGCGCTGTGAGGCTTAGCTTCCGGGTTCGGAATGTAACCGGGCGTTTCCCTCACGCTATGACCACCGAAACACTATGAAACTGTCAACCGCACCACGCTCTGTGACAAACGCGGGGTTGTTCGTGGTTTCAGAACCAACACAGTGGACGCGAGCAACTGAGGACAAGCCCTCGGCCTATTAGTACCAGTCACCTCCACCCGTTACCGGGCTTCCAGATCTGGCCTATCAACCCAGTCGTCTACTGGGAGCCTTAACCCCTCAAAGGGGGTGGGAATACTCATCTCGAAGCAGGCTTCCCGCTTAGATGCTTTCAGCGGTTATCCTTTCCGAACGTAGCCAACCAGCCATGCCCTTGGCAGGACAACTGGCACACCAGAGGTTCGTCCGTCCCGGTCCTCTCGTACTAGGGACAGCCCTTCTCAATATTCCTACGCGCACAGCGGATAGGGACCGAACTGTCTCACGACGTTCTAAACCCAGCTCGCGTACCGCTTTAATGGGCGAACAGCCCAACCCTTGGGACCGACTCCAGCCCCAGGATGCGACGAGCCGACATCGAGGTGCCAAACCATCCCGTCGATATGGACTCTTGGGGAAGATCAGCCTGTTATCCCCGGGGTACCTTTTATCCGTTGAGCGACGGCGCTTCCACAAGCCACCGCCGGATCACTAGTCCCGACTTTCGTCCCTGCTCGACCCGTCGGTCTCACAGTCAAGCTCCCTTGTGCACTTACACTCAACACCTGATTACCAACCAGGCTGAGGGAACCTTTGGGCGCCTCCGTTACTCTTTAGGAGGCAACCGCCCCAGTTAAACTACCCATCAGACACTGTCCCTGATCCGGATCACGGACCCAGGTTAGACATCCAGCACGACCAGAGTGGTATTTCAACGACGACTCCACAACCACTGGCGTGGCCGCTTCAAAGTCTCCCACCTATCCTACACAAGCCGAACCGAACACCAATATCAAACTGTAGTAAAGGTCCCGGGGTCTTTCCGTCCTGCTGCGCGAAACGAGCATCTTTACTCGTAGTGCAATTTCACCGGGCCTATGGTTGAGACAGTCGAGAAGTCGTTACGCCATTCGTGCAGGTCGGAACTTACCCGACAAGGAATTTCGCTACCTTAGGATGGTTATAGTTACCACCGCCGTTTACTGGCGCTTAAGTTCTCAGCTTCGCACACCCGAAAGTGCACTAACCGGTCCCCTTAACGTTCCAGCACCGGGCAGGCGTCAGTCCGTATACATCGCCTTACGGCTTCGCACGGACCTGTGTTTTTAGTAAACAGTCGCTTCTCGCTGGTCTCTGCGGCCACCCCCAGCTCGAGGAGCAAGTCCTCTCACCAGTGATGGCCCCCCTTCTCCCGAAGTTACGGGGGCATTTTGCCGAGTTCCTTAACCATAGTTCACCCGAACGCCTCGGTATTCTCTACCTGACCACCTGAGTCGGTTTAGGGTACGGGCCGCCATGAAACTCGCTAGAGGCTTTTCTCGACAGCATAGGATCATCCACTTCACCACAATCGGCTCGGCATCAGGTCTCAGCC